>PBXF01000010.1 GCA_002727515.1 Methanobacteriota archaeon
TTGTGGCACTTCAGCCTCAGAAATGATGTAATTTCCAGTCACGAAGAAAGATGGAAGAGAAATTATGAAAACGCCAATAACGGCCAAAATAATCTGATTTTTATTAATCAATCTCTATAACCGACTATCTGTCGGAGATAAGTGATTTAGTATTTTGTAACAATAAGCGATATACAGCCAATTTCCGATGCCTCTGTTAATCGGCCAAATTAATAATTTATTTTGGAATTTTTCAATCAAAATAAGTTGAATCGAAACAAATCAGTAAATCAATCTAGCAATAGTCTGATTTCTTCAACTGAACGAAGTTCTGCAAGATATATTTGTTCTACAGCATCGTATAGTTCTCTATCTGCAATTTCTTCCAGTAGAGGCAATAGTTCACCATATACCTGAGATGCTTTCTCTTCTGTCTCGAGAGCTCCCTGTAGCATATCCCTTGTATTAGTTGTGTGATTGATTGGCATTTGGTCACGTTCAGTAACACATTCGCCTCCATGCTTAACGATAGCATTTCTAATTGTTGCAGCATGCATCATTGATTCATTTGCTTCCTGTTGGAACATCGGTTCAAGTTGAATTCGGTTTAGACCTTTAACATAAGCAGCATAATGTGCATATAAGTTGATTGCTCGAAGTTCTAGACCAAGGGCTTGGTTTAGTTTTTTTATCAGTTCTGACATATTATCACCATTTAGGGCAAACGAAAAAAAATCCGCTCTCTTTCTTATGTGTTGAACCTGAAAGTCATAGTTCTAAAACACTTGGCTCAGGTCTTAAATCAAATATTTTAGCAAAACATGAATTTGGGCAACATCTCAAAAATAGAATTGCTGACGCCCTGCCATGAGGCCGAATTCTGAGTACATATTCAGCAAGTCTGGCCTAAAGAGTCGCAATAGGACATTTTTAGCGGCAATGACTAACAAACAAAGTCATGAAAATGGGATTTTGTCTGATGCAGAGATAAATTGGTTAACAAGAAGAGCAAAAGATGGCTTCGGCGTGATTACAACTGCAGCATCTCATGTATCAGAGCATGGAAAAGGTTGGAGCGGGGAAATGGGAGTCTGGGATGATTCACATATTCCTGGATTAACAAAAATGGCCACGCAGTTACGTGAAAACGATTCCATAAGTTTGGTTCAAATCTTTCATGGTGGAATGAAAGCTCCAAGTGAACTTAATGATAGAATTCCNGTTTGTCCTAGCGAAATGANAGATAATGANGGNAAAATAATTGCTAGAGAATTAGAATTATNTGAGATTNATGATTTGATTAACGATTTCACAAATGCTGCATTGAGGTGCGAAAAGGCTGGTTTTGACGGTATAGAAATTCATGGTGCACATTCATATCTTATCTCACAATTCTTAGGCGTTAAAACAAACAGAAGANCCGATCAATATGGCGGTTCGGTTGAAAATAGATTTAGGTTTTTGAAAGAGATTATCACTTCGATACGGAAAGCAGTTTCTGAAAATTTCTTGATATCTGTTCGAATCTCGCCAAAAATCAGCACTATTGGTATTAGTTTAGATGATAGTTTAGAGGTAACAAAAATGTTAACTGAAATGGAAATTGATATGTTTCATCTTTCATGTTGGGATGTGTTTGATAAATCTACATCAAAGACTAATCTAACTAAATTATTCAGACCTCTTATTCCTCAATCTATTGCTTACATCTCTACGGGAGCAATATGGACCGCTTCTGATGCTAGATGGTTAATTGAACAAGGCGCAGACTTTGTTGGAGTAGCAAGGGTTGCAATCGCTCATCCTGATTGGGCAAGAGGTGTTGAACTGGAAAATTATGAACCAAAAAGGCCTCCATTTACAGAAAAAGAATTATTGGAAGCAGATTTGAGTCAGGTATTTGTTGATTACATGAAAAATTGGAAAGGTTTTGTCCAGTAAGACCAAAACCGTCATTGAAATACTCATCATAATTCGNATATTCTATGGGATTTTTGAAATGGCTATTTGCTCCTAGAAGAGACCACAAGGGAATGTCCACTCCTAGTTATGCTGCACGCTGGTGGCTTATTGGGTCATTGATTACAATTGGTTACTGGGCATATTATGCCACTGATGGTAATTTATTCATGTGGTTTGCACTAACTATGATTGTTGTAACGCCAATTCTATCATTGGGCTGGTATCTTATTAGTCTGATATCAGAACGATTTCAAGCAGAATTTATCATACCCAAAGCCGAAGTTGCATACAATGCGAGACNAGAAAGAAAACGACTGCAATCGCTTTCCAAAGAATAAAGTGGACGTTGGGGGATTTGAACCCCCGGCCTCTTGAGTGCCACTCAAGCGATCTTCCAGCTGATCTAAACGCCCGTTTGCTACTTGTAGCGTTCCGGCCACCCACATTTCTATCATAAGGCTTCTCAATTAGTCCCTACTCGGAGTGTCATGGACGTAGATGCAGTACTTGCTGAACTACTTCCAAAAATCCCAGAAAATGTCTTTTCTAGATGGCTTGAGGACAGAGTTTCANTAATTTGGCTTGAGGGTGANGATGACCGACTGGGCATGACCCGATTTGAAGAAGGTCAAGCTGAATTAGTTAGGAGGAGAAGGCTCAGGATTGACCCAGGAGACATAACAATCGGCTTGCATCCAAGATTGGTTGAAGAGCCAGATCTTTTACGACACACATTGGTTCACGAGTTAGTTCATGCTTCTGGAGTTCTAAATCACTCTGACGAACTTCATTCAACAGTTGATTCAATAGCACCTGGCATGAAAATTTCAGAATCTAAAATACTTCAAGAAAAACGAGACGAGTTTTTAGAAAAATCAAACATTAAGTCGTGGACCTGCNAAAACTGCGGATATGAGTGGAAACGCTCGACTGTAAAGAAGCCAATGCGATGTCATAAATGTGCCAGACCACTGTAACACTCATAGAGGTGATTCCCTCCGGCAAGATTGCCCGTATAATGTAGTCTGGATATCATCTCGGCCTTCTAAGCCGATAACCGGGGTTCGAATCCCCGTACGGGCGCTCTCAGAATAGCGTTTTTTCGAATGACAATTTTAGTCTGAGGGAATTTAGAACGACCGTCAGAGAAGACATTGCCATCGCTGCGGCTGCAGCCCAAGCGGGTAGCAAGAAGCCGTTGATAGGATACAATGCTCCCATTGCGATTGGTATTGCTATTACATTGTANGAAAAAGCCCAAAATAGGTTTTGTCTGATATTTACTCGTGTTCTTTTGGCAAGATTTAGAGCATTGACACATGTCATCAATCCATCTTTTGTTAGAATTATGTCGCTTGAAATGTCCGCTAAACCAGTTGACATAGCAACAGCTATGCCGATATCAGCGGATGCTAATGCAGCAGCATCATTGATTCCATCTCCGACCATTGCGACATTTTCCAAAGATTCCACTAGNTCTAATTTTTCAGNAGGTGTTTGACTGTGTCGTGCGTCTTGGATATTCAATTCTTCAGCAACACGTTTTACTTCTTCTTCGGAGTCTCCACTGGATAGAATGACATTTGGTAGCAACTTAATCGCATCTTTAGCATCGTCTCTAATTTGGTCATGAATTTTGATTATGCCAATCAAATCATCTCCTCTTTTTACCTCAATGTCATTATCTCCTTTACCAACTGAATGGATAATNCCCTCTATTTTGCCTGTTAATCCCCAGCCAGGTATTGTTTCAACTTCNGTTGCATCAGGATAATCTGANCATTCTCTAAGAATTGCTACAGCAATCGGGTGAGATGTGTGTGCTTCAAGAGCGGCTGCAATTTTGAGGGCTTCTTCCGAATCGTATTCAATTTGTAATCTGCCCTCAGTTATTGTTCCAGTCTTATCTATGACTATATTCTCTACATTTGCTCCACTTTCAATGGCTTTGTGTCCTTTCAGTAGTATCCCATGTTTTGCTCCAGTTGATGTTGCAACGAATAGTGAGATTGGAGTGGCCAATCCCATTGCACATGGACAAGCAATTACCAGTACAGATACGGCGACCTTAGTAGATAACCCCTCGCTATACCAAATTACAGCGCTAATTATNGCAAGGAGTACGACCAAGGGAACAAAAATAGAAGCAATCCTATCTACCNATCGCTCAATTTCNGCTTTTTCAGATTGTGCCTTTTCGACCAATCTCACAACTTCATCAATTCTACTAGATCCAGAATTAGTAATCGCTTCGATGGTTAAAGAGGAATCTAGGCAAATCGATCCAGCCCAAACTGTGTCTCCAACCTGTTGTAATACGGGAAGTGACTCACCTGTAATTGCGGCTTGGTCAACTTGGGATTTTCCTTTGATTACCTTACCATCAACTGGTACAATAGAGCCTGCTGCTATGAGAATTTCATCGCCAGCATTATGTTCCCCAACAATTCTTTGAGATGCTAGGTCAGCAAATGAATTTGTGGCTTTTAATCTTGCATTCAGTTCAATAGAATCTCCAAAAGCAACAAATGCAATTACGATATATGTTGCTTCCCACATTGCATCATTTGGTTCGTACAAAGACCAACTAAGTCCAGATATGAATGCCAAAAATATCAGTGTATACATATTTACGCCATATCTTAACGAATGAATTCCTTTGGCAAGAACCTTCCATCCATCTAATGAAATTACGCACAAGAATGCTACCAAATGGAACTTTTCTTCTCCTCCTGACATTACGTAGAACATAATTATGAGAGCAATAATTAGACTTGGTGTACTTTTGTAGATTGAAAGATTTGCTTCCTTTTTCATTTTTTCCAATTTCTCTGTAAATTCTACAGGTATTGATGCAACATANCCAGATTTGTTTATCGCATTAACGACATCATCAATGGACGCTTTTCCGTTAAATTCTGCAGATGATAATGCTAAATTTACCGCTGCGGATTCAACTTCCGGGACTGATAAAATCGCTTTTTCNACATGACTTACACAGACAGCGCAAGTCATCCCGTCCACATCGATTCTCGGCACGGACNTACGAGCCAGTACCTCCATTTCAATACGAAGGTAAGTAGGACTAGTCTCTTTTTTGAAATAATCTAGTCTATTTTGAAAAATGGAACTCATGCGATGCACTCATATACGAAATGTAAGTCGGCGACCTGTTAACCATGAAGCGAGGTTCCAGAGCGTGGAAGAAGTCTGGCAATCAACGATGGAAGTGGCGTAAGAAAAAGCTACGACGTCGAAAGCGTGCCCGACGACAGGCTAAGCAATGAGTTTAGTGGTAACAAGGGGAGTATAGTATAACCTGGTAGTATAGCTGGCTCCAGTTGCACGGGAATGACGAGAGGTGAAGGTCTGAAATTGTGATGAGCAACTGGAAGACTGACCCGANGCATCCCGCCACCAGCCGTACACATAATACAAAAGTGGCGGATCAGAAGATACCAGCCGGTCGGGGTTCAAATCCCTGTGCTCCCACCATTTTATTCGTAGCAATCTGTAAACCAACATATTGATGTTTGATGTATTCTTGAATAGGGTCGGGGAGATTATGAGAAGAGGATTTACACTAATTTGTTTGGTACTTTTTTTAGCCCCTTTNACAGGTTCGATNGGTAATGATGAACCAGTAAACAATAACTGGGTTGATACAATCCCAAAAATGACTCCAGTAATTCATGAAGAAATAGATTGGTGGGAACGAACTACTATGGATTCCAATAGAAACGGTATCTTTGACTCTCTTGAAACTCTTGACCAACCAGTAGGCATTGGGTTATCATATGGGCGTGATGTCACTGAAAACGACGTATTATTCCTTGAATCAATGGGATACCAAATCACAGATGTAATCGAGGCAGTTGATGCAGTTCTTCTAGGAATAATTGATTCAAATGATGTATGGAATCTTTCCCAAATTGATGGAGTTGTGATGGTCGAAAGATACGGTCAAGTAGTATTCTGGGGCGATGTACAGACTCCTAATATCAAAGCTGAACCTTCTGCTGAATATCCGCTTGCAGCATGGAATTACACTCCAATGAAAGGGGCTGGAATCAACATAGCAATGGTTGATACTGGAACTGATAACGAACATCCTGGACTCAAGGACAAATTCGTTGCAGGTTATGACGCAGTATGTTACGTACATACAGATCCACAATGTGTTCTTGCTGGAGGTCGTGAAACAGATGGTTCTTTCGACCCAGATGATGGAAATCAGCATGGCACTGCTTGTATGGGAATGGCTGCTGCTACTGGTCTAGATGCGAATGGAGAGCAAACTGGATATGAGGGGTCGGCTCCTAACGCAAGTCTAATCGATGTAAGAATTGGAACAGATGCTGGCGCAGGGCCGTTTGAAAATTATCTTCTCTCCCAAGAATTTTATGAATCTGCAATGAATGGTTTACAATGGATTATTGACAACAAAGATACTGCTTGGGAAGGTGTTGATGAGAGTTTGTATGGAATTGATATAATTTCATTGTCTTGGGGCATTACAAGTCACGAGAATGGAGGCAGTGATGGCGAAGATATGCATTCCCGAATTCTGAATGAAGCAACTCTTGCAGGTGTTACAGTAAGCGTAGCAGCAGGTAATGATGGGCCAGATAATGATGGTCTATCTGGAATGGGCTCTTCTTCGCTTTCAATCACCGTTGGTTCCACAGACGACAAGAACACAATCGATAGAGATGATGACGACATCGCATCCTACTCAAGCAGAGGGCCTAGGAGAGACAATGGAGATTCGAATCCGATTAACGAAATGAAACCCGATGTAATCGCACCTGGAACAAACATCATCCAAGCAGAGGCCTGTGTTACTTCTGGTGGATGCAATAATTTCCTTGGTGGAGATGCATCCCAAAATGGCTACACGGGAAGAGGCTCTGGAACTTCCTATGCAACTCCAGCGGTTACTGGTGTAATTGCTTTGATGATGGAAGTAAATGATGAATTAAATCCTCTAGTAATCAGGGAAATCCTTCGTTCAACTGCTACTAGAATGGGGCCTGCATCTCAGCCTGAACATGACCCACATTGGAACGAAGATTTCGGATGGGGGTTGGTCGATGGTCATGACGCTGTTTGGACAGCTAAATATCTCAACATGACCGGAATCACAACTTCCAATATGAATTTAGATCTTCAAGCGCACATCGAGAAAGTAACTACTGAAGGCACAGTCAATACATTCACCGGTTTAGCATGGAGTAGAGGAAACGCCATGGAGAAAATCGAGTATTCAATCGATGATGGAGAAACATGGTCTGAGGTCATGTATGAGTCAGTAGATGGCTCAGTGAGTATCTATGAATCGTTTGAATTTATGTTCAAATTAGATTCTGCAAATCTTCCGCAGGGAGAGAATATGGTCATGATTAGAGCTGTTGATTCTGATGGCTCTTCCTCTATGATTTCATGGAAATCTATTGAAGGTTCTGGCGAGGTTGAATCAATGTCATCATCTTCTTCATTTGGTAGGATTGCATTCATTAGTGTAGTAGGGTTTGCGATTCTAATATTCGGAGCATGGGTCGCATTAGGACAAAATAACGAAGAGGAAGTTTTCGTTACAAAGGCAGAAGATTCTGAAGTNTTCACCGAAAACCATGANCCAATGGTTGCGGAATTAATCGAAGATGAGGATTCTGACCCCTCATCTTGAAAAAGCGTTAGCCTTTCAGAGAATCATGCGTGAATTCTCCCAGAGGGCATTGGACATCCAGCCTACTGGAGTCCGCAAGATGTTCGACATGGCAGGTGACGATGTCATTTCGTTTGGATTAGGAGAGCCGGACTTCCAACCTCCAATAGAAGCAATTAATGCATTTCACCAAGCTATGTTAGACGGCCACAACAAATACACAACNACCGCAGGNCTTCCAGCATTGAGAAAGAAAATCGCAGAATCCTGGCATCATCTTTCACCANACCTTGATGAAAATAACGTTTGTATGACAATGAGTGGTACNAATGCCCTTCTGAATATTTTCGCATCATTNGTAGATCCNGGAAAAAACGTNCTTCTTCCTGAACCNTACTTCCCNNTGTACGGNCCAGATGTAAAATTNTGGGGTGGAGAAGCAAGATATTATCAATGCTTATTCGAGAATGAATTTGTCCCNACTATCGAGCACTTAGAGAGTCTAGTAGATGATGATACAGTNGCAATATTGTATAATTTNCCATCNAATCCAACAGGNGCTACAATTTCTATAGAACAGNGGGATGAGTTGCTAAAATTTGCACAGAAACATGATTTNTGGATTATTTCTGACGANGTNTATGATAGAATTGTATTTGACTCTGAACATGTTTCTTTTGTAGGCAGTGATGATGAGAGAGTCATNCTNATCAATTCGTTTTCCAAAACATATGCNATGACTGGTTGGAGNATNGGNTATATCTTNTCTGCAAATAANGANGCNATGANTCANATGATTAAACTTCAATATTACATCACNGCATGTTCTAATGATGCGATGCAATATGCTGTTCTTGAAGCAATGAATGTTGCAGANGATTANCCNGACCANATGTGTGTCGAGTACAAAGCAAGGAGAGACCTAATCTGTAGCAGGCTCAATGCAATGAAAGGAATCCAATGTCATGTTCCAGAGGGGGCTTTCTATGTATTCCCGAAAGTAGATGTTCCAAATATGAACAGTCAAGATGTTGCNNTAGAGTTGCTAAAAGGTGGTGTNTTGTGNTCNCCTGGAAGTGCCTTTGGNCCTTCAGGNGAAGGCCATCTCAGNTTTGCTTACACCATTTCACAAGAAGATATATCTCTTGGAATGGACAAGGTAGAGGCTGTAATCAAGAGGTTACGTGGCGATTNATATGTGGGACATGATCTCCAATTTTATTTTTGGAGCAGTTTTTGCTCATTTGATAACACGAATCCCATTCATAACCTTTCCAAGACTCAAAACATGGAACGAACAATTTCCGCCTCACCCTGAACCTATCTATGTTGATGGACACTTAATCCAGCGTGTATTACACATGAGGATGTTCTATTGGCTAGCAATTATTTTTGCTATAATTCCCCTGTTCTTTGGGTGGGCTAGCCTTAGATATGGTTCTGCGTCATTGGGCTTTGGAATGTGGGCAGTGTCATGTTGGCTAATTTTGAATCGGNTNACAGCCTTCATCTCTAGCGAGGCTGCTCCNTGGAGCAAAAAGATGGCANTAGAATTACAGATAATTCGAAATGAATGCGATTCAGAACAATCTTGCTGCAGTATACCTCATCCAGTTTGGCAAATAACAGCAATAAGNTGTACGAATTGTGGCATGAACCTCAAATCTATGCCGAGGCCAGACCTTGGAAGGCCTAGGAAGGATGGNAAGATTAGAGGCTTTGTTCGACTATTATTGACTGATGGAAGGCCAATAGTTGCCAATGAAGATCAAAATTAATCGAACATCGAACCGAATCCTTCGAATTCGTTTTCTTCTTCTTCCTCAGGTTGTATGATATCTTGTGGCTGAATTTGCTTTGGGTTATCATCAACGAATGAAAACGATTCAGAAGCAGAGTCAACAATGTCCATTCCACTACTGAACCCTTGTGGTGTTGCATTTGCAGCCGCAATAGCAGAGGTGCCTGCAGCTTGTGTTTTTGCTGCAATGCCTGAAGCGGCCACAGCCGTCATTCCTACTCCAATACCTACAGCCGTTCCTGCAACAGTACCAACTGCTCTACCAGCAGTGACTATGATTCCCGGCTTTTCCTCATCAGGTGATTTTATTTCTAATTCATCCCCAACTCTCATCCACTCAGGAGGTGTGCCAGAGCCTCCTCCCAAACATGCTAATGTTGTAAATGCAGCAAGAGGCATAACTGCTAATGCCGTTAGCAGATCTAAAAATGAGGTATCAGGTACGCTTCCAATGTTGAGCATATCTTCCATTAATGATTGCTCTAATTGTAAATTATTTACGTCAGCGCCTACCCATGAAAGAACAATAACACTCGCAATTCTCCCCATCAACCACAGAACCAAGACTGGAGCCAAGAAAGATAGTTTAGTCATAGAAACTAACCATCTGCGAGTGAATGCCGCAGTAGTGATGTGTTTCCTTGCAAATTTAGGAAACATTCGTAATACTGCAATCAAAATGACAAGATAGAAAGCCATTGCGACTTCAAGCCTTCTGTTTTCTCTTATCCATGCATCAGGGGTCATAATTATGAATGCTAGTGGGAGAATAACTAGAACTAGTTGGAATGGTATCGCAAGTAGAACCAATCCTCCATGGGTTGATAATAGCGAATGTTGTTTCTTTATCCTGTCGTTGACCATTACAGTCAATCTTGCGTGAGGTGTTCTCGAATGTACTCTTCTTGAGTTTCTTAACAACGCGGCATCGCGCTTTGACCTAGTTAGCCCCAGAGTAGATCTCCATCCACCCTTTTCGACAACAGATATTGGTGTAAATCCTCCAAAGAGTAACGCTAACAGAAGTGCCAACATACCGTAAGCTAGGGATGCTGCTACAATCCACGGTATCATTTCTGCTTGAAAAGACAGTGTGAAGTTCTCAGATCCGAATTCAAAATCTATCAGGTATGTAATCGAAAAAGCAGCCATAGGGGTCAAGAATATCTGACAAAATACCAACCCTGTTAGGAATAACCTTGCGGTTAGGGGTCCTTTGTCAGAGTAGGCACTCACAAAACCCCCCCAATCCTTTGCTTTCTCAAAGGTTGCCCTTCAATTTTGAATCAAATGCCGATTGCAAGACAAAACTTTCACGGCCGAAATCTGTGTCCCCTACGGGGACATGGGAAGGGGACATTCATATGCCATACTTATTTGGGTAGACTGTTGATGACTATGAGAAAGTCGCTACCGTTTGCTTTGGTTGCCCTACTAGTATTCCAAACTGTAATGATAACAATTACAGAAAATGTGGAAGCAGCAGAAGGAAGAGGAGGTTCATCAGATGACTTCTTCGTTCAAGAAATAACTTACAATTCCTCTGGTATTGAGACATGGTATCAGCCTGATGGTTCAATGGTCATGTACGTTGCAAAAGGTGACCTTGTGGACATCGATGTTACTGTAAAAAGAGGAGGCAGTGCTCTAACCGGCTCTAGCGCTACCGTTACTGTAGACATAGTCCATCCAGTTGGTTTCGTGATGAATTCCAGTAATTGGACAACAACTCCTCTGCTAGGAAGTCAGTCATTCAAGGGAAGTTACACTTGGGAAGCAAGTATTGCTCATTCTTACCTGAATGTGTCCTCAAATGAACTCTCAGGAGGAGTTATAGTAAGGGCTACAGTAAACAACCCTGCTGATGACCGAAACGAAAACGATGTAATGGAATCAACACTTCCAATCGCTGTAGCACAAGATGATATGGAAGCCGAAGGTGATCCAAGAGACGGAGCATTCGGCCCAGCATCTATTCCTACTTTCTATGGTGCTAACTTCCCAATTGACGGTTCTGACGCCAACGGACTTGGTTCGTGGCAACAGGATAATTCAGCATCAACCAATGGAGATGCCCATTGGAGACATTCTAATTCAGGCTCAGACTATCCTTCAAATTCCAGAAGTCGTCTTGTTTTTGCACACCGTGCAGGCTCATCAACTTGTGATTACGGAGCCCAACTTGATGGTGGAATGTCCAACACATACCAGCAATGGATGTGCAAGATGCAACTAAATTCTGCAGGGCATATGTCAGCTCAAATGCACGTGAAGACCTACGGCACAATGGGAGCGGGAGATTTCGTAGCCCTTGAATTATGGAGAGGCAATGGTGCACCAGAGTCTACATTAAAACACGAATTCAAGAATGATTTGCCCAGCACTACAGCAGGAGTATGGAGCAACATATCATGGGATCCAACTGAAGACCTAGGTGGCCATTCTTGGTCTTATGGTCTAATATTCCAATCCGATAGTTCAGGTGCAGCAAGCGGAATGCACGTCGATGATTTCGTAATGTTTGGAATTGAGAAGGTAGATGAATACACCTTAGATGTTGATTGTGACAACCCTTCAAGCGGATACACAACACCACCTAACAACATTCTATCTCTTCATTGCATGGTGACAAATAACGGTTACAAAAATGCACAATTTAGAGTACAATCCAATGTTTCCAATGTGTCATGGATGAATCCTAGCCTCCCGATGATTAGAATAGACAGCGCAAACCCAACTCAGCACGGAACTACTGTACTAATTCCTCCAATTCCAGGAGGAAATGTGACAGAGATGTGGATAAACCTCTCAATCCCTGCAGGTGCTGATGTTCAACAGCAAGTTTGGCAGGTTTGGTGGACAGATGCAGGTGGTACTCAACTCGGAGAACTTGGACGTATATCATCGGACATAGCGGTGACGGAACAGTACGGTGTGCATCTATCATCACCAGTACCTCTTATTGCTGCTACAATGATGCCAGGGGAAACCACAGATATTCCTTTCAAACTACAAAATGCTGGCAATAGAGTTGCATCTTTCGCGGTAACAGCAAACTTCCAAGAAGATGACTGGAACTCATTTGTAACAGATTTGAATAACACACCTGTTCAGATGCCGATACCTCTTAATAGAGGTCAAGAGATGAATCTGCTGCTAAATGTGACGGCTCCTGCACAAGCAACTCCTGGTGAAATGCCATTTTCACTCAGAGCTGTATGTCCGTCTTGTGGGCAATCACTATTTGGTAACGATGTAATCTCCAAGAAAATTGAAGTGCCAGTATTCAGGTCAGTAGAGATGTATACAGAGGACACTCAAATTTCTGCCCAAGCTAACGGAGTTGCAAGAGTAGTTTACATTGATATTTTCAACAAAGGCAACTCAGATGAGTCGTATACTTTAGAACTCATGCAATCCAACTGGAGGCTAGAGGCATATCTTTCCAATTCAGAAACGCCGACTCTGGATGCTTGGTACGGAGATACAACCATTGCACTGAATTTACCAATGCCGGTTGGTCTATCTCCAAGCCCTTACACTGCTACAATTGTAGCAAAGAATACCGAAGATGATACCATCAGAGACCAGATAATCATCTATGTTGACGTCGAGGACACATCAGCAGTTTCGGTTTCAGATCAAAACGCTGACCAGTCCTATGTCCCTGGTGACATTTCCCAATCAATGAGATTTGAGGTATTCAATGACGGTAACCAAGCGGATAGATTTTCAATGGACATGAATATTCCTTCTGGAATGATGGCCAACTTTGAACAATTATCAGAAGGAAACCTAACGCCAATGTTAGAGCCAGGTGAATCTTACAATGTAACTGTAAGATTTTCCTTTGCAGATGAAGCAAATGGCCAATTATTGCTAAACGTAATAGCAACAAGCGTAAATGATCCTACAGTTTCAGATTCAGGTAGTTGCTTTTATCGCGTAGGTTCTCAAAATACAATGAATTTAGTATTCTATGATACAATAGTCATCAGCGAACCTGGTCGACATGAAATTCAAGTAGAGTTAAAGAACAGATTGAAAGAAGGTCAATCTGTATCGATGTCAATTGACCAAAATGGTACGAACCGTTGGTATGGCACATCACTGGCATCGACAGACAGAGAGTTCTGGCTTGAATTAGAAGGAGAACGAGAAATTACAGTGATTTTCGAAATTCAAAGTTCAAGTTTGAAGAATCTAGAATCTGATTTCATAACAACAGAAATAACACTCTGGGCTGTTTCAAATACCTTAGAAGATGCTGAAGGGTTACCAATTATAGTGAATCTGCAGAAAACAAGTTCATCAACTGAAGATTCAGCATCATCTGGTGAAGACTTCGATTGGGTTGGAATTGGAATCTGGGTAGTAGGGGGAGGCGTCATTCTCGCCTTACTCATGGTTTTACTTATAGTGATTAATTCCACAGATGAAGATGAAGAAGATTGGTCAGAGGGAGGGTACGAAGACAACCTTTCTGCAACCTATGGTTCCGTAGCAGCTGCACCTACAATACCAACTGCTGACTCACCAAGTTTGATTCCAAATGTTTCACCTCCGGCACCTTCGGCTCCTGCGCCGCAAACCGGACCACCTGTCCCCGCAGCAGGCCTTCCAGATGGTTGGAATATGGAGCAATGGCAACATTACGGACAACAATGGCTCGACAGCCAAAAATGATTTTCTTCAACGATGGTTTGAAGAAATACTGCGCTTGCGCATAACTTGCTGAGGTATGAATATGTATGGAAACGGACAAGCACCAATTTTCATTTTGAAAGAGGGTGTACAAAGAACCAGAGGCCGAACCGCTCAATCTAACAACATTGCAGCCGCAAAGGCAGTAGCAGATGCAGTGAGAAGCACTCTTGGTCCAAAAGGCATGGACAAAATGCTTGTTGACAGTATGGGTGATGTGGTAATAACCAACGACGGTGCAACGATCCTGAAGGAAATGGATATCGAACATCCAGCTGCTAAAATGATTATTGAGGTCGCTAAGACCCAAGAGCAACATTGCTACGATGGTACAACTTCAGCGGTTGTTCTTGCTGGAGAACTTTTGAAAAAATCAGAAGATTTGATTGAACAAAACGTACACCCCACTCTAATTTGCGAAGGATTCAGACTTGCAGCAGAAAAAGCGGTTGGTTGCCTAGATGAGCATGGTATCTCAACCCAGGGCGATGACGATGTTCTGATGGAGGTTGCTAAGACTTCCTTAACTGGCAAATCTGCTGGTGCAGTAAAATCATTCCTTGCGGATATATGTGTAAGGGCTGTCAATGCAGTTGGTAGAGTTGAAGATGGAGAAAGGCTGGTTGACCTCTCAGATATTAAAGTCGAAAAGAGACAAGGTGGTTCAATCAAGGACAGTACTCTCGTGGACGGAATCATTCTTGACAAAGAAAGAGTTCATGCAGGGATGCCTAGATCAGTTTCAGATTGTAAAATAGCATTAATTAACAGCGCAATTGAAGTCAAGAAAACAGAGGTTGACGCAAAAATACAGATAACTGACCCATCAATGCTAGCGTCTTTCTTGGAAGAAGAAGAAGGATACATCAAAGGACTAGTTGAAAAAATAAAATCCAGTGGCGCTAACGTAATTGTTTGTCAAAAAGGGATTGATGACCTAGCACAGCATTACATGGCAAAAGCAGGAATCTTCGCAATTAGAAGGGCTAAAAAGAGCGACATGGAAGCATTATCAAAAGCAACAGGCGGAAAGATTGTTACCAATATTGACGATCTATCAGACTCAGATTTAGGTGTTGCTTCCAAAGTAGAAGAAAGAAAAATTGGCGAATCTGATATGACTTTCATAACAGGTTGCCCTGAAGCAAAATCTGTTTCAGTTCTACTTAGAGGTGGAACTGAGCATGTTGTTGATGAAATTCGACGTGCTTTCGACGATGCAGTTGGTGTTGTATCAGTTGCTTGGGAGGATGGCTTTGTTCTAACTGGAGGAGGAAGCGTACTTGCAGCCCTATCTCGTGATTTGAGGTCTTTTGCAGAATCGATTGGCGGTAGAGAGCAAATGGCAATTGAGGCATTTGCAAGCGCCCTCGAAATTATACCTAGAACTCTTGCTGAAAATGCAGGTCTAGACCCTGTTACAACCATTATCGAACTTAGAAAGTCTCATGCAGATGGTAATTCAACATCTGGAATCAATGTTGAGGATGGAGGGGTTATGAATATGAGAGAAGCTAATGTTTTAGAACCACAAAGAGTTGTTGAACAAGCAATTCAATCTGCGACTGAAACAGCAACAATGATTCTTCGTATCGATGATGTTATCTCATCCAAAGGTGTTTCTGGAGAGGGAATGATGGATGGAATGGATGATTTCCATATGTGATTTTTGACAAAGAAAAAATCTCATATTTTCCTATCCCTGAGGGATAGACAACAAACCTTCAAAGGCTAAGTTCCTGTGGCTCTTATTGCGCAGCGTGAGCGTTGGTGATATCATGGCTACAGTCGCAAAGGTTTGGATAGAAGAAGACTGTATCACTTGCGATGCATGTCAAGACATTTTACCGGAAGTTTTCGAGGTAACTGACGATACAAGTCAGATTAAAGCGGAAGTCAGAGAAGATGGTTCGTTTGATAGAAATACCGGATTGTCTGCTATCAAGGAAGAATTCAGAGCAGAATACTCAGAATTAATCGAGGAAGCAGCCGATGCATGTCCTGTTGAAATCATCAAATTCGAATATGCAGGCGGAGCAGTTGAAGCAGAAGCTCCTGTCGAAGCAGCTGCTGTAGAAACAGCGCCAGCAGTTGAGGCAGCAGTGGCACCTAGCGCAGATGATGGCGTTTTAGCAGACCTTCTATCTGGAGACCGTAGCCTAGCGGTTTTCTTTGGTTCTCAAACTGGAAACGCAGCAGGTCTCGCCGAAAAGACCGCAAAAAAAGCGGCATTGTATGGTTTGGATGCAAAGGTCTTGGATATGGACGGATATGATCCAGCCCAGTTTGCATCAAACAAGAGAGTGTTAATCATCACCTCAACATGGGGTGAAGGAGAAATGCCAGACAATGCAGATACTCTTTGGAATCAGACATTGGCTACAAAACCTTCATTGAGCGGAATTCATTATTCAGTTTGTGCTATTGGTGACACATCATACGACGAATTCTGTAAAGCAGGCACAGATTGGGATGACAAATTCTCAGAACTCGGTGCGAGTTCGATTCAAGAAATACAACTCTGTGATGTAGATTTCGAGCCGGCATGGGAAGTATGGGTCACCGCAGTATTGCCAAGAATTGCATGTGTAGATTCGTCAGGTACTTTCCAAGAAGAGTTGCTAGAAGCAATGATTGCTTATGGTTCAGGAGATGATGATGATGAGGCAGATATTGGAGATTTCACTCCAGGAATTATCGAGCAAGCAACAATGTCAATGAATCTAAAGATTTTCAGATACGATCCTTTGAAGGCTGAATCTGGATACGACACAGTTGCAGTTGTTCTACCAGGACATGCAACTTTGGAGGATGCTTTAGTGGCAGTCAAGAGAGACGTTGATGGCTCGCTTGCATTTAGAAGCGGGAGCCTCTGTGGTACGAATCCTCTAACCGGAGTCAAAGCAAACGGTAGAATTCTTCCAGCGGATACTACCAGAGTCTGTGATTTGATTAGCGAAGGGGGAACTCTGACAATAGAACCTCTACCGGGTTACGAGGTTTTGAAAGACTTGATGGTATCTTATGACAGATATGAAATCGCAAGAGCCAAATCTAATCCATGGCTTGTTGCTGACCCAAGACAAGGAGAAAAATTACCGAATGGTGCTCCAATGGGAGTTATGAGTTCAGATGAAGCTACTCACCTTCACTCGCTAGCAGATGTTGGTTCTCTTCAATTAGTAAATTCAATGTCGGATACATTTGACATCGATGATAACTACTGTGGTCCAGGTATCGCCCTTCAGAGATGGGTTCGAAGTCAGGATTCTCGTTCTGGACAAGCTCATGTTAAGCAAATGTACGAACTAATGCAGAGAAAAGGTGGCGTTTGGGATGAAGCAGATATTTCATCGATTGCACGTCATGGTATTGATGGCTCACAAGCCGCAGACTCTCTCTTCGCAGCAAGGTCTCGTTTGCTTGCAGAATACAAATTCACAGGTAAGACTGGAAGACTTGTTAAGAATTATTCAAGATCTGTAAAGATGTCTGGGAACGTTAACGAAACAACGCTCTACCGTTCAGTTCTAGGTCCATTAGGTCTTGGTTCTAATTTATTGAACGGTGTCTCATTAAGAATGATGCTAGGTTTCACTAGAACAGGTGGTCCTATAATGAGAGGCTTCCAAGGTATGCTACTACCTCCTGCAGGAATTGGTAAAATCCCTGATATGTTCAATTCTAAGATTCACAACCACCACGAGGTCGTAGCGATTTTCAACGAATTAGATAGCAGGTTCTAGGTGTTCACATGGTAAAGTACTCGTATTACCCAGGAAATGTTGCTAGGCAATCCTCTCAAGAAGTAGAAGATACAATTCAACCCCTGTGTAAAACACTTGGAATTCAATTGATTGAAATGGTAGGTTACAACAGCGACGGAGGAAACATTATCCGCCAAGGAAATAGAGAATTACAACTAGCTTTGAATGCTAGAAACCTTGCCATTGCACAAGAAAATGGTCATGGAATTATGACTCCGTGTGCATCTGCTCAGGGCATATTGTATGAATCTTTGAAGACATTTAGAGAAGACCCGATTGCTTTAGCGAAAGCCAACACTGTACTTTCCAAAACATCAAACATGGTGCTAAACGCAGATGATGTCTCTACTAGCCATTTGCTACATGTACTGGTTGACGAAATAGGACTGGATAAGATCGAAGACGCTGTCGTTAACCCATTGGATATCGAAATCGCTTGCTATTATGGCCCTCACATGCAAAGAGAGGGCGCTTGTGGTGCGGATGACGCTTGGAATCCTACTTACATGGAACAGTTGATTACAGCACTTGGCGGTAGACCTGTGGAGTATGCATCCAAATGTGCTAGTGTTGGAAATCCCTCATTGTTGACTCTTGGTGATTCAGTAATGAAAATGACCGCTCGTGTTTTAAATGATGCAAAGAAAGCAGGTGCGAAAATTATGGTTTCAGCATGCACTCTCTCACACTCTAACCTAGATTCCTACCAGAGTAAAGCCGGCCGAGTTGCAGGAAAAGATACTAACTTGCCTGTTGTTAACCTCACAGAGATAGTAGCATTTGCATTAGGTCACTTTACTGATAGATTTGCTCAGTTAAAAACAAGAGCAAGAATCATTGGTTCATAGATTTCCATGTAGGAATTTGTACAGTTCATTAGCTTGTACTGAATTGACACCTTCAATATTAGTAAGTTGTTCCAGACTTAGCAGACATAGCCCCAATATATCTCCACATTCTGTAATAATTGAGTTCGCAGTTTTGGGCCCAATTCCTGGTAATCGTGCTAACATTTTTTCTCTTGAATTTAATATTTCATTTTCCCATCTTTGGTATAATTGACCTGCTTTATTTGGTTTTGTAATCATTGAATTTATTTCATTAACAGCAGCATTTATTGCACTCAACTCTGGATTTTTTGGTTTAGATGGTACCTTTCCAATAAGCAGCTCTAGAATTTTAGCCTCTCTCTTAGCAGCCACTGATACAAATCTTGCAGTTTCCTCAACATTTTTTGTCATTAATACGGGTAATCCTAAATCGAGGGTAATCCAAGCCATTGCACCCATCACGGCGTTCGGATGAATTCTATCTGTTTCCATCGTTTCTATAATCAACAATGGTCTAACTGCAGACGAAAACAATTTTTTTGATTGTTTTACTATTCTTCCATCTATTATTGAGTCTATGAAATCTCTTGACGTCTTTCTTTCGATCAATACACGGTCTGAGATTCTTATGTCTCCAACTCGTAAATGTTCAAATTGTACGTCATTACCATGCAATTTAATCAATGATGGTAGTGTTGAATTACTTTCTCTGTGGTCGATTACTATTAACTCTCCACTGATTTCGGAATCATTCAAATCTTCTATCTCTTTCTCGGTGGCTGAGATTAAATCCAATTCTTTATTTCTGTCGTTTTTTTTTGACCCATCAAGTACGGGGTTCCACCAATCATTTTTTTCTTCTTTAACAGTTGTAAATTCAGTTAACGACTTTTGGTTTTGAGGCCGATTGGAAGGTACATAGGCTTCTTTTACCTCTTTGGTTACTTCAGTAGTCTCGGCAATTTTTTGTGTTGATTTAGGAATAATTAACCTCTTTTTCTCTTCTTCAATGAATTCTTCAGCACTAGTTTTTCCAACAGAAAAGTTCTCGAATACATCTTTTTTGATGTTAGTTCTTCTAGGTAATCTCGCTTGAGATTGTAATTTATCTAATGTTTTGTACATTGCAATTTCCCGGTTCTTTGCAGCGTTCTGTACATACTCATCTCTGGTGTTTTGTGCGATTAAAACCTTAACAGAACCATCAGTTTTCCTTGCAGTGCGTCCCCTTCTTTGTATAGCTCGAATGGCGCTAGGAACAGGTTCGTACAATATGACACAGTCAGCGGCTGGAACATCTAAACCTTCTTCTCCTACACTAGTGGCGATTAAGACATTAATATCTCCGTTTCTAAATCGGTTTAATTGTTCAATTTGTTCAGATTGTTTCATCCCTATTTGGCTACCTTTACTAGCCTGGCCAACAAACCTACCAGGTTTGATTTTATCACTACTAAGGGTATTCAGTAGATTATTCACAGTGTCTCTATATTCAGTGAAAATGATAACTTTGCCACCCTTTTCTAGGCTTTCATTAACCAGTTTTTCCACTAGCGGAGGTTTTGGATGAATTTCATCCATTTCTTTACATTCTGAATAGAATTTTGCAACCTGAGGCAGAGAAAGGAACCGTTTTGTTTTCCTGTCTTTGTCTTCTCTTGCCCTTTCAAGATACATTATCGCACATCGCAGTCCCTGAGTTTCAAGCAAGTCGATAAGACGTGTTAATCTCCTAAGATCACTGATTCTTTTTGCTGCATCAAAACCTCTCACATCCCCACGGTTGATTGCTGCACTAACACGTCTCTGTGCTTCATCTAAAGCGGCGGCAGTAACTCTTCCTGTCCATATTAGAAAACCTGCTCTACGAAGAAATTCAACTTCTTCATTTAGTAATAATTTCAACGGAATTATAAAATTAGTAAGATTTTCATTCAGGATTAATCTACTTTCATCTATTGACATTTCAGTTACATATGGTGTAACTATGTCATCATTTCTTTTTGTAACATGAAGTCTTTCAATTCCGAGTCTTTTTACAATTTCAAGAACACTTGCAGCTTTAACACCCGGCGATGCTGTTGCAGCCAGAACCTTTGCATTTCCCGATGCATTGAGGTACAAGTCACCAAGTTGTGCCATAGAATTTGAACCAGTTGCGTGATGAGCCTCATCGCAGATCAACAAGTCAATGTCAGATAACAGGATTTTCCCACTCATGGCATCATTCCTGATAACATGCGGAGTAGCCATAATTATCTTGGCATCTTTCCATAATTCCTCTCTTTTATTCGGCCTAATTTGTCCGGTAAGTGTGATAATTAAATCCTCATCAATATCAATGAAATCCTTCGCCATTGAGGCTTGTTGTGCTACCAATCCAGTTGTTGGTGCAACCAGAACAATTTTGCCGTTTCCATCTAAATTTTCTGCCATTGCCATCCATTGTACTGCGGTCTTACCTAGCCCTGTTGGCATCACCAATAGTGTAGATCCACTCAGACATTCTTTTGCAGCGTCCAGTTGATATGCTCTAGCCTCGACTCCATCTTTGAGTCTTGGATGGCTAATCATGGGCTGCATGAATTCTAAGCCAAGTCGGGGGGTAAAGAGGATTTGCATTTTTCGCCTAGGTTGGATTAAATAATAATCAGTTATTTTTTGGGAATATCCCATCAAACATCGTCCTTTCTATACAGCGTTCTGAACCGAACCACTCATATATGGGAGGTAAGTCGGCAACCTGCTCAGATGGTGAGCGGCCAGACACTGTGGGCAATGCACAGCACCCCATAACTCACGGTCACAATCGTGGACTGCGAGCCGGTGTCACGGCCACTCCATACCCAGAAGAGCCTCTGTAAGCCCCTTGTCGGGGGGCCAATGCGGAGTATGAAAACATAGGAGGCCGAAAATATGGCAAAGAGAAGTCACCCAAGACGTGGAAGTATGGCGTTCAGCCCGCGCAAGCGGTCAGCACGTCCTTTCGGACATGTAAAATCGTGGCCAGAGACCGATGCGAGCGAAGTCCGTGTACAAGGATTTGCAGGCTGGAAAGCCGGCATGACCCATGTAATGGCTCGTGATTTAAACCCAAAATCTAACAGCGCTGGACAGGAGATTAGAATCCCTGTAACTGTAGTCGAAGTTCCAAAGATGAGAGTTCTTGGTGTCAGAGGATACAAGATGACTCCATATGGAAAACAAGCTGTCGGCGAAGCATGGGTTTCTGCAGAACAAATTTCAGAAGCATTCCCTCAATTGTTTAGAAAACTACACAACAATTCACTTCAAGGGCACAGTTCAGACAAGCACTATGAAGCACTGAAGAGTGAGGATCTAGTTGAAGTTAGAGCAATTGTTGCAACTCAACCTCATTCTATCAGCGGTACACCCTCAAAAACCCCAGAAGTAATGGAAATTGGTTTAGCCGGAGGAGACTCCTCTGCTAAATTAGAGTGGGCTAAGGAAAAGATGGGAGAAGAAATATCCATCGCTGATGTGTTTGACGAAGGAGTATTTGTCGATGCAGTTGGAGTAACCAAAGGATACGGCTGGCAAGGGGTTATCCGAAGATTTGGTGGAAAACTACAATCCCACAAGAACTCAAAGAAAAGAAGACAACATGGTAACATGGGTGACTTCGGAACTGGGTATGTTCGTAAGACTATCAGACAAGGTGGTCAGACTGGTTATCACCAAAGAACTGAGTACAATAAAAGAATTCTATCAATTGCATCTGCTGAAGACAAATCAATCACACCAGCAGGCGGTTTCCTCCACTATGGTGAAGTGAATTCTGATTACATTCTAATCAAAGGAAGTATTCCTGGACCGTCTAAGAGATTAGTAAGGTTCAGAGATGCAACAAGAGCCGGCAAAAAGGCTGCACACCCTTACGAAATAACATACGTAAGCACCGCAAGCAAGCAGGGGGTATGATGATGAAGGTAGCAGTTCACAACATTAACAACAACATCGAACAAGATGAACTTGATGCAGGCAGACTACAAGAGTTCTATGATATCGAAGTCGAATTGGGTAAGAAAATTAGCCTTCCAGATTCATTTACTTCTGAGGTGAGAAAAGATCTGGTTAAACTCGCTGTTGCTAGTGCAAGAGCTAACAGAAGGCAGGCATATGGATCTAATCCACACGCAGGTAAAAAGAAGCCAATGAGTGGAATGAAACACTCTGTAGAATGGTGGGGTAAGGGAAGAGGTGTATCCCGTATTATGAGAAGAACCGGTCAAAGAAGAGCGGCTCAAAACCCACACACACTAGGTGGTAGAAGAGCACATGGACCAAAAGTCGAGAAAGATTGGTCTAGAAAACTAAACCGAACTGAGAGGAGACTCGCAAGGAACTCAGCATTAACTGCAACAACTGATGTTGAAACAGTTTCAGCAAGAGGACACAGATTTGCAGAAGAAATTTCTTCTCTACCAATCATCCTAGGTGACTATTCAGAAAACGGTAAGAAAATCGATTTCGAAGAATTCAACCTAAACGGTGGAACTAGAAAGGTAACAGCAATATTCGAAGCTCTAGGTCTTGGAGACGACCTAAGAAGAGCAAAATCTGGTAGGAAAATCAGAGCAGGTAAGGCAACAATGAGAGGTAGAGTACACAAAACTCCAAAGAGCATACTACTAGTTGTCGCTAACAAAGATGGTCTAGCAAAGGCTGCAAGAAATCTACCAGGTGTAGATGTTGTCGCTGCTAAAGACCTATCTGCAGAACACCTTGCTCCTGGTGGAGATCTAGGAAGATTGACTGTATTCACCAAACCAGCCGTGGAGGCTCTAAATTAAGGAGGAATGAAGTATGGTAAATCCCTATGATGTAATCATGATGCCTTGGATCACTGAAAAGGCAATGGAAGCACGTTCTGTAGATAACAGACTCGAATTCATTGTTAGAAGATCTGCAACAAAGCAAGATATCGCAGCAGCTGTTGAAGCATTATTCGATGCTGAAGTGACTAAAGTAAATGTTCGAAATACAAAGAATGGCAAAGTGGCAAGCGTAAGGCTCGCTGAAGGATATGACGCAGATGAGGCTGCAATGCGACTTGGCGCATTCTGATGAGGTGATAATATGGGTAAGAGAATTCGTGCACAGCGTAAAGGAAGTTCGCCAAGATACCGTGTATCAAGCCACAGATTCCCTGGCGCTAACAGAATGCCAAGGGCTAGTGAAGTAGTTGGAGAAGTAACAGAACTTGTACACAGTCCAGTCCACACAGCACCATTGGCAAGAGTAAAGATGCCAGACGGACAAACAACTCTAGTTGTTGCTACAGAAGGAATTTCAATCGGATCATCCGTTGCTATCGGCGACAATGTTTCATTGAGGCCAGGTAATATTACCTCGATTACAAATATTCCAGAAGGAACTGCAATCAACAATCTAGAACTAAGACCAGGTGATGGCGGAAAAGTCGCAAGAACAGCAGGTAACTCTGCTTTCGTAGAGGCACACTTGGACAATGGAAAAGTCAGAGTCAGACTACCATCAGGCACTACCAGAGATATGTCTGGAAAGTGCAGAGCAACAATCGGTGTACTAGCAGGTCACGGAAGAGGCGAGATGCCTCTAAGAACTGCTGGTGCTGCACATTACAAGGCTAAGGCAAGAGGAAAATTGTATCCACACGTTAGTGGTGTTGCAATGAATCCTGTTGACCACCCACACGGTGGAGGTAACCACCAAGCTGTTCACGGACCAAACTCCGTAGCAAGAGGTACCTCACCTGGTGCAAAGGTAGGAAACATTGCACCAAGCCGAACTGGTAGAAGCAGAGGAAAGAAAATTTGAGGTGAGATAAGATGGCAAAGAAGAAGAAGTCATTCATGACACCAAAAGCAAGCAGAAGAAAAGCTCGTAAGAAGCGCTCAAGCGTAACTGGCCGTAAGAAGAAAGAATTCACTTACAGAGGATATGAAGTTGATGAACTCAAGGCAATGCCTATTATGCCTCCTGAAGAAGATCCATCGGTTCTATCCATTGCTACTTTGGTTACAAGCAGAGCAAGAAGATCAATCGCAAGAGGTCTATCTCCAGAAAATGAGCACTTTATCTCTAGAGTTAGAAGATCTTCAAACAAGACTATTAGAACACACAGAAGAGACGTTCCTATTCTACCTGAATTTGTAGGAAAGAGAATCGCAGTCCACAACGGTCAGAATTTCGTTGAAATCGATATCATACCAGAAATGATTGGTCATTATTTGGGAGAGTTCGCAACTACTAGGAGAGGAGTTACACACTCTGGTCCTGGTGTTGGTGCGACGCGCTCTTCGTCACACGTGGCATTGAAGTGAGGTGAGAAATATGGGTTGGAGAAAATCAGAAATGGATCGCAGGTCCAAAAAGAGAGAACTACCTCAAAAAGGATACACTCAGTTGCTACAGGGAAGCAGACTTGCAACAGCAAGATCTGTTGGTGTTGACGTACACGTAAAGCACTGTTTTGAAATCGCTAGAGCAATCAAACACAGAACCGCAGGAGAAGCTGTAGAGTTCCTAAACAATGTTCTGAAAATCGACAGTGACAGACCAGACATCAGGAAGAAAGCGACAGCAGTTCCTTTCAGACTAGGTTCTGGAAACAAGAAGAGAAAGCGCTCTGGTCCATCTATGGTTGGTCACAGAAAGGGCGGTGTTGGTCCAGGAAGATACCCTGTAAAGGCTAGTAGAGTTATGCTGAAACTTATTGAAAGTTGCATGGAAAATGCTAGGCACCAATACGAAGACATCGATCCAGAAGAGATGGTAATCACTCACTGCGCTGCACACCGCGGCCAAATTAAGAGAGGCTGGACTCCTCGTGCAAGAGGAAGAGCTTCTCCAAAGAACCACTACAGAGTGAACATGGAAATATTCCTTGAAGACTTTAACAGTGATGTAGATGAGTTGGAGGACGACTTCTGAGGTGAACATCATGAATGAGAATAGCAGTACACTAAGAAAGATAATCGACAGAAATGTTGAGAGACACCTTGTCAAAGAATTCTTGATGAATAACACAAAGAAAGCAGGTTTCGGTGGAATAGATATCAGAAGAACGCCAAACGGCACAGAAGTAACCGTCATGGCAGAAAGGCCTGGAATGGTAATCGGAAGAAAGGGTAAGATCATCAACGACTTGCAAAAACAACTTGATGAGAGATTCAGTATCGAAAACCCAAGACTAAAAGTCGATGAAGTAGAAAATCCGGCACTTAACGCTCAAGTTATGGCAGAAAAGATTGCATCTGCAATGGAAAGAGGATGGTACTACCGAAGGGCAGGTCACTCAGCAGCTCTAAACATCATGGAAGCAGGAGCAAGAGGAGTAATTATCACATTGGCTGGAAAGATTACAGGTGCTAGACACAGAACTCAAAAATTCATTAAAGGCCACGTAAAGTATTGTGGAGAAACTGCAATTGAGCACATGGATGTTGGATATGCAGTTTGTGTAAAGAAACTCGGTGTTATTGGAGTAACAGTCTCAATAATGAAGAAAGGAACAAAACTACCTCACGAGATTTCTATCTTCTCTGATGAAGAACTAAAGATTCGTGCAGCAGAGAATGCTGAGCCAGTTGCTGAAGAGGAGGGTTCTGAGTGACACATGTATCAAGCAGAGAAATTTCCGCAATGAGCAACGAAAAGCTTGTAGAAAGACTTGCAGAATTGCAAGAAGAACTATTGCAACTTAGAGCGGAACAATCTCTTGGTGGTAACCCATCTAACATGGGTGCATTCAAGGCTTGCAGAAGATCTATTGCAAGAATCAAAACAAAATTAAATTCAATAAAGAACTGAACTAGGAGGTGAAAAAATGGCTGCTATGTGTAACGTTTGCGGATTACCTGACGAACTTTGTATTTGTCAGGAGATTGCAAAGGAACAGCAAAAAGCAACCATAAGCACCGACAGGCGCAGGTATGGTAAAATTGTGACCAAGGTCGAAGGAATTGAAGATTCTGCAATCGACATAAACCAACTTGCAAAGTTACTCAAGAATAGATGCGCTGCTGGCGGAACGGTCAAAGGTCGTGTAATCGAATTACAAGGAGACCACAAGAAGAAGGCAGCAGCAGTTCTGTCAAATAACGGATTTAATGTGGAGGTGCGATAATGAACAACTCAGTATTAAATCAATCATGGATTGGAAGAGAAGCAACAATTGTTTCATCTAATGATCCTACTCACATTGGCAAATCCGGTATGATTTCCGATGAGACTCGTGAAACAATTACATTGTTAGAGGGCGAGAAACAAGTAGTTCTCGGAAAGAGTTCAATCAAATTCAAATTGGGTGACAGTGATGTTACCATCGTCGGTTCGTTGATGCGGCAACGTGCTGAGGACAGAATTTACCGCAACCACAGGAGTGAGTGATGACCATGCGTGACATCGGAGTAGATGTAAAACCACCAAAAGGTGATTGGGATGGAGACGAAAACTGCCCGTTCTACGGAACATTGCGCCTACGAGGCCAGGTTCTAGAAGGAACTGTAGCAAGTTTAGGAATGCAGAGAACTATTGTTATCGAAAGAAACAATGTACGATACATGAAGAAATATGAGCGATATGAGAAGAGAACAAGTGCTCTTTCAGCTCATTTGCCAAGTTGTATCGGCGATGTTGAAATCGGTGACAGAGTGAAAGTAATGGAATGCAGACCACTTTCTAAAACGGTTTCATTTTGTGTAATTGAAAATGCAGGAGGCGATGTTTAATGCGTGGAATAGCAGGAAAGCAGACCCGTGGATTGCCAACAATGGCAAGATTACAGGTTGCTGACAACACAGGAGCAAAGATTGTTCAACTAATCAACGTCAAAAAACTTGGAGGTACAATGAGAAGACTACCTGCTGCGGGAGTTGGGGATTTGATCAAAGTATCAGTAAAGAGAGGAACTCCTGATACTCGAAGACAAATGTACAATGCAGTTGTTATCAGGCAAAAGAGACCTTTCCGCAGAGTTGATGGGACATGGGTGCAATTTGAAGACAATGCTTGTGTTATTACAAACGAAAAAGGAGATGTTCAAGGTTCAGATATCAAAGGACCAGTTTCGAGAGAGGCCGCAGAAAGATGGCCTCGTATCGCTGCAACGGCGAAACAGATTGTATGAGGTGATATGAATGGTAAAGAGTAAGAAACCTGGCAAACAGCGTAAGGAACAAGCTAATGCCCCAGATCACGTAAAGAGGAAGAGAATGCGTGCTCGCCTACAACTTAAGAATCCAGACTCAAGACTGGATGGAGTTAGATCCGTTACAGTAAGAGTCGGAGACACAGTACGTGTAATTAGAGGAGATTTCGCTCACGGCGGAAAGAGAATTGGTGGAAAGAGAAACGCTAACCCTCTTGAAGGAAATGTAATCAATGTAGATTCAAACACTGGTCGATTGTTCATCGAAGGAGCAACCTCGACAAAGTCAGACAACAAGGAAGAAGCAGTGCCGGTCCACTGCTCAAATGTAGTTGTAGTTAAGTTGGATGAAACCGATAAACTACGAATGCAAAAATTGACCGCAGATAGGAGTTGAAAATAATGGGAAGCAGCAGTCATCTAAAGCGATTGGCCATACCAAGAAGTTGGCCTCTTCCACGTAAGACCACAGTTTGGGTAACAAGACAAAGAGCAGGAGCTCATAGCCTTGAACGCTCAATGCCATTGAATATTATCATCAGAGATGTTATTGGATTGGCTAAGTCTACAAGAGAAGTCAAGAGAATTTTGCATCTTGGTTTAGTCAAGGTTGATGGAAGAGTGGTAAAAGATACTCGAAGAGGAGTTGGGCTAATGGATGTTCTAACACTTGGAGAAGAAAACTTCCGATGTGTATTAGATACAAACGGTAGACTAAGATACAGAACAATCTCTGCAGATGAAGCAGGATGGAAGGTTTGCCGAATCGAAGGAAAGTCTACCGTAAAGGGAGGAAAGACTCAGATTCACCTTCATGATGGAAGAAATATCCTAGTCGATGATGCTTCAGAGCACAAGACAGGTGATTCAGTAAAGATATCACTGCCTGAACAAAAGATTCTCGAACACATCAAATTCGGTGAAGGAACAAGATGTATGCTTGTTGGTGGAGTTCACGTTGGCAAATTATCAGATGTAACAAAATACATTGTCAAGCGTTCAAGTATGCCAAACGAAGTAGAATTCGACGGATTCGGTACAACATCTCCTAACGTTTTCTCAGTAGGCGACTGTAGTCTTCCAGGTCTGGAGGTGAGCCAATGAGCGAAACCGTAAATCCAATGGCTATGCCAAGAATTGCAAAAGTCGTAGTCAACATTGGCGTAGGAGAAGGTGGAGACCGCCTAACCAACGCTGAAAAGGTTTTGAAAATGGTTACAGGAGTATCTCCAATCAGAACTCTAGGTAAGCAACAAAACCGTGACCTGAAAGTTAGAGTTGGATTCCCAATCGGCTGTAAAGTCACAATGAGAGATTCAGAATCGATTAAGAAATTCCTGACCGATGCTTTTTGGGTCAGAGAAAACACAATCCCTGGATGGAATTTCGATAAATCCGGAAATCTTTCCTTCGGTATCAGTGATTACACTGATTTCCCAGAACAAAAATATGATCCAGATATCGGAATTTATGGAATGGACATAAATGTCGTATTAGAGAGACCTGGTCACAGAGTTAGCAGAAGACGCCGACGAAGTGCAAAGGTTTCACAAAGCCACCGAACCAATGCTGATGATGCCAGAGCATGGTTTGTTGAGAACTATGGTATCACAATCTTGGAGGAGTGAAAATGGCACGAGACCATGGTGAAGAAATTGGTAGAACAAATGGATGCCGCAGATGTGGCAGAAGAAGAGGAATGATTCGAAGACACGGATTGAGACTATGCCGCCAATGTTTCAGAGACATCGCTCCGGAAATAGGATTTAAGAAAATGAATTGAGGTGATTAAGAATGCAATTTGACCCCCTTAATGACGCACTAGCCAAACTTTACAATGCTGAACAAGCTGGTAAGTTTGATGTTCAACTGACTCCGGCATCCAAGTTGCTTGGATCTGTTCTACAGATTATGCAATCCTCTGGATATGTCGGAGAAATTGAGAGAAATGATAACGGAAGAGGTGGAAGTTTCAACGTTCAACTACGTGGAGCAATAAACCAATGTGGAGTAGTAAAGCCAAGATATTCCGTAAGAAGACAAGAATTCGATAAGTGGGAAGGTAGATTCTTACCTGCGCAAGACTTTGGTTTGTTAATTTTGACAACTAACAGCGGAGTAATGCACCACAAAGACGCAAAGGAGAACCGAATTGGTGGCAAGCTCCTAGCATATGTGTACTGAGGTGATATGATGGTAAAATTAGACAGAATTGAACACACAGTAGAAATTCCAGAAGGAGTTACTGCAACACTAGATGGTGACATGGTCACAATCTCAGGTCCGAATGGTTCCATTTCAAGAGAATTCTCTAGTCCGAGACACGACATCTTCCAAGAAGGTGGAGCGCTTTTGGTCAGAGTTGATATGCCGAGAGTTAAGGAAAAGGCTCTGGCAGGAACTTGGAATGCACATCTAAAAAATATGGTAAAGGGAGTCACAGAGGGCTTCACTTACACTTTGAAAGTTCTATATTCTCACTTCCCTATGACTGTTGAAGTGAAAGGTAATGAGTTCATAGTAAACAATTACTTCGGGGAAAGAGTTCCTAGAAGAGCAGATATTCTAAACGGTGTTACTGTAAAGGTTGAGAAGAAAACAACAGTGATTGTAACTGGTGTTGACAAAGAAAATGTCGGACAAACAGCTGCAAACATTGAACGTTCAACCACCGTGAAAAATAGAGACAGGAGAGTATTCCAAGACGGAATATATCTCATCAGTAAAGTATGAGGGGGTCTTTGAATGAGTGATTACGAAAATATGACAGTTGCACAACTCAAGGAATTGCTAAAGGAAGCTGGTTTGCCAGTTGCTGGCAAGAAAGCAGACTTGATTGCAAGATTGCAAGATAACGATGGCGGTGCAGATTCTGCATCTGAAGAAGTTGTTGAAGAAGCGACTCAAGAAGAACAAGAAGATTCCTACGAAGAAGACTACGAAGACGAAGATTGGGATGACGATGATGATTATGTCGAAGAACATGTTGCTCGTCAAAAGCCAGTTTTGTCTGATGAAATCAAAGAGGCACTCGCATTAAGAGCAGCTCAAAAGAAGGCAACTCCTTCTTTCAGAAGAACAGAATGGTTCCGTTACAAGCGATTATCAAGATCCGGCTGGAGAAAGCCACACGGAATGGATAACAAGCAAAGGCGCAACTTCAAGTATCGTGGTTCTCTTGTTAGAATCGGTCATGGTAAAGTAAACGCAGCAAGCGGTTTACATCCATCTGGATTCCAAGAAGTAATGGTTCACAATACTGCAGACCTTGACCAAATCGACGCAGAGACACAAGCTGCAAGAGTTGGTTCAACAGTCGGTGGTCGAAAGAGAGAATTGATACATTCTCGTGCTGATGAATTAGGCATTAGAGTACTCAACAGAAGGAGGGAGCGTTGATGCAGATTACAAATCAAAAGAAAATGGCAGCTCAAATCTTGAAGTGTGGCGTTAACAGAGTTTGGATTAACCCATCCTACCTAGACCAGGTTGCTCAATCCGTACAAAAAGAAGACATCAGAGAAGCAATTGATAACGGGTGGATTAAGGCGAAAGCAATCCAAGGAACATCAAGAGTTCGTGCTAAGAAAATTAAGGAACAGAAAGCAAAGGGACGCAGAAAAGGCCAAGGTAAGAGGTCTGGTACTGCTAACGCAAGAAATCCTAGAAAGCAACAATGGATGTCTACTATCAGGGCACAGAGAAAAACACTCAAAGATTTGAGAGAGGATGGATCACTTGATAATACTCAATACAGACATTACTACCTAAAAGCAAAGGGCGGTTCTTACAGATCAGTTTCTCACATGAAAACCCAAATGGGAATAGATGGAATTAAAATCGGAGGTGACCAATGATGGCACGTGGTCCTAGACAGAGAAATCAATACAGAAGAAGAGTTTCTGGAGAAACAGATTACAGAAGGCGTCTGAAGCTACTAAAGAGTGGCCAACCACGTGCGGTTGTAAGAATCTCCAATACAAGAGCAGTATGTCAGATAGTTACTTGGGACAAGGATGGAGACAAAGTCTCTGTTTCAGCAACAGGCGATGACCTAGTCACAAAGTATGGATGGCCTGAAGCGAACTCAAGAAAGAATATTCCTGCATCATACCTTACAGGTTTTGCTCTTGGAAAGTCTGCAATTTCATCAGGTGTTGATGAAGCAGTTCTCGACATTGGTTTAGCAGCAAGTTCCTCTGGAAGCAGAGTATTTGCTGCCCTAAAAGGAATGGTTGATGCAGGCCTTGAAATTCCACATGGGGATGATGTTCTTCCACCAGAAGACAGAATCAACGGTGAACACATCGACGATTCTTACACCAAAGCAATCGAAGCAACCAAGAAAAAAATAGAGGGGGCGTTCTAAAATGAGTGACGAAATACCAAACATGGCTCCAGGGCTAGTGCAAGCATTTGCTACACAAGAAGACGCACCTCGTGAGGGTGGTAGACGAAACTCATCAGCTGATGAATCAATTTCTGCACTTCGTTCTTGGACTCCAAAAACTCGTCTCGGGAGAGAAGTAATGGCTGGCAGAATCATTACCTACGAACAAGCAATGGCATCAGGACTTCCAATTAGAGAAGTCGAGATCGTCGATGCACTTATTCCAAATCTAGAAGATGAGATCATAAAAGTAAACATGGTCCAAAGAATGACTGACTCAGGTCGTCGTGTAAGATTCAATGTAATGGCTTGTGTTGGTAACAAAGACGGATACGTTGGACTTGCTATGGCAAAAGGGAAAGAAGTTTCACAAACTATCAGAAAAGCCCTTACTGCGGCTAAGTTGAATATTATCCAAGTCCAAAGAGGCAATGGTTCTTGGGAATCGAGCGTGGGGCCAGGTACATCTGTTCCATTCAAGGTTCAAGGACAAGCAGGTTCTACGAGAGTAACTTTGATGCCAGCACCAGCAGGTAAAGGATTAGTTATCGGTGAAACTGGAAAGAAAGTACTTGTTTTAGCAGGAGTTACAGACGTTCTATCAAGAACTAAAGGACAAACAAGAACTACAATTAACTATGCAGCAGCTACATTCAATGCTCTATCTCAAGTTAACAGTACAAGAGTGAGTGAAACACAAAGATCACAACTCTTCATCCACAAAGGGAGGTTGTTAGAATGAGTTGGATTGTTGTAAGAGCACGTTCAGATGTAAAGGTTGAAAGATCCATTCGTGAAACAATGGGTATGCTTAATCTTACCAGAGTAAATCACGCAGTTATTATTCCAGAAAACCCACAATACAAGGGAATGCTGCAGAAAGCCAAGGATTACATCACTTGGGGAGATGCAGATGCAGGATTAATTGAAAAGATGATTTCAGAAAGAGGCCGCCTAATCGGTGACAAACCAGTCACAGATGCAGATGTCAAAGAATCTACAGATTATGATAATATCAAGGATTTCGCAGCAGCGATTGCTTCGGGAGATGCAACTGTGAAAGATATGGCGAACCTAAAGAGAGTTTTCAGATTACATCCACCTCGTGGCCCAAAGGGCTGGGGTGGAATCAAGCGTACTTACGTTGTAGGTGGCGCTTTAGGTCCTCGTGGAGAAGATATCTCAGCACTTGTTGAGAGAATGATTTGAGGTGATAAAATGAGCAAAGCAAACAAACATCGTGGAAGATGCAGAACTCACGGAAGAGGTCACAAAGCCGGTCGTGGAGCAGGTAAGCGTGGTGGCCGTGGTAACGCAGGTATCAACAAGCACCGTGTAATGACTCGAATTAAATACATGCCAAACCATTGGGGTATGCATGGATTCAACAGAAATCCTGGACTAAGAACAGTACATGTTACTTGTAATGTCGGAGATTTGGAAACTATTGCAGATGGTAAAGATTCGGTTAATCTGACTGAAATGGGTATCGACAAATTACTAGGATCTGGGCAACTAAAGAAAGCACTAACAATCACCGTTGAAGAATGGTCAGCAAAGGCTGCAGAGAAAGTCGCAGCAGCAGGCGGTTCAATCGAAGGTGACGACGATGAAGAAGAGTGGGAGTGAGAGATTTAGAGGATTTTTTTCCGCTATCTTCTTTAGATAATCAAAACTAAAAATCAAATGAGGGATAAAAAATGGGTAAGCAATCAATTCCATGGGCAGTTGGTTTAACTGGTATCCTATACTTTGGAATGCTAATTTATTGGGAATTCGAAGCATTCGAAGCAGCACTTGGCAGCGGGACTGCAACACAAAATGCAATTGACGGAGCCATTTTCGGTCTTGGTCTAGGTATTGTATATGTTGCATACCTAATTTTATGTTTTACAAAAGACATGCCAGCAGGGCTGAAAGAAGTGCCGTTTATTGGTAGATATGGTAAGTTACTTGGATGGTTAGCATTCTTAGGAGTAGCGACATATTACTGTCGACCAAACGCATGGGGTGGTTCCCATGAGGAATTAGTCGGCTATCTGCTAGTGGGAGTTATTCTACTTGGATTCGCAGCAGCAGCAGCATTGACTTGCTTCATGTTCAGCGGAGAACAGAACAGTAGATTGTATGCCCTTCACAGGTTCGTAGACACCTACCCAACTATCACCAAACCAGATCGACACGTTAGATTCAATGAAAAATTATGGACTACTACTCTAGTTCTGATTATTTACTTCGCAATGACGAATGTCATGCTTTGGGGATTATCAGGACAAGCTCTGGATTTGTTCAGTGGATTCCGATCAATCATGGCGGGTGCCTCTGGTACAATCATGCACTTGGGAATTGGACCGATTGTTACTGGTTCAATTATTATGCAGTTATTCGCAGGTGCTAAGATTATCAAGCTAGACCTTACTGACTCTAGAGACAAAGCCATGTATCAAGGTGTCCAGAAATTACTTGTTTTGGTTATGATTCCTATCGAATCAATTCCACAGACATACGGTTTCCTAGACCCAACACAGGCACTGATTTCGGATTATGGTATGGGATGGGCTAACTTTGTAATCGTGGCACAATTATTCGCAGGTTCTTATCTTGTATTCCTACTTGATGAATTAGTATCCAAGTGGGGTATAGGATCTGGTATATCCCTGTTCATTGCTGCAGGTGTAGCACAATCAACATTCGTTGGAACTCTATCTCCTCTGCCTACAACCTCTGGTGTAGGATACAGCATACAAAACCCACCTTCTGGAACATTACCGATGATATTCTACATGTTTAGAGAATCAACTAATGGCCAGATGATATCGCAAAATGGTTTCGAAACAATATTGCTGACGCATGTAAATCCTGTTGCAGCATTATTCTCGTCAGTAGTAGTGTTCTTGGTTGTTGCATATGCTGAATCCAGTAAGTTGGAACTACCTTTGACACACGGTAAGGTAAGAGGTCACAGAGGAAAGTATCCAATTAGACTTGTATACGCTTCTAACATTCCAGTTATTTTGATGGCTGCACTGCTTGCAAACATCAACATGTTTACTCTACTATTCTGGAATCATCCAACGCTTCAGAAGACTCCGATACTAGGAAAGGAAGGTTGGGGTAGTATGTCTGAATATATTGGCACTTACGAGCCTGGTTCTTCAACGCCTAGTGGAGGGTTCGCGTGGTATTCATCAATGGTTAACGGTGTTAATGATTGGCTAATCCCGCTCTTGAATCAGCAAGGAGACATCTATGGACACTCATTATGGCAGATAGGAGGGCACGTGATTTTCTATGTCACATTGATGACTGTAGGTTCAATGGTATTCGCTAAGTTCTGGATCGATACTACGAATATGGGTTCAAAGGACGTAGCTAAGCAAATTGAAAGAACAGGAATGCAAATTCCAGGTTTCAGAAAGAATCCACTTGTTCTAGAGAGAATCCTAGAGAGATATATTCCACCAGTGACTTACTTCTCTGGTGCATTCGTAGGTTTACTGGCAGCAGGAGCGGACTTGCTTGGAACGGTTGGTAATGCTACGGGAACCGGTTTGCTATTAGCTGTAGGTATCATTTTGAGAACGTATGAGCAGATACAAAAAGAACAGGCCATGGAAATGCATCCAATGCTGCGGCAGTTCTTCGGCGCAGAGTGATTCGCTATACTGCGAGTCCTTTATCTGATATTTTCTGTTGAAAATTCCAAAAACCGTTGGTATTTTTGCTGCAAAAATATAACAAAACTCAACTATTTTGTTATGTAAATATGGCTCGCAGTAATTCGATTTGCAAAAATCGAAAACAGTCACCTTGATATACGGGGGGGAGTTGGGCGAGATGCTTGCGTCGTAAGGGACGGCGTTGGCGGATGAGTCGGAAGACTGTGACACCCGCCATCTACCCAGATGCAAGCCGAAGCAAATTGCGGTCTCAAGAAACCACACCCTTCCCGGGGATATGTGCCAGCTTGAGGCCAGGTAGGTGATCAGTGTTCACGACACAATATTGTATTGTGTGCAAAATAAGAGCAACTCTAGTGCAACGTGAACCTGTCAATTCAATATTTTAGGTCAGCAAAAAAAATAACACAAAAGCGACAAGTAGCCTAAGGATCGAGACAAGAGAGGTGCGAATCTAGCATCACGAAATCTGGTTGATCCTGCCAGAGGCGACCGCTATTGGAGTTCGATTAAGCCATGCGAGTAGAAAGAAATTAGATTCTTTGCATACTGCTCAGTAACACGTGGATAACCTGCCCT
>PBXF01000011.1 GCA_002727515.1 Methanobacteriota archaeon
TATGATTATTCAAGCGCTAAGATTTGGCAATGCAGATATTGGTTTCCTAGAGGGAGGACCTGCATGGATTGGATGGAAGGAGTACGATCTTTCTGTACTAGCAGTGGAAACTACTACAGCTGACGGAGCAACTCACTACAATGCCTCTGCTTGGGTTTTGAATGGCTCAGATATTGCTAATGCGCATTTGGATGGCGACGATTCAACCGATCCTTTTGCAATGCTAGATGGAAAAACATCTTGTCACACGGGATGGCTAAAATCTGCGGGAATGCTAATGCCAATGGGTTACTTAATCAGAAATGGATATGTGACTCCAGTAGGAGACACCTCTGATATAAATTCATTAAGAAATACAATTGATAATCACTTTGATGGCTCAAATGGTAATGGTAATTCTGCATCAATCCCTGATTCTGGAGCACTGTATTCTGGTTACAGTGGAGCAATCGAATGTTTAAGCTCTGGTTACGGAGATGTTGCTTTTGCGAAAGGTGATGATTTCAGTACTCCTCACAAGTACTGTGACAATGAGGATTCGTCGGAAAATGAAAATTGGTGTCTTGAAATTGATCAGTATATCCAATTACCATCGTTCGGACAATCTCCGAGTCACCCAGTAATGTACAACCCTGAAATGTTGGATGTTTACACACGTAACGCTATTCTTAATGCAATGTTAAGTTGGGGAGATGAGATGTATGTTGAGGATTACCCAATGGGTGATCAAAATTATACTGGATGCTACAATGTAGTAACACACCAAGTTGCAGATATCCCTGCAAACCAATGTGGCAGCGAAATTATCTCCGCAGTAACATCGAAAGGTTACAAGTTGGTAGCAGGAAACAGCCAAAACCATTTGGGAAGTTATTCGGATCTGTTGGGTTCGATTCCAGGTTTGTCAGAGTATTACCACTCATCCGACAAATATGGAATCACTGATGCAGAGTCAGGTGAGCAAAGTTAAACTGACGGCTCTAGATAAGATAATTCTACGAAATCACTGGTGAAGATATTGGTTCAATGTGAAGTTGTTCTCCTCACATAGCTCAAAATCTAGGGGTGGCTGGCTAAAACGCCAACCACTAGCCAGCCACCCCACTTAGTTTATGATCAATTCAATTGTAAGGTTTTGAATACGCGATAATAGTGGCAAAGTTTGGGGGAAATAATTTGTCGAGCAGCGAAGNCGTCCTCCACCAAACGGAGGATTCGGATGTTGCACCTGAATCAGGTGCCTTAGAATTGCGAAATCTATCCGTTGGGTATGATGACGCATTGATTTCGGAAATCAATGTAAGTATTGTTCAAGGTGAAACTATAGCAATTCTAGGCCCCTCTGGCATTGGAAAAACCACTTTGCTGAGGACGATTGCAGGTCTGATTCGCCCTCTTGAGGGAGAAGTGATTCACGATTTCCCTCACAGGAGTGGAATTGGATATATCCCTCAAAGACTCGGTCTGNTCAGGCACTCAAGTGTTAGAAGCAACGTAGCTATTGGTGCTCGTACTAGAAAACCGAAATGGTATCCTGCATNGTTTCCACTTGGAAGTGAATTGAACTCAGATGTAGATTCAGCATTAGCAGAATTGAGTATTGAAGAATATGCNAAAAATCCTGTAAGAATTCTATCAGGTGGGCAACAGAGACGAGTTGCAATTGCAAGAGCATTGGTTCAGAAACCAAAACTCATACTTGCTGACGAGTTTTTGGGTGAGCTAGATAAAGAAAACGTGGATTCTATAATTAAGGCAACTAAGAAACTGATTTCCGAAACAGGTTCTACACTCATCATGGTTGAACATCATGAATCTCGGGCATACAAAATTGCAGACAGAATCTTGCGAATTAAGGATGGTAAGATTGTCGAAGAGGTGATCCAATGAATAATAAATTCATTATTACCTCGGTAATCTTGCTTTCCCTGACCTGGGTTTTTTTAGATGATTTAGTTGATGATTGGGGTCAAATTGAANATGCTCCAGACAAACTTGAGACATTCTTCGATGCAGAATTGTGGCCGCCAGATTGGTCGGTTCTAGAAGCAGAGGAATGGGTTGATGGGACTCTTCACAAACCTAATGGTGAACTTTGTACCGAGAGTTACGAAATATTCTGTTCAAAGGCTTGGACGGGCATGGTAGTAACAATCAAAATGGCGTTCGTTTCAACATTAATTGGTTTTATTATTTCAGTTCCAATTGCATCATTATCTGCTAACAATCTGGTTCCTTTACCAATAGCAATAACGGCGAGAATAGTTCTAGCAGGATTGAGAAGTTTACCTAGTATCATCTGGGCTCTTCTATTCGCAATCGCCCTAGGTTTTGGTCCATTGCCAGGCATCCTAGCTATGACTCTCTACACTATTGGCTATCTAGGAAAATTGCAGTATGAAGCAATGGAGGGCATTGCAAATGCTCCTCTTGAATCGGCAATGGCGATGGGCCTTACTCATTCTGAGCGACTAGTCCATGTTGTTATCCCTGAGTCTAGCAATGATCTTCTCAGCCAACTAATGTTCATGTTCGAATATAATGTAAGACATGGAACGGTACTTGGTTTGGTGGGAGCAGGCGGTATTGGAATGTATATTGACAATTACATCAATCCACCATTTGCTTATGACAAAGCATTCGCATTGCTAATTGTAGTATTCGTTGTCGTAGTCATCATCGATTTGTTGTCGATGTTTGCACGTTCATTTGTAACAGAACAAGGCGATGTAAAGCGGCCAAAGTGGTGGACAGTGATTCTACCAGCAGGCATGGCTGCTGATTTCTANAAGAGTAAGGAGAAATCAGATGAATCAGATGAATCAGATTTTATTTCTGAACTTAGAAACTAGAATGTATGCAAGGTCGCGTATTGGAAGAGGAATAATCCAAGCGAATGGGTAAAGCCACCTCCAATTCCATTTCATGTACAATAGGCAACGAATTGCGGCTGCTGATCTGATGTATGCTTTTTCGNCACGTAGAAGAACAACTGAATCAACGTTTATTTTGTGCTTCTCAAGAATTTGTTTCCCCTTATCAGATTCTAATTCTGAAATTTCTAAGTCTTTTTTCAATCTCTTATGTAAGAATGCGCCACTACGAGTGCACAAACCACACAGGCCGTCAATCAGAAGAACATCAGACATCTTCAATCAGCAGCTATATGCAAATTACCATCTTTGTAAAAGACCTGTATTTTTGTAGGAACTTTTTTTGTTAAAGAAGCGATGGTATCATAAATTTGATTTTGTGTAACACCGAAAGATTTTGCAGCCTTAGGTGTAGACCATGCTATCGTTTCAAAATCGGACTGTCGAATCCATTCAAACAGTCTCATCTCAAGTTCAGTAAGTTCGGCCATGTTTATCCCAACCCGTTCAAGCACATCAAAACTACCATCAAGATAGTGCTACCATTCTTCGACAACATTCTTCTGCTGTAATGACTCCATCAAGCAACATATTGAGGGACTCAACGAACGGTATCTCCATTTCCATATTCTCAGCACGATCTCTAAACATCCTAGCAGCTCGAACACCTTCTGCAACCATTACCATTTCATCCAGTGCTTGTTCTAACGTAAGTCCGCTTCCTAGTTTTTCTCCCATTGAACGATTTCTTCCATGAGGGGATGTAGCAGTNACATACATGTCTCCTAATCCAGCAGGACCAAATGCTACATCAGCCCTTGCTCCAAGTTGTGGAAGCAGAATGCAGCCTTCTTTGAATCCCGTACTGAAAATAGCNGCTTTGAGATTATCTCCNCCCAAAGTTCCTACAAGTTTTAACCCGTCAACTAAACCACAAGCAAGGGCTACGACATTCTTGAAAGCACCCCATAATTCAGCGCCTTCAGGGTCTGAAGCAGGATGTAGAATAAATGTAGGAGTGCTCAGAGTGGTTGCTAGATTTTTCGCTACAGTTTCGTCTTTACTTGCAACAATAGCGGTGGTCATTACGCCACTAGCAGCTTCAGGTGCGATTGTAGGTCCAGTTACCACAGCAAGTGCATTCGCTTTGTTTTTCGAATTCAGAATCTCATGAATGGCTTGAGAAATCAACCTATTACCTGGTGCCAATCCTTTAGCAAGATCCAGTAAAACATGACCAGGACGCAAGTGTTCTGCAATATCTTCCACAACTCCCAAGATAACAGATGATGGGATAGCCAATACAATAATTTCACTGCCCTCGAGCGCTTCTTCAACTCTCATGGTTACCTCAAGGCCTTTCAGTGATTGGTTTGGGAGATATTTGTGATTCATATCCTCCATTGTGATAGATTCGTATACCTCTTGTTCGATAGTCCAACCTTTGACATTGTGGCCTTCCAAAAGCCATAAACGCGCTATTGCGCTTCCCCAGTTGCCTAATCCTAACACTGCGATATGAGCCATAAATCGGCATGGCCGTGATTATCCCTTTAGGCAGTTTCCCTGTAATTTGTATCAATATGACGATTATTGATGTGTTATTCAAAGACCAAATACAATATAATCAGGTTCATTTTGATTCCATTGTTTGTATTTTTTCATGCAGGTGCTGAATTCAATGGATTGTAGGTTTGCTTCAAGCCATTTGTGGATATTTTTCCATTCTTGATTATCAAACCATTCTCTGTCATGATTAGCAAATTGCCTCACAAATGGAAATATTGAATCGCTTAAGTTCCCTTCAGGGATATTTTCATCTAAATCATTTAGGAATTCTGACGCCGCTTTCCTGTGTACCAAATGGTCAACATTGTCATATCTGTTTGGATACTTGTATCTATCAAGATGATATTTGAATTCATTGTCATTTCTATCAATCCAATATCTTTCATTTTTATTCAATTCCCAGTTACTTACATGTTGCATTATCTCTAGACTTTCCTCGATAACAACTCCATTTTCGAGTAAAAGAACGGGAACCGTCCCTTTTGGTGAGATTTCCATCATATGTTCTGGCCTATCTCTCAATANGACTTCTCTTAGTTCAACTTCGAATTTNGCTCGGATGATGGACATCCTTGCTCTCATTGCATAAGGGCATCTTCTGAATGAGTAGAGAACAGGTAATTGCATTTTATCATCCAATCAGAAAAGGTCATCGTCATCTTCTTCTATTTCGAAAAGATCGTCATTATCACCCTGTTTTGCAGGTTCNGATTTAGTTTTCTTTGGTTTTTCCTTAACTTCTTTTGGCTCTTCTTTCTTGGTTTGAGCCTCGATGTTAGCNAGTGCGTCTTTAGCCCTTGCCGCTGCAATCTGGGCTTCCCTAGCTTGAATTTCTTCAGTACTCATACTGGTTTGAGCGGCAAGAGCCTTTCTTCTTTCTTCTCTTGCTTTTCTTTCCAATTGCTTGTGTCTAGCCTTTTCGATGTTTTGTAACATGTACATTGCATCGTGTTCTAGAAGCGGTGAATCGGAAATCAATGTCATATCTAGCCAAGAACCTTCCTCAATAATGAACTCTGCAAGCGGCTCAAAGTTGAGGTCTGATTTTTTGATCTGCGTGTAATGCATCGCATTACCCATCCTGTGTTCAACTCCAGAAAAGTGACAATAGAANTCTTTCGTTCCAATAGTTTCTCTTACTTGGTCAAATAATTCTCCGTAGTCTTCAGAGGTTCTTAGTCTCCCGTGCCCTCTAGCGTGAATATGTGCTAAATTCAACACCGGAATTGTACCCTCTACGTGATTAACAACTTCTAGAACTTCTTCTAAGCTACCCCATAACTCTTGTCGGCCACTTGTTTCGATTCCTATCTTTGAAGGTGTACCTTCCTTTAGCCATGGGAATACTGGATATAACTCATCATCGTCATTCCATATGTCTTCTATGCGTTGTACAATTCCTTTGAAAACACTAGCAACTTGTTCATTTGCTTCTTGACCTCTACCTGTTTCAGCATAATGGCCAACATGGAGGGTTATATGTCTCGCATTGATTGTCTTTGCAGTTTGTAATGCTGCTTCGACTTTTGCTAAGCTGCGATTACGTTGCAATTTGTCTCCCAGTAATTCTGAATAGTACGGTCCGTGTAAATTCATTTCAAAATTAGTTTTGTTCGCTAGAACCCCTGCTTGCCAATACTGTTCAAAGTGCTGAGGTGAAACTAAACGAACGGTTTGGACTTCCATTGTCTCTAATCCAAGAGAAATAATGTCGTCCATACCCTCTACTATGGTTCTTCCTTTGCATGATAGCGGAACTCCGGCCGGACCTAATTTTACTGACATTTCCACACCCCGCAGGACAGGCCGAAGGGCTGCCCTATGTTAACCCCTTTCCGTAAATTGGGGTTTTTACCCTTTGATTTATTTAGGGTTTGATTCATTTGAGAGAACTTTGACGCACCCAACATGGAGGCACGTATATCCGCCGCAATCGAGGCCTTCCAAGCCGGAAAGCCAGTATGTCTTTTCGATGCAGAAAACAGAGAAGGTGAAACAGACCTTCTATTCCCTGCACAATACGCCAAACCTGAAACCATGAGACAATTAAGATTAGATTGTGGTGGTTTATTATTCCTTGCAATTGGACATGAAGTTGGAGAAAAATTTGGTATGCCGTATCTTCAAGATATTCATACTGAATCTGTTTTGATGGAAAAATATCCAGTTCTCTATGAATTACAAACAAATGACTTACAATATGATGCTAGAAGCGCTTTTACCCTATCAATAAACCATCGTGAAACATTTACAGGAATAACTGACAGAGATCGTGCTTTGACAACTAGGCGCTTTGCAGAGTTATACTCTGAGGTAATAGATGATGCTGAAGCAATAGAAAAATTGGGTAAAGAATTCAGAACACCTGGCCACATTCCTGTATGTAGAGAGTCGCATGGGGGACTCAAAACAAGGCAAGGTCATACCGAATTAGCTGTAGGATTAGCACGATTAGCAAACATGATTCCAGTAGTGATAGGTGCTGAAATGTTAGAACCCAATGGTGATAATGCCTTGTCTGTACAAGATGCTAAACTTTGGGCATCTAGAAATGAAATACCGTTTATCACTGGTGAAGAATTAATTGCTGCGTTACATGAATGAGGTGAAGATATGACCAGAGTGATGGCTGTTGGAGTGTTCGACTTGTTGCACGCCGGCCATCTTCATTATCTTGAACAAGCAAAATCGCTAGGCGAGCATCTAACAGTAGTAGTTGCACATGATGATACTGTTAGACTTAGGAAACATGAGCCTGTTACCGGACAAGAACTTAGATGCAGAATGGTTCAAGGTCTAAAACCAGTTGATGATGCGATAATTGGAAATTCACCTGATGTCCCAATTTTTGACATTCTTCCGATCGTTAATCCGGACATAATCGCTCTAGGATATGACCAAGAACACGCCGAAGAGAAAATACGAGAGTCTTTGAATGATATTGGATTGGGCAATATTACAGTAACCAGAGTTGAAGGTCTTTCTGATGACTTGGATGGAACGCGTAAAATAATTGCGAAAATTCTGGAACGAGCAAGCCAAAACTGACCGGTGAGGATATTATGTTTACAGGGATAGTTCAAGGAACAGGGAAAATCTTGGATATATCGGGCACGGAAGTAATCCGAATGGTAATTGACTTTCAAAATGTAACCACTTCTAATCTTGAAAAAGGAGCATCTGTCGCAATCGATGGCGTGTGTCTTACCGTTGTATCCCAGGATTCGTCCAAGGTTTCATTTGATTTAATTCCAGAAACCCTGTCTCGAACCTCATTAGGCTTCAAATCAGTAGGTTCGGAAGTTAACTTGGAAAGGTCTCTCAAAATGGGTGATGAATTAGGTGGTCACATGCTTAGTGGCCATATCATGGGTCTTGGAAAAATAGAAACGAAAACNGAGGGAGAAGAAATTACAGATTTCAAGATTGTGACCGATTTATCACTTATGAAGTACATTAATTCCAAAGGTTATGTCGCTATTGACGGGATTTCCCTTACAGTCGGAGAGATTGATGAAAACTCTTTCATGTTACACCTAATTCCTGAAACACTTAGATTAACTACAATTGGCTCGAAAAATATCGGCGACTCTGTGAATATAGAAATAGATTCAATGACCCAGACAATCGTGGCCACAGTAGAACGAATTATGGAGGCCAGAAAATGAATAAAATTGCAATCGTCTGCGGAAGTTTTCACAAACAACAGATTGAGAAGATGTTAGCATATGCAAAAGAAGAGGCAAGTGCTCATAATTTAGAGGTTTCCAATGTCATATGGGTGCCGGGCGCTATGGAGGTCCCGCTTGCNTTAGACAGAGCACTGGAGNATGAAGACATAGTTGGTGCTGCATGTTTAGGAATTATTGAGAAAGGGAGCACGCAACATGGTCTTGCTATGGGGCAAGCGGTAATCAAATCAATAATCGAACTACAATTAGTTCACGAGAAACCGATAGGATTAGGCATAATTGGTCCAGGTGCAGAAGAACATCATATTGAGCCTAGGATGGAACCTCATGCTAGAGCTGCTGTATCTGCAATCTCTTCCATGCTTTGAGCCTTCTCAGCCTTTAGTATGCGCCACCAAACGTAAGCTAGAACCCCAACTTGTGGTATCCAAAACCACCATGTGCTCCACCTAACTCCATCAAACATCAAATCACTAAACGGATGTAGAAATGGAGTGGGGAAAAAGTGTATTGTGTGTCCGGGGATATCCAGCAATATATGGAAAAACCAAGGCAAAACGAAAATCCATGCCATGTACTTGGGATTTTCATGGCCTTTTGACTTTAGAATATAGTAAGCGCAGCAATATAAGATNGCAACAAAGGTAAGAGAGTGTGTCCATTGGTATATTTCCCATGCCACTGGCATGTCTGATGTGACAGTACTATCATCGACACTAGTTCTTGGAATTCCATTCATCATTCGGTAAATTGAAGCCGGAATAAATGCCAATAGATCTGGTAGTACTCCCATTGTACCGCCCACTTTCCATGATACTTTCTTGCGAGTTAATGCCATCCCCCAAAGCCAGTGGGAAAATACGTCCATNATTAATCGAAATAACAACAGTTGAAGAATTTTGAGAGAAAATGTTCAAGCGTTGTATTGTTTTGGGGAGAGTCATGAGCGACGAGATTCGTAATGTGATAATCATAGGAAGTGGACCTGCTGGCTATACTGCGGGCTTATATGCGTCGAGAGCCATGCTAAATCCCCTAATGTTTGCAGGTTACATGTCTGGTGGCCAACTTATGCTAACTAGTGACATTGAAAACTTCCCAGGATATCCTAAGGGAATTGGTGGTCCTGAAATGATGATGGAATTGAGAGAACAGGCAGAAAGATTTGGATTAGAAGTTCAAGATAGAAATGTAGAGAATGTTGATTTTTCCTCAAGGCCATTCAAAGTTTATTCAGAAGGAGAAGAACACCTTGCACACTCCATAATCATCTGTACAGGAGCAGAATCAATATGGCTAGGCGCTGAAGGTGAAGATGAGCAAAAGGGTAGAGGTATCTCTACTTGCGCAACTTGCGATGGCGCATTTTTCAGAGACCAAGAGGTCATGGTTGTTGGAGGTGGGGACTCTGCAATGGAAGAAGCAACATTCCTCACAAGATTTGCAACCAAGGTAACTCTGATTCATCGAAGAGATGTATTCCGTGCATCTCAAGTGATGTATGACAGGGCTGCTGCGCATGAGAAGATTGAGATTAAACCATTTAGACAAGTCAAGAAGTGGTTGTCTGATGATTCTGGACTTACTGGAGCAATAATTGAAGATCCAAGAGACGGTACTGAAGAAGAAATCAATGTAAGTGGCGCTTTTATTGCGATAGGACACAAACCAATCACTGCTTTCTTGGAAGGCCAGCTTGAAACTGATGATGAAGGATATCTTCTTCATCACGAGCATACAATGACTAGTATAGATGGCGTATTTGCAGCAGGTGACGTTGTTGACACAAGGTATAGACAGGCAATTACTGCTGCAGGTATGGGTTGCCAAGCGGCTATCGATTGTGAAAAGTGGCTAGAAGATAANGTCCATTGAGGCTTACAGATGGTTGATTTTGAGCGCCATTCAAGGCATATAACATTGCCAAATGTTGGCATTGAAGGTCAAACAAAACTATCTCAAAGCAAGATTCTCTGTGTAGGTGCAGGCGGCCTAGGTAGCCCAGTTATCCAATATCTTGCGGCAGCAGGAGTTGGGAAAATTACTGTAATTGATGATGATTTAGTTAATCTTTCGAACTTGCAACGTCAGGTTATACATAGAACACCTGACGTTGGAATACCAAAAGTTGAGTCTGCAAAACGATTCGTAAATGATCTCGATCCTAACATAGAAATAATTCCACTTGTAAAGAGATTAACAGAAGAAAACATTGAATCTATTTTTGCAAATCAAGATGTAATAGTGGATGGAACTGACAATATTAAAACCAGATATTTGATAGATGAAATGTCAAAAAAATTAGGGAAACCATGGGTTTATGGCTCAGTCTATAGATTCGAGGGTCAGGTTTCAGTTTTCAACTATCAAGGTGGTCCATCATATTCAGATTTGTTTCCAGAGGCGCCTCCGGATGAATTAATTCCCAACTGTGCAGAAGCAGGAGTCTTTGGTGTATTAACCGGAATTATTGGATGTTTGCAGGCAACAGAAGTGATCAAAATTCTGATTGGAATNGGACAGCCATTAGTTGGACGTCTGTTGATTTATGATGCATTAGAGTCCAAGCAGAGGTTGCTTAAGTTCGGAAGTATTGAACACAAGCAAGTTGAAAAACCGGTTGTGCACACGGGTCAATCGATGATAAAGCGAGTAGACGCTTCCGAGGCGATTTCTTTGATGGAAGGCGGATGGAGTCCGAAATTTTACGATGTAAGAAGTGAAATGGAATGGATGGAAGCGAGAATTTCAGGTGCAGAGTACCTTTGTGCTCATACTGATATTCTATCTATGGCTGAAGATTTACCTAAGGACGAGGATATCCTCATTCATTGTAGGTCAGGTGTAAGGTCTGAACTAGCAATCGCNCAATTAATNTCNGTAGGATTTGACGCTGAAAAAATGTACAACCTCGAAGGAGGAATTATCGGTTGGGCTCAAATTAAGCCAGACGGCATAATTCAAGGCTGATTTGAGTATTTTTTGCTCAAACTTCAAGTTGTTTACATGGCGCCATAATATTGTGCCGAAATTNATCGTTGCCGACGAAAACGAAGGTCGGCGTGGTTTACTCGCTAATACATTAGAGCGAGCAGGCTTTGAAATTACCAGGGCTGGTACACTAAGGCAAGCAGAAGGCACGGCTCTTGCGACTATGCCTGAGGTTGTTTTATTCGATGGTGAATGGGGATCTGGTGACCCAATTGATTCTGCACAGAGATTAATGTCTGACCCCGAATTTGCATTCAAATGCAGAATTGTTGTACTCTCAAGAAATAGTTCTCAAGATTATCTTGTCTCTGCTGCAAGGGCTGGAATTCACGAAGTGATAACAAAACCAGTTGACATGAATCAACTAATTGCGCAGTTGGAAAAACATTCGATGAAAAGATTCGTACCTCCTCCTGCTAATGTTGAAAATGCAGCAGGCACACAAAGAGGTGGAACATTTGATGTTTCCATGGCGATGAACGATGGAAAATGGGCTCTTCCTGTACTAAAAGACTTAGTCACGCCCGATAAAATTAGTATCGAGTTTGTNAATGAAATACTTACTCAGTTAGGCGAAGAGGGAATCGAAGTTGATGAAGGATTAGATCCTAATTTGATGTCAAATGTTTTGCGAATTGCTCTAAATAATATCGTAAGCGATTCGGAAAAAAATCTTGTATCCAATCCACAGGGTAGCATTTCCGCTTCAAACCTTCCTTCTAAGAAGAAGGGAAACACCTTGGGTTCTGGAGNTGGTGTTTCTGCTAGAACTGGTGGTTCTTCNATGGAAGAAATACTCCAAAACCAAGTAGATGCTCTTACCGAAGATATTGAGAATAAAATGGATGGAATTCTCGAAGAAAGTCCGGAATTAATAGCAATGTTAGACGACCGTGAAAAAACAGTCATAGATCCAGCGGTTCTGAAATTTACTAAACTAGTTGCTGAAAGTGCATATGAGTTGATGTGGGATTTAGGAAGGCCAGGTAACGTTACAGACCTAACCTTGATGACAAGGGTTGAAGATATCACAGAAATGCTTGGTGATGTAATTTCATCGCTACCCGAAGGAGAGGAAGAATGATGGATGAGAACTCAAAAAAGTGGGCTTTTTGGGCATTATCATNTGCNTTTTTAGTTGATTTTTTGGGNTACGCNTTCATAGTGCCAATTTTACCNTCCTGGAANNCTCAGTTTGGATTATCGAACACTGAGGCAACAGCGCTTGTNTCATTATGGGCTGTNCCNCTCTTTTTTCTTGGTCCAAAAACNGGAAGANTAACCGATAGATTNGGGGCNGGGAAAACAATTTTNTTTTCCCTATTTGCNCTTACANTNGCTGCACTACTCTATATCGTAGCAATGCGAATTACCGTAATTGATGGGTTTTATGTTTTGGCTATAGCAAGATTACTTCACGGCGCTTCAGGAGCAGGAATTATGACAGCAGGATTTGCTGCTGCGAGTGATATTTGGCCAACTAATTTCGGCGAAATATCTGGGAAACTTATCGCAATGGCAACTATCGGTGGTTTACTTGGGCCAGTTATTGGTGGTGCGGCATATACCGTGAACGAAGAATTTGCATTCTTTGGTTTGGCGTTGATAACCGCTCTAGTGATACCTCTTGTTTATGTCACGACCAAAGAATTAGGCCAAGGCGGTCAGCCTGCACAGGGATCAGTTCCTCTCAAGGTGTTTATACAAAATCCAGTTCTATTCAGAATTGGAGTTTTGGTCACAATGACGACTCTGGCAACGGGAGCATTAGAAGCAGGAGTCCCTCTTTTCTTGGCAGATAATCTAGGTTTGAATGCAGCATGGATTGGCGCAGTACTACTCGTTATGGTTGTTGCTCAAGGTTTAGGCGGCTGGATGTGGGGATACCTTGTAGATAGAAATGGTCCAGTTAGATATATGATATTCGGTTGGTGTTTAGTGACCATATCTCTGATTGCAGCGGGATATGTAGCACACTCGATTTCTGATAAAACACTTGCAGCATACATGATTATTGTTTTACTGGGAATGTTCCAATTCGCAATATCAGCCGCTCAAGTACCAATGTTGCCAATAATCGACACTGCTACCTCGCAAGTATACGGTAAAGGCGGAGCAGGATTGGCATTTGGGGCATTCGGTACAGCATGGGCTGCAGGGACAATAATCGGGCCGCTAGTGATTGGCCCTGTTTTTGATTACACTAATTCCTGGGGAATTACATTAGGAATTTTAGCAATCCCAATGCTAGCCGGATTGATAATTACCATATTCAACTCACAATTATTGCATGATTGCTATTCAGAAGAGATGGAAAAACGTCTGGAATCAGAATAGTCTCTCAATGGGATGGCTGATAAAACAACCCCTACTCGGAGTGTTGGGTTGAGTTATGGTTCAAGGGGAATTGCCGACCATCAGGGGTAAAGATTGGAACCCCAAGTCACCTATTGAATTTTCAAATCCATTGCCTGCTGATGCAGCAAAAACCGAGGTTCTTCGATATACTGCAGAGAGACATGATGGACATTTGCAACTCGTTGGAGCAGTTTGGGATTACGTAATTAATTCGGAAACGTCATTTGATGGGAAAGAATGGTTTGAGTTTTCAAACCGATTTATGGATGCTCTAAAACAAGGCCTCAGTGGCAGATTGAAGGTTGCTGGCCTGTCTCAAGGAGAGATAATTCCAAGAAGGAATGCAGAGATGCACCTCGAAAGAAGAGGCGACCACTTCTTAATCAATATCAAATTGACACTGAGAAGACTAGCTCATTACATGTCTGCTAATTTGGAACAAAGACTAGAATGGCAGAGAATGATGACTAGAACAAGAGCATTAGATACCCATCTGAAAGATGTTTTTGTTAATGGCATGGATACTCCAGATGGAGGTAAATTTGGTGGTAAGGGTTTCCGCTCAACTTGGCAAGAAGCATGTGTAGCAGCCGCTACGGCATTGAAACGGTCCCCTGAAAATGAAAAAGGATCTGACTACACTGGTGATTTCGTTGCCCCGATGATAAGAGATATTGGCTTATGTATGGCAATGGGTGACACCGTGAAAGACCTCATGACAGCACAAATGGGTAAGAAGGGTTCTATTATGGATGGTGGAATTGACGGTGCTGGTGGAAGAGACTTACATGTCGGATGTTTTCATAGAGGAATACTTCCACCAACTGCGCCATTGCCTATCGCTTCAGTCACCATGACTGGTATGGCATTATCTGCATGGAAGCAAAATTTGGACAGGTTTCATGTTGCTTGTATAGGCGAGGGTTCGTCGTCTTCAGGTGAATGGTGGGAAGCACTAAATTTTGCATCTACCAGAGGACTCCCAATCACCTACATCCTTCAAAACAATCAAATTGCGTTAGACACACCTCCAATCAACCAGTCGAATACAGAACTCTGGGCGGATAAAGCGGTTGCTATGGGCATGCCATCATGGACAATAGATGGCTCCGATCCTGCCGCTTGGCATGCATCTGTCGCAACGGCAAGAGAATTTGCTATGGAAGGTGGAGGCCCAACGCTGATTCATGTTGAAACAATGAGAGGTTGTGGCCACGCTCATCATCATGACGACCTATATCTTGGCTCTGCCACTGGAACTCCACCAGGTTATGTAGATAGAGATTTATTAGAATACTGGGAACAAAAAGACCCAATTCCAACTCACAGAAATCTACTATTGTCGTTAGGTGTAACTGAAGAAGAATTACTTGAAATGGAATCAGAAGAGGAAGAATTGGTTGACTCTGCTAGAGCGGAAGTAGAGGCCATGGATTGGCCTGACCCAAAAACAGTTACAATCGGAGTAACCTCAATTCACGATGCAGATACTCACGATGACCATTTGCAACGTTTAACTGGTTCAAAAATCGCTGAAGAACACCACTCTGAGTTACAAGTAGGCGAATGCTTACTTAATTATGTTGAATCAGGTGGTTGGACTTATTCAAGGGCGATTCAGCAGGCTATGTGCGACATAGCAGAAAGATATGGTGATGACACAATTTTCATGGGGGAAGACATGGAAGTAGCAGGAGCCTTTGGTATGAATATACCACTGAAAGCAAATGGGCACCAAGACAAATTACTAGACATGCCACTTTGTGAAGCTGTAATCATTCATTCTGCCACAGGTGCTGCATTATCTGGTATGCGGCCAATGGCTGAAATTCAATTTGGGGGTTTTGCTGCACTTGCTCACAATGCATTGATCAATAATGCTGCAATGCTAAGATGGAGATGGGGTGCGAAAGTACCTATGACAGTCAGGATACCATTGGGGGCAAGAACTCGAAGCGGGCCATTCCATGCGAACATGATTGAGTCGTGGTATGCAAATGACCCGGGATTAATTGTCGTCGCACCGGGAACTCCTCAAGATGCCTATGATTTGTTAGTTGAGGCTGCAGCCATCGATGATCCAGTGTTGTTTTTGGAACATATTGGACTTTATGGTTTGAGAGGTGGTAAGACTGGCTGGGGTCAGAATATTAACCAGAACGTGGAGACAGAATCTGTCAATAAAGCAGTTGAAAATGGAACATCTTACAAAATTGGAAAGTCAGAAGTAATTAGGGGAGGAGAAGACCTTACCTTGCTGACATGGGGATCAATGCTGCATATCGCAAAAGAAGTTGCAGATAAGTTGTCATCAGAAAATATTGAAATCGAAATCATCGATGCAAGAACCTTGATTCCTTTTGACGCTGAAACTTGTGTTTCAAGTGTAATAAGAACCGGCCGTCTAGTTGTTTTGCAAGAAGGACAATGGTTTGGAGGAATTGGCCATTCTATGCTATCAAGAATCCTCGAGGATGCATTTTACGCATTAGAATCAGTGCCGGTTGTAATTGGTGCACTCGACACACCTGTGCCGTTTTCTCCGCCTCTTGAAAACCATACGATTCCTAACGCTTCGCATGTAGAAGATGTTATTCGTCGTTTGATTGGATAATGAAATTTGATAATACCGCTCCAACAACAGGAGCTACGATATATAGTGCTAAATTTCCTGAATCTGTAACTATATTAGGTCCAATACTCCTTGCAGGGTTCATACTAGAACCTGTAAATTTGCCAAATGTATATGCTAAAATTCCAACCATAATTCCGACACCTAGTGCTAGTGTTGGTAGTGATACATCATGATTGACCAGCACATGTATTGAATACATCAATAGGAATGTTATACAGATTTCAATTATAATTGCTTCAGAGTAGGGTACTGAAACGCTTGTAGCCCCATCCATCACAATTAGAGCTGCAACAAATCCTCCAAAGCATTGGGCGGTTATGTATCCTGGCAAATACTTGGTTTCAAGGTCACCTTTTGCAGCAAATGCAATCGATACGGCAGGATTGATATGTGCTCCAGAAATTGGCTGAAATAGTAATATTGCAACTGTTACAGATGTTCCAAATGCAATGCTTATCATGATTGGACTCCAACCTAGAGCGATTGAACCACATCCAAAAAGAACCATCAAAAAGGTTCCTAGAAACTCGCCAACGTACCTGTTCACATTGAAATCTAAGAGAATTGATTAGATTGTTTTTTGTATAAATGAGAACCATCAAAGAGGTGTACTTTGTCCGGTAAACATGGAGGAAGAAAAGGTCAAGGAACAAGGCCTTGGTTCCTTACTCCAGTGGAACGCGTTTATTATTGCCTTAGCGTTATTTGTGACTCTTTTCATACTAGAAGGAATTACAACAGTGAATGATTGGACAAACATTGGAATTCTTTTATTATTGGTTGTAATTGCAATGGCACTGCTAATTACCAGTGCGGATTTTTTCGTCGAAGGAGCAAAAGGTCTTGCACGAAGGGTCGGAATGGCTGAAGTTGTTATTGGTTTGACAATAGTAAGCATCGGAACTTCACTTCCCGAGATTCTAGTTACAGCGACAGCATCTGCGACCTCTGAAAGTGATCCAGCGCTCATGGATTTAGCAGTTGGAAACATATACGGTTCAGTGCTTGTTCAAATTACATTGGTATTAGGTATAGTCGTGGCTTACAAGCCTCTTGAGATAAGGCCTGCATGGCTTCGTCGAGATGGGCTCTTGATGTTAGCTTCAGTTCTAATGCTTTCAGGACTTTTATGGGAAGGCGGTGGATTAAGTAGAGTTGAAGGAGCAATTCTTTGTCTTATTTACTTGCTATACCTTTTCTGGTTGTTATCAAATAAGGACAAAATCAGGGAGGATGAATTAGAACTAGTAGATGAGATAAAATCATCTGAATTTTCTTGGAGCGCAACAGCATACGGTGTCATGGTAATACTTGGTCTTGCTTTAGCAGTTTATGCAGCCTCGCAATTGGTTAATTACGCTGCAGAAATAGCATATAAACTCAACGTGCCACATGCTGTAGTAGGTACAACAGTTTCAGGATTAGGTACATCATTACCGGAATTAACAGTCGCAATGATTGCGGTAAGGAAGAGCCAGGGAGTTGCTATTGGTACTCTAATTGGCTCAAACATCACCGATCCTCTCCTTTCAATCGGAATAGCAGCACTTATCTCGCCGATTTCTATTACCTCTGCATCATATGATTTGACGATGTATCTGATAATTCCAGCAACTCTTATCGCTGTGAGTGTTTGTCTTGCAATGATGTGGTCTGGATTTACTTTCAGTCGTTTGGAAGGCAGTATTTTGATTGGACTTTATGCGATTTTCCTAATTTTGATTGAATTAGAGAGACAGGGATACATAACTGTCGGATGATAGTACTGCTTATTCAGTATGGCCCTATGGGCTATTCATGGTCGACTTCCAATTGGATGAAATGCAAGAGATGCTTCGTGAATTGGCTCATGAATTTGCAGTTGATGAAATCAGGCCAAATGCAGAACATTGGGATTTGGATTCAGTATATCCAAAAGAAGCAATCAAAGCCGCACATGAAATGGGTTTGCTAAATTTACATATTTCCGAAGAATACGGTGGCCCTGGATTAGGCACAATGGAAGAAGTTCTTGTCAATGAAGAACTTGCTTGGGGGGACCCAGGTTTTGCTACAGCTGCGTATGCAACAGCTCTTGCTTGTGCCCCAGTAATTACCGGAGCCACTGATGAACAAAAAGAAAAGTACCTCAGGATGGTTGCTGAAGATGGCGCTCTAGCATCCTATGCGGTTACAGAACCTGGAGCTGGTTCTGATGTTGCTGCATGTAAAACCCACGCGGTCAAAGATGGCGATGAGTATGTTATGAATGGCTCAAAAATGTGGATAACAGGTGCAGGATATGCGGATTGGTTCTTTGTTTTAGCAAAAACTGATCTAGATGCGGGATACAAAGGGATGTCTGGATTTATTGTTGATGCAAATTCCCCTGGACTAACTCTTGGAAAAAAGGAAAACAACATGGGGCAGCGATGTTCTGACACACGTTCTATTTCATTTGATGATCTCAGAATACCGGCAGAAAATCTAGTTGGTGGAAGTGAATCTGGCGGTTGGATGAATGCAATGAAGGCTTTTGATATGTCAAGACCGAATATCGCAGCCCACGCTACTGGTCTAGCAAGGGCTGCCTATGAGCACTCGCTACAATATTCAAGTGAAAGACAGACATTCGGTAAGCCACTACATAAACACCAAGCAATACAATTCATGCTTGCTGATATGAAAACTAAAATCGAAGCATCTAGAATGTTGACTTGGAAATCAGCATCAGATTTCGACCGTGGAGTCAAAAACACAGAATCAGCAGCGCATGCAAAAAGATTTTCTGCAGATATAGCAATGGAAGTAACTACGGATGCAGTCCAAGTTTACGGTGGATACGGATACTCAGAAGAATATCCAGTCGCACGATTAATGAGAGGCGCAAAAGTAATGCAAATCTATGAAGGAAGCAGCCAGGTCCAAAGAATGATAATTGGAAGAGAGATTACCAAAGGTTTGTGATCGTATGGCAAAATCAGTTCCCGCCATTATCTTGGCTGCGGGAGCATCAAAAAGATTGGGACAACCAAAAGCACTAGTAAAATGGGACGGCGAATCTTTAGTTTCAAGGGCTACAAGGCTACTCTTCGAATCAAAATGTAATCCAGTCATAGTGGTAACACGTACTGAGTTACAAATTGATGTGGTATTAGAAGCAGAAAATGCGACCGTCATAGTTAATCCTAATCCGGAATTAGGAAGAACAGGTTCATTACAACTAGGATTAAAAAGCCTAATTTCAGAATTAGGAAGAACACCGCGTAAAGTTTTGGTCGCCCCTGTAGATAGGTGCGGATGGGATGCTGAAACAATCTCATCACTTATCGAATGTAATGAAAATACCAGTCCAATACCAAGTGGTCATCCACTTTTGTTAACAGATATTGATGTTGTTTTGGGTCTTTCAAAAGATGCTTCACTGAGGGACAATATCGAAATTCAAAGAATTCAAGCATCAGGAAAACACATGAATATAGATACTCCTCAAGATTTGGAGGGCTTGCTATGACTGCTAGAGTTATGCGATGGGCGTTGTCCGAGTTGGAAAAAAACTCCAAAGTAGCCATTGCTAGTGTGGTCTCAACTTCTGGCTCGGTTCCAGGCAAAGTGGGAGCTAGATTGGCAATATCTGAAACTGGAATCAACGGGACAATCGGTGGTGCTGGTTTAGAAATGATTGTCTCTAAATCTTTGAATGAAATGTTGATTGACGCTACTAAACCAATAGGAAAAGTAGAGGTATTCGGCCTGAATAAAGGTGCTAAGGGCTATGAGGTAAGACCTCTTGATAGTTTATGCGGGGGGCGTGTTACCGTCGCAATGGAGGTTCTGATACCGATGCCACATATTCTGCTAATGGGAGGAGGTCATTGCGCAAAAGCGATTGCAGAAGCTTGTATTCCTCTTGATTGGAATTATTCTGTTCAGGATTCGAGAGCTGAATACGCAACGATTGATGGAGCAAAAGAAACTCATCATTCATGTCCTAGTGACTTCCTGGAAAGTGAAAGTCAAGAATCACTCTCTCGATTTAGTGATATTCTTCTTTTAGGCCATGATTGGAAAGAGGATGAAGAACGCTTGATAGGACTCTTGAAAATGAATTTCAAAGGCCGTTTAGGTGTGATTGGTTCGAAATCGAAGTGGAAAGCATTCTCTGAAATCGCCATACAAAATGGAATTTCACAGGAATCTCTAGATGCAGTTACATGTCCAATAGGTCTTGAGATAGGTGCAGAAAGTCCCGAGGAAATTGCTATCGCAGTACTTGCTCAAATAATGAAAGATTTCAAAGGAATCAACGATTGAAAAGATTTGATTTGTAGTATCTCAATTCTTCAATCGATTCAATAATATCATCTAATGCTCTGTGAGATTCTTTTTTCTCAAATTTAGGAATCTCTGGATTCCACCTTTTTGTTAATTCTTTGATCGTTGAAACATCAATAATTCTGTAATGTAGCAAATCCAATACTTCAGGCATTTCTTTTGCTAAGAATACTCTGTCATTGTGGATTGAATTGCCACACAATGGAGGAGCGCCAATTTCTATATATTTTTCAATGAACTCACAAGTTTGCTTACAAGCGTCTTCTAGAGTAACTCCCTCAGTCCTAATTCTATCCACTAAGCCTGATGCATTATGGTGGGTTGTATTCCATTCATCCATTGAAGCAAGTAATTCTTCGCTTACAGTTATTGCTAAATTTGGTCCTGTAGCTATTATTTCTAAATCACTGTTCGTTATGATTGTTGCAATCTCGATTATGGATTCAGTTTCAACATCTAAACCAGTCATCTCTAAGTCAATCCAGACCATCTCTCCTGCCATAATTAATCCAACCAAAAGTCGTTATTGTATTGATTGTTATTATTCAATTAATTCAGCGTTCACAACTTCATCGATATCTGAATCGTTTTTGTGGCGTTGAATCTCACCATCGTCATTTCTCAATACAACAATCATCAAAATTATGCCCAGAATTAGACCGGCTACTATCGATCCATAAAGGATGTATTCAGGGGATTCTTCAGAAGCAGTCGTTACAACTGAGCCTTCCATCAAAGCGATATCTATTGACAATAATGGGCTAGCGGTTGTTCCATCTAATGCTCTCATGGAAATGGTGTGATTTCCAAACATTTCCAAACCTGGAAGATGCTCAAGTTCATGTCTAATTTCATCGAAGGTAAGGATAACGTATTTTTCATATTCATATGAATGAATGTTAGACCATGAATCTCTTAGGTCATTACTCATCCATTGAACAGTGTCTACGCCTTCACTAAGTTCGACCCTTATTGATTGCCCGTCCATTAATTGGTGGTGGCCATCGATAATCTCCATGTCGTTAATTGTAAGAGTGAGGTTAGCGTTGAATGAATATTGTTGATTATATTCTGCTGCCTCAATTACAGATTCCAATGCATTGACATGTCCGTGACCGTAGACGTTATTTTGTCTATTTTTTGGAATCATATCTTCCATGCACGGTTCATTTGCACCCATGTAATGGCATTGCCTGTATGTTGCAGTTTCCTGCATAATATTTCTAATATCAAACGGAGATAAATCCGGATTAGCCTGTAACATAAGAGCCCCNACACCTGCNGCACCTGGTGTTGCCATACTTGTTCCACTCATTCCNGTATATTGGTCACCNGTATTGTATGCAACAGACATNATGCTGCTNCCCATGTATGCCACNTTTGGTTTTACTCTACCTTCTTCAGTNGGCCCTTGGCTTGAGTAAACTGCAATGGATGTATCCTTGTCAAGTGCACCAACTGTAATTACGTCTTCAGCAGAACCTGGTGTTCCAATTTGGGCACTAACTCCATTATTGCCTGCAGCAATGTAGAGAGCGATCCCGGCTCGAACCATTTCGTTAGCTTGGCGATTTACACTGTCTTCTTCAGATGAAGTCCATTCGATTGCACCCGGACCTCCAAGGCTCATTGAAGCGATTCTTGTGTTATACTTGTGCATTGTATCAATTGTCCATTGCATGCCTGCCATTACGCCAGCAAATGAACCAGAGCCACCAGCGTCTAGNACNTTAACTCCTACTAAGTGNGCTTGTGGAGCCATTCCAACGTGTTCATATGTTGGGGCGCCAGTTCCAGCAGTNGTACCTCCACAATGTGAACCATGACCTTGGTCNTCNTATGGGAANATAGTTCCATTCGTNTCTTGAGGACTATTTACAGCGTCATAGAATCCAATAATCTTCGGGTCGTTTGTCATTGGGTCATCGTCTTGGTCATCNAGGCTAGTATGGTTTCCATCTAATCCNGTATCAATAATGGCNACAGTAGTTCCNGAGCCATCATATCCAGTTTCTTGGAAAGCAACATCAACTCCATGTCCTATTCGTGCATCATTATTTGCTATAGTTAAGATTCCATCAAGTTCTATCATTACAACTCCTGGTAATTCTTTCAATGTTAGTAATTCAGTTACTGGAACCCTACCTGCGAGAGCATCGATGCCGTGAAGTATCCATTCATGTTGGTAATCAACTTCATTTTCCAGCATTAGAATCTCATCTTCGCCTGGTGTGTAGTGGAAGTCAATAATCAACGGTAGAGTATTTTCCTCGTCTAAGAATATAGGGTTGTTCATGTGTAATTCTACCATGTCTCCAATTCCATTGCCATCTCTGTCCACTGTAGTTTCAGTCCACCAACCCTCTGGTTTCTGCTCTTCAGTTTGTGGAGCCTCAATTGGTACCATTGCAACCGCTAAAGGTGCTAAGAAAATCAATAATCCAAAAATTCCGAAAACACGTCTTATGTTATTCATCATCTCACCGTCATACTACCCAAATCGTAACAATGTTTCAAACCTGTGATTGGCTGTTGAAATTCCATAGGTCTCAAAACTAATCACATTCAGGGTTAAACATGGGGCTTCAAAACTGGTTCAGTAAAGTTTTGATGTCAACATGGTTTCGAGAAATAACGGTAATTGACGTAGAAAATTTGCCTGATGATAGAGGTGCAATAATTGTTTCATGGCACCCAGGTGGTCACTTTGACAACATGCTAACAAGAGGGTTGCTGCCTGGTAACCAAGTCAATTTTGATGGTGTTATTAATTCAGAGGAAGAGTTGGAAAAAATTGCTTCAAGAGTTGCTACAGGCGACAATGTTGTAGTTTTTCCAGAGGGAGAATCACATGACTCGCCCAAGTCCAAACAAATTCAAGATAGTGCTGCGAGAATTGCACTGAGGGCAAATGAACTGTCAAAAAGCAATAAACCAGTCATAATACCAGTCGGAATCCATTACAGTAGAAAGAATATCTTCCGCGAAAGGGTGGCATTAACTGTTGAAAGACCATTTGAAATAAAAGGGTCGGTAGAAGAGATTAGTGAACTTATTTCTGGTGAGATAAATAGGGCATCACTATCAAAGGACGATTGGAAAGATAGAGAATTAATTTGGAAGGCAGGGTCAATTATCAGAGCAGAAAGGGTCAGGCACAATCCTGAGATTTCTGAATTCAAAAATTATGGAGACGGGGTATTAGCTGCAAGAAGGGTCAGAGCTGCGTGGGAATGGATGTCGATCAACGATGAAGAAACATGTATTGCGCTAGAAAAGCGAACAAAAACTCATATGAATAATTTGGATGAATTTAATCTTCAGCCCCATCATGTCGATAGGCGACCTCAATCGGTGACAAACAAAGGATTTGCAAAATCAATATTTTTGTTTCTTTTTGCATGGTCATTTATGCTTGGTTTTGTAACTCTAAGCGCTGTAATAGGGTCGATTCCTCCGTTTTTATTTGTAGTTCTACTTGATAGAACAGTGGGTAAGAAAATTGATGTTTTGAAAAGAGGTTCTTTGAAATTATACACTGCTATTGTTGTATATCCTATTTGGTGGGGTATTTCTGCATGGATATTCACATGGGCAATAATTTCATCATCTAGTCCACTTGCATCTTTTGGAGAATATAGTACAATTATCCAGTTATTAATGGATTTACCTGCTTCACTTGTGTTTCCACTAATGGTGTGGTGGATGCCAACTGCTGGGAAGTTGCAGATGAAGTTGTATTCGCGTGGTAAATCATCTTGGAGGAGAATGAGATTATGGGTGAAATGGAGAGACTCATCATTTGATTGGGACGAACTGTCAAAAATCCAAAAACAACTTGCAGCGGACTTGGTGAAAATTGGTGATGGCCTAATTTTACCTGGGGATATTGACTGGAAAGATCCGCTTCCTGGAAAGGATGATTTTACAGCAGTATCAGTAAGGAATAAATGATAATTCAGTGCCAATGCTGAAAGGGTGAATAGGTCTCCCCGTGTACAGTTGGTGTTTGCAATGGTTGGAAAAGAGCACGTCCCAATGATTCCCGTTGCACCTTCTGTTGTCTGGAAATCAAACGTAAACGGCCAACAGAAAGAAAGTCTAATACCGTCAAACGCAATTTTACTCGATGTTCTTCGAGACAAAGCTGGTTGTTTGGGAGTAAAGCGGGGCTGCGACATGGGGACATGTGGCTGTTGTACAGTTATGATTGACGGAGTCCCACGTCTTTCATGCCTAACCATGGCTCAAGACGGCGCTGGAAAAGAAATTATCACAGTTGAAGGATTATCTGACGGTGCACATTTAGCTCCAATTCAGCAATGTTTTGGTGAGCACGGTGGCTCACAATGTGGGTTTTGTACACCTGGATTTTTAGTGGCGTCCCAGGCACTCCTCAACGAAAACAATAATCCCACAGAACAAGAGATAGCATGCGCAATAGAGGGAAATCTTTGCAGATGCACTGGATATCAACAAATTATTGATTCAATAAAAGCGGCAGCAGAAATTCATCGTGGAGAAAAAGAATCACTACCTCCTGTTAGCGATGCTCACCCTGATCCACATCCTACTGGGCCTGATGAACCCACAATGCCCCCTGGTCATGCGAGGTGAAATAAGATGGCGGGCGGATACAAGCAACAACCTGGAAGCCGTAGTTCGGAAACTAGGAAAGATGGGAAAAGAGTTGCCGGTAAGCAAACCTTTGCACCACCTGGTTCGGGCGGTTCAAGGCCAAAAATGGCTGAAAGAGATCTAGAATTCATACCGGAAATGGTTGGAGGAAAAGAGCACCAGCCTGCTGGAGCGCACATCCATGACAGAGCAAGAACAGGCACCACAGTTGGTAAAAGAATACCACTTGTTGATGCCAATGCAAAAGTCACTGGGCAAGCGTGGTATGGTGATGATGTAAGACTTCCAAACGAAATAATTGGAAGGATAGTGAGATCGCCACATCATTATGCCAAGGTAGTCTCGATTGACACTTCCAAAGCAGAAAAGTTGCCTGGTGTTCTAGCCGTGGCGACTGGTGATGATGCTCCAAACAAATTCGGTGTTTTACCGGTTACAAAAGACGAACATGCTATGGCTGTGGAGAAAGTAAGGCATGTCGGTGATTTAGTTGCATGCGTTGCCGCAATCGACGAACCAACCGCCAGAGAAGCTGCCGCGTTGATTGAGGTTGAATACGAAGTTTTGGATTCGATTCATGATATGAAAAAGGGGCTCGAAGATGTTGATGAACCAATTCATTGGAGAGGTAAATATCACGTAGGGAGTACTAACGTCCAGAAGCGAGTTTTCCAAGAATTTGGTGACCGATCTATGGTCGAAAATCCAAGCGCTATGTATCACGGCAAATGGAAATTCCAAGGAGTAAATCATGGATTTACAGAACCACATGCGGTTGTGGCACATTGGGATTCTAATGGAAGATTGCAACTTTACACTCCCCAACAGGTTCCACACTATGCGCACAGGGCACTCGCTACAGTTCTAGAGGTGCCGATGCATCAAATCAATGTAATCAGAACATTCGTAGGGGGAGGATTTGGTGGAAAATCCGACCCGTTCCCTCATGAGATGTGTGCTGCTATTTTAGCAAGAAAAGCAGGGCGCCCTGTAAGAATTAATTTTGACAGAGAAGAAGTATTCTGGGTAAATCGTGGTAGACATCCAAGTCATATCGAAGTTCAACTGTATGCGGATGAAGACGCAAGAATCTCAGGATTCGATATTGATGCACTGATTGATGGCGGAGGCTTTGCCTCATTCGGACACGTAACATCGTACTACAATGGCGTATTAGCAACCGCTCCTTACGAATTAGGTTCTTTTCACTACACTGGCGCTCGTGTTTGGACAAACAAGCCTGCAAGTGGAGCAATGCGTGGACATGGCGCTGTGAATACAAGATGTGCAGTTGAGGTTGGTCTTGATGATATGGCAGAACAACTCCAAGTTGATCCAATAGACCTCAGACTCGCCAATCTGCTACCTCCTCATTCTCGTACAATATCTGGATTTAGAATAACTTCCAATGGAATGCGACAAGCGCTTCAAAAGGTTCGCGAAGGTAGCGACTGGGATAACAAATTCAGAAAACTTCCACTTGGAAAAGGTATTGGAATCGGCTGTGGTTTCTTTATCTCAGGTTCTGGTTTGCCAATCCATTGGGATCCGAATAAATTCCCTCATGCTACTGTTCACATGCAAATAGACATGGACGGTGGAGTAACAGTTCATACCGGTGCTGCAGATATTGGCCAGGGTTCGACAACCGCAGTTGCTCAAGTTGTTGCAGAAGTTCTCGCATTACCAATTGAGATGATACATGTAAGAAGCCACGAGAGTGACACCAGTCCCGTGGATTTGGGCTCTTACTCTTCTAGAGTCACTTTCATGAACGCGAATGCTGCAATTAGAGCGGCACTTGAAATCAAAGAAAAGTTGCTAAAGGCAGCATGGGATGTATTAGGATACCATCCTGATACTTTGGTGCTTAACGACCGAAGAATATACTACAAACACGACCCTGCAATCGGAATGTCATACCTAGAGGCTCTTCACAAGGCTCAAGAAGATAAAGGTGCATTAATTTCGTCGGGAGCATATCGTTCTCCTCCAATGGGGGGTGTCCACAAGGGCGCTGCTGCTGGCCTAGCACCTGCTTATTCATTTTCAGCATATGTTGCAGAAGTAGATGTTGATGTTGAAACTGGTTTGATTAAGTGTACTGATGTATGGGCTGCCCACGATTGTGGAAAAGCGTTGAACCCACTTGCTGTTGAAGGGCAAATAATAGGCTCATGTCACATGGGTCTTGGACAGGTTCTTACAGAGCAGATGGTATATGGACGAACAGGTCATTTGCAAAATCCAAATCTATTAGATTACAAAATACCCAGTGTTCACGAAATGCCAAATGTAACTCCGATAATTATTGAGTCATGCGACCCAGAAGGCCCATTCGGTGCAAAAGAAGCGGGCGAAGGCCCGCTTTTACCTATCCTTCCAGCAGTAGTAAATGCGGTATATGACGCGATTGGCATCAGAGTAAACGACTTGCCACTGACTCCAGATAAAATCTGGGCTGCTATTGCAAAGAAAATGAAGGTCGAGGGAATTGAGGATGCAACAAATCTACCTGTGCCACGACTTGATTTCTCTGAATTACAAGAAAAACTCGCTAAAAGGGCTGCTGAACACAATGTCCGGGATAAGAAGAGGCAAACAACCGAAGACACTAGTGCTTATGTGAACGGAGTTTTATTCGGATTTGATCCAAATGTTCCGCTTGAAGAACAAGTTGAAGGTTGGGCTCATGCCGACAAGCCTTCTGCAGAACAACTTGCAGAATTAGGTCTTGCTGGCAAGGCATGGCTCAAAGAAGAACAAAGGAATATGGGAGGGGAAAACTGATGCTAATGCCACCGTTTATCTTGCACGTACCAGGTTCTATTGAAGAAGCATGTCAGATTGCAGGTAATCTTATCTCTGAAGGAAAAGAATTTGACTGGATTGCTGGAGGAACTGACCTTATTCCAAATTACAAGTGGCATATTAATCCAAAATCTGATGTAATTTCATTGGCATCCATTGAAGGAATTGATACAATATCCATGAATGAAGTAGGATGCATGGCAAGACTTCATGACATCGCAGAAAGTGATGAAGTACATCCTTTGATAGCAGAAGCTGCCAGTAAAGTAGCATCTTCCCTGATACGAAGGAATGCAACGCTTGGTGGAAATCTTTGTCTCGACACACGCTGTTTTTGGTATAATCAAGCTGAAGAATGGAGAAGTAGTATCGATTGGTGCCACAAGGCTGATTGTGGAACAGGTTCAGATTGCAGGGTAATACCCAATCAAAATACTCTTTGCGTTGCTACCTATCAAGGCGACATTGCTCCTAACTTGATGGTTTTAGGAGGAATTGCTCACATTATTGGCCCTCAAGGAGCCCGAGAAATTCCGGTTTCAGAATTTTATCAATTAGATGGAATAACAAGAAATGTCTTAGAGAAAGGGGAATTTTTACTCAAGATCACATTTTCTGATGACATTAAAAATTGGATAGGCAAGTACAGGAAATTAAGGCTAAGAGAATCATGGGATTTCCCAGAAGCAGGAGTCGCAGCAGCATGGGTGCAGGGAGACAAGACTACAATGCGTGTAGCAACAACAGCATTGGAGAGCATTCCTCGCCTCCATGAAGAAGAAGTTGCATCTTGTGAAGGTGACATAGCAAAGTTAGCAAATACTATATTCGCTAATGTAAAACCTGTGAATAATACCTCTCTACCTCCTCGTTATCGCAGAAATATGATAAAAGTGTTAGTAAAAAGAGCATGTGAGGACTGATTCTATGCGTTATCTAATTCCGATAATGATATTGTTTTCACTGACTATTCCTTCAGTGGCCACTGCTCAAGCACCATCAAATGAATGGGATATTGGTTGGGAAAGCGATGATGAAGTTGAAATTATGATTTTAGATTCATCGTATAACTTCAATTTAGTGATTGAGTTTTGGGTTGACAATTCACGTCCAGTTCCTGCTAACCTCGAATTTGTAGTTGAAACCAATGAGGATTTTACAGTAGATGATCCAGGATCTGCATCTGTCGATGCGAACACAAACGAATCTTTCGAGATAACAATCACAGGTTCAGGTTTAGATGAATTAAACGAATTAATAGATGCAAGAGCACAACATTACGATATAGTTACGTTGACTGCTAATTTGATGGTTGGTGAACAATCCAGTGACTCCAGAGAAATAGAGAAAAAAGTACAATTTTCTCCAGTTTATCAATTCACATATCCATCAATTGAAGATGTCAACGCTGACATGAAGGCTGGAACTGACAAAGAAGTCACAATCGAGATAGCCAACAAAGGGAATGTTGATGATGCCATCAAGAGGATACAATTTTCATTCAAAGGCTGTCCACAAATGGATTACCAAGTGGTATCTGGATTGCAAACTGGTACAGTTATTTCGGACAAGACAAGCGGCGTAATAAAATTGCTTTCACCTTCTAGTCATCCTGACAAGACATGTACATTTGAAGTTAGTACAGTCAGTGAAGGTAGTAATCTNGGTTACGTTGGAAGTTTTACTTTTGATGTTGATGCTCCCGAAAAAGTATCAAATAATGATGGTAACANTGGTGATACAAATNCNGAAAANACNGANAATTCTGCTGCAGAAGACAACTCGCTGCCGTTTGTTCCATTTTCACTCTCATTCTTGACTGTTATTTTTGCTGCATTTGTCCGCAGATAATCGATTTTTTGTAATCCTGATTATATATGATACAGATGTATTTACATTGATATTCTTAATTTTCAATTACGCAAGCCACGATAACCTATATGAGTGGAGCAAAGTTGCGACAAGAATAGCGTTGTTGATTAATCGAGGTTTTACTTATGTCTGATGTTGAATCTAGTGGTCTAAAATTAGAGACATGGTTGCTAGTTGGATTCATTGTGGCAATGTTATTGTCAACCACGTTGATTGTTGTAGCGTCCTCAAATAAAGATACAGTTTATTCTGCATATGTCACTGACGGTGATGAAGAATTACANTATCAACAGATATCGACTATGCGTTCAGATCTAGGTTCTGGTGAAGGAAACATGGGATATGTAATTGCNAATACNATGTCGACTCCTATGCTGGTTAATGACTGGAGAGANCCCCATCGAACAATGCTAATCATCGCTGCCCCAGAAAAGCCATTTGATAATGCAGAAGCTGATGCTATCTACGATTTTGTAACTGAGAATGGAGGCAAGGTAATAATAGCAGCGAACTCAACAAATGCCCAGACNGTTGCAGATAAATTCAATGTGAAATATTTTGATGCTCCAGTAGTCGATCCAAACAGGCACTATGAGGTACTCAACACATTAGGAGAAGTTGCACCTGANGATGCAAGAAAACTTTGGACNGTTGCAGGTGTCAACAAAGTTTGGGCCGATGACAATCAAAGAAGACCATATTGTTCAGATTCAATGTTGTCAGAAAATTCCTATGACAATTGTGCGCTTCCTGTCTTGTTCCATAGGCCTACTGCAATACAAGTACTCGAAGAAGGGGATAAGGAACGTAGCGTCAAGGTNCTAGCCCATGCCTCCGGTTCAGCATTTATCGCCAGNGACAACATGCAAGCAAATGATCCAGACAATCCTATCCTTGGTGGAAATAATACAGGACTGATTATTAGAATGGATTATCCAGGAATCGAAACAATTGACAAAGTAAAGGGCTTCTCTGAAGGAAAAGTCGATGTCACAGGTAGTATAGTATTCGTATCAGACCACTCAGTGTTTGCTAATCACCTCTGGGACATTGCAGATGCCGATGTCACAGGTAAGCAACAATGTGACACTGTATACTATGACGGAAGTGCTTGTTGGGCAGATTTGTTAGCATCAGGTGAGGGAGATGCAAGTTGGAATGGTAATAGCGATTACTTCATCACCTTGATTAGAGACATGATGGAACATGACAATGATGGAATGGCATTGACAGTTACTCGTGAAAACAGCAATTTCTATGTAGTGTTCGATGAATCTAGACACGTAACATCAGCACTCACTTCTCCATTCACTGAAGCAATGGGCGCAATTGTAATGCTAACAAGCGANACATTGCTTAAATGGCTGATTGTACTAAATNTNATGGCTCTTCTATCAATTGCNATAATGGTGGTTCCAGAGAANGAAAACTGGAGACATGTATTCGATTTGACAAGATTCAGAGAAAGACCAAACAAAGTCGACCCGAGTTTGTACCTAAAGAGAGTTAGAGAATCTCTTATGTCAAAGGTTCGACAATTCCATGACCTGACCAGAGATGAGATGGCAAGGAAAACACCAGGGGAGATCCAATCGATGATTAAAGATCCCCGACTTATTGAGTTGTTGTATTCACAACAGCGTTCATATTCCAATGAAGAACTGAGGCAATTATTGCAACAGATTCGACGTTGGGGAAAATAGATGAAAGGAGGAAATAAACATGCAACCAGCACCACCACCACCCGCAGCCCCCCCTGCGCCGGCACCACCTGCACCACCTGCACCAGCAGCGCCAGCAGCACCTGCAATGCCTGCACCAGCAGCGCCAGCAGCACCTGCACCGCCTGCACCAGCAGCGCCAGCAGCACCTGCACCGCCTGCACCAGCAGCGCCAGCAGCACCTGCAGCACCTGCACCAGCAGCACCTGCAGCGCCAGCACAGGCACAGCCTAGACACCAAAGTAGCCCAGAAGTCAGAGAACGNCTTCAGGCAGTAGGAGCTATCGCTCAAGCGATAAGCGCAGAAGTACAGAAAGTAATTATTGGTAAGAGCCACGTTATCGACAACGTTCTGATCAACATTCTTTCAAACGGAAACTTACTGTTCGAAGATTATCCAGGATTGGCTAAGACACTAATGACAAACACCTTCGCAGATGCGTTAGGATGTGACTTCAAGCGTGTCCAGTTTACACCGGATTTGTTACCTGCAGATATTACAGGAACAAACATCTACGACGCTAAGAAGGGTGAATTTACATTCAAACCAGGACCTTTGTTCTGTAACCTACTACTAGCTGACGAAATTAACCGTGCTCCGCCAAAGACTCAAGCGGCTTTGCTTGAAGCTATGCAAGAAAAGCAGGTTACTATCGGAACAGTAACTCACAAACTACCTGCACCGTTTATTGTTATGGCAACACAAAACCCAGTCGAACAAGAAGGTACATATCCACTACCAGAAGCTCAACTTGACCGTTTCATGTTCAAGATGAGTGTAGGATATCCAGATCGTGCAGACGANGATGAAATCCTTGCAAGACGTATTAACCGTGGTAAAGACGCTGTAGATGTCGATGTTATCACTGACCCACAACGTGTTATCGCAATGCAACAAGCATGTGAAGAAATNTATGTCGATCCTGCATTGAGAATGTACATGGTTGAGATTGTAAGCAGAACAAGAGAAGACCCACGTGTATTAGTCGGTTCATCTCCTCGTGGTTCACAAGCTCTACTAAAGACATCACGTGCAGCAGCAGCACTAAGAGGCCGTGACTTCGTCACACCAGATGACGTAAAGGCAGTATCTGAACTTGCTATCGCTCACAGAATCATTCTAAAGCCTGAACATCAGATTAAGGGATTGGAAGCTGGAGAAGTTATTCAAACAATTCTTCGTGAAGTACCAGTCCCTACAGTCTGATTTTCAATTAATTAGTATTGGAGGTACTGATAGATGTGGAGTCGTAAGAGTGCGATGTTAGGTTCATTAGCGGTAGCTATGTATTTGCTGGGGCTAACGCTAAGAAACTCTCAACTAGTTACCATTGCCGTGGTAATTTTCGTATTCTTGACTTGGGCTGCACTATTTGGTGGCCATGCAGATGTAGCATCTAGCGGTAGACGCGCTGAGGAATGGACTGGGGAAGAAGGGGTTTCTTTGTCTAATGTCTCAGCAATGAGGAAGTTATCTAGTGCCAGAATTTTCGAAGATGGTGACATAGGAGTTACGCTTAGAATGCAGAACCATTCTGCATTAGGAAAAATATTGGAAGTCAGAGATAGGGTTCCGGAAGTAATGCGAATTAAGGAAGGAGCCAATTACATTTTGATGGAACTTGGACCAAGAAGAGAGACATTCATCGAATATACGGTTGAATGTCCTCTTAGAGGATTTTACAGTCTAGGTCCAGTTGCTGTTAGAGTGCAAGATCCATTCGGATTATTCCACAGGGAAAAAGAACTCCATGTCTACAACGATTTCCTCGTATTCCCAAAGATGGAAGATTTGAAAGAAACATTTGTCAAGTCAAAAGTACCAAAGATTTTCACTGGAGCAGTCAATATCAGACAACCAGGTCCAGGTTCGGAATTCTATTCACTCAGAGAGTATTTCGAAGGAGATTCCTTTAGAGCAATCAACTGGTCTGCTTACGCTAGGTCTGGTAAACTGATGGTAAACGAGCGTGAAAGAGATGCAGTTTCAGACATTATTCTGATAGTTGATTCTAGAGCTGTTTCTGAAACAGGTCCTGTATCTAGAAATGCATTAGTTTANTCAACAAGAGCAGCAGCAAGCCTAGCAAAGTATTTCCTAGGCCGAAGAGATTCTGTAGGACTAATTATCTACGGTGACGAAGTTGTAAGTGTTGACAGAGACACTGGTAAAAAGCAACTATACGTTATCCTAACTAAGTTAGCAGGCGCAATGGCCAGAGGAAATATTCCATTGCAGGTTGTTGTGAATAGAATCATGCCTCACATTAACAAGGGAAGCCCGATTATTGTTCTGTCCAATCTTGAAGACGATCCAACTATGGTTAATGCGTTGCGTGACTTCAGAGCAAGAAATTTCGATGTAACAGTTTTGTCTCCTTCGAGTTTAGAATTTGAATTCGATGCAAAGAGATTAGATCGTACAGGATACGAAGTTCTGAAGACAGAGAGAGATGTTCTAATCAGCGAGTTAAGAGGATTAGGTGTCAACATCATGGATTGGGAGCCAGATATGCTTCTATCAACAGCGCTTGCGGGAGCAAGAGGATTCTGAGGTGAAAATATGGCTACAAAATCTGGAGACACCGCACATCTTTACGATGGAAAGACAGTACGTTCATCAGCACCTTCTAGAAAGAAGCTAGCAGCGACTGGNTCATCATCATCTGAAATACCAAAAGATGCAATTCCTAGTGTAGAAATACCATCTTTCGTTGAAAGTCTTCTAGGTGGNCCTCTCGTCCCAAAGATGAAATTCCTTCCAGCAGATAAGATGGTGCAAAATTTGCAACTTGGTTGCTACGGTGTTTTAATCGCTCTTGGAATTTTAACCTATATTGTCACTCCATCTGTTGGAACAATATGGTTTGCAATTACAGGTTCAACTAGTGTCGCTGGAATATTACAATTACTCGTGATTATCGGCGCCGTGGGGACAGGATTTTGGGGAACAATGCAAAGAGATGCGAGGTTCATGTTNACTTCCTATGTNCTGTTTATTCTTTCAGTAATGAGATTCGCATCATCCAAGGTTTCTCTTTCACAAGATGTATTTGATTTAGCAGATAGTGAATTTTTACTAACAATTTTGGTTGTTGTTTATGCTGTTCTTCTCGTGATGTATTTCGAATTGTCAAATGGAGTAATTCGGTTTAGTATGCTTGATACATCGATAAGGACAAGGGAAGTTTACGTAATGAACGTAAAGAAGATAGTCGGTAAATACCACCGTTCGTTGGTAATTAATCCACTAATCGCTGGTACATTAGCAATGATTGTGTTATCTGTTAACACTATCTTACCCGCCTTTGTAGGTTTGTTCTCGGAACAAACAGCAATGAGACTTGAAGAATCAGTTGAATTGATTTCTGTATATGGAGTAGCGCTAGGTACTCTATTCGTATTCTTGATTGTAGGAGGTTTGTTTGCGCTAGATCTTCCTACTCATTTACAATCTTGGAGAGAAAACAAGGAATGATACAGTTCTGAAATTTCTTGTCCTAAATTGTTTGAATCAACAAGATATCTCGTACCATATTCATTTTTATTTACGAATTCATAGTTTTCATTCAAATCTTTATGTTCGCCAATTATTGAGACAATTGCGCTCATGTGCTTTATTTTTCCAGTGAAATAATGCTGGTACTTGCTTACAAATTGATTTGGCAAGATAAGTTTCATACTGTTATTGTCTGTTTCAAGGTGCCAGGGCACTACATCTTTTTCTTTTATCAGAGCGATTAACTCTGGGTTGATTGCGTTTTCATCTGTAATTAGAGCGACTCCAGGTTGGCATCCAATTGCTACCAAATTGTGTGTATTCATATCAGGCCCAATTATTGTGTATGCCTCATTCTTGGGATTATTTATGTTATTTATCTCCAGAGGAATCCCCATTTCAATCAACGGAGAAACAGTTGCAGGATGAATAACAGTTGTGCCGTGAATTGCTAATTCAGCGGCTTGCCCNTACCCCAAATAAGGAATTGAGGGAGATTCAATACCCCATCTTGGATTTAGCGGTTTTATTCCATCAACATCCTTCCACAGGATNAGTTTCTTTGCATCTAAAAGATTTGCAAAAGCGGCGGCGGAGTGATCGGATCCACCCCGCGATAGTATTGCTAGTTCACCGTCAGTTCCTTGCCCGAACCAACCGGTAAGAATTGGAACTCCTTTTAGCATTTCAAAATCCAATGATTTTTTAGATTCATCAATGTCTATTTCTTTGGCCTTTCCAGCACCTTTTAATTTCAATCCAATATCTTCGGCACCAATTGGATTTGCATTTATGCCAATGGAGCGTAATCTTTGAGCAACAACCAATGCACTCAATCGTTCACCAGCAGCCAAAATCATGTTTTCTGATCTCAATGTTTTTGGCCTAGATGAAATATTCATAATTTCTTTTGAAATTCCATTTATGACCTTCTCGAATTTATCAATAAAAGGACCGTTTTTGATTTCTGGTGCAAACATGGTGTGTTGAGATACNAAATCTTTGACGATTTTTTCACGGTACTGNGTATCTCTAAGTGATCTTAGTAGNTTGTCAGTTACTCCCCAAAGNGCTGAAACAACCACGACGGGCTTACCTTCTGTATTGTGAATAATATTCGCAATCTTTTCGATGTCGCTGCTTTCTCTCAAGCAGGAACCGCCAAATTTGTGAACGACGTGGTCAATTTTCATCAAGGTAGCCTCCTTGAATCGCTAAATCAGCAATGACCCATCTNGCAACAGCTTCGACTACNGGNCGAGCCCTTGGGGCAATNACGGGGTCATGTCTGCCCTTGATTGCTAATTCCTCGATAATTCCAGTTGTTTGATTGAATGTATCTTGTGGAAGTGATATTCCACTNGGAGGCTTGAATGTNACACGGACATGAATAGGTGCTCCACTNGCCATTCCTCCGAGTGCTCCATCCGCTCCCTCTGAAAGTTTCATNTCATTTCCATANGCGTCGTTATGTTGGCTTCCNCGCATTAANCCTGCATTTACNCCTCTCCCNAATTCAACAGCACGTGCTGCAGGAATAGCCATCAATGCTCTAGCCANNGCGGGCTCAATTCCATCAAACCATGGCTCTCCAAGTCCAATAGGCAGGCCTGAAATCACTAAATCTACTCTGCTTCCCAACGAATCACCACTTTTTCTCGCCTCCTCGGCAAGTGCTCGACCTTCGTCACCTTCCATTCCACCTAATGCTCCAACAGTGGCTTCAATCTTCCATTCTTCAGGAATTAATGTCCTTGTCAATGATGATGCCGCTACTAAACCAGCAGTCAGTCTGGCAGAAAAAGATCCACCTCCCCGTAAATCAGCGGCTCCTTCTGTTTTTACATTAATAGGNAAATCTGCATGTCCAGGNCTTGGTTGNTGTGGTAAGAATGANTAATCTTTGGACCTAACATCTTTGTTCNTAATCANAAGNAGGATTGGCATACCAGTGGTTTTTCCATCGTAGATTCCTGCTAAGAATTCGACTTCGTCTGTCTCCTTTCTCTTGCTTGCGAGGCCACTACCAGGCCTTCGCGAAATCATATCTGCTACTAAAACATCAAAATCTGGCTCGACATTGGGTGGCATGCCCTCGATTAATGCACCTACTGCGGGTCCATGTGACTCACCAAATAGAGTCACAATTAGGTTTTCGCCAAGGCTCATTTTCATGTCCTTCATGCGATGCAAAAATATCACATTGATGAATGTGAGTATTTTCCTACTCCATTGCTTTGTTCAAAATTTTCGTCTCAATTACGTCCATTTTTTTATTAGTAATGTACCATTCTCTGAGACGATTTAGAGTAGGTTCGTTACCTGCTGGGGCAAAAATTACGATAGCAGGGCCTGAACCAGACACTCCTGCGGCTCTAGCACCGTTTACGAATGCGTCATTGGTTAATTTACGACCCATTGGATCATTTAGCGCTCCAACAACACCTCTGCCATTCCAAGTAAGAGCGACTAAGTCGTTGCCTTCCTGTATGGCGTTTAGGGATTGTACAAACGCTTGTTGGTGAAAAGTAAAATCACCTAATTCAGGTCTCTTTTCCCTATCTCCTCTTAGAACAATCATTACAGTCCAATCATCGGCGTTTGGGCCTGGAGATTCCAAAAGAACTCCCTCCTGGATTGTTTCAGCGTTAATGTCGATAAGTTTCCAGCCACCTTCAGCAGCAGCCCAAGCATCCCCAATACTACCTGTTAATGATACTCCAGCATCGATTTGCGCAAGCGCAGCCATGTGCACTAACTGATGATTTTCTATCTCAGTATCTGTTGCATCGCACAATGCGCGAAAAGCTGCGATACAAATCCCAGCACTTGATTTCAGACCCTGCCTTGGTGGAATTTTCGATTTTATGTTCCAAAAATATTCATCAAATTTGGAACCTAAATTAAAATCCTCCCAAATTTTTGCTATAGATTCTAGCAAATTATCAGGATCAAAATTCTCTCTCTTTGATGGTTTATCCAAGAGTTTTACTTTGACAGGTAAATCTAGAGCCATGGAACATCCATAGCCGAGGCCAGCAGCATGAAGTATACTGCAACCNCCGTTTGCCTCTCCTGTTCCTAGAACAGCCAAAATACCACCTAAATTTCTGTGACTTTCGCATTTATCGGAATTCCAATATGTCTCCCAGATTCAAAAGTAGAACCCATGACCTTCTTTCCTTTTTGTAAATCAGTCACAGAAACTAAACTTTTGTCCTCAGCGACCAAGCGAACTGTCTCCGCTTGCTGGAGGAAGGTGCCTGCCTCATTATTGTTTTCATCAGTCCATTTTAGTAATAAAAACGGTCGGTTTTCGATTTTTATCCGCCCAACAGTTCCGGATTTAGTTAATCCTGAGGAATTAATTATCATTACTTCATCTCCCATTTTTAATTCTGAGAGATACTTTGTAGTGCCATCCGCCATTAGAATGTAAGAGTTCACGGGTCCGGCATTTACACGAAATGGTCTGGTTGGGACAAATTCAGATACAACCGTTTCACTGTGAACTAATATCAAAGAGGTTGAATTTGAGCCAACAAGCATACCATCTCCAATGTCTAACATGTTGGTCAAATCAATACACACTCTGTCGCCGACCTTTCCATCTTTAACTTCTGATATCGTTAGAATATTGATTGACAATTCACCCTCTTCAGATGAGGATTTGAAATCCTCTTTTCGTTCACTGCGCTGGGCTTTAGCAATCAATCCAGTTTCTTTCAGTGAATCTGGTATTAGGATGGCATCGACTCCAATTTGTAATGCGAAAACGGCTCCAAGTATTTGTTCAGCCTCAGATATTCTTGCAGCTACCTTGGTTGGACCCCCATGACAAGCAGCGATAATATTCTCAATTGGAATCATTTTCCATTCGCCGAATTCCAATAGAATCCAATCGACACTTCCGGCTAAGGATCTCGCTTGGGATTGCCCTTTAGATTCTGAAACATTGACAGCCCTTCCAGAATTCACACCATTCAGGTAAATAGCACTCCCATCAATAATCAGGTCATCGCCAAGAATTTTATCTACTCCAGCACTNTTNACACCGGATTCTAGCCAAAGTTCTATGTTATCACAATCCTGAGGTTTTCATTGCGGTATCTACATCTTCATTTTCGTGGATTATCATTCGTAATGCTTTGATGATTTTCTCAGGTGCTTTGTTGGCAAATATTTGTCTTCCCATACAAACACCTGCTGCTCCCGCTTGCATTGCTTGATGAACCATTGTCAATATTTCTTCATCAGAATTACCAGAGGGGCCTCCTGCTATTAATACTGGAATTGGTACTGCGGATGTTACCTTTCTAAATGAATCAATTGAACCAGTCCACTTGGTTTTAATTACGTCACAACCTAATTCAAAGCCTAGTCTAGCAGCGTGTGCTGCGGCTTCAGTATCGTCTTCATTCATTACGCTGAGATTTTCTCCACGAGGATAAATCATTCCCAAAAGGGGTATATTTTCTGAATAAGTCTCAGAACTAATCATACCTAGTGTTTCTAACATCTCACCTTCTCCGTATGATCCCATATTTACTTGGACACTTACTCCCTTGGCACCTCTACTGATTGCTTCTTGTACAGTGCCAACTAAAACTTTCAACGAATTTTCTTTACCACCATGCCTGGTTGAGGCAGAAAGGTGTGCAACAAANTTAGANTATCTGTCTGAGTATNTGCTGACNACACCTTTGTGTGCTACTATGGCATCAGCATCACTTAACTTNGAGATAATTTCATCTAGATTTGTAAGTCCTTTTACTGGGTAATCTGAGACGCCATGGTCTATCGGAACCCACACTCCTTTGCCATTTGGCAAAAGNGAACCCATGTCTGCCATGAAACTCCTATCAGAAGTTTATTCACAAGGCTTTCCTATCATNGCANATTTATCAATTANTGAATTTANTGAAAAAAATCCTCAATATTTTGTGAATAATTGCTGTTTCATTTATTTAAAATCGTAAGAAATATGCAATTTTGAAGAATGAATTATCGCCGATGGTAATAAGTCCTTGTTAGTTTTAGGCGACAGCATGGACTTAGCCTCATGGCTCATGATAGGAATCCTTGGAGGGGCTTTCCTGTTCGGTATTTGGTTCATGTTAATGCGCTCGGACGATCGAGAATTACGTACAATGTCTCTCCAAAGAAGAGATGCAAAACGTAAGGGAGCGCCTGATTTCTCCCAAGCTCATGATGAATTTTCCAAGAAACTTGCAGAAGTTGAGGACTACCTTAACACAAAGAGACGTAATGAACGCGCTCTATTAATTGCTAAAGAAGAAGCAAAGAAGGAAGTCGAGGAAGAAATCGCGCGAAAAGCTCTCGAAGAAGAGAGGGCTAGACAAGCAGCAATCGAAGAAGAGGAAGCACGCCTTAAGGCTGAATATGAAGCTAAGAGGCAACAGGAACTCGATGAAGCAAGAAGGCTCGCTGAGGAAAGAGAAGCAGAAAGACTTGCTGAAGAACAGCGTCTAAATGACGAAAAGGAAGAAGAGAGACAGAGAGAACTCGCTGCAGAAGAAGACGAGCGCCAATCCCAGATACTTGCTCTTGAAGAATCTGAAGTCATGGAAGAGATGATGGAAAATGAAGCTGCTGTTGATGAATTAGAAGAACGTCTTGAGAGAGAAGGTGCAAAGTCATCAGAGGTACAAATTTCCTTGATGTGGGATAATTACAACGACTTAGATTTACACGTTTTGTGTCCATCCGGAGAAAGAATCCATGGAGGTAACAAAATTTCAGAATGTGGTGGAGAATTGGATGTTGATGCAAACGTCCGTCCAGAGACCAAGAAACCAGTTGAAAATATTGTTTGGCCAGACTNCGCAGCGCCTCCAGGTGACTACAAAGTATATGTTCACCATTACAAGAAACACAAGAAGCGAAGATCCAAAGATCCAACAAAATTCAGAGTTGTTGTCAATGCGGGCGGTGTGAAGAAACACTATGAGGGTGAATTAACACACGGAGACCCAATTATGCTGGTTTGCGAATTCAACCTTGAGGCTCCTGAAGAGAGAGACACAAGGACTGACGAAGAGAAAGAAAAAGCAATTATGGAAGAAGAAGCAAAGAGGATTGCTGAAGAAGAAAGAATTGCTATTGAATTAGAAGAAATGAGGCAGGAAGAATTAGCTGCCGCTGAAGAAGAGAGGCTAGCAGAAATTGTTGCTAATGAAGCCGATGAATTAGAATCGATTAAAGCAACACAGAAGGCTCTACAAGAACTAAAACAGAGATTGGAGAGAGAAGGAGGTCTTTCCTCAGACGTTCAGATTTCACTTATCTGGAACAATTACAACGACCTAGATTTGCACGTGGTATGTCCATCTGGTGAGAGAATACACGGTGGTAACAGAGAATCCGCATGTGGCGGAATTCTCGACGTGGATGCAAATGTACGTCCAGAAACAAAGAAGCCTGTTGAAAATGTAGTATGGCCAGAAGGAAAGGCTCCTGGTGGCACCTACAAGGCATATGTTCACCATTACAAGAAACACAAGAAGCGAAGATCCAAAGATCCAACCAAGTTCCAAGTTATATGCAANGCTGGCGGTGAAATTTTGGAATACGAAGGAAGTATCTCTAGNGGCGATCCAATCATGCTAATCAGTGAGTTTACCATTGAAGACCCCGAAACCAGAGAAAGAATGGCAAAGGAAGCTCAGGACAAACTTGCAGCCATCGAAAGTGGAGATTGGGATGGTCAAGAAGAAGATCCTAACGAAGGAATAAATGACGATTTGTTGAACAGATTAGGAGATGTTCTAGAATCGGATGACGAAGAAAATCAANAGTGATTAAGATAAAATAGAATCTAAATTATCATTATCAATTGCTTTTCTAATACTTCTTGCAATTCTTCTACCGGTTGACATGAATGGTTCATTGATGTCACTGTAGGGAGAGCCACCAACGAATGGATTGGAGCCAGCNACTATCCTAGCGCTGATCTCAAACACTCTAAATTCGAGTTTGTCAGTAACTATTGTCTCTAAACAGAACGGTCCAATCATTCCTCTACTTCCTTCCTCTAATTCGAAAGATTCTGCAACAGTACCTTCCGCCATCTCGAATGCCTTTGGAAGTAAACTTTCTCTGATTACAACAGATTGATTGCCTGTAACAACGAACGAAGGCTCTAGACTCATTTCTCTTAAGTCTCTAAGGCTACCTAATTTGTAGAATTCATCAACATTTGACTCATCTCTTCTATCCATGCTCAATAATTCAAGTCTACCTAGATTTTGGCCTTCCTTAGATTTCTTTCCTCGAACTTGGAAACCATCAGATGCAGTTGGGTCGAAAAAGAAATGAAGGTAATATCTGCATCCTAAAACGTATTCTTGTATAGTAAATTCTTCTTCTAACTTGACATTTCTTTTGAAATCTCTGTAGTCTCTTGCAATAAAATAACCTTCTCCTCCTTTTGCTCCTGCATATTTTACAATTACAGGTCCATCTATGTCGTGAGGGTCATCGATAACCTTTGGCATCATACATCCGCCTTCAAGTAGCCATTGTCTTTGCCTTTCTCTGCTGCTTTCCCAATGTAAGATGCCTCTATTGCCAAAGGTTGGAACTTGGAGTTCTTTGAAGTTATCAGAACCTAAGTACTCCACGAGAGAGCCATGAGGAATAATTATGACNTTTTGTTCTCTAAACCACTCNGCATAATCCAGCATTTGTTTGTAATCATCCAACATCAGCCATTCATCAGGGTCTGCACCAGGGAATGCAGAATANTACCTTCTTCTGTTCTCACCAACTGCTATTCCCAGAGTTCTAAAGCCCTCTAAACGAGCACCATGTAAAATCTGTAAAGATGAGTGGGAGGCAACAACACCAATCGTGATTTGTGATTTGTCGTAGGCTGAAAGCCAATTCCTCAGTTCTGAAACACCTACGCCCATATCGACCGCTTCAATGTCTTACTAATGACAATTACGCCTTTTTTCTATGAATCGCGTTTTATTCACCGCTAGATGTAAATCGGCCGTCAAGGTTTCAAGCCTCGGTGGTTGTGCTTTGTTACATGGGCGATGAAACTCCATCCTCTAGAATGACATATGGTAATTATCTGAGATTAGATGANTTGCTTAATTTGCAATCTGGNCCGGANGGGCATAATCCGGCACCTTCTAACCANGAGATGCATTTTATCATCACACATCAGGCTTTTGAGCTATGGTTTAAGCAGATAATTAGAGAATTGAAACAGGCCCTTAGTTTAATGAATCAAAACGAAATCGATGAGAAGAATATTCCAATTATAGTTCAACATCTTGAGAGATGTTCTGAGATTTTTAGGTTATTAGCAGCCCAGTGGAAGGTTATGGAAACTTTGTCACCACAGGATTTTTTGGCATTTCGGGATCGTCTTGGGACATCATCTGGCTTTGAAAGTTGGCAAATGCGTGCTCTTGAAATGATAATGGGTCTAAAATCTGAACAAAGAATTGGGGGAATGGATCCAATGAAGCACAACAAAAAGTTGTTTGATGAAGGGAAACTTAGCGAGGAGGTATATTCCGAATTGGAATCTATCAATTCTTTGCCATCGATAAATGATGTTCTTGGAGAATGGCTAGCTAGGACTCCAATCAATGGAGTATCCGGTGATGTTGAGATTATGCAAAACTTCGTGGATATGCATCTCCATGTAATGTCTGAACACTCGGAGAAAGTAATTGCTCATATGGTCAAAATAGGCCACGGAGAGGAAGCAACAATACGTCCTAGGCTAGAGGCTGGAATAAATTCCGCTAGGGAATTCTTGATGCCAGAAGGTAAAGTTGTACCGGCGAGAGCTGGGTTGTTATTCATTGAATCATACAAAGAATTACCCTTACTCTCTTGGCCTAGGCGGTTAATTGATACCTTGGTAGATTTGGAAGAATCGATGCTTCTATTCCGTTCTCATCATGCAAGAATGGTNGAGAGAATGATTGGAAGAAGAATGGGNACAGGAGGATCTAGCGGTGTAGATTANCTAGATATGACTCTAAATTACCGAATTTTCACAGACCTTTGGGCTGTNAGAACTCTATTGGTTAANAGAGATGAGTTGCCNGACCCCAANAATTTGGNATTCTACGGCTATGCTTCTGAAAACTGAATCATTCTTCGTGCGGGTCAGTATCGATTGGAATAAGTTCGTGTTCGTATTCGTACATTGCGATTTTAAGAGGGTCTAGAACGAATCTTACAGATGCTTCCTCTAATCCATATAGTGAAACTAACTCTTCCTTGAACGCTTCTCTTAGGACTTCTTCAGGAGCATTAAGGGGTGCGCCCATTCCAATTTGAAGTGCTCTTGCACCTATGATTCTAGCGCGTTCAAATCTTGTATGTGGATTCTTTGGTTTTACCATTTAAATTCCTCAAGCACTGTTCGTGCGAGATTTCCGACCGGCGACTCGTTTTTGAACCCTGCGCCTNACAAACTATTCTTCTTCGACAGAATTTTGTTCATTATTTTTCATCAACTTCAGTAACTGTATGAGGGATGGAAGGCTTATCATGAGCAATAAAATAGTAATTACAACTATAGTTGATGCTTTAATTTGAGATTTATTTTCTGAGAGATTGTCCAAGCCGATGTCGGGGTTGTAATCATTAGCCGGAAGNGTNGAACCNGGTACAATCGAAATGTAGCCTGGTTGTGAAACAGTAATCACCAATTTATCTCCGCTAGTGTCAACGACATTAGTCTCAGTGTAATTGGTGTGGTTAACCGCCATGTTGGTGACTTGTGTTGATGAATTAACCGTCCAAATATCAATCTGCAATCCTTCCAAATCCCCTGATATTAGAACTGAATTATTGACTAGTTCGATATTTGTCACAGTAGAATAATTTGAGTTATAACTTGAGATTTTATTCGACAAATCTTGGGTTTGAGTAGGTCCAGCAAATAGGTAATGGCCATCGAGTATAACACTAGGGTATCCATAAAGGCGGTATATTTCCAAGAATCTGTAGCGTGAATCATCTAGCCAGAAAGCATCTTGATTACTTGGCCTGTGACTCAGCACTAGGGTTTCATTATGATCAACTCCTTCTAGTATTGTCTCTACTTGAGGGCAGTTAGTACACCAGTCGGCGCCGAAATATTCTACAAAGTTACTCGGTCGGTTGACACAAGTTTGGTTTTCCTCACAATTAAGATCTAGAACCAAAATGTCAACAATGTTACCTTCTTTATGTGATTCATCACCATGACCACTAATATTAACGGGCAATAGGAATGTGACAGCTAGCAAAATAGCGCATACTTTCCGTCCCATGTCTTCGCCCAATACTTCCGGTTTGTTAAAAGGCAGCCTCTAGTCGGGTGGAACATGGAGAATGACTGGGTTAAGCGCCCATCTTCTTTGCCCCTGTTCATAGCAGTCATGGCTATGGTGGTAATTGTTGTTGGTGGAACCATCAGAATTTACGATGCAGGAGAGTCATGTCCCGATTGGCCTCAATGTTTTGGCACATGGGGATTCGATGTTTCTGAAGAAGACCAAGGTAAGTGGTACAATTCTACTGAAGAATACGACAGTCGAGGCCCAGACCATCGATATACTACGTTTGAGATATTTGTAGAATGGGTTCATCGACTAATCGCCAGTTTACTCGCGATACCTGTACTTGCGAATTTCCTCATAATATATCGCAAGCGCGAAATCTACGGTAATGACTTGGTCAAAGTCTCGTTTGCAACTGGAATTTTGCTGACAATCCAGGGTATAGCAGGGGCTGTTACAGTTCGATTTGATAATGCTGATTGGACGGTCGCTTTGCATCTAACCTTGGCTTCAATATTTGTTTCCGTATTGTTGTATCAATTTGTTTTGATGCGCAAAAGAGAGGGTGCGGATTGGTCTTGTTTTAAGGTGCCAAATGAATTTAGAAAAACAGAATTCAAACGGGTAACAATCCTGACATTATCAGTTTTGATTCTNCTAATTTTAGGAGCTTGGGTGTCATCAACAGCTGGTGGAAATTACAACCAGGGTTGTTCTATTGGTTTCCCAGATGGATGGCCAAAATGTCAAGGTGATTTGTTACCAAGCTTAGANGGAGCAGGAATTATCGTTCAAATGGTTCANCGACTAGGAGCTGGATTGGTNGGCATAGCTTTGATAGTTGGTACCATGAAACTGAAAGAAAAAAGTGTTGAATTAGATACAAGTAGAGCATTCTCGAAATTTATGCACATGTCTTTAGGATTCTGGGTTCTGAATGTTTTTGTTGGTGGATTTTACATTGTATTTGCCGAAANCGGTGACTTCCCAGAAGGNCTATCTTTACTCCATCTAGTGTTTGGCGTAGCAAGTTTCTTGGCTGCGGCGGTAAGTTGGATTTTGTTGAAAACTAGTGATGGGGATACGGAAGATGAATGACAATAAACCATCATTGCTGAAAATATATTTCCAATTGATGAAATTAAGGGTTGTCATACTTTTACAAATCACTGCCATATGTGCGATATTAGCTCACGATTTCATGGTCAGAAACAACGCCATCACCGGTGATAGAACCTGGTTTGACACAGGATTTGCTTGTCTAATCACTGTAGTAGGGGGAACNCTTGCCGCAGGTGGTTCTAATGCGATTAATATGGTATATGACCGAGATATTGATCCAGGGATGTCAAGAACAAGAACTAGGCCTATACCAAACGGATGGATTTCTCCTAATCATGCTCTGATGTTTGGAATACTTATCGCACTTGGGGGNAGTGCACTATTTTTGTTAGCAAATTGGAAAGCTGCTTTNTGGTCAATGTTTTCAGTGTTATTTTACGTATTTGTTTATACNATCTGGTTGAAGAGAAGAACACCACAAAATATCGTTATTGGTGGTATTGCAGGNTCAACACCGCCTCTAATTGGATGGATAGTTGCAGCATCGGAAAANATACCNAATAATCTCAACCCGTTTGATTTAGCATCGCCGATTCCATGGATGCTTTTNCTATTGATTTTTGCTTGGACTCCCCCTCACTTTTGGGCTCTAGCATTGTATCGGAGCGGAGAGTATCGAAAGGTTGGAGTTCCAATGATGCCAGACGTGAAGGGTGCTAAAAGGACGTTAAATGAATCAAAAGCATACTGTGTACTCTTGTTTTTGATTGGATCTGTACCATGTTTTTGGCCGGAGTATGGTTTGCCGCTGGCTTGGGCTTTCATTTCTGGATTCTTGACATTGTGGTATTCNATATCTGTATGGAGAATAGATCCCGATGANGAATTAGATGCCAACGGTAGAATGCCACTCGCATTTGCATCATTCATGCGCTCTCTGGGGTACCTTGCTTGGATGTTCATCGCATTTGTATACATTACAGCAGTTCCTAGCGATTATGTTTGGCAATATTCAATCGGCTTCCTAATTATTGTGCCCATNGTGAACCTNTTTGCAATAAAATGGAAGAATTCAAATTCCAAGNGNAAGGTACTGAANGCAGAGTAATGGCGCGGTGAGGGGGATTCGAACCCCCGTGGGAAGACCCATCGGATTAGCAATCCGACGCAATGGCCAGGCTATGCGATCACCGCAACGGTCGTGGCACAAAAGACCTTGAATTAAATTAGACGGTCTTAGTTAAAGAAATCATCAAACTCATTATCGTCAATATTTTGCTTNGATTTCCTTTTTGCGATCAATCTAGATAATCTCTTTCTTTTCTTAATAATCAAAGGTAGTCCGATGAAATTAATCAGTATAGTGAACAACATAATAATTCCAGCAATTTGGAAATTTTCTTGTTGCATGTCGTCAACTAGAGTACCCAGCCAATCCACGCCGTAAGGTGGTTCAGGAGGTGGTGGTGGGNTAGGAATCCTATCCTGGTTAAATTCCCAGTATTGGTCTTCAACGAAAACACGCTCAACATTTGGTGATGGATAATCGATAAATGTTAATTCATTTCCAATATGGTCTAATGGAGTGAGAATATAGTAATAGGTTCTATATGGCCTTATTCCGTTGTAATCCGTACCATTTTGCAAGAAGGTAGCAGACTCCCCCGGTATATTCTTTAGGTCTGTAGCAATTGGTTCTATGTACCTTAAATCAACTTCGTTGGGTTTGTATTCCACACGATATAAATTCCAAGATAAGTTGCCATCAGGTTCATGGTTTGGCCATGTCCATGATAATGTTACAACATAACACCTACTCCAGTCCTCGAACAAGTTGTGACAGTCAGTGCTGTTCGTATATACAACGTTTGAATTGAAGTTAGTGACTTGAGATGTAGGGTCTATTGAATCACCACATGTTAGGCCAGCAATTCCATCATTGGTTGATACCTTCGCTTCNGTATACATCGCTTCTCCAGCTCTGTCTGTTGGAATTACCGCATATGATGCGCAGATACCAGTTTCCAGTCTTCTTTCATCATACCAGGTGTCCTCAACCCCTGCAAGATAAACAGATAACGTATCCGACATTAGTCCATTCCAAACGAATTCGCTAGAGACTTCGTTAGGATCTGGGAAATACGATGATGCTGTTATTGGGCTAGCAATTCTGAAGATTTTCCACCCACCGAAGTATGGGTTTTCTAAATCCCCAGTTGGTTCCCAAGAAACTTGCATTTCTCCATCTGGCAACTTTGTCAAGGTAACATTACCAGCATCGACTTCTGGAGTGGGCAGTGTTCCAACAATTAAAACGTCGCTGTTCTGCATTAAGCGTATGTTGAGTGTTTCATTATCTACCAAATTGTAAGAATCATCTCCAAATAACTGTGTCCAAGAAGTTGAATTGTAATTTTCTAATTGGTAAACTTTAATCGATTCTCTGGGTATTGTGTCAGGAATTATTTTTGTTAGATTCAAATCAAAGTCCATCCAATCCATTCCAGCATCGGTTTCACCGCCAGTTGGTAGAACGTCCACGGATAATCTCAATAATGGAGATAAATCGTTTCCTACTCTGTAATTGAATCCTGGCATTGGATAGTCAAGATCAACAACACTTTCTGCATGAGTCCTAGTAACTGCAGTGCCACTCATCCAATCTTCTTTCACGACATTTGTGCTATTGAATATTGTAAAGTTGATGTATGCAGTTTCACTGATTGAATATGGTATCATTGAATCTTCTGCTATGACGTTCATATAGTGATCGCCTAAACCAATTTCAGAAGCATTGACTTGAATCTGGCTTCCATTTCCATAATCTTTCAATCCATACAACGCCCATGAATAACTAACCGGTTGAGCCGCATTACCCATTACTCTAGCTGAGAATGTGATTGTATCATCTGTGTTGTATATTCCGTTGTAGTTTGTTTGATCAATAATCGGGTTCATCATTCCTCGTTGAACATTGACATTTTGGTCAATCATATTGTCAGATGGTTTTGCGTCAACACCTTCGTTTAGATTTTGGTCAACATATACCTTGAATTTCTTGTCTCCTAGCTTTCTTATATTGAAATCACAGGTAACTTCTTCCCCTGCCTTAATTATGCTTGGCGAGCAAGTTTCTTCATATTCAGTAACATCAAATGCATCTAGAATTAGGAATGTGACAGTTGGATTTGCAACGCTCAGATTGCCGTTGTTTGCTATGTGGACAACCAAACTATCGTTTCCGAAATAATATGTTGGGTCGCTTTGATTTAGCCTGAATGCAGGCTCCATGGACGATATCTCAAGGTCAATTGTATCATCGAAAACAACTTCGATAGATTGTAGATTATTGTATGAATTTAGGTCTCCATTAGGAGTTCCTGAAGACGACATCACTCCAAATTCCATTGTATATCTTCCTTCTGTTGAATGGTTAAGCGGTGGTAAGTATCTGGTAAAACTAGCATCTGACCATGTTGGCAAGTCGGAATAATTTGTCTCAGCTGTTGCAACTTGTATGCCATTGTTGTCATATAGTGTCCAACCTAATCCTGCAATTAATCCACAACTGCTACAAGATGTGATCATACCACTGACTTCCATTTGATAATCAGTATTTGTATTCATTATAACTTCGTTATCGTAAGTTGCAACATCAGTTAATTGTGCCAATAAATTCTGTGGTTCAAATTTGATGTCAACAAGTGACCGAGTGAAATTTATTGTAAAGGATTTGTAGTCATTTGATGAATTCCCGTCCATTTCCAAAAATCTGTATACAAGAGTGAATTCCCCCTCGTCGCCGTTTGGATTAAATCCTTGAGTGAATGTATAATTGAGAGATTGTCCAATTGGAATTGGGTCTAAGGAGCCTTGACCTCTGTCTTCTCTATCATTGTAGCAAGAAGTTACATCTTGAATTCCTTCACATATGAACCATTCAATTAATCTTTGATCTGTATTGTAGAAAAATCCTGTATTTGTGATTTGTACTGTCAATAAAACCGAATCCCAAGAGGTTTTGTAATCATCTGGCCTAGGATTTATTGAAGTTGTAATTTCAAGGTCGCCACTTACTGTGGCAGAGGCCGTCGGAGCGTATGTAATTCCAGCAAAAATTGATACTATCATCAATGTAGCCAAACCTAGACTTTTCTTGACAGAAACGGTCTCAGCGACGGCATACGCTCTGGACATCAGACATTCGTAGCGTCCGCTCCCTCAAATACCAATCGGTGATGTAAGTCTAAAATCGCCTAATTTGAGTATAATAACGAAAACGAGGCGACACCCTCATCAAACAATTCTTCTTGGGGGTAAATATGCAAGGAGGTGCCAATATTAGAAAAGAGGCACCTAAGGATGAAGCAGTTGTTGCAGTCGTAGAATTTTTGTCGGCATTTACATTATTTTTGATGATTCTAACCGCATTCATGTCCTTAGCTCAATTAGAACTGGGGAGTAATGATCCATACACCGATTTAATCGATCGTTCAGCAATAGATGGCTTGGATAGATTGACAAGTTCAAACGGCTATTATGTGCCATATGTTGACGGAGTGAGAGATCAAAACAATGCAACAACTGAATGGCACCAAGTGCCTGTTATGGATTTGTATGACGGTCTACTCCAGCCAGGAATTGTAGATAATGGTNTTCTCGATTTCGAAAGAATAAATGCTCTACCAAATGTGACGATTGANGCTATGTCTAACGGTTTAGGTTTGGCAAAAGGTTTGCAATTAAGATTACTAATTGTTATTGAATCATCATCTAACTCCTCAAAAATCGGAGAAGTATTGTTTGAAGGAGGCTCAGATAGATCAACATCGGGTACTTCAAGCGTTGCTAATAGAAAGTTCATCAATGGTGAAGATATAATTTCAGTAAGTCTAGAAGTACATGACGGTGCATCTACGCCCAAGTTACTGCGTGTTACCGAATTCTCGCCAAGACCGGTAAACGGTGGTCCTGAGTGGATAGAGATTCAAAATCAAAACGGATTTGCTCTGTCAATGAAAGGCTGGTCATTTGAAAGAAGTGGAACCTCTGGAACTACAGATTATCTGTACAAAGAAGGAGTGATTCCCGGAGGGCAAATAGGCCTATTCACCGGAGATCCCTCTACTCAAGTAACTGGAAATGCATCAGTAGTTTATGACTTAGGAAGTACTGGTTTCTTGGGCGTAGGTTCAGTTGATGGATTAGATGACACCACTGGGCGATTGAGATTGTTGTTTGCAGAAGAAGACGAAGGAGCGGGCTCAATCGTTTCACAAATGCAATGGAATCCAAGCACAGGTATAGTTGCCAATAGCACAGTGGTATGGAATGGTGGTTCTCCCTCCTCTTCATCTTCTTGGTATGTTTCATCTACTCCCACACCTGGTGATGTTTGATATTTACAGCGTATCGTTCATTTAGTTCAATGTTCACGGATGTTTGTTCGCCATGCAGCCATCAACAGTTTACAGTCGCGACCGATGTATTACTGGAATACATGGAATGGATGAAATTCTGAGAGGCGGGATACCTTATGGTTCCACAGTTTTGGCAGCAGGCACTTGTGGTTCAGGAAAGACTACTTTGGGGATGGAATTCCTAGTAAGAGGAGCATTGGCAGGAGAAGCTTGCGCTCACTTTACAGCAACAGAACCCAGNGTTAAGTTGCTAGAGAACATCCGTCAATATGCATTCTTCGACATGAATATGATTGACTCAGGTTTGATCAACGTATTTGATATGGATGTTCTGTATTCATGGCTTGGTCTAGATAAGGCATCTTTTGACTTGGATGACGTTCATGCATTGATTAAAGCAATCGTAGATATTGTAAACACCATTGGTGTTACAAGGCTGGTTATTGATTCGGTTACAACCCTATGTTACAAAATTAAGAGTGAGCAGTTGATCAGAGATTTCTTGTTTACTCTCGGTAAGAAACTGGCAACACTAGGCTGTACAACTATTCTTATCTCAGAAATCACCTCTGCCACTGAAAACGCACACTGGTCATCATTTGGTGTTGAAGAAGCGATTGCAGACGGAATCATNGTTATGGGAGATGTCGAAAGAATGGGCCACCTTCTAAGATTCCTCCAGGTAGTAAAGATGAGAGGAACTTCTCATAGTAGAGCTAAGCATGCAATTGAATTGACACCTTTGGGTGTGATGTTGACACCGATGTTGAAATGGGGCGCAGTTAGCGATAAAACCGGGAAGTGGGGGCAGTAAATATGTATGAACTCGATCAAAGAATTGCTGAACAACTTACCGAAGTCAGCCTTTCATCATCTGTGCAGGTTCGATGTGGAAATTCGAACGCTTTCATGGTAACGGCATCAACGCTAATTCCGTTGATGCAAATGTTCGAGATGGGAGGAGTCTACATTTGCGCAACCAGAGGAGCAGTCGAAATTATCGAAGCATTCAATTCGATAGGAGTGGACGTCTCTAATATTCAGTTCATCGACCTTGTATCATCAGGTATTCTNGGTGGTACAGATGTTCCTTACGATAACATAACTTTCGTCGACAGTCCGATTATGTTAGAAAGTGTCTTACTTAGAACATTGTACACTCTAAGAATAATATCGAGCGAGAGAAATTTTGTTTTGATAGATTCTGTTAATGCATTAGCGATTTACAACGAAGAGAGAATGCTTGCAGAGTATCTTCATACATTCATCAACACTTTCAGGCAAAGAGAGGTTTTGTCAATTATATTGAACATACCAGATCAAGTTCCACCAACAGTATTGTCAAATCTTGACTTATATTGTACAGATTTAATTGACCGTGGACAGGTGGTCATTCACTAGGTTGTGATTATTATGGATAAACAAGTGCAATTTAGTAAAGAAGACGAAGAATTCTTCGGTTCTGTNGGAAGTTTTGGAGTTCCAAAGTTCGATAATGCAATGCATGGCGGTGTGCCAAGAGGTTTCTTAGTGGTTGGATTCACCGATGTGGGTTCTGGTTCAGAATTGTTTGCAAAGCAATTCACCTCACCAGCAGAGGAACCTGACAATACAATTTTAATTTCAACAAATGAAAGCGAGTTAGAAATCGCTCGTGTNTANAATAANTACNGATGGCCTANAGATATTGGNGTTCGAACATTGGGTGAAGAATACAATGCCAGAGTTTTGGAGAAAGAACTTCTAGCAAGCCGTTACAGGCTTGAAGGCTTCAAACTGCCAGATATCCAAAGGCTTGCCCAAACAAGATTTGTAGATGATGATACACAGGATTTCTTGACTGAAATGACTAACGAGATTATGGCAATGGGGCCATATTTTAGAGCAGTTATTGATTCTCTTGATTTCTTTATGCAGAGAGAAGATCCTAGCAGAGTAGTTGCTATGCTGAGAATGATGCAAGCACATACCCAATTATACCGTGGTATTCTTTTCATCACGGTTTCCAAGGATACAATTACACCTGCAATTAAGCAGGAAATGGCTGCAATCGCCGACATGGTATGTGACTTCAAGGTGAGAACAATAGGTTCTGATTTCGAAACTTCAATGACAGTGACTAAATTCAGAAACGCTCCTGAAAACCTTTCAATTATGGTTTACAGAGTTACACCAGAAGAAGGAATAACGCCAGAAACAGTAGAGCGTATCGCTTGATATCCAGCGATTTTGCTTACGTTTCTTTCCGAAGATTGTTCAATTTTTCTGACTATTTTTGGTTCTGGACAATAATTACTTTTTGATATTTTTTCTTTCCAGATATCAAAGTAATTATTCCACTCACACCGAAACTAAATCCGAGTAATATCAGAATTATGCTGCAACAAAGCGATCCAATTCCATAATCTCCCTCGTTAGAACAATTATCAATACCCCAGAATTCTAAACTGAAGGGGTTTCCTGGTACAGAATCTCCACCTCCAGCACTACTATCACTATCCTCGCACTCAATTCCTGAATCATTGTAATCACCAGTTGCTTTATTGAGATAACTTGAGCCAAAATATAGGAACAGAAGAGAGAAAATTAACAAAACNAAACCAGTTTTTGCACTTCTACTTAACCTTGGTTCGATACTTGAATAATGTTGAACGTTAGCTTGTTTTGGTTCATATTCAAATTCATTGTTACAATAAGGGCAATCAAATAAACCAGAAACCCCATCTTCCAATTCAACGTCTTTGTAACAATGAGGACATTGAATGACTACCATGCTAGTTCTAAAACTACATCACTCATAACCCTTGAGGGGATTATGTAAATTTAGTTTAATTCTTTTGAGTAATTATGACTTTTTTTTGTTTATTTTTAAAGNATTTTGACAACATATTATAATAGAAATGTTTGACGGATAAATATGTCTATTGCACCTNTGGATTATGATTTTGGAGATGAAAANAANTACTTTTTTGCAACAACGATAACTTGCGAAGGAGAAGAAGCAAGAAAAATGTATGTAGAAGCCTTTGGCCACATGTTAAACTACAATCACGAACAAGCTATTGCTTGCTTCACAAAATGTACAGAACTTGACCCAAATTGCGCAATGGCGTGGTGGGGTATTGCTTATTGTGTTTCATCAAATTATAACTGGGCTCCTGGATTAGGTTCAGGGCACGATGCAATTCAACAAGCACTTTCAGTAATGGGTCACTGTTCAGAATTAGAGCAAGATCTGATCAGAGCATTGTCAAAAAGGCACTCTGCCGAAGCACGTGACTCTGCAGACCCATCGGTATTGAACATGGGTAACAGTCCTGAATTAAATGTAGCATTCGCAGAAGCAATGGCTCCACTTTATGAGAAATATGCTGGTAACTTGGATGTTACAGCGATTTATGTCGAGGCTCTAATGAATTTGAAGGCGTGGCAACTCTGGGACAAGAACACAGCAACTGGAGAGATAACTCCTGCTGATGATAACACTCTACTTCTAGTAAAAATAATGGAAGACGCATTCGAAAGCAGTGATGAAGCTAAGGTACATCCTGCATTGTGTCACTTGTACTGTCACGCACTTGAATTGTCACCTTTCCCTGANAGNGCGNTACCTGCTGCAGATGTTTTGAGGACAAGAATGCCNGGATTGGGTCACTTAGTTCACATGCCATCTCACATAGATGCATGGGTTGGTCAATGGAAAGAAGCAATCGACTGTAATATAGCAGCAGTAGATGCAGATGATAGATATGTTGAATTGACCGGAAATGAATCCCAATTTTACAAATTCTACAGAATGCACAACCATCATTTCGTTGTTTGGTGTGCTATGTTCGATGGTCAATATGAAACTGCACTGAAATACGCAAGAAAAGCAGTGGATACGTTGCCTGCAGGTGATGCAAATGGTGGTGTTCAGTTCATGTTAGCAGGAATAATCCCAATGGGTGCTATCTTCTTGGAATCATATGTTACCATGCCATGGCATGTAATGATTAGATTTGGAAAGTGGGATGAAATTCTAGCAGAACCTATGTACGATGATAAGGAAGTATTCCCTGCAACAATTGCTACCCAACATTACGCACGAGGTGTTGCATACGCATCAAAGGGAATGGTTCCAGAAGCGGAAGCAGAACAAGCATTATTCAAGGAAGCACTTCAAAATCCAGCATTAGCAGGAAGAATGATGCATAACAACTTCATGTATCAGGATCCAGAAGAAGGTCCTTCCATTCTAAATGTTAACGCTGCAATCCTAGAGGCTGAAATCGAATACAGAAGACAATTCCTTGCAAAAGCAAATGGAGACTCATATGATTTCACAGCGGCTTTCGATGAATTGAGAAGAGGAGTCGATCTATCTCTGAATTTAGCATACAACGAACCTTGGGGTCAAATGCAGCCAGTTCGCCACATTCTTGGAGCACTACTTCTTGAACAGGGTCATGTTGATGAAGCAGAGCAAGTATACCGCGAAGACATCAAATTGTGGAAAGATAATATGTGGGGTCTATTGGGACTTAAATTGTGTTTAGAGGCAAAAGGAGACTCACCAGAAGAACTAGCAACAGTCACCGCTTTATTCAACGAAAGAAGTTCAAGGGCAGACATTGTACCAGCAAAAACTTGTTTCTGTGCGCAAGACGCTCTCGAAAAGAGCTGCTGCGACTGAAAATAGACTTTAATTTCTCGAAATTAAAATCTTAGTAACATTGTCTATTCAATAACAGTGGTAAAACCGTATGAAGTCTCTAAACTGGGTAAGCCGTTTCCTTGATGAAACTCCTGGTGATTCTGAAGTAGGTGGTAAGCCAAGACAGGTTCTAGGTGCTTGCTGGTCTAGAGTTAAACCCACACCTACTCCCAAACCCGTGCTAAGATTATGGTCTTACAAAATGGCTGAGGAGTTAGGTGTTAATTACGGTGGGGATGAATTTCTAGGCGGCAAAGACACCTTAGATGGCATGGATTGCTACGCTCAAAGATATGGCGGTCATCAATTTGGAAATTGGGCTGGACAATTAGGAGATGGCAGAGCAATTACGCTCGGAGAAGTCGATACAGGATCAAAAGTTTTCGATATACAACTCAAAGGTTCTGGCGTGACACCATATTCCCGTTTTGCAGATGGAAAGGCTGTACTTAGATCATCGATAAGAGAGTTTATTTGCAGCGAAGCAATGTATTATTTGGGTATTCCAACAACTAGAGTTTTGTCTATGGTTACCACCGGTGAAGATGTTGTTAGAGATGTGTTGTACAATGGTAATCCTGCGCCTGAACCGGGTGCTATCGTTTGTAGGGTAGCAGAAAGTTTCATTCGTTTTGGAAGTTTCCAAATTCATGCTATTACAGGAGACATTGAAACCCTGAGGTCTCTAGCTGAATATACGGTAAAGCATCATTTCCCTAAACACAATATTGAAACAGATGAATCTATTATAGAATGGCTCAAACAAATCGCTGATGAAACTGCATTGATGATTGCTCACTGGATGCGAGTTGGTTTCGTTCACGGAGTAATGAATACAGACAATATGTCAATTAATGGATTAACCATAGATTATGGACCATATGGTTGGATAGAGGATTATGATTTAGGTTGGACACCTAACACTACTGATGCAGGAAGGAAACGGTATAGGTTCGGTAATCAAGCCCAAATTGGGGCTTGGAATTTTGCAAGATTATTAGAATCAATAGGTCCTTTAATGTCAGACCCTGAAATGCTATATCAGGCATTAGATTTCTACTATGAATCATATGAAAAATATAGTAATTCAATGTGGGCAGATAAATTAGGTATAGAGATTCCAGAGAAATCAGATGATGAATTAATTAAGGAAATGACATCATTGCTTCAGTCAACTGAAACCGATATGACAATATTTTTCAGACTCTTATCATCAATAGATACACCAGATGTTGAACATTTAAAATTCGCATTCTACAAGGTTGAGGAAATCCCGGTTGAACAGTGGAATGATTGGCTAAATAAATGGTGGAAAAGGGTTGATTCCAATCCAAATAAAACAAAAATGAACAAAGCAAATCCAAAATATGTGCTGCGTAATTGGATGGCTCAATTAGCAATTGATGCAGCAGAGAAAGAAGATTACACAATCGCCGAGGAATTGTGTAAATTGTTAGAAAATCCATATGACGATCAACCAGATTTCGAGGAAAAATGGTTTCAAAAGCGCCCTGAATGGGCGAGAAATAGAGTTGGTTGTTCAATGCTTTCTTGCTCAAGCTAAATTAATCGAAGATTTTACTTCGCTTTATTTGCTTTGAAACGACTAGACATACCTGGGAACAGAAGCCTTGCTTTTACATTCTCAAATCCAATTTCTTTCATGATTTTTTTGTAATATGAGTGAGTTCCGTAGTGCGTATAGGTTCTTGCTAACCATTTCCAAGGATGATTGGGATCTTTTGTCACATATCTTGCGACCCACTGGACAAAAGTAGCCATGTATATTCTGCCGAATATTCCGTGAAGCCAATTTGCTTTACCAGCGTCACATATTACTAACTGACCACCAGGTTTCAAAACTCGATGAATCTCTTCAAGTCCCTTCTTCTTATCTTTAAAATCTCTAAATGAAAATAAGCAAAACACCCTGTCAAACGTGTTATCTGGCAGAGGGATATTTTCTGCAATCGCTTCAACATATTCTGCTTTTGTATCTCCTCTTTCTTCTCTTGCAGCATCGACTCTCTTCCTACATACTTTGAGCATCTCTGCGCTAGGATCTAAGCAAGTTAATTCGGTTCCTTGTAAGTCGACGGCAAAAGAACCAGGTCCACATCCGATTTCGAGTACATTCATTCCAGGTTTGGCGTGATTTCTAACGTGTTTCCTCATTCCTTTGTCAAAACCTAATGTCATTATTTTGTTAACACGGTCGTAAACTGGAATGGTGGCTTCTAATTGTCTTTCTAACTCTGTCCAAGCATCATCGTCGATGCCTGAGGGGTCGAATCCTCCTGTCCCAGAGCGGTCTGCCATAGTCTCTCGGCTGTGATTATAGTTTTGACAATTTGGGGTACATTCTCATTATTCCGATTTTAATAAATTTGCAAACAGACCACGAGGGTTATGAACCCGTTTAATTTGGGCAGGGATAATAGGGTGATTTCTGTGGGTATGTCTGATGTACTTCAACACATAAAAAATGCAGAAGATTCTGCAAAACAAACCTTGGCTGATGCCAAAGAACAAGCAACAAAAATAGTCGCAGATGCCCGAAAAGAAGCATCAGAGATTCTGCAAGAAGCTCAAGATGGCGCTGTGAGTTCAACAGTTGCTACCATTGACTCAGCAAGGCAAGAAGCCGGCAAGGAAGCGGAGGGCGTCCAGGCTGAAGGTACAAAGGCGGTTGCAGCAATTCAGTCTTCGGCTGGAACTAAAAGAGATGAAGCAGTTCAACTGATTATCGATTCATTAATGTCTAACTGAGGTGAATATCATGCTTAGCACTGTTGAGATGGTTCGTTTAACAATGGCCGGATCTAGTGATAACTTAGACTCTGTCTTGAGAGTCTCTGGGGATTTAGGATACATACACATTACCCCTTACTCAGGTGATACTGATGGAATAACGGTAGGCGTCCCCCATTCAGATGCGGATTCAAAATCAAATCTGCTTTCCAAGGTAAGGTCTGTAAATTCTGTACTCAAATGTTCCAACAAAAGCGGACCTCTGACAAAGGGAGAAACAGAAAAGGCTCTCGACGCAGGATTTGCAGAAAAAGTGGAATCGATTGCTACAGTAATTGCAGAAATGAATGAGGCCGAAGCATCAATCATTAGATTATCAGAAAGAGCATCAATTTTAGAGAAGATATCTCCACTAGACATGCCTCTTGAACTTTTGACCTCCATCGAGTCAATCGAGGTCTATCTTGGTGAGACAACAAAGAGCGACAGAGTGAAGAACATTTTTGGAGAGTTGGCTAACAGGGTTGAAATCCACGTTGTGAAGAACTTAATCGCTGTTGCTTGTACTGGAAAAGACGCAGCAGAAGTCCAAATGGCACTCGGCGAACTCGGAGTTAAACCCATTCAAATCCCAACAGGAAAAGGTAAGCCAAGTTCTTTGTATGCCCAAGCCAGAAAGGACATTGACATAGCAGAGTCAAAAATAGAAGAATGTAAAGGCAAGTGCGACGATTGGGGATTAAGGAACGGCAGGACACTTCTTGCAGTGCAAGAGTATCTCGAAAGAGAAGTTGAGATTCTAACAGGGCACACACTATGTGCAACAAGTGACCATGCTTATGCAATGGAAGCATGGCTTCCTGCATCTAAGGCAGAAGAAGCTAGAAGCATATTGTCAAAACACGCTTCTCACATAACAATAGAAGCATTCGTCGATGACCACCACGGTCACCATGATGACGATCATCATCACACAGAATACCCACCAATTGAGTATGACACTCTACCTTCCACAAGGCACGCATCGCTATTAACTAACCTGGTTGGCAGGCCAAAATACGGAACAATAGACCCAACAAGTATCATGGCATACACATTCCCTATATTCTACGGGTTGATTTTAGGAGACGCTGGATATGGTTTAGTAATCATGCTTCTCGCTCTATTCTTGAAATCAAAGATCGGACACGACCCATCTGGTAAAGTGGCATCAAGAATTTTGATGAACATGGGGATTGCAACTTTCATAGTAGGTGTACTAACCGCTGAGGCCTTTGGTTTCGTCATAGAAAAATGGGCTATTTTCACTTGGCTGTATGAGCCCATGTATGATGGTACAAAGTATGCTCTAGAAGGAACTGTATTCGTAGAATGGTTTGGTCTATCTCACACATACCTGCCATTCCACAGAGCCGGAGGCGCTTTGGCAGATTACATATTACTCTCAATTTATCTTGGCTGCGGCCACCTACTTCTAGGATTCATTATTGGATTTGTTAACGTACTAAAGAACCATGGATTTGTAGCAGCATTCTTCGAAAAGGGCTCTTGGCTTCTTATTCTAATCGGCGGATCAGCACACATTCTGAGATTCATTACCGACGACAGTTACGGCACATTCGAATTATCTGGTTGGTCTGTTACTGTAATAGTAGGTGTAATTTGTCTAATCATTGGACTAGCCGTATACGAAGGATTCGGATGGCTTGGTGGACTAATTATGGGTCCAATCGAAACATTCGGTCTACTTGCTAACACGCTCTCATACCTCAGAATAATGGCTGTTGGTGTTGCAGGTGTCAAGATTGCAGAAATAGGTAACGAAATGGGCTTCCATGGCATGGCTGACGCAATCACCGCAGGAGATTACTTACTAGTTCTGCCGTTGTTCATTCTATGGATAGGTGTTCAAGTATTCGCACTGGCTCTTGGACTTCTATCACCAAGTATTCACGCAGTCCGTCTACACTTCGTTGAGTGGATGGGCAAGTTCCATGACGGCTCCGGCGAGGAGTTCAAACCATTGGGTGGCCGTCCTCTACATGTGGAGGGTTACTAATATCACAGTCCCAAATTGGACAAATAGGAGGTAAAAAAATATGAACGCAAAAATTGTGAAGATGAGCCTAAGAGCATTGATCATCCTAATGGGTATCACTATGCTAGCGCAAGGAGTACTAGCAGCAGCTGACCCGTATGATGGATGGGGTAAATACATGGGATCCGGTATTGCACTGGGTCTAGCGGCTATTGGTGCTGGATACTCCCAAGGTAGTATCGGAAGCGCTGCAGTCGGAATGCTAGCAGAAGACGGAAGCAAATTCGGTCCTGCTCTAATCTTTACTGCATTGCCAGAATCTATCGTTATTCTAGGTGCGCTACCACTGTTCCTATGAGCAGTTTTGTTCGTCTTGGAGCACAACTGCTCCATGATTGAACCGGAGGTGAACTAATGACGCTAGAACAATTGAAGAATGATATTTCTGCTTCAGCAGAAGCAGATGCTAAAGCTACTATCAAGGCAGCAAAAGATGAAGCAAAAGCTATTATCGACGAGGCCAAATCTCGAGCAGACTCTATCAAGAGCGATGCAGTAGGAAAAGCAGCGAAAGATGCAAGCCAACTTTCTAAGGAATTGGTTGCATCCGCTCGCCAAGCAAACCAAAAAGAGATTCTCGTCGCCAGGAGAGCTGAACTAGACGCTACTTTAGCAAGTGCAAGAGAAAAACTAGGTGATGCAAGCCTTTCAGGAAGAGCAAGCCTACTCAAGAGCCTTGTTAAGAAAGCAGAAGGTATGGCAACTGGAAAGATGGTACTAAGACCAACAAAAATCGATAAAGCAGCATTAGAAGATGCTGGAAAGAGTTTCAAAATGGGAACTCAAGTCGATGGTCTTGGTGGATTCATTTTAGAAGCTGAAGATGGAACACTGTCCTTTGATTTCCGTTTCGATACACTACTCGAAAACGCATGGAACGATCAAAGAGCAGCAGTAAACCAGACACTATTTGGATGATGGAGTTGTAAAACGATGTCAATACTAGGGAACAATACTGCTTACGTGGCATCTCGTGCTAAAGCGAGAAAGTCCAATCTAATGGACAGAACACGATTAAGACAGTTAATCCAGCAATCCCCTGATCAACTTACTGTAGCAGTGGCTGACAGTGGTTACAGGGCAGAAATCGACCTTTATGCAGGACGATTCACTGGTGGAGACCTAGTAGAGGCTGCGTTAACACATAATCTGCAAAATGAACTAAACAGCATAATTAAATTATGCAATGGTAAGGTGAGAGGTCTTGTTGAAATATACACAAATAGACATCAATATCACAATGCAAAGGTAGTTCTTAGAGCAATAGACAATGAAGTCAGCGTCGAAAAGGTGGCAAATTCAATCCTTCCAGAAGAAAGTGAAGTGAATGTGCCATGGTTAAAGATAATTGAAGAATCTGCAACGATACAAGAAGCTGCAGGTCAGATGAGAAGACTTCCATTTGGCAAAGCGTTAATGGCGCTATCCGAGGATAAAGGTCTCCAGGCTTACGAAGACGAATTGGACACACATTACTTCAGTAATTCAATGAAGAAATTACGAGGGGGTAGTCCTGATGTTCGTTTCTTGAGAAATTATCTTGCTACCGAAATCGACCATAGAAATATCATCAATATCCTCGAGGGGCATTCTTTCGGTTTGAACTCAGAGGAAATAACACAGTCATTAATCAAGGGTGGCAGAATGGTAAGTGAGAAGAATTTCTCGCAAGCATCTGCTAGCAAAGATGGGTTGATGGACGTTCTTCGTCAAGCATCTAACTTTGATTTCGACGCTTTCCAAAATACCATGTCAATTTCTGAAAAAGAAAGGACATTAGATCCAGTAGTTACTTGGTTGCGAGAACGCGAAAACACGCAAATGCAACGAATGAGTTACCTCCATCCGATTTCAGCACTACCGATTATTCACTATGTTTCGGCTAAAGTGCAAGAAATAGAAGATTTGCGCCTAATCGTTCGAGGCCGCTTAGCAGGCTTGTCAACTGAGGTTCTGGAGGCACACGTTCTCTGAGGTGGTATTATGGAAATAGCAGTAGTCGGAAGCCCGGAATTCACATTAGGATTCCAATTGGCTGGTATTAGCAATTTACACAACCCTGAAACCGAAGATGAAACTTCGAAAGTATTCAGGGATTTATTAACAACAAAAGGGATAGGAATTGTGGTTGTCGACTCCGCAGTTCTAGCATCCCTACCGGAGCGCCTACGTGATAGGCTCTCTGAAAGCGTCACTCCAACAGTTCTAGGAATTGGAACCGAGGAGGACAACACGCTTCGTGAAACTATTCGCAAAGCAATAGGAGTCGATTTGTGGAAGTGATTCAACAAAAAGGAGGAAGAGAAATGAGCAATGAAGGAGTAATTTACCGAATTTCAGGACCGGTAGTAACAGCTACGGGAATGGAAGCGGGAATGTATGACGTGGTCAGAGTAGGCCACGAAGGATTAATGGGAGAAGTAATTGAATTACACGGAGATAAGGCAGTTATCCAGGTTTACGAAGATACCAGCGGTATCAGACCTGGTGAACCTGTTCTTAACACACGTGAAACACTGTCAGTTGCTTTAGGTCCAGGTCTTTTGACACAAATTTACGATGGTATCCAAAGACCATTGGCAACACTGGAAGAAGTAATGGGTGTATTCATCACAAGAGGTGTTGATGCAGACGGATTCGATATGGAAAGGAAGTGGCAATTTGATGCTACAGTTTCCAACGGTGATGATGTAGTCAGCGGTCAAGTAATTGGTACAGTCCAAGAGACTGAAACTATTGTACACAAAATTATGGTTCCACCTGGAAAGGGCGGAAAGGTAAAATCAATTTCTTCTGGTGAATTCAATGTAACAGAAGATGTTTGTACATTAGATGATGGAACTACAATGCAGATGATGCAAAAGTGGCCTGTCAGGACACCAAGACCATATCAGCAAAAGTATGCTCCAGATACACCACTTATTACCGGTATGCGCATCCTAGATTTCCTCTTCCCTCTAGCTAAGGGTGGTGCAGCAGGTATTCCAGGTCCATTCGGTTCTGGTAAGACAGTTACACAGCAATCACTTGCTAAGTATTCAGACGCTCAAATCGTTGTTTACATCGGTTGTGGAGAGCGCGGAAATGAGATGACGGAAGTATTGGATGAGTTCCCTCATCTTATCGATCCAAACACAGGAAAGCCTCTGATGAACAGAACTGTGATGATTGCAAATACTTCAAACATGCCTGTAGCAGCACGTGAAGCTTCAGTATACACAGGAATTACAATTGCGGAATATTTCCGTGACATGGGTTACGATGTAGCACTGATGGCTGACTCAACAAGTCGTTGGGCTGAAGCAATGCGTGAAATTTCTTCTCGTTTGGAAGAAATGCCTGGTGAAGAAGGTTATCCTGCTTATCTATCAAGCAGAATTGCGGAATTCTATGAGCGTGCAGGACGTGTTCAAACACTCAATGGTGACGATGGTTCAGTAACCGTAATCGGTGCTGTATCTCCACCTGGTGGTGACATTTCAGAACCGGTTTCCCAAGGTACACTTCGTATTGTAAAGGTATTCTGGGGATTAGATGCAGGATTGGCTAGACAAAGGCATTTCCCTGCTATCAACTGGTTGAGTTCTTACAGTCTGTACCCACCATCTCTAGATCAGTGGTTTAGAGATAATATCGCACAAGATTATCCAGAAATAAGAACTGCTATCAGTGGACTTCTACAGATTGAAGCTGAATTACAAGAAATTGTACAGTTAGTCGGTTCTGATGCACTTCCTGTTGACCAACAATTAACATTGGAAGTTGCAAGAATGATTCGTGAATATTTCCTACAACAAAATGGATTCCACGAAGTTGATGCATTCTGTACTGTAGACTTGCATTACAAAATGGCTAAGGCTATCCTAACCTTCCAAGAGTCAGCAAAATCAGCAATGGCTGCTGGAGCGGATTTACAAGATGTCGTAAACGTACCAGCAAGAACTGATTTGATGCGTGGTAGGTTTGAATCAACTTACATGGATGAAATCGATGCATTAGTCGATAAAATGAACAATGAAATTGCCGATGCAATAGGAGAAAACTAAGGAGGAATATGAATGTCTGGAAAAGAATATCGAACAATTACTGATGTTAAGGGGCCTCTAGTATTCCTTAACAAGACAGAACCAGTTGCATTTGGTGAGATTGTACAACTAAGACTAACCGACGGTTCAATGAAGAACGGCCAGGTTCTAGATACCTCTGAAGATTTGGTGGTAGTACAGGTTTTTGAAGGAACAGCAGGAGTTGATCTAAACACTGGTGTAAAGTTCATGGGAGATGTGTTCAAATTACCAGTTTCTGATGATTTAATCGGAAGAATTCTGGACGGAGCAGGTAGACCTCGTGACGGAGGACCAGATATTGTTGCAGAGGAAAATGCAGATATTATTGGTGCTGCTATCAACCCTTACTCTCGACAAAGCCCACACGATTTCATTCAAACTGGAATCAGTGCTATCGATTGTTGTACTACACTAGTTAGAGGACAGAAGTTACCGATTTTCAGTGCATCAGGTCTTCCACACAACGATATTGCTCTACAAATTGCAAGACAAGCTAAACTAAAGGATTCTGATGAAGAATTTATTGTAGTATTCTGTGCAATGGGAATTACAGCTGAAGAATTCAATTTCTTTAGAAGCGACCTAGAGAGGACTGGAGCGTTAGAAAACGCTGTACTATTCGTAAACTTAGCAGACGACCCAGCGGTTGAAAGAATCATTACCCCGCGTCTTGCGTTGACTGCGGCAGAATACCTTGCTTTCGAGAAAGATTACCACGTATTGGTTATCTATACTGACATGACAAACTATTGTGATGCTCTACGTCAAATTGGTGCTGCTCGTGAAGAAGTACCTGGGCGTCGTGGTTATCCTGGTTACATGTATACTGATTTGGCTATGCTTTACGAGCGTGCTGGAATTGTAAAGGGTAAGAAAGGAAGTATTACTCAATTCCCAATTCTAACAATGCCTGGTGACGATATCACACACCCAATTCCTGACCTTTCAGGATATATTACAGAAGGACAGATTGTTATTTCTCGTGAATTGCACCAAGCTGGTATTTATCCACCAATCAACGTTTTGCCATCTCTGTCAAGGCTGATGGGTTCATGTATCGGTGCAAAGACAACTCGTGAAGATCACAAATCTGTATCTGACCAGATGTACGCTGCATATGCNCAAGGAAGAGAACTCAGAGGATTAGTTGCGATTGTTGGTGAAGATGCATTGAATGAGCGTGACAAGCAATTGCTTGATTTCTCCGGTGTTTTCGAAGATAAATTCTTGAGGCAATCNCGAGANGAAGACCGTTCTATAGACGAAACACTTGACCTGTGCTGGACATTAATGTCAGAGATTGACACCAAATATTTGGTAAGACTTGACCAAAAGTGGATCGAGAAATACCATCCTGACAACAAATCTTGAAACAATTGTGAAATTCTAGGAGGGAAATCAAATGGCACTGGATATCAAACCAACCCGAAGCGAATTGATTAATCTCAAGCGTAGAATTAAGCAAACCAAGAATGGTTACAAGTTGCTTAAGATGAAAAGAGATGGACTTTTCCACGAGTTTAGGACTCTTCTTTCAGATATGATTCAAGCAAAGAAAGAGTTGACAGAATCCTATGTTTTAGCTAAATCAAGAATCGATTTAGCAAATGCGATTGAAGGTGGACTAAAAGTAAAGTCCGCAGCAATAGCAAACTCTTCTTCTCCAGAAGTCGAAGTTGAAAGAAGAAACATTATGGGAGTCGTAGTGCCTTCAGTCTCTGGAACAAACTTGAAACAAGCATTTGGAGAGAGAGCAATAGGATTTACAGGTTCATCCCCATACATCGATGAAGCAGCAGATTCCTTTGGAAACTTGATTGAGAGNATGGTTAAAGCCGCAGAAATGGAAGCAACACTGAAGAGGCTTCTTGCAGAAATNGAAGCAACNAAAAGGCGTGTAAACGCTCTCGAGTTCAAGGTAATTCCAGAATTAGAAGAAGCACGAGTATTCATCCAATTGAGACTTGAAGAAATGGAAAGAGAGGAAACATTCCGTCTCAAGCGTTTCAAGAACAAGTGATACTTTACCCGATTGATTCATTGCGGACGGGTAACCCCCACGAATTAACGGGGGTAGTTTATGTCTGATTCCGAATCAATTCCAGTCCATGACAAATCATGGAATCAACGGGAACTGTTTGANTCNATTCTGTCACGATATTGNGTCGTNTTAGAAGACCTAGGNGGGCGCAGCCCAACATTCTTAGTCGCTGAGAAGAAAGATCAAGACATTCATGAAGTCCTTGATGATATCAATCAACATCTGAAAAAATTGGGTTTTAGTGCTAGATTATTCCCTGATGACCCTTGGATTTTACAACTAATCCCAGACCCAAGATATCAATGGCCGTCTCCTAGATTCATAATTGCTATGTGGCTGTTTTCGTTGATTACAACTATTTACGCGGCTGAAAAATGGATGAATTCAGGTCGCCCAGATGGTGGTTGGTTTGTGAATAATGCATCCCTGGACGCAATGATAGGATATTCCATACCTATTTTCNTCACTCTAATTCTAGCCTCGTTTATTCAAAAGTCAATAGCCAGTAAAAATGGAGTCCATCTTCCACACCTTTTCCCTATACCTGGTCCAGCAATGCTTTGGTGGCCATTTGGAATGATAGGATTCGCATCATTNCCTAGGAGTGATGCCAGGTTGTGGCCGGATAGGTCGTCAATGGGTAAAACCGCTCTTTCTGCACCCTTAGTAATGGTATTGTCTGGGATGATATTGATATTCCTAGGTCTAGCATTGACTCCTCAACTAGTATCATTAGATTCTACTCCATTTATNGTAGATTTACCATTTTTAGCTAATATAATCGCAATCTTATCGGAAGGAGAAAGATTGTTGCTATTGAAAACCACATGGGCACACCCTTTCACAAGAGCTGGCATGACTTTGACATTCTTTGGATGGATAGCACTGCTTCCCATTCCAACACTGCCTGGAGGTAGAATCTTGATTGCTAGAATGGGAATTCCAGAGGCCAGGTCAGGTTCGTCTCAGGTAATGCTGCTATTGGTAGTNCTACTATTCGCATTCTTATTCGGAGCATTTTCAGAGTGGAATATATGGGTTCCAATCGTTGCTCTGTGTGCATCTTTGTTAATAACAAAAGGAAGTGATCCTACTCTACCTATTGTTTTGGATGATTTCAAGGGACTTCCCGAAAAAGACCACAGACGATTAGGAATTATTCTGTTTATGATATTCATGTTNGCATTACCTTCTCAATTACCATTCAGTGAAGATAATCTTTGGGATGAGGAAATTAGTTTCTCATTCGAGGATGATATACTAGAAATAAAGGATGGTTGGTACAATCAAACCGTCATAATCTCCAATCCCTCATTAATCGAACAATCTTGGGAAATTGAGTACTACAGAGGGTCATATGGGAATTCTAANTTAACTATGATCGATTGTTCCTCTGGTACAAAAGAATCGAATACTTCTTGCATTGGTTTTATTGAGCCATTATCTACGATAGAAATAGAATTTAATTTTGAATGGTTAGAAGATTGGAACACTGCATCCTTTGATTTGATATGGAAAACCAATCATGGATTTTTTACTAATAAAGTAGTTCCAGACTTGAAAATCTATCCTATTGGCATGTGGTCTTTCAATGGAGATTATGATGACCCTAAGATTTGCCTAAGTGTCAAAGTTAATACAAAGAACAATACTATAGCGCTTGATTCTCCACCTCAATATACAAGTTGGAAGAACGTTGATTCGGATGGAAACCTTACAGTCACAAAGGGAGAAAATGAACTCTGCCTAAATGGACTGTCTGGCGACAATATGAATTCTATTTCACAAGAGGTTTTCACCATAGATAATCATTCATTTGTTGCCGGATACATGGCTGAAAATTATATTTCTATGCCAGACTCTGGAATCATTTTAGATTCTCAAGAATTACTTTTCCCATTCGCAAGACTTGGTTCTAATTACAACGGAACTTGTGACGATATTGGAAACTTAAGCCCTCCTAGAACCATTGTCAATAATACAACAATTTGGGACTTGAGGGTCTTACAATTTGGTCTATATGACTTGAATAATGTAACAGATGAAATAGAATTATTTGCCGAGGTAGGAAGCCAAATATCTGTTTGTACGGAGGATTATCTACCTCAGAAATACAATGTTCTTGAGGGGCCTGATCTTATTGTATACAAGAATGGGCTTCGAACGCAGAGATGGATTGGGGAAATTTCAGTTATCAACGATACATTGGTAATTGAGAACCCGTCGGAAGAAAACCTATCAATTTTGGTTGAATTCGATGGAAATGGTGAGCAATGGCAGATTTCTAATTCAATTCAAATCCCAGCAAACACAGTTGAAACAATTTCAGCAATTGCCCCAGAAACGGGAATTTCGTTTGTTTGGTTAGAATTAGACGAAGGGGAAGTTGTATTACATTTGGTAAACCATGAGGTCTGAATATGAGAATAGCTGTCGTTGGCGCTGGAGCAATTGGCAGTTTAATCGCAGCAAAGTTAGTAGAATCTGGAAACGAAGTGCTAGTTCATACACGAGGAAGCCATGGTGCGGAATTAGCACTAAATGGATTAGTGATAGACGGTGTTTGGGAGCGTGTTATTACACCAGAAGAATGGTTTGTAACACTTGATGAAATTGAACTTCCAGCCGAGTTAAATCATTATTTTGACCAAGCCATAATTACTGGCAAATCTAAAGATACAAAGTCTCTATGTGAAGTCGCTAAATATCTAACAAAAGGACCGGTACTATCTCTTCAAAACGGTCTAGGGAATCTTGAAATCCTGAAAGACTTCTTTTTTGAAAATACTGCTGTTGGAGTAACCACTAATGCTGTTACAAAGTCAAGTCCTGGGAAGATAACGTGGGTTTCAAAAGGAAATATTCACATTTCAGGGTCGAAAGGAAAGGAATTCGAAAAATCTCTTGAAGTATTTGGGGCTGAGTATTTCCATTCCCATGAAGAGATTTTGTGGAAAAAATTGCTGATTAATGTTGCAATCAATCCTATTGCTGCGATGTGTGGTGTAAAAAACGGGGAATTAGCAAATGAACCACTTTTGTCTCAATGCGAATCTATAATGATAGAAGCGGCAAACATAGCTCGTCTATCAGGCGTTGAAGTGCCCGCTGATAATGAACTGGTTGAAACGCTAAACAAAGTGATATCAGATACTTCAGAAAACATTTGTTCCATGCTATCAGATGTCAAAGAAGGTAGGGAGACTGAGATAGACATGTTGTGCGGGCAAGTTGTGCTAAGGGGGGAGCAGTTAGGCGTTCCTACTCCACTAAATTCTATGCTTTTGGGACAAATCAAATCTCTCAGATGAGATCAATATTGTAGTGAAGGCCTCTGTTTTCCTTTCTTTGAATTGCATCGTTTGTTATGTGTGTAGCAACTAAAACTAAGTTTCTGATTTCAACCAATTCTCTGGTTGGTAAACTTTTTCTCCAAATAAGGTCGACTTCTTCAGTCAATAAATCAAGCATCCTTCCAGCTCTTTCTAAGCGACTAAATGACCTTACTATTCCAACATCGTGAGTCATAGTTTTCCTGAGAGTTTCTAGATCTCTGACCAGAGGAGCATGTTCAATTAATTCTTGCATCCCATCAGCCCTCCATTTTGGTATCTCTTCTATTGAATCAATTGGATTTGAAATGAAATGTTCTGCGGCTCGGTTTGCAAATACAACTGCCTCTAGAAGACTGTTTGAAGCCAGTCTATTTGCACCATGCATGCCGGTACATGCAACTTCTCCAATTCCATATAACCCTGGTATAGGCTTATCATCACTCATCATAACTCTTCCCTGTATGTCTACCTTTAATCCTCCAACCATATAGTGCGCAGCAGGAGCAACTGGTAGAGGGTCTTTGCCCAGAGATAAACCAAATTCGTTGAGTCTTTTTTCGATAGTTGGGAAATTAGAATGAAGTAATTCCTTGGGTAGGTGATCTGTTATTAGCCAGACATTTTTTGCGCCTGTGATTTTCATTCTCTGGTCACAAGAACGTGCAACTACGTCACGAGTTGCTAGGCTCCCAAGTTCGGAATATTCTAATGTGAATGAGTATTTTTCTGGTGAGCCGCCATTTATGTTGTATTTTTTCAAACCACTGTCATCAAGAATTATTCCCCCTTCGCCTCTCAGTGCTTCAGTAATCAAGAATGGTTTATCATTACCAGTCATCAATGCAGTAGGATGGAATTGGAAGAAAGCCATGTCCTTACTAGATGCCCCTGCTCTAACAGCCATTGCCAAGCCGTCACCACTTGCGACTTTCGGATTTGTTGTTTTCTCCCATAGTTGTCCACAACCGCCAGTTGCGATTAGAACAGCATCTGCATACAACGCAATCATATTTTCAGTTTCTAAATCTAAGCACCAAATCCCTTTGATTCCCATTTTGGGTTCTCCATGAACTCTTTGGATTAGGTCAACTCCTAAGCAATATTCTCTAACTTCGATGTTATCTTTTTGTAATATCGCTTCAGTCAATGCCCTTTCAATTTCGGCCCCAGTTGCATCTCTTGCATGTAAAATTCTTCTAGCAGAATGACCACCTTCTTTGACAAGATGGAAATCCTCTCCTTCTTTTTGGAAATCTACACCATACGATAGTAAATCTCGTATTCTATCTCCTGCTTCTTCTACTACACACTGAACTACCGTACGGTCACACAAACCATCTCCTGCCACTAGTGTGTCCGTAATGTGCGATTCTTTTCCTTCACCATCGGTTTTATCTAAAATTCCCGCTATACCGCCTTGAGCCCAATTTGTAGAAGAGTCAACAGACCTTTCTTTTGTGATTATGGTAACTTGATTACCTGCTTCACTAAGCCTTAGTGCTGCAAAGAGACCAGCAATGCCGCTGCCAATAACTACGATTTTGGGCATTATATCCATCGCTGCGAGTTGTCCTCTGTTTTCAAATCTGTCTACTAGATTATTCCGACAGCAATAAGTGATTCATGTTTGTCAGAGATATTATGGGGCTGCTAAAGAAAATCACTGCTTTGGCGGGCTTAGTGATGATTGCAGCAGCTGTCGCAAATGTGGAATTTGGTGCATTAATGCAGTTGGATCCTCCTCAGAAGTTGATATTGGCTAGGGCAGCAGATCCTGGATGTAATTCTGAAGAAATCCAGAAAGACCTTGATGACGGAGCCATGAATGAATGTGTTACTTCGATTGGAGTGTGGGATGGCCCAGATATACTACTTGTCGCAGAAGGTTCAATTCTTTTATTGTCAACATTTTTGCGGTGGCCGAGAAAAGGCAGATGGGCTTCTAGAGTGAGAAAGTTAGCAGTTGTATCAGGTTTGGTTCTTTGCGGTCTCGCAGTTGCTGATAGTTTTGATAAACTGCCGGGAACTTCTTCCGAAGAGATATCGATTTTGCTACCATTCCCCGCTCCCGCAATTGCTGTCCAAATCGGTGTATTCGCACTAGGTATTTTCTTAATTAGGGGCCCAAAATATCAAATAGACTACCAAAACAATACCAAGAGAGACTCAAAATCAAAACAGGAATTCTCTCATGCACAATTAGATGCTGCTTTTGCTGCAGGCGGTTCATTGGGTGATTTGCAGAAGAAATCACGTAGAAAGAAATCATACAAATACAATACAATAGGTGATTTATGGGGCGCTCAAGGTCTTTCTCAATATGAAGATAAATTCGAAGCTGGTTTGAGAGATGAATTTGCAGGAGAAACCAAGAGGACGTGCCATCTTTGCAATGGTGAAGGTTGTGCTGGTTGCAATAGAACAGGATTTGTATCTTAAACGCTGTATTCGGCTAAAGTTAGATGCTTTACTAATCGGCATATTCTCCGTGAGATATTCGTAACCTTCAAGACCCCTACCGTCCCCTCAGCGATATGAGGTCAAGGGCTTAGTATCTTGATTTGAGGGATAGGGATGTATCTAAAACAATTGGAAGTCGAGAACTTCAAGTCGTTCAAAGGGGAAGCTGTAATTCCATTTGATAGAGGATTTACGGCTATTACGGGTCCAAATGGCTCAGGTAAATCGAACTGCGGCGACGCTGTTCAATTTGTTTTAGGGGCTAGATCCTCAAAAGTTCTGAGGGCTCAAAATTCCAAGGACTTAATTTTCAATGGTGGTAAATCCAACCGTCCAGCAAGGAATGCCAAAGTAACTTTGGTATTCGCTAACCCAGTTCTTTCTAACAACAGAAGAAGACTGCCTATAGATTCTGATGAAGTCAAAATGACAAGAGAAGTCAGATTGACTAAAGGAAATAACATAGTTTCAACCTATCTTTTGAACGGAGAAGAAACAAATCAAAAAGCGTTTCACCGACTTTTAGGCCAAGCAAACGCTAGGCCTGATGGTTATAACATCGTATTGCAGGGTGATGTAACGAGATTGTCTTCGATGACCGCTGTAGAAAGGAGGAAGGTACTGGATTCTGTAGCAGGTGTAACTTCTTATGATGATGAAATAAAGAAAGCCGAAAAACAAAGAGGCCAGGTTGAAGATTATATCGAGAGGATTTCATTAGTTGAAGAAGAACAAAAAGCACGACTCAAAACTCTTGAGGCAGAAAAGAAAGTTGCTGAGAAGGCAAAAAATACCAAAGAAGAATATGATGCAGCAAATATCGTATTGTTCCAATCGAGATATCTGAGTTCAAAAGCAGAAATTAATTTTCATAATACTGAAAAAGCAAGGCTTCTTTCTGAAGCTACAGAATTAGAACAATTGGTTTCAGCATCAGAAAAAGATTTGTTGGCACTAGATGACAGAATAGGCGAACTACAATCGCAAATTGATGCAGTAATGGGTGGCGAGAATGCAGGATTGACAAATGAAATCCGACAATTACAACTTTCCATTGATAGAAACAAAGACAAAATCGACGATTCTGAATCAGCAGATGTGGAAGACACCCAATTGTTGGAAAAGTTGGAAGGAGAAATAACAGAAGCAAAAAACAATTTGCAAATGCACCTCGAATCTATAAAATCTGCAAAGGAAGAAATGGAAAATAGTCTTGATGTTTTGAAGAATTTAGAAGACCAAGAAAATGCAATAAGGGAATCATTAGAATCTTCGGGTTCAGAGACTGCAAAGTTATCTAATGCCCTCAAAGATGCAATCAGTGATTTTGAAACGTGTCAGGAAGCAGTTCAGAAAGCCAATGTTGAGATGAGTAAAATTGCAGGAGAGGCCGAGATAATCGCTGAACAGTTGTCATCTGCTCAAGAAGAAGAGGCCGACGCGCAACTCAATTTTGATGATATTGAGTTACAAATAGAAGATTTGGGGCCTGGCGGGCAACAAAAAGACAGAACACAACTCGCAGAGGAATTAGTACAATCTCAAAACGCTGAGCAAAAACTCCTGGAAGAGTCAGGTGCTGTAGAAAGGAAATTGCAACAAGCAAATAGAGATCTTTCAGATGCAAGAAATGAACTTGAAAAGAAATCTGGAAATAACGGCATGGCACCAGGCGCAGCAGCAGTAATGAATGCAAGGGACAGAGGAGATTTATCTGGAATATTAGGCACAATTGGTGAGTTATGTGCTCCAATAGATCCTTCACATGAAGATGCATTGGTTACTGCAGTAGGAAACGGAATGAACTCAATCGTGGTAGAAAATGATCAAATTGCTGTAGAGGCAATGGCGTATCTAAGAAACAACAGATTAGGTCGTGCAACATTTTTGCCTCTAAATAAGATACAATCTAGCCGTTCATCTGGTAGAGCCCAACTAATCTCAAAAAAGCCAGGAGTACTAGGTTTCGCTCACGAATTACTTGATTATGACCCAAGAATTTCAACAGCCGTGGCTTATGCTTTGAGAAATACATTGGTAGTTGACAATATGAGTACTGCTAGAACACTGATGGGTGGAGTAAGACTTGTCACTTTGAGGGGCGATGTCACTGAACCTGGTGGTGCTATGGTCGGTGGTGCGAAGCAGAAAATGAAGACAGGATTTGGTGGTAAAATCCAAGGCGCGAATGAAGTTGAAAAACTAGTAGGAGAAGTCAACCGTCTTTCGTTACTTTCAGAGACAGTATCCGCAGCTCTTAGAGAATCAAGAGCACAGCAGAGCCAAATAAGGGCGAAAATAAATGACCTTGCCAAAGATGATCAGTCTCTCAAATTAGGGTCTTTAAAGGGTCAATTAGAGGGCGCTAGGAAGGCTTTAGTTAAGGCAAAAGGGAATGCAAATACCTTGAAAAACAGACTCGATGAACTTGATTCTAATCATGCAATAAAGGTTTCAACATTTGAGGTTGCAAAGAAAAGATTAGTTGAGGCAGAATCTGCTAGGCAGGATGCAGAGACTAAGTTGAGGGAATCAAGTCCAGAATCTATTCAGCAGCAATTATTGGAAGCCAAAACCATGAGAGTTGAGGCTCAAGGAATTGTAAACAAGGCAAAACTTGTAATTGAAAGCGGGGATGATAAGACGACAATGTTGAATTCAATGTTAGACTCAATTACATCTCGTGCTGAAGAAGTTGAAGCCGGAATGGTAAGCAGAGAAAGGCACGTAAAAATATGGAAAGAGTCTATAGAAAAAGATACATCTACCCTACAAGAAAAAGAAGAAGAGTTTTCAAATCTATTGGCAGAACACAAGGGTCTGGATATTGAGAGAAATGAATTGATTGACGAAAGAGCCCAACTCCGAGCAACGACCAACTCTAACATCAGCGACGCAATGGGTAAGAGAAGTTTAGCAGATGAAATGAATCGTAACATCGCAATTAAAGAACAAAACTTGGCAGATTTGCTAGTCGAAATGGCAGAAGAAGAGATCGATATTGTAGATGATAATGCAGACTTGCCGAATGTAGGAGATGCTGAAAGAGCACTCAACAAGTTACGTAAGAGGCTTGAAGCATTTGGTAACTTCAATATGCTTGCAATTGAGCAATATGATGCTTGTAAAGAGCGTCTAGATGAAATGAAGGACGATTTCAAAACATTACAAACTAGAAGAAAGAAGTTGTTGGACATCGCTGAAAAGTTAGAATCTCAAAGGAAATCGAGATTACTTGCGACATTAAAAGATGTTAATGAGAACTTCAAAGTTGTATACAAGAGACTGTCGAATGGTGGTCGTGGTGAGTTATTCTTGGAGAATGAGGAAGAACCATTCAAAGGCGGTTTAGACATGTGGGCTCAACCACGGGGTAAGTCCAACAAATCAAGATTACAGGGGTTATCGGGTGGCGAGAAGTCAATGGCATCGCTGTCCCTAATATTCGCGATTCAAGATCACGACCCAAGTCCATTCTATTACTTTGATGAAGTAGATCAAAACTTGGATGTTCCTAATTCTAAATTAATCGCAACAGAATGCCGAAACAGAAGCGAAGCTGCTCAATTCATTATGGTTACACTGAGAAAGGTTTCACTAGAATTAGCAGACCATCACATTGGCATAACTCACGGGGGAGACGGCTGTTCCAGAAGAATTGTAGATTTCGACAAAACTCGTGCTATCCAACTTGGTGAACAGGCAGAGAAAGAAGCATCAGAGGCTGCAGACAAAAATCATACCAGAATCGAAGAAGTCCGTGTTATGGAAAGCGAGATGCCAGAGGTGCCAGAGCCACTTTCTGCACCCAAGAGCCTTGGTGGTTTGTTGAAGCACATAGATTCTGATGAGGAAGGACCTGAACAAGATTCTGAGACCGAATCCTCGTTCACATCACTCGCAGAAAGAGCCGAGGAGTTAACAGAAGATATCCAGGAAAGGCAAGAAGTAGCCTCCAAGATAATCGAGGAGCAAGTGCAATCAGCTGAAGAAATTGAGGAAGAAAAGGAGGTTTAATCTTGCAACAATCATTGCTTGATAATTGGTTCTTGCGACAAGACATTCTTGACCAATTGGTAAGTAACGACGAAGATATTTCTGAAGCTGAGAGATATGCTGATCGTGTATTGCGCATCGCTCAAGAAGAAGAAGCGGAACACCAGGTGCTAACAGATCCCTTCGATAGGTCTGTAGCTCTAGTATTGTCTCTTGTAAAGGAAGAAGACATGGACCCTTGGAATATTGATTTGTCAGCATTCCTGAAACTCTTTACTGAAAGAGTAAGAAAAGAAGCGAAATCGCTTGACTTACCAGCATGTGGTAGATTGATCAGATTATCTTGGGAAGTTCTAACCCAGCAAGCATCAACACTATTTGACAAGGTCACAGCTCCAGATTATGATGAATTTGAAGAATTTACAGATTTTGGATGGGAATCTGATTACGATGATGAAGAATTTATGTTTACAACAGCAATATTGGAAGGAACTGCAGATACCGTGCTTCCTTCCCTGTTCGGTGAGCGCGTTAGAAGAGAAGAAGGCAGACCATCTACTCTTGGTGAATTACTGTCTGCACTAAAAGATGCATGCGATGAGGCTGAGATATTCAAAGCAAAAGAAGAATTTAGGAAATCTCATGCTGAAGAATTGAAAAATATGATTGAAAATGTTGGTGCAAGAATGCACAATGAAGACATGGAAGGAGATATCCGAAGGTGCTGGAGAGCAATGAGGGAAGTTATGCAGTCTTTAGGAAAACACAAAGTTCCAATTTCTAATGTTACAAATCGGTTATCTGAGATCCTTGTTGAAGAGTTTGGAGTCATACCAGAAGGATATGAAGTTGAATCAAAGATTACGTCATTTGTTGCGGGCTTGTTCCTTACACACAGAGGTTATGCATGGATAAGTCAGGACCAACCAGAAGACCCAATAATGATTGAGGATAGGTGGCCTAAAGCAAAATCATTTGATGAGGTAACGGAATTAGCATCGAAGTTGTTTGATGAAGAATCAATAGCCCTAGAATCTGAAGAAACAGAATCCATGAGGCATGCACAAAGGCTTGCTGAAAGGGCTCGTATTGCTGCAGAAGAAGAGGAAATAGCAAAGATTAAAGAAGCATCAGAATCAGAAAACCCTGATGACTGGTTGGTCGAGTAAGGAGATGATTACATGAGCGAAATACCACTTGAAACATTGCTTGAAGCGACGATGTTCAGTGCGGGTAAATCTCTCAGTCCTAGCGAGTTTTCAGAAGTCTTAGGTTATGAAGAAGAAGAAGTAATCGAATCACTAACCAAATTACAATCTACTGTAAAACGAAGAAAGGGCGGTAGTTTACAAATTGTTGAGATAGGGGGTAAATGGGCGATGGAGGTAAGGCCAAAAATCGCAAATCACTTGCCCAAGGAAACTAAGTCAGATTTACCTCCCAAATTATTGAAAGCAGCATCATTAATCGCATATCATCAGCCAATGCCACAGTCTAGATTAGTTGAATTATTAGGACCAAAAGCCTATGATCATATCAGAGAATTAGCTCAATCTGGATTGATTAACAGACGCAGAGATGGAAATACCAGGAGACTGACTACTACTCGTAGATTCTCTGAAATGTTTGGATGCCCTCATACCGACAGAAAGAAAGTAAAGAAATGGTTCAGAGAGATGGTTATTTCATCAGGAATGCTGAAGGGCATGGAGAGTACACTGGCGTTAAGAGATACAGAGGAAGACGGCAGTATTCAAACAACTCTCAGTATAGATGAAGAAGAGTGATATCTTATTTTCTGATACTCTTCAATGTCTCTTCAACTAATTTTTGGGTTACTTGTTGTTTCGAAGAATTAACAATATTTGCAACAATTTCAATTTCATCGCCTATTGCTCCAGCGCTTACTGCCATGTTTTTTGCATGAAGTTTCATATGGCCTGCTTGAATTCCAACGGTTGCGAGGGCTCTCATTGCTCCTAAGTTCTGCGCTAGACCTGCAGCAGCCATGATGCCTCCTAGTTCTTTGGCGGATTCTACTCCTAATATTGCGAGGTTTGCTCTTGCAGCAGGGTGTACCTTCGAAGCCCCCCCTACTATGCCTACTGCCATTGGAGTCTCGATTCTACCAATCAAATTCCAATCGTCATCCTTCTCCCACCTAGTCATAGATGTGTATGTTCCTGTCTCAACAGATGCCCAGGAATGGCAACCTGCCTCAATCGCTCTCCAATCTTGGCCGCATGCAAGGGCTATTGCACTAATTGCATTCATTATCCCTTTATTGTGGGTTGCAGCTCGATATGGGTCGGCCATTGCAAAACTATGTGCTTCTAGAATCGCTTTGATTACTTTGATACCAGATTCTCTGGTTCCATCATCTGCCATTTCTTCAGGTGTAAATCGTGCTTCGACCTTCGCTAATCTATGAGAGGCCAAGTTAGATAGAATTCTCAAATGGACTCTTCCAGATGTGATTTGTTCAACATTAGGAGTTATTCTTTCAGCCATAGAATTGACTGCGTTTGCCCCCATTGCATCTTTAGTATCAACTAGCAAGTGCAAAATTAGCATTTTACCTTGCATAGTGTCAATTTCTCTGACTTCTATGTCCTTGCAGCCTCCTCCTAGTCTAATCATTGTGGATTCTATCGAGTTACAAGCAGATATAAGTTCATACTTAGCGGTTTTAATCGCTTCAGCAGCCACAGCAGGATTTTCTAAATCAAGAATTTGCATTTGGGCAATCATAATTGAATCGTCACTTGATGTCTTGAATCCTCCGTGTTTTAGACAACGTTTTGCCATGTTACTAGCAGCCGCAACGATGCTAGATTCTTCCACACAAAATGGAATCAAGTATGCTTTTTCATCGATTATGAAGTTAGTAGCTATGCCCACAGGTAGTGACATGGTTCCAATTACATTCTCTATCATGTGATCCGCAGCGGATTCAGATAATTCTCCAGTACTAGACAAAGCCTCTATTTGTTCATCTGATAGATTAGACAACCTTGCTACGATATTTCTCCGTTCCTCTACACTCAGTTTGTAGAAGCCAGAAAGTCTGCTGTCATCAACTGGCATAGGGTTGCCTCTGCTCTGATGCAATTGTGCGGACTTGATGAATAAACCGGTTTGTTAACGCGTAAATTAACGCGTTAACTATGCGTTAACNACGCGTTAATACNGTATTTTTTATCNAAACCGTATTGCNATTAACATGTAGTAACGGGTNGCTGAGGTNNCTTATTNCACCGAAACATCATATACTGGAAAAAATGCACGTTACTCATGAGTGAAGATTACCCTATTTTGGGACTTCCAGCCATAAGAGAGAACCCATTTCAATCTAGGCCATTAGAAGCTAGAAATTCTAATCTCTTGGTTGGAAGGAATAAGATTAGTACAACTTGGGTTAGATTCCTGAAGTCTAGAACTGCTAGACTTAATTTGTTAGTAGGTGAGAGTGGAACTGGAAGAACCTCTCTAATGAGGTGTATTGCTGCAGAAACTCAAAAACCATTGCACCTAGATATGTTCCATTCAGATAATCATGTCCAGAAAATATTGGATGAAATTTACACAAAATTCGTTGGTTTTGAAATCCCTTCAAACAATCAAGAATTAGTTGATAGATTGGTCGAAACCTGTGAGGATTCTAAGGGTGCTATACCCCTGATAACCTTCGATTATCCGAATTCTGATGGTGAAAAATTAGCTAATATTATCTCTAATCTCCTGCCTGCGCTTGAGAGACTAAAGGCAATGGTCGTTGTGATTTTGTCTGTTAATCAGAGGTCACAGTGGCCTGAGCAGTTGATTGAAAAATTTGAACATTTAGAAGTTGTGAAACCATTNGAGATTGACGAGATAAGGGAAGTTTGTGAATTAAGGGTGAACAGTGTGTCCAATGTTGCTTGGAAAATGCCAGAAGAAGCACTTGATTACGTTATGAATAACTCCTCAGGAAAAGCCAGTAAAATCATTAGAATAATGCGTGATATAGTGGATTTTGAAAGAGAAAACCCACGCGAAATAAAGTTCCACGAAGATCAAACAATTGTAATTAAAGAAGAGTTACAAGAACAAAATAAAACCGATGTCGAAACTGAAAATAAGTTTGATTTAGATCTTGATATGCTGCAAGAGGAACCTAGGAATATAATTGAGAATCAAAATGCAAATCTCCCTCCCCTTCCTGCGACATCATTTGGCGGCTTTGGAGGATTAGTGTCACGAAATAGAGTAAATATGCACGTAGATACTAGATTCGATGATAGCGTTGAAAGAAAAGAATTAGACGCAAAATCAGATCCTTCTGATTTTTGGCAAGCTAGTGAAATGGATGCGATTTTGCTCAATGACGAAGAGGAAACTATTGTGGAATCCGAGCCAGAGGAACCATACTACGAAGAGCCAGAATTTGTCGAGACATTTGAACCGAATCATGAGACAATTTCTGAAGATGCAGATTACCAACAAGTTCTATTCGATTTGTTTGGTAAAATATTGAAAAATAATAATCAAACGGGAATTGAAACATTATCTCAACTATTGATGAAACTGAATACTCCAGTTGTCGGCCAAAGGGAGAGCAACCCACTGAATGTGCATGTATTGAGGAATCTTGGAAAAAATGAAGCCGTTATCGTAGAAGTTTCAACGCAGAGAAGTTTCTCCCCTTCCGACCCTAGGATTCAAGATCAATTGCGCATAAAGCGGCCTAGAATGTCGCAAATATGCAATAAATTGTACAGGGCGGGTATTTTATCAGTTCAACAAAAAGGTAAGTCTAGGATGTTCAAACTAACGAATGATGCGAAAGTGCAGTTGATAGCATGGGGAATGATGGAGGCAGAAGTATGAATTGGTCAGTATTCAGGTCTTGGCAGGCACCTAATCAAATTTCAACATCTTGTAGTGTTGGAAATGATTTCCTAATTTCATCAGGAATGGACATAATCCTACTTGATGAAGAATGTAATGTTAGATGGAAAAGAACAATGCCATTCAGGGTTCATGGAGCTAATCACGACTCTGGCCGAATTGGAATATTATATGGTCACGGCTTCCACATACTACAAGTAAGCGACGGCTCACCTATTAATGAGGGTCGTTCAACAGAGGGCGGTTTCAGTGANATTTTGCCTAGGCCTGGTGGGGGCTGGGTGTTGTCTTGTCGCAAAGGTAATCTACACATTTTTAGTTCTGAAGGTAGAGGAATAAAACGCCTATCTGCAGGTGGGGTCAGACGTTTAATCGGTTGGTTTGATAGAGAACATTTGATGTGGCAAGACGAAAATGGTAAACTAAGATGTGCTAAACTCGCAAACGAAGATTCTCAAAGATTGTTAGAAGATAGAGTATGGTCATGGGTCAGTCGAATGGATGGCGGCAAGATACTGTTACAGGCTGCTGATGGAATGTTATGGGAAGGTGTGCCACATCCATATGGTTGGGATAGTTTGGATACAATAGATACAAGATCGCTAGAACCATTAGCAGCGAACAAAGCAGGAGATGGATGGTGGATATTATCAATCGAAGGATCGGTCCATTCAATGACCCAGCAAATTTCGATTAACTTGGGCAATAGCGACCTAGGAGACTTCCTGGTGGGGCTCGCACCAGATACGATGGTCACAATAAGAAGAGACGGCCTTGTACGTGTCTGGCAGTCTCCAGAGTTGTCAAATTTAAGACGAATAGAATTACAAAAAATGGTTGCAGAAGCAAAGGTTGCAAGCGATTGGGAAGAACGCAGAAAGATATTCAAACGCGCATGTCAAGCTGAAGATGAGGGTAGAATTTCACTTGCAATCGATTTGTACCAATCTTTAGGTAGGTCTTCAGATGTAAATAGACTGCTTTCAAGATTGAAGGGTGATTAATTTGGATGTACAAGATGTAGTTGAAAAGGAAAGGTTAGAACATTATCTTGGTTTAACGAAAAAAGCAAGAGAAAAGGCAACTCCTATTCCGGAAAAAGATTCAGAAGAAGATATGATGTTGCAGATTTTACTTAGAATGGCAGACGATTATTCTAGTGATGCTAGACATTTTATGGAGATAGGCGATTATGTTAGAGCATTTGGGGCGATAAATTACGCTCATGCATGGATTGATGCAGGTGTCAAGTTGAGGTTGTTAGATGGGCATGGTGATGATGAATTATTCACACTTCCATGATCATACTAGCCTGAGATGTTTGTTTCCAATTACCTCTAACCAGTTTAGATTGGATTGAGATATTCTTCTCTTTAACTCTGAGTCGACAGTTAGGATTGGCCATTTATTTTCGATAGATAGGTGGAGTAATTGGTCATCTGTGTGGTTTCCAACATCTTCTGGCGATTCAATCATTTCCGACTTAGCCTTGAGCATATCAAGCATTAAGTTACCACCAATCGCTTCTAGTTCCTTGAGAACATTTGGCAAAAGTGCTAGGTTCGTAACTCCAACAGTTTCGAGAAGTGCTTGGTCAATATTAATTCCAGCGTCCATTACTGCTTTCCAACCGCATGCGTCGATTAGAACTCTAATCATGAAACTCACTCAATAGTTCCGTGACCAATAAGTCTCCATCTCGAACCAACTCTCCTCGAAAGAGAAACTCTCTGGCCTGAGTCCGCACAAATTGGTAATCTTAGCGATAGTGTTGCTTTTCCTTTTCCAGGGTTAGAAACTACTCCCACACTGGTTGCAGTTGCTACATTTACCATTAACATCTCATTGGANCGGAGTGGCATGATTGGAGAAGCGTCTTCGCCTTCTCCTGCAACCATGTTTTCCATTAGATTTACATTTATTACAACTGAATCACGAATTTCAGGTAAATCACCTACCTTCGCGACAATCTGACCTGATAGGTTATCAGAGGTTGTTATTGCAGGATCTAAGGGTGTAGCCATGCCACATAATCCACCCGCATTCATACTGTCTAGGTTCAATCCTCCTCCTTGCATGCTAGATACAGTTGATTGAATGGGTTCATATCTGACTTTGTTGCCCTTCTGTATTTTTCTTCCAGGGCCTATGACAATNTCGTCTCCAACATTGAATATTCCTTCAACAATACTTCCACCAATTACTCCACCACGTAATTTTGTAGGTCTTGTACCTGGTTTGTTTATGTCAAAAGACCTTGCAACATGCATTATTGCTCTCTTATCCTTTGAGCGGTCAGGAGTTGGTATAGTTGCTTCAATAGCCTGAATCAAGATGTCTAGGTTGACATCATGATGTGCTGAGACTGGAATGATAGGTGCATTTTCTGCAATCGTACCTTCCAAGAATTCTTTAATTTCATTATGTGACTCAACAGCTCTTTCTCTAGTAACTAGATCTATCTTGTTTTGAACTACTACAATATTTTTGATTCCAGCGATTTCTAGAGCCATCAAATGTTCTCTTGTTTGAGGTTGTGGGCACTGCTCATTTGCAGCAACCATTAGCATAGCGCCATCCATTATGCTAGCGCCAGTTATCATTATCGCCATCAGCGTCTCGTGACCAGGTGCATCAACGAACGAGATAACTCTCTGCAATTCTGCAGCTTCGTCATTACCTCCACCAGGTCTTCTTCCTGTAGCGTAATATTCGTCTTTGTCGGTTTTGTAGAAAGCAGTATCTGCATATCCAAGTTTAATGGAAATACCTCTTTTCCTTTCTTCTGAATGAGTATCTGTCCAAACTCCAGATAGTGCTTGAGTAAGTGTTGTTTTACCGTGGTCTACGTGACCTACTAGACCTATATTGATTTCAGGTTGTGAGGGAAGCTTCCTTGCCATGCTTCCCTCTCCTTCTTTCTCAATCAAGCCTCGCGGCTTCACTCACTGCTTTCCTCTGCACCTTCACTTGTACCGCCTAGAATATCTTCTAGACTCTTAGTTGCCGCATCTACAACTTTCAGGTTGATTTGGCGTGTGTCTTGAGTAACTGTGTTTCCACGGAAGTTTCTCCTCTTTCTCATGCCATCTGGCTTGTATCGGAATCTCTTCTTTTCTCCACCCTTTGTTTTTTGTTCGATAGTGTGTCCCTTGAAACCTGTAGATGCAGTAACGAGAATAGATTGCCTTGAGCCGCCATCTAGGTCTGATCTCATTGGAGTTCCGGTTTTATCTGAACCCCCTGTTATCTGCAATTTGTAGCCAGCTAGAGTTTGGTCACCTTCACCAACGAAGAGCCCTTCTACCATGTCTCCAATCTTCTTTCCTAAGAATTGGGACATATTGTTTCCACTAATTGTCATGTTGTATGAACGACCATTATTGGATGGGTTTGTGTCACTGACTACTGCGATAAATGTAGATTCTGCCATGCTGTCAACTCCTTAGAGCAATTCGCCGACATAGGACAGGTATATAGCCCCTTTGAGGGCTTTAATTTACTATTTTTTCCTAATTTTACTTGGAATCAGAGTCTCAAGTCGCCTTGCGACATCGCTTGGAAGCATGTGTGGCATCGAGATAAATTGAGTTCTACCTCTGCCGACCTCTGCGTTTGAGGTCTTCGTAGAGATGATATTTTCTTGTGTCAATTTTTTCAAATGTTTCCAAAATGTTGTGTGTCCTTTTGGTCCTACTTCATATTCTTCACAAGCCACGTGATACAATTTTTCAGCCTCGCCGGTGGTCATAGAATCTTCTTTTCTCAACCTTCTGCATATTCCTATTAGGATTAGCATATGGTGTGCTCCCAAATTGTCGATATTGATAGAATCAACATTACTTGGCAGAGTTATTACAGTTTTCTGAACATCTTGTGGTTCAATGATGGAGCGTCCAGATGCTTCTGCTCTTTTCGCAGCGCCTTCGAGAAGTTCAATCGCCTGTCTAGCATCTCCCGAAGGTTCAGCCGCCTCAGATATGAGTGTTAGAATTTCATCCGGACAAGTCCCTGTCACTAAAGCGAGATTCCTTCTGTGCTCTGCGATTTTGTAGAGCCCATCTCTATCATATGATGGCATTCTTATGTGGTTTGTTCTGCCAATTCGAGATATAACCGCATTTTCTAGGAGGTCAAGAATTTGCTCTTGACTGATCATTATCAGGGAGAGAGAACCAGTTGTATCACTATCTTCATCAATTCTCATCAATTGGTAAATAACACCGTCTCCAGATTGTCTGAATAGGTGATCAACCTCATCCAATGTTACGATTAGGTGTGAATTACTCCCCTTTATCATTCGCTTCAAACTAGTTAGTAATTCACCAAGTCCTAGGCCTCTATCTGGATGCCCAGGATCTAATTTCTGAACTATTGTTTGCATTACTCTGGATGATGTCGCAGCATTTCGACAGTTAACATAAACGGATTTTATGTTTCTTCTGTCTGAATAATGTTTTATCACATCCTGACAAAACAGTTTCGCAACAGCGGTTTTACCTGAGCCAACAGGTCCTGTTATCACAGCTCTACTAGTACCGTTTGGGTGCGCTATGTTGCTAAATATAGAGGCCAATTGGACTTGATAATCATCTCTTCCAACCAATTCGTCAGGTAGGTAATCAAAACCGAAAACATCCGGTCTATTAATCACCAAACCAGCGCCGATACGGTCCAAGTATGAGGTCATGATTACAGAGGGTTATCGTCTATGGTTATTGAACTTTCAATAAAAAACCCTCAATCAAGGTATCTCATCGAACTGATAACCGGTTTCCCACTTCTTTTCACCAAGCGCAACTTCCAGTTCAAATGGAGTTACTAGTGGTTTACCATATTTTACCGCATCATCAATTGCAATTCTGGGACAAGCCGTATTTACAAAAGCATCAACAGGATAGAAGTCTATCAATTCTGGTCCAACATGTTCTAACGCTAGTAGGTATCCCTTTTTGCCGTGTTTTTCCAACATTCTTTTGAGTTTGAGTGCTAAACTTCGTCGCATTTGTCCAGGTTTTTCACCGATCAATATAGCGAAATTATTCGCTTCTTGAATCGACATGATTAGTCCAAACCTTTGCCTCAGAATTCTTTCAATTCTTTCAAAACTCATTTCAGAAGCATCTCCAGTGTACGGGTCTAACATAGCAAGTGGTTTTCCAGTATGCAGCACCAATCCGATTGGATGGAAGTCTCCACTTCCAAGGAAGATATAATGGCCGATTTCATCATCATCACCAGAGTAATTGCAGCCAAGTACTTGGCCAGGGAATGTCAATCTTGCCCCACCAACAGGAACCTCAACTTCATACCCTGCATCTTCAAACTTCTTTTTGAAATCAAAAATCAAGTGTAAGTGTTGTATTGATGCAACCAATCCAAGTTTCGAACCCTTCAATGGAGCGACTCTACCAACTGCATCTAGAAACCGTTCTTGTGCTTCTTCTTCGCTTAACTGCTCGCTGTTTGCATTCATTAAGCGATGTTCTGCAATCGCCCTGTGCTGGGCTAATATAGGTAGAACAGGCTCGATAGCAGGGTCACCGTCGTAAGTGACTTCAATAAATTGGGTTGGCATTCCAGAATCGATATTCATCTGCGAATGTCCCATGTGAGCAACTAATTCAACCCCCATCAGTTTCATCTTATCATGTACTAAATCACATGCTCCGTAACAAGGGTCTGCTGCGAGTATTACTTTTGCAGAAGTTTCATCCTCAATTTTGTCCATCATTTCGAGAGCTTGCATCTTCAAACCTTCAGGGATTTGAAGAGCAACCAAACGATTATCGTGAGCCTTGATTCTTTCAACTAGTTCATCTAGTTTGAAATCGTGTCTATCAAGATCCATTCTAACACACTCAAGGCATTTTATGATAATGCCAATCAGTTTTCTGCGAGGAATTGTACATATTCATCAGCGTCTAGCAACATTTCCATGTCATAGTCGTGAGCATTCAGAATAATAATCCATCCAGAATCGTATGCTGAATCATTTACTAGTTCAGGATTTATCTCTACTTCGCCGTTAACTTCCGCGATCTCTCCAGCAAATGGGCTGGGGAAGGTAAGTTTCTCTTCAGCGGTCCATAATGAGAATAAACTCTGTTCTTCATCTACCTCAGTTTCTGCATGCGGCAATATGACTCTCAGTACCTCTCCTATGTCAGAAGCAAGGTAATCCGAGATGCCGATAACGAGGCGCTCGTCCTTCTCTTGATACCACAAATGGTCTCTCGAGTATTTTCTGTCGTGTGCAATTCCAAATTCCATGATGTCGTCTTCCATTGTAAACAACCTCGGTGCGCCGTTACACAGGTAATATTTAACACGGTGCCCTAAACCACCAATAATACAGTATAGGGTATTACTCAAATGCTATTGCTTCTTGGCTTGTTTTATGCGATTCGAAGAGACGGATGAACATCAAATGGTTCGCGAGATGGTAAGGGATTTTGCGGAGTCGGTATTATCTTTGACTGCGGAGCACAGAGATGCTAACCAAATCCCTCCGGCTGAAGAATGGCAACAATTTTTGGAATACGGCCTCCAAGGAGTTACAATTCCAGAAGATTATGGTGGTAACCCACTNGATGATATCTCAGAATCCATAATNGTAGAGGAATTGGCTAGAGTAGATCCTTCATTTGCTGTNATGTTTTGTGTACACGTNGGNTTGTGCGCTAAAACAATCGCTCTTCANGGCAACGAAGAACANAAGCAAAAATACCTTTCTAGGCTTGCAGCAGGNGAAGTNGGNGCTTACTCACTTTCAGAAGCAGGCGCGGGCACAGATGCTGCTGCAATGGTCTGTAAGGCTAAACTTTCAGACGACGGAACTCATTATATCTTGAACGGAGAAAAGATGTGGGTTACAAATGGAGCTCAGGCAGAAATATACGTATTATTCGCTAAGGACATTGACCATCCAGATTATGGTGTTAAGAAACACGGCGGAACAACAGCATTCATTGTCGAACAATCATTTGAAGGGTTTANTGTTGGAAAAAAGGAAGACAAGTTGGGAATCAGATCATCTGATACATGCACACTGATATTAGAAAACTGTAAGGTGCCAGTAGAGAACGTTTTGAAAGGCAGTGGAAAGGGATTCGCAATTGCTATGAACGCATTAGATAATTCTAGAATCGGTATAGCAGCGCAGGCATTAGGTATCGCCCAAGGTGCTTATGAGGCAGCACTGAAATATTCACATGAAAGAGAAGCATTTGGAAAACCAATAGCACATCACCAAATGATTACCGCCTATTTGGCAGACATGGCAACAAGAATTGATGCAGCAAGATTACTTGTATACAAAGCATCATGGGCTAAACAAGAACATTATGAGAATAATGGTCCAAGGCACACAAAAGAAGCTAGCATGGCTAAATTGTATGCCGGAGATACCGCAATGTGGGTTTCAGAAAGAGCAATTCAGGTGTTAGGTGGATACGGATACACCAAGGAATTCCCAGTAGAGAGATTCTTCCGTGACGCAAAAATCACCCAAATATATGAAGGAACGCAAGAAGTTCAGAGAATTGTTATCGCTAGAGCGATTCAATCTTGACTTCAGCAGTTTTTCTAATCCATTTGATTTTGTGTCAAAAAAACAATACAATAAGTATGAGAACATTGTTTTCAAATCGTGCGAACAGCAACAGTGATTTTCATTTTACTTGCACTATCTGCTTTCCCAGCAGCATCTGCAGAAAATAATACCACAACAACTGTGATCACAGTAGATAGCACAAATCTTCGATTCAGTCCATCATCCGTTACGATTAACGAAACCGAATCAGTTCGGTTCTTTTGGGATGGGCAACTGCTCCCTCACAATGCTGTAGAAGAAAACGGAGTCTTTGATTCTGGAGATACAGAAAATAATGAAGACTATCAATTTGTTTTCATCAAGGGCATCAATGGTACGTTCTCTTACTATTGTGAACCACATAGAATTCTGGGAATGGTTGGTACAATAACAGTCAATCCAATCACAGTTGTAAACGAAACCAATGAAACCACAGTTGAACCAACACCGATGGAAGAGGATGAAGAATCTTTCATTCCATTTTTACAGTTACCAATAGTATTGACCTGTATACTATTGGCAGCAATTAGAACTAGAGTCAATGAAAATTAACGCAGTCAATTACGCAACGCTTCAAGCTTGGCATGTAATCTGAAATTTTACCTTGGATGATTATTTCAGAGCCTACATTGTGTGATAATATCTCTTCATCCATATCCTTAGGAATCCTGATCACTCCCTGGAAAGGTCCGCCATCTATCAATCCATGAACGGATTGACCACCTCTGTATTCTGGGTCTCCCAAGAGTGTCCTTTCAAACTTGGAAATTTTGAGAGTAAATGTATGATATTCTGTTTGATTTTCTAGAATCTTTCTTCTATCACTTGATAGAACTGCCTCAGAGAGTTCCACAATAAATTGTTCAAACCTAGTGTCTATTCCATCAGTCAAATCGTTTCTATCTTCTGAAAATACGTCGATTTGTGCCTCATCTTGGATAGGTGTTTCAATAATTTCAATTTCTTCTGTTTCAATCACTTCTTCTACATATTCTTCCTCAACATGATCTTGCTCAGNAACATGATATTCTTCTTCGTATTGTATTTCTTCGGTTACTTCCGGTTCTTCCTGAACGATCTCTTCAATGACTTCATGTTCATCTTCAACGACCTCTTCAACATATTCAATGCCCAATCTGTTCCANAATACACCGAGTTCTTCTTCNTTTAATTTCTCATCAGAATCAGNATCGAATTTACCTAGGCTATTTTTTACAATGAATACCGGTATTGACATTCCAGTTGCTGCAGATAATGCTCCTGCAATTTCATTAGAATCTAGCATGCCATCATTGTCCATGTCTGCTAGTTCAATCAGTTTCCTTGGCGTAAGGTCTCTTTTCCTAATTTCCTTTGAAAGTTGATTTAGTAATAAATCCTCAACTTCCTCTGATTCTGATTCCATAACCTCGTCAACATCTATGTCTAAATCCTCTAGATGTTTTCTTGCTGCATTTTTCATTTGTTCTACTTTATCTTTAACAGTTACAGGTTCAGGTATTTGGTTGACAGATCCGGCTGTTGCAGCCACACCTGCTCCGCCGCCAAGTAATAGTCCAGCTATTGCGGCTTCTGAATTTTCGAGAGCCTCAATTTTTTGATTTGCACTTCCACTTGTTATACCATATGCTTCAGAGAGTATATTCAGTTCAGAATCTTCTAATCTTGCTAATGATTTACCTTCACGAACTTCTTTAATTACTCTAGATAATATTTGATTATCTTGCGAGTTGTAAGCCATCGACTTGCTCACAGTGTCGTCTGACTTCCAAATCCACTGCCCCATTTCATCTTGAACTAATTTGACCTGGTTTTGGCCTAAGTCTGAGTTTTTCACTGATTGCATACCTCCAATTCCTGCAATTATCATCCCAAGGAAACAGCATGCAAAACCAAGAGGTGGAAATAATCCCAAGGTGAAAAATCCACCTATGATTAACATGCCACCGAGATTAGATGTCCAACTCGAGTTTGCCATGGNTGTTCCAGTACATCGNTGGCAATAAAATATCTGATTAAGGCCAATTCACGCTTGGCCACTCATTTTCGTTACCCAAATTCCATGGAATTGAACACAAAACTGCTTCCATATCATCCTGATTTGAATATCCCCTTTCTATTTGTATTCTGAAAAGCCAATCTTTCAGTTTACCTAGCGTGATTCCTGGTGACAATCCTGTTCTCTGCATAAGCCAATTCCCATCAATTATTTGTGAAACTTCGGATGGATATTGCAAAGCCCTTTCAATATTTTCAAATTGATAACCTAGAGCTTTATTCAATTCCAAATGTGAGTCCACATCACTGGAGATAACCTTTCTATAGACTCTTAAGTCTTCTATTTTAGGATGTAGATTAATCAGTGAATGTAGTAACAAACATCTCTTTTGAGTGTGGTTCGATACCTTTAATCTTGAGAGTATATTTGCAACTCTTTCTGACTTCGAGTTGGATAATAGGAGAGCAATTCTTGTTTCTAAATCTAGAGAAATCAATGATAATTTATCGATAATTTCATTTTCAATAGGTTCTTGCAGTATGGCAAAAAGAATACCATCTTGATTCATTCTTTTTACAACAATAGGTGAATGTAATCCAAGTATAATTCTAGAAAATTCCGACCAGATTCTTTCTACAGAGACTAGGCTTAGCATTGACCGGTTATCTATTAGAGCAGTGGATAGGGAATAATCAGGATTCCAAACACCATTTTCTCCACGATCCATGAAACGATATGCTCTCATAATTCGAAGTCCATCCTCAGCCAATCTTTCATGGGCATCGCCTACGGCTCTAAGAACGCCGTTTTTGAGGTCAGAAATACCATCAAATGGGTCGAAAAGTAATTCTCTTTCTATATCATAAGCCATAGAATTAATTGTGAAATCTCTTCTAGAGAGGTCAACAGACAAACTTGCTCCCCAATTTACTATCTCTGGTCTGCGTCCGTCACCATAATCCATTTCAGTTCGCAGTGTTGTAGCTTCAAACATTTGCTCGCCGCTCCTAATGGTTATAGTTCCATATTTTTCTCCTGTTGGAATAATATCTTCAAAAATCGTTTTTATCTCATCAGGTGTGGCTGTCGTGCATAAATCAAATTCAGAAGGTGTTTTCCCTAATACACAATCTCTTACTGCTCCACCTACAACCCACGCCCCAAAACCGTTTTCAGTGAACCGATTTATAGTATCGAGAAGTTCTTTGTTCTCAGGGATCAAATCGGGATAGGTTTCCCCCTCCAAATCCGCCAATCCCTGGTCTCTCATACCTTGGGCGTGGATGATTCTTGGCAAAGAATTATCCCAAGCATACGATTGGAAATCTCTATGCCGTGGGAAAATGAAGATGTTTCTTTAGTGTCGCTTGATTGGCTCAAGCCCCACGAAGAGATCAAAGTCAAAAATAGAGATAAGTTACTAGAAATGACAAAAAGATGGGGAGGGTTCACCAAACCTATCATTGTAGATTCAGTTTCTGGAGCTATTCTGGATGGTCATCATAGGCATTCAGTGGCTGTTTGTTTGGGTTTGAAAAGAGTGCCTGCTATCGTTGTGGATTATCTAAAAGATGAGTCAATAACGGTTGATGTGTGGCCAAATAGCGAACTTGAAACAATTACAAAGCAAGACGTCATCAATATGAGTTTGAGTTCAGATTTGTACTCTCCAAAAACAAGTAAACATACAATTCAGAACGATTTGCCACCAATTCACGTGACGCTTGATATACTAATGAAAGAAGAATAATTATTGCTTTGTATCAGCAATAGATCGCCAAATTTTATTGCCTTTACCATCTAATTTTACTTTGTAATTTGGATTGCTGATTGGTTTTACAACAACTCTTTGTAACACTGCCTGTCTACAGATTGTAATTTCTATTTCACTATCGATTTTATCAAATATCGCTGCATTTAATTCTTTTACGTTCCTAATTCTTAGGTTGTTTACAGCTATAATTTCATCCCCAGTGTGAATAAAATCCCTACATGGAGAATTAGAATGATGGGTTGTTACTTTTACAGCGCCACTTTTCGCTGACAAATTAAGACCTAGCCATCCGCCCTTTTCTTCTTTCTCGGGCACCATAGCCATGCCTAATTTTTTTATTGCATCTTCAACCAATGGTGATTTTCTTCCGCTAACTAATTCATCCAAGAATGAACCTAATCTTCTTGCTCCAGGAATATTTACTAGTTCCCTCTTGATATCTGAATGGTTAATTCCTGGGTCTTCTGCATCTATGTGATGTTTATTGTAAAGTTTAACAAGAACGTCATCTAGTCCATATTCTCCTTTAGATCTCTTCCTTATTTCAACATCAAGACAAAATACCGCTAATTCACCTTCTAAGTAATATGAAATGTGAACCTCTCTACTGTAACTATTTGGACAGTACAAGTGAATCCATGCATCATGACTGCTTTCCTGTAACGATTCATGTTCCATTCCGTTTCTTTGAAGATGCCTTTTCATTTTCCTAGTCCAGTCTTTACGATAATCTTCTTCAGACCAAGCTCCACTTCTCAAGCATATTACATCTCCAAGCCATGAAGTTAAACCTTCAAACCACCATAATAAATCTGAATGAACTTCTTTTTGTAATTCGTAATCAAGGAAATTTTTTGGTCTAAGTCTTTTTACATTCCATTGATGTAAAAACTCGTGACTGAAAAGCGAAATTAAGTCCCTCCAATCGTCCTCATTACCATTTTGAAGTGCCCTTCTTGGCATCATTGAAGTTTGGCTTCTGAGATGTTCAAGTCCACCTCTGCCAGACTCAGTTAGATGTAAAATTGTGAAGTATTCTTTCCATTCTGGAGTTCCAAACAATGCGTAGTGTTCTCTTACAATTTTTTCCATTGCCGAGACGAATTCTTTTGTTCTATCCAGAGAATTTTCAAAACCTCCAGAGTCCCATATTTTCAGATATTGTATGCAACCGTCTACTTCAAAAGAATACATTTCATTTGCATTTGATTCCATTATTCCATCTAGTAATTCATCACGACCTTCAGCATACCATTCGCCTTCCTTTCCGGGTAACTGTGTTGCTGTGTGCCACTTTTTTGGTTTGTCTAAAGTTACTTTATGTCTTTGTTCAAGTCTATTCTTTTCAATACCTCTAGAAGGTATCATCCAAGTATAAGGTGGCATCATGTGAAGATGAGTTTCGTCGATATGATTGGCTCTGCATGTCATTTCAATGGCTAATAATCTGTACGAAATAGTCACACTTTTCGCCGAAGAGACTCCTTGAATTCTTACTCCGTCAACATCAATTCTCTTGGCAGTTGCACTTTTTCCATCAATAGTTGCTGATAGGTCAGTTAGGTGCTGAATCGGTTCTCGAATGAAATAAGAACCAGGCACCCATCTAGGAAATCTAAATTCTAGAATATTTCCAGAAAACGGGCCGTTTACAGTAATTGTAACTGAAAATCTCCTGCTCGCTCCGTCGTTCGCATCGATGTGAAAATGCAACCCTGAATTCATCTCTCCTCACCTGTAAGTTCATAATAGGAGGCTGATAAGTTAATGGCAGATAACTTGATTAATTCATCCTCATTTTCTTCTAGTTGAATCACTCTGCTAATGTCAATAGCCGTTTTTCCGTCGAGTTGTTGTATGAGTTTACTCCTAACCATCGAACTAATCTGATTATTTTCTATCATCTTCCACCTCAATTCACTTGATTTTTCATCATATTTTCCCCTTAGCCAGAGTGTTGCAGTTTCTGGATTATGTTTGGCGATTAGCGTGATTCTGTCATCTACTTCTGGAATCATTTCCTTGATGCTTTTCGAAACAATTTTTCTTACTTTAGAACTAGTATCTTTGATTGCTAGTATCATATTATCTCCACCGTTATAGATGGCGTGTTGAGCGGCTGAACCTCTTAGTATTTCGTCATTTGATCCGAGTAACTTTCCTATCAATGCATCATCTAATTTGATATCTTTTTTGAACGCATTATCCAAGGCTTTTGTCGCAACTATGGGGTGTATGTCATTGATTAAGGTCTGAATTAGATTACTATCATCAGTATTTTCTGCGACGATGCATCTGACCGAGTGATGTTCATCTAGCGCCATATCGTCATGGTAAGATTCGTCACTGATCAAAATTTTAGATGCAAAGGAACGCACGATATGGTCTTCCTCTTTAATCAACACTTTTGCTATTTCCAAGTCTTTGACAGTTTGCAAAATTTCAGCTGCAATTCTTTTGTCAGTTTTCAATAATGGCACTAAATGTTCTCCTTTTGATGCCCATTTACGGTGTGCTTCAATCGCTTTACTCCTAAACCATTGGTCTTTATCATTCAATAAATCAACAAAACCGGTTAATGCTCTAGGATTATCAAAATCAAACAGATTTCGGACTGCTTTTCTTCTTACAGACTGGTCTTTATGTTTCAATCTTGAGATTTCACCATCTATTGTAGCCATAATATCACCTAAGGAGTAAAATCTCTATGTGGAGTAGACGAAGAATAATCATTATCTCCGGAATAGGAGGCTATTTCATCTTGCAGCGATGCAAAGATGAAAGGCCAAATACGTTCATAAATTTCACTTGTCTCCATTATCAACTTGACCATTGGGCTTTCCATAGGGTCTTCTAATTCATTTGGAGGGGTTAGGTCATCAGGTAATTGACGTAATTCAGCAACGAGATCGTACATTTGACTACGCTCTCTGTCCAATATTATTCCAATATCGAATAAGGTTTCAACCATATTCTCAATCATTGACGCAAGTTCTTCAGGAGATGGAATTTGAACTATACTGTCTTCTATGTTTAGAGGTCCGAATACTACGCTTCCAAGGTCGGTTTCAAAAAATTCATTACCTTGGTTTTCAATCTTCAATAGATTTTGTTTAACGGTGTTTCCAATAGGGGCAATAACAAAACCTCCCACATTTATTTTATTATTTAGCCAATCAGGGATGTTCTCAATCTGTCCTGTGACTAATACCCTAGTTGCTCCTTCTGAATCACTAATTTCCTGAAAGTCATCTACTGTGAAGCAGTCTACAGTGGGATACATTGCTAATTTTCTTTTGATGTAATCAACAATTTCTTGGTTGGGATCTATCACGGTTACTTTTCCTTTTTCGCCTATAATGTGTGCAATCAATGCTGCTAAGTATCCTCCTTTACCACCAAAAATCAACACTTTGTCTCCAGAATTCAACTCAAGATTTTCAATTAGTGTTACTATCATATGTGGTGCTGAAATTGTTTTGCTTCCGCCATGATTTGTCTCAATGAATAATACGGGTCTATCATGGTAGAACTCAGTACAATCATAATCAGAAAAATCGCTGATTGAGACCTTTTGCATAGCCTTTTCCAGAGGTTTAGATATTGCGAATCCAGCCCTTTTCAGGTCTGAAATTAGACTGAAAATATCTCCCATAATTTGCCTCCTATTTCTTGACTAGAGAATCGCATCTATATCGATTTGCATTTTACCAATCAATGAGTTCGATTGGTTGCAATTAGTCCACCTAGGAATCCGCCTACTATGAATCCCAATAGTGTTGAGATTGGAAGATTAGAAGTCATTTCGTTAAATCCTATTGAAGCAAGCAGGATTAACGGAGGGCATATCATTACAAATTTTGTGATCAATGAGTTTCTGTCAATTTCCTGTTTAGGATTGATATGAATCGATTTTGCTTTTTTCTGAACTCTGTTGTCCACGAATTTTTCTTCCAATATTCCTAACACTCGATCTCTAAATTCGGGCTCACGTTTTGAAAATCTGAATATAATTTTGCAATCTATTTCTGAACTTGCAATTTTCCCTATTATCAAAAGAGGGTTAGATGAGTCACTCAAAGTTATCAGCACACCACTACCACTATCTCTAACGTGAGATAATGACCTCCATCCTCCCACACCTTCATTGTATTGCGACAGTAACTCACGGTATCTCTCAACGAATACAACAGAGCTTTCTACTCCTCTTTTCCTGCCATTTGCTAATATTGGCGTAAGTATAATCGCTGATAATATGATTACTGAGCCCCAAGTTACGAAAGCCTCTACGAAATATTCCGTTCCTATACTGGATAGAATTCCTATTGTTATCATAAAACCTGAGTATAATCCCAGAACTATTGCGGCAGAAAAGGCACGCCTCCAACCTACCTTTTCTTCCATGAGTGTTCCACCAACTAATATCACAAAATATATCCGTCAATTTATGCTGGGGAAACCATGGAGAAGAACGGCCTAAAGAATCGTGGCCGAGAAAGGAAAATAGGGCTATGGATAGGAGGGATTTCAACATTTTTCTTAATTTCATTTTTCTTGGTTCCATTCTATCTTCCCTCGGGGACGGTTCCAGAACTTTCAGGAAGAGCAAATAGCATCGACTATTATTCAGATGATTCTTGGGGGAATGTGCAAACAGAGAGCCAGTCTGGCTTAGGCCATAACCAGAGTGAACACGGTTCTTTCGCTTGGAGTGAGCTTGATTTTTATGCTGCTTTCATCTATGCTTTCGGTGATTTCAATTGTCATAACAAAGCCGAACGAAGCTGGCACATAAACGATAACCAAATGCCAGTCTGTGTTCGAGATGTTGGGATATTTGCAGGCTTGGCAATAGGCGGATTTTTGTTCTCGAGAAAAGGCCTAAACCGGTGGACAATAAGAGATAGTTTCCTGTCAATTTTGCCTGATGACCGCATGGAAAACGTGTACAAAAAGAATAACAGAATGAAATTATTATTACTCATAGCAGTATTAACAATCGCACCAATGGGCTTTGACGGTTTCATTCAACTATTCACCGATTACGAATCCAATGCATTGATGAGACTTCTTACTGGATTGCCATTTGGAATGTTTATCGGATTATTCTTGGGAGCCTCTTTTGCAGCAAGACCGATTTATTTTGGTAATATTCCAAATAACGTAAATCTACCTTCAAATACAAAGTTTCAGCTTGTAGCAGAAGAATCAGAGTAATTATTTCGGTGGTTCAACAGACCACCAAACTACTAATTCTTCGTTTGTCTTTGGTACGGGACAATTTGCATGTCCACTAGAAATCAACTCTAGTCTTTTGATTACAAAATCTACAGATTTTCTAATTACAGGAGTTGGTTTTTTCTCCTCAGTACCGATAATGATGTCATTTAGTGCTGTTTTCCAATCTTTATCTGGATTAGAACGTCTCCAACTACCTAATGCTGCTCTCAATGGCCACATTGCTAAACATAATCTCCCATAGCCTAGCCTGCTTTTTCTTAATTTGAACATGTGCGCTTCTGCAAATGGAACATGATTTTGCTGTCTGTGAATCCAATTTTCCTGTTCTAACCATCTTACGATTCTTTGAGTGTGTCTTTTAGTTACAGATCTTACAGGTCCTAATTGTTTGTGAAGGCTAGGTACATCAGTGGAATCTGTTAATGATAGAGTCCCTAAGACTGCCCATGTTGAGTGTGCAATTGGTCTGTGAGGTACATCTGCTGTCTTCGCTCTCTTCTCATCCCACTCATTTTCTGCTATTTCCATCCATTGCGAAGGTGATAACCCTTCAAGCCAATCTTCCATTAAAGAAATATGTTGGCTGGGGGCTCCAGGGAGTCTTTGTTGTGTTTGCACACCAGCGCTTAGGCGCTTAAGTAAGTGCCTGTCGACTCGGTCTTCATTAACATTTAGCGGTTCTGGTTTTTTATTAAAAAAAGAACTTAAAACTTCAGACAATTCTTTTTCCAATTCATCTAATCCGCTTTCGTTCAAAACCGGACCAACAATCTTAGATTTGCTAAAAGGAAATGGCGTTTCGATTTCTCCAGACAAAATTCCTTTGAATCCAGCTCTAATTTTTGTTTGAATCTCAGTTGTCTCGAAGTATTCATGTTTCTCTCCTGCCATACGCAATGTGCCCGAACTAATTCTCTTCATTGCTTTTTTTGGATCGCAGTCAATCCATATTACCAAATCTGGTATCATTGCTGCTGCATTCATTTTCGCTACCTCTTCCAGCCCTAATTTACCAACAACTCCTTGGTATACTAAACTCGAGTGGATGTTTCTATCTGAAATTACAAGATCCCCTTTCAAAAGTCTAGGTTTTATCCATGTATGGGAATGATCGACCCTATCAGCGGCAAATAATCCTGCTTCCTCCAAGGGTGTCTTTTCTCCTTTACTGACAGCTTTAAGAGCTAATTTGCCTAATTCACTGTGACGTCTGGGCTCATGAGTTACATGTACATTTGGAAACGCCATTTTTTTTGCGAGCATAGAAATTAATCTAACAGCCTCGCCCTTTCCAGAGCCATCGCCCCCTTCAACACTGATGAGGTACATCAAAAAGCCTCCAGAGCTCTTTGATCCTCGAAATCTTGTTTATTTGTCATTAGCAATATCATGCTAAAGAGTATCAGCGCTGGCCCGAATATGATTAGTCCCCTTGAAAACAGGCCAACCCAGCAGAAAATTTGGGTTCTACGATATTTTTTCTTGCGCTTAATCTCAAAAGATGCATGGACTCCTACAAGCGCACAACCTATCGTTATGAGCCCTTCAACTGTTGCTAGTGCAACTGCATTTTCCATTGACCATCCCTCTGTTTCGGATAATTCATCTTTAATTCTCTCACCATCTCCAACTAGCATGGTGACAGGAGATACTCCTACAGGTTCAGGTTTGAACTTTACAATTACAGTCTCATATCCTTCTTTGGATATGTTTAATTTGTAATTCTTTACAACAACATTTTCGATAATATATCTGCCATTTGAGTCAGTCTTAGTGTCCTTAAACGATTTACCAGTATCAATGTCGACTAGTTTGATAGTAACGTTTTCCATAGAATCACCTTCAGAATCTAAAACCAATCCATGAATATCTAGAGAATCATTGTCTTTGAATAGAGATGAATCTAGTAATTCCGAGGGGTTCCCTTGCAAGATTAGAACTCCAGATATTATTCCCATGATTGAACCTATCAATACTAATGTTGATGCCAAACTGAGATATGTGTCACCTTCAAAATCTTCATTCTCAAAAATTGGATCCTCTTGCTTATCAGTTTGTACTTTGATGACTAATTCTTCGCTAGCCTTTTTTTCCATACGCTTAGATTTCATCCTAGATTTGATGAGTTTTGATTGTACTCTTTGACGGAGTGAAGCTAACCGTTTTTTCTCTTCTTCTACGATTATATCACCTCCGCTCAGGCAATCCGAGCACGTGCGCGGATATCACCCCTCTGATTGATTATCCGCGTAAATCAAGTAAAGTAAATTGCCCCAAATTATGATTATCATCCCAATAAATATGAAACCTACAGATGTATTTTCTGTTATGTCCTCATTGGAATCATCTGCCTCTTGAAGAGGGTTAGTTACCGTGTTTTCATTTTCTTCAGAGTTCTCTCTAACATCTAGCCAAACACCTTCTCTCAAACCAAATTCAACCAACTTTCCAACCTTTTCTAATGACTCGGCACTTACCTTGTCTGCAGTGTCTTCGTGAGTATGCCAGTAACCCTGCCATGCACTTGCATTTGGACCGTATTTTATGTCGATAATGTCGATAGCAGGAATGTCTACTGCTAGCGCATAAATGTGGTCGTCCCAAACTGTGTGGATAGTTTCATTGTCATAGAATTCTAAGTCGTATCCTTCACAAATTGAAGATATTGTTTCCAAAGATTCTTCGGTTCGCAACCAAAGTGTTTCATTGCCCGGTAATGTCTTCGTAAGAGTCAAATCAGCATCTCCAACCATGTCAACTAGTATGAAAGATTCTATTTCATCAGCCTCATCCTGAGTGAGATTTTCAGACCACGCACGTGCTCCTAGGAAAGAGGGTGTTACTCCTTGGTCCTCCCCATCAGTGAAAAATAGAGTAACCTCATGATCTAATTCTAGGCTTGGAATTATTTTTGCTAATTCAAGTAGAACAGCCACACCGCTTGCCCCATCGTTGGCTCCAAGAATTGGCTCCATCGTCCGATTTTCATCTGGGTCACGCTCAGCTCTATCTCTTGTATCATAATGTGCAGCCAGTATGACTTCTGAACCTAGGCCGTGATTCCAAGTTGCAAATAGGTTTGTCAATATCATACCATCAACAAAATGGGTTGTCTCGGTTATCCTCCATCCGGTAAGATTTTCTTTTATTGAAACTCTCAAATCCGAACTTGCTTCGCTTCCAGGTACTCTTGGTCCGAGGGAGGTTTGGAAGGAAATCGACTCATTTGCACTTTCTCCATCGAAAACTAAATCGCATTCTAAATCTGTATTTTCGGTTGATTGCGCCTCTGATAAAAATGCGTATTGGTTGATGATAAGTGCAGTAAACAACAATACTGCTACTTTTCGCATATTTGATGCCATACTCGCTGAGTATTAAATACCTCATCAGATTAGGGCTAATTGCGGTCTGTAATACGATTTCAAGGTGGTGAAACAAATGTCTGAACGATGCTCTAATACTCCTTTCGCTATCTTGTTGATTTTTTTGTTGTCAATCGCCTCACCACTAGCAAGTGCGAGTGATGAGGTAGAAAGCAATGATGCTACTACTACAGTTATTGATGCCTTCGAACCAGTATTTGCAGACACTTCTGATTTCGTTGCTAGTGATTCACATCCATACATGATGCCTGGGTCTGATGAAAAGTTATTCAGTGCGACACGAATGATGAAAAATGCATGGATAGATGCTGGAATGCCAGGAGCAGATATAGCCACATCTCCACAATCTGTGACCTCTGGCAGGGCATGTACACCTCACAATGAAGGAGATTCGCTAACTGTTCCAAGTTCAGGCGGCCAGTTGTCTGTTACCGTACAAAAGACAACATCTACTGCAGCGTTCATGGTTCAAGATGGAAGAACTTTGTCATCCACAATTTTGAATAACTGGGCTAGCACTTGGGATAGTACGGTATATCCTACTTTAATGACGTATTTCGGTAAGGATTATTTTGACGGAAGAGGAATTGCTCCTCCAGATGTCGACAATAATTGTCAAATTCAAGTTGTAATTTATGCAATAGATGGAGCGTACAACATTGGAGGGTATTTCTCACCAGGAATGTCTGCTTCAAGAGAAGCGATTTTTATTGATATTGACGATGCTCCTCTGTCATGGTCTAGAGTAATTCTTGCGCACGAACTACAGCATCTGATGCACAATGCGCTCGATCCAAACGAAAATCTCTGGATAGATGAGGGAGCAGCAGATATGGCTGCATTTCTGTGTTTTGGAGGTTCTTCGACACTATATGGTCACGTCAACGCTTGGACTTCTTCAAGCCAGTATTCAGTTCGTTGGTGGAATCAAAGAATCGCTGACTACGGAGGAGGTTTCATCTTCTTATTGTACCTTGCAGACCACCTTGGTGGAGGTCCTGCCGTTCGTCAATTAGTTCAATCAACAGCTCAAGGAGCCGCAGCAATTGAAAATGTAGCCCGGTCACCTGTTGGAGCATCGCCGGGAGTAATTGGAACTGAATTTAGAGATATATATGCAAATTTCACTATTGCAGCAACTTTAGACAGTGATCAGGGGATTTATGGACTTTCAAATTTATACATGACTCCAGCATGTGGGTCTTCAGATTTCTGTAGAATACAGCCTGCTGCAACTAATAACGATTGGACTACTCCATATTCAAGCACTGGTAATTCAGTTGAAGGATGGGGTGTTAGAGTATTCAAATTCACTCCTGGATCTGCCTCTTCTGCCCCGCTGACAATGCGATTTACTGGTGATGTTCCTGGGATGGACGGAGTAATAATGAGTCGGGCAATATCAGATGGAACATACACTCGCTCTGAAATAAATTTCAATGGTGCAGTCGGCACTGCTTTGGTTCCAGGGTTTGGAACTTCAACCGATGCAGCAAGTCTAACAGATGAGATTTGGGCAATCACCTGGTTTGGTTCGAATTTGGGAGATTGCGATTATACATCATGCGGTGGTTCATATCCACAAGGAACAATTGATGTAGAAGCGGCGAGAATTACCTCCCCTGCTTCATTGAGCGTTAATTCTACCAGCTTTGAGGATAGAGACGGCGATGGAGGCGTTGATACTGCTGAAGTTGAATTCAATGTTCTTTCAAATGCTTTCTTTGAAGATCTTGATGTTGAGATTGAAGCAAGAAATTCTTCTGGAATCGTTTTAGATAGAATCCAAGCAAGAGTTCAGGCGGGCGGTGGTTCAGATGTAGAAACCAGCGTATGGTTTACAGCAAAAAGTAGTGAAATACATTCCTTCCATCTGACCATGACTGATATGCTTGGAGATACTATTGACACAACACAAACAGGTGGACAATTCCTTTCCAATATGGCACCTTCATCCAATTCATCTATTGAAAATCCGGATGTGCAAACATGGGAAAATGTAAGATTCAATGGCGGTGGTTCGGATGCTTGGGGATTATCGCTAACTGCCGAGGAGCTGCCTTATCAAGATGACCCGATAGCATATGCGTGGACTTTTGGTGATGGTAATACTTCATCTCTTAAGAATCCGGTGAGGCCATATGTTACAATTGGTGAATACAATTCTACCTTAAGAGTTCTAGATGCTGGTGGAACTTGGTCGAGTCCAAGCACAGTATCAGTAAACGTTACGGATGATTCTGCACCTGTTCCATCGGTATCTGTTAACGGACAAACTATCATGAATAATCTTTCAATTCTTACAGGGCAAATCATACAATTCGATGCCGTCCGAACGACTGATAATGTTCCAATAAATCACCTAACTTTTACGTGGGATTGGGGAGATGGCAACATCCAATCTGGTAAAGGACTCTATAGAGCCTTCCACAAGTGGGAAGATGGGTTGACAGCAACAACGATTTACAATATGACATTGACAGTATCAGACGGTGTTAATTCAAACACCTTGGTGATACAAGTAATTCTGAATAATAGGCTCCCTATTCAGACTTTCAATAGTCAGTTGAACATTGAGACATTTACGCCTCTCAGAATGCCAGATATATTTGAAGATCCAGACGGAGAAATTGTTTCATGGTCTTGGGAGTTCGAACAGGGCGTAAATTTAGATGGTGGAGTTGTTGATAGAACAGATGTGTTTTCCTCTTTTATTACAGTAGATCAATATCCAGAAGTTGCATGGTCTACTCCTGGATTGAAAACAGTAAATGTTTCAGTGATTGATAACGACGGGGGGCTTCAAACCACACAAATTACTGTTAATGTATTAAATCAAATTCCAGTATCAAATTTCATAGTTAGAGATTCAGGTTCTCCTGGAAGCCCAATCATTGATTTTAGAATTGAGGATGCGGATGTAGATACACCATACACTTTCGATGGCAGAACAAGCTATGATCCAGATGGTAGTATTGGCGATTCATCAGATTTGAATTTCACTTGGACTTTTGCTGATGGATTTACATCAGACAATAACCTCCTAACCTACAATTTCTCTACTCCTGGGGAACATTTGGTAACCTTGGTAGTAACAGATGAAAACGGCGAAACTAGTCAACCAAGGACACTTTCAATCAGGGTAAAGAATCCAAAACCAATTATCAATGTCATAATTCTTGATGCCTGGTTAGATGGCGAAATAATAACTTCCACCACTCCTGTAGCCGAGGGACAAATACCCGAAAAATGGACTCACACCTTCGATGATGACGGAAATGTCGTAACTTCTCTCAATCATATGCTTTACTTTGAGTCTGCTGGCACCAGAGATGGTGACAGGAAATACGAAGGCCGTTTTGTTCCATTGGAAAGCAACCACTCTGAATGGAATGGAATTGTTGAATATTCGTGGGACTTTGGTGATGCGAGTCCTATTTCTCATGAACCTAAACCTTGGCACTACTATGAAAGATCAGGCACATACATAGTGACATTGACTGTTAGAGACTCCTACCTTACTGGAGATGTAACTAGGTCTTCCTTTACGATTGTCGTCACTGAGGGTCCCGAGATTAATGAGATTCTAATCCCAGAAGAAACTGTGGTTGGAGAATCAATTATCCTTGATGCTAATGTTAGTGATAAAGAAGATGAGGAGGATTATGTTATTTGGAGAGATGAAGATGTATTTGATGGTCTTCATACCGATAGAGACCAAAGAATATCCTCTGCAATCACAATTAAATGGGACACTGATCTCAATATAGATAAAGACGATAATGGATTCGCTGACGATGATTGGGAGGAGTCGGAAAGTTCTGACGGTGTTAGAGTTAGAGCAAGTTGGGATAAAGTAGGTGAGAAAACTGTAAGGCTTCAAGTCTGTGATGCAACAATTTGTGTTACAGAGGATTATGTTGTCAATGTACTGCCAAAAGATACGTCCCCGCCTAGTCTTTCAGATTTCTCAATTCAAGATTGGCAAGAGTGGTTTGTTGATGCCAGTCAAGAATCCCTGTTGGTTATTGCTCTAATTATTGCTGTGTTGATATTAGGCTGGGCTGTTATGCGAAGTCCGACAGAAATCGAAGAGGAAGCTGAGCAAGCAGCAGCCACTTACGAAGTCGATGAAGTTGAGTCATATGGTGGGGTCTTAGGTATGGATCAACATAATCCACCTCCTGCGCCATCTATTCTCTCAAAAGATGAACGTAGAAACGAATCTTCTGGTTACGTAAGGCCACTTAGAAGGCGTCCTTGAGGAGAAAGCCGATTAACCCCCCAAACCAAGGTAGCAACAGAGGGATACTTTTGGCTGGCAGAGTGGCTATTCAATTGGCAGGAATTTTCTTGTTATCTTTGATTATCCCACTTAGCCAAACTCCAATTCATGTATCTGCAGCATCTGGTTGTGATGGAGGAGATTTTGAAACTCCTGAATGGAACCAAACCGTCAGGAGACAAGCTAAAGTACCTTGGAGCCTAGATTACGGTTCCCAAAAAGAGTGGCAAGATTCTGATGATATATTCGAAGATGATGACGATGATGATGATGACATGGAAGGTCGAGATGCTGACGGAGACCAGGTTTGGAATGACGACGCCCCCGAAGAAAGATGGATGACATGGGACGATGGTGAAACATTATCTCTATTGAAAAATGATTTTCAAACAATCATAGAGGTTAGTGAAGATGCAGTGGGCTCATTAAAGTTCAATTTAGATTATCAACGCAGAACAACTTTTTGTATAACAATTGAAGATTATAATGAAACAACTAATCCTGATGTTGATGTTTACCTAATGACTTCAAACCAGTACAATACTTATGAATCCGATTACGATCGCTCTCACGGTGCTTGGGGCGAGTGGCGACAAGACAGAGAGTTACAAGATATCCCAGTCGAATGGAGGAGTTTTAGAATCTTAGGATGGAATTCCTTTAGAGATTCTCATCAATATGAAAATGTAAATCAAGTCACATTTTCAGTTTCCTTGGATTCTCCTGAAGTAACTACGAGTATTTTTGGTGGTACAGAGATACAACATTTCTATTTGGTTATTGATAACACAAATAACTCGCATGCAAATGATGCACTCCCTGAAACTACAGTTGCTGCATATATTTCGGTAGTAACCGAAGAAAGAACCACTATCTTGCCACCATGGACAGTTTCAGTTACATGTTGTGGATTTGTTTTGGGTTTGATTGCAGTTCCAATGCTATTGAATAAAAGATACATGAATAGCGGGGTAAGCTTGGTGCAATCAGGAAGTCAAATCCAAAAGGAAATGATTCCTTCATTGGAACAAAATCAAGAAATCAATACTCAAGAAGAGTCCAAGCGTCTCTGAGGTCTCTTACATTTACAAGTCCTCTTTCAGAAAGTTGGAAGTCATTCTGTAGGGTTGCGTAAACCAAACTTTGGTCTAAAACTGGTGCATGGATTCTAGCCCAGTCTCCTCCTGAGTTAAGTGCCATTAATGAATGAGAAAGTCCATTTCCTTTCAATTCAGTGGCAGCCTCTACAATCTGTAGTGCATCAGCATGATTTCTTGCATTTCCGCAGAATTTCACTATGTCTCCAGATTCTTGATTATCCTTGACCATTGCGACAATTTCAGATGCATTCGGGATGCCGTTGATATCATGCTTTGAAGCAATGATTTTACAACCATTAGATGAAGCTTTTTCCATTAAATCCTTCCTTGTTTTTTCCTCTATTGATAATTCCAGATCTATCCAGCTAACTCCTGAATCGATTGCTTTGTTGAGAACTTCTAACCTTTCTGAATCGACACCAGGGAAGAATCCCCCTTCTGAAACAGGTCTTACTGTAAATATAACCGGTAGAGGGACGCCTTCCTTTAGACTGGAAATAGAATCTTCTATGTTCACTTCAGAAAAATCCATAGTTTCCCATTGATTTTCTGGAGGAGTTGCAACAACTTCCCCTTCTTCTTCATCAGAAATAGTTACATCGGGTTTCTTCAGGAATAATCTATCGAAGCGGACTTCAACCATATCAGCGCCTGCTAGGTTTGCTCTTGCCGCTTCTTCAATCATTTCGTCGACAGTTGTTCCGTCGAGTGACACACATACTTTTGGGTCAGCCATGCTTTTGGCGACTTACCATCCTTCATTAACGCTTACGATTGTAAGAAGTGAATATTTTTTGCCAAATCAATAAAATTTTACATTTAGGATTGTTCTAAAACGGCTAAAAATAAGGTCGAAAATTTGATAATTTTAACTATGTTCATATACCTCCTACAATACCATCTTACTAGAGGTTGAGAATAGTTTTCTTTTCAAGTAACTGTGCGGAAATTCAACGAAAAAAACAATGCGTAATTTCCACAAAATCATTATCGAAAAATGAATATCCTGGGTAAGAAAATATTTCAACAAGATATGGTGAAATTATGTCAGAAACATACGGTGCGCAGTCAATCCAAGTATTGGAAGGACTCGAAGCAGTAAGAAAAAGGCCTGGGATGTACTTGGGCGATCCGCACGATGGCTCAGCTCTACACCATTGTATTTGGGAAGTAGTCGACAACGCGGTTGATGAACATCTGGCAGGCCATAACCCTCAAATCGATGTTGTCATACATGATGATGGATCATTATCAGTCGTCGATTATGGCAGAGGAATACCGGTGGGCAAGCATGACGAATATGGCGTTTCTGCGGCGGAAGTTATCATGACTAAATTACACGCAGGTGGCAAATTCGATAACAGTTCATACAAAGTGTCTGGAGGTTTGCACGGAGTCGGAGTTTCTGCAGTAAATGCGGTTTCAGAGTATTTGGAGATGACAATTGAGAGAGATGGGAAGCAATATTTCCAGAGATATGAAGCGGGTGTCCCGAAAGATGACATCAAAGAAGTTGGTTCTACAGAAACCACTGGGACAAAAATTAGATTTAAACCTGATCAAACTGTCTTTACAACTATTTTAGAGTTTGATCTTGACATAATAAATACAAGATTGAAGGAAACTGCATTCCTTAATGCTGGATTAAAAATAACAATAAAAGATGAAAGAGATGAAGACTCCTCAATTTTTGAACACGAATACAATGGCGGTATAAGTGAGTTCGTTTCACAAATCAACGCAAATAAATCAATACTTCACGATCAAGTTATCCATTTTTCAGGTGAAAGAGAAGTAGAAATTGGTCCAATCTCCGTTGAGATAGCAATGCAATGGTCTGATGCTTACAGTGAATCAATTCAATGCTACACTAATATTATTCGCAACCGAGATGGAGGCACTCATCTTTCTGGGTTGAGAGGTGCTCTTACTCGTACTCTGAATTCGTATGCCCAGTCGCGAAAACTGTTGAAAAATATCAGCAGTTTATCTGGCGATGATGTTAGAGAGGGATTAGCAGCAATAATCTCAATTAAACATCCCGATCCATCATTTTCAAGTCAAACCAAAGACAAACTAGTTAGTAATGAAGTGCAAGGAATTGTGGAAAGTATCGTAAATGAAAAATTGGGAGAAACATTTGAAGAAAATCCAAATATTGCCAAATCTATTGTAGAAAAGGCGGTACTTGCATCAAAAGCTCGAGAAGCAGCAAGAAAAGCAAGAGATTTGACAAGAAGAAAGGGAGTTCTCGAAGGAGGTGGTCTTCCTGGCAAACTTGCAGATTGCCAATCAAGAAATCCAGCCGAATGTGAAATTTACTTGGTGGAAGGAGATTCTGCTGGCGGATCTGCCAAAACAGGTAGAGATCGTAGGACACAAGCAATCTTGCCTCTTAGGGGTAAAATTCTGAATGTTGAAAGACAACAAAGAAATCTTGCTAAAGTGTTCCAAAATAATGAAATTCAAACAATAATCAAGGCACTGGGCGCTGGAGTCGGAAATAGTGAAGATGACGAGGGAGCTTTCAACCCTGAAAAGTTACGTTACTCTAAAATAATCATAATGACAGATGCTGACGTGGATGGTGCCCACATTAGGACGTTGATATTGACATTCCTTTGGAGATTCATGAAGCGCGCAATTATGGAAGGCCATGTTTACATTGCTCAGCCACCATTGTATCAACTGAGCAAGGGCAGAAGATCCAGATATGCTTACACTGATGAAGAAAGAGACATAATTATTGAAGAAATTAAAGGCGACAATCCAAATGCTAAGATTTCAGTTCAGAGGTACAAGGGTCTTGGTGAAATGAATCCTGACCAGTTATGGTCTACAACGATGGATCCTGAATTTAGGACACTTCTTCGAGTTACTGTAAATGACGCTGAAGAATCTGATAGACTCTTTGAAATTTTAATGGGAGATGATGTTCCAGATAGAAGAACGTTTATTGAAAAGAATGCAAAGGAGGTGACCAACCTTGACGTCTGATGAAGAAATTCCAACAGAAGAAGATGAAAATACAGCACCTGGTGGAGAATTACTACCTAGGAAGTTAAATGATGAAATGAAAACAAGTTACATTAATTATGCTATGTCTGTGATTATTGGAAGAGCTTTGCCCGATGCTAGAGACGGTCTAAAACCAGTGCATCGAAGGGTGTTGTATGGTATGTATGAAGGTGGACACACTTCTGATAAATCATTCTCTAAGTCCGCTAGATCCGTTGGAGAAGTAATGGGTAAGTATCACCCTCATGGCGATCAATCAATTTATGACACCATGGTTCGGATGGCACAAGAATTTTCCTTGAGATACCCACTAATCGATGGACAGGGTAACTTTGGTTCAATCGATGGAGACCCTCCTGCTGCTATGAGATATACTGAAAGTAGGCTTGATAAATTATCAAAACATATGTTGGAAGATATCGATAAAAACACTGTGGAATTCGAGCCAAACTTTGACGATTCGGAGATGGAACCATCTGTTCTGCCTTCAAGGCTGCCAAATTTATTGCTAAATGGCAGCGATGGAATCGCTGTTGGAATGGCTACTAAAATCCCTCCCCACAACTTAACTGAAGTTTCTGAGGCAGTAAAAATGCATGTTGCGCAAATCATTGAGGATGGAGAGGATACTGGTGATCCCAGCGCTCTGCCAGGTATCTCAATTTCTGAATATATGGAACATGTAAAAGGCCCCGACTTCCCAACAGGAGCGACCGTTTACGGCCTAGACGGGATAAATGACATGTACGCAACAGGACATGGCAAATTCCACATTCGTTCAACCTGTGAGGTTATTGATGATTCAAGTGGTAAAGCTATAATTGTTCATGAAATACCATATCAAGTCAAGAAAGCAGCAATGCTTGAGCATATCGCTGATTTAGTTTCTAGAGAACAAGTAAAAGGTATCAGAGATATACGTGACGAATCCTCAAAAGAAGGGATAAGAGTCGTAATTGAAGTAAAAAATAATGCTGATCCACACGCTGTTTTGAATCAATTGTATCAATCCAGTAGATTGCAAGAATCGTACTCTGCAAATATGATGGGGATAATCGACGGCAGGCCAGTATTGCTTACCTTGCCTGTAATGATCCATACTCACGTTAGACATCGTGAGAGCGTAATAGAAAATAGGACACAATTTAATCTTGACAAAGCAGAAGCAAGAGCACATATTCTCGAAGGTCTGGTAAAAGCCCAAGACAGGATTGATGATGTGATTGCAGCTGGTAAAGCATCAGAATCAAAAGATCATTTCGAGAAAGTATTGAGTGGAGTAGAATCCATTCCTGGGATTGCTGCGTTTAGTTTCTCTGATGCACAATCGAAGGCCATCGCTGAAAGAAGGCTGTATCAATTATCAAGATTGGATGTAAACAAAGTACAAAACGAGTTTGAAGAGTTACAGATAACTATCACAGATTTGAAGGATATTCTTGCTAGTAGGAGAAGAAGACTTGACATCTTATTGGAAGAACTAGCCGAATTAGTGGAAAAACACGGAGATGATAGGAGAACACATATCGATCCAATGCCATTATCAATGGATAGAGAAGACTTAATCGAAGAAAAGGCGATTGTTATTACTCTCAGTGAAGATAATTATGTCAGACACACACCTGTCGATGATTTCAGAACACAAAACCGAGGAGGAAAAGGCCTCAAAGGTGTTACAACAAAGAATGAGGACACTCCTCAATTGATTTTGTCTTGTTTCAGTAAAGACAGATTATTGATATTTACAGATCAAGGACGTGTCTATGGACTAAAGGCCTGGGAAATACCAATTGGAAGTAGACAATCCAGAGGTAGTCATATCAGAAATCTCCTTGAAAGTATCAGAGATGATGAAAACATTGTCACAATATTGCCGTTGTCTAAATCTATTCTAGAAAACCCAGAGGGGCATTATCTAATGTTTGCAACAAAATTAGGATTGATAAAGAAGACAGCTCTTTCGGAATATGTTCGAATAAATCGAAATGGCAAGTATGCATTAAGATTCAAATTAGATGGAGATTCACTTGTGAATGTCCGTTCCGCAACCAATGAACATAGTATAGTTATGATTTCTTCAACAGGTTATGCTTCGAGATTTACATGTTCAGCGATAAGAGCATCTGGTAGAGTTTCGGGCGGAGTATATGGAATTAAAGTCGCCGACAGAAAAGGTTCCGGAGGTGGCCATGTAGTTGGAATGGTGGCAATGGCTGAACCTGAATCTCAAATTTTGACAATTTCAAGACTTGGTATGGGCAAGAGGAGTAGATTAGGAACCGGTGAAAGAATACCATTGCTAGATGCGAATGGAGAAGTAAGAGTCGATGAAAACGGCGAGACACGATATGGCACAGATGGTTACAGGCAAACCAGACCAGGTGCAAAGGGTGTCAGAACAATGAAACTAGATGAAGAGTTTAGTGATAGCATAATCAGCGTTAGAAAGATTCCAAACCCGGAAGACCACCTATTCCTTCTAACAAAGAAAGGTATGATGATAAGAATCGAAGTTTCACAAACAAAGGAAACCTCTGGAAAATCAACTAGAGGAACAAGAGTTATGGAACTTAGGGATAAGGCAAAGAAAGGGTACGAAGATGAACTGATTTTCAGTGCTAGATTACCCGCAGAACTTATTGAGGATTCGAGAAGCCCTGAGGAAGAATTCGATATTATTGATCTCAATCAAGATGGAGTAATCGACAAAGAAGAGTATAAGGCGGCCAAAGAAGCTGGTTTATTGGATGAAGAAGAGTAGACAATTACTCCGACGGGTTCAAATTAAAATCAGTGTTGTCTGTAACCACAGGGACGCCCAGGTTGGTGAAAATATGGATGAACAAAATCTAATTTATGATTGGAATGTAATCAACTATGAATACACCCGAGATGCAAATAATCATCCTCATGATGTTTGGTTTGATGATGAGACTTTGAGAGATGGTTTACAGAGTCCTAGTGCTTTGAATCCCTCTATAGAACAAAAAACTGAATTGCTTACCTACATGGAAAAACTCGGAATTCAGAAGGTGGATTTAGGGCTCCCAGGTGCGGGTCCATTCCATCGAGAGCATATTGATTCAATGTTAACCTACATTCGAGAAAACGACTTCAAAATTCGTCCAGGTGCAGCCGTTAGGACTCTTATGGGCGACATAGAACCACTTGTTGATTTACAAAGTAAGCATGAAATGCAAATTCAAGCCAGTGCGTTCCTTGGAACAAGCCCAATTCGTCAATTCACAGAGGGATGGACGATGGACAAACTTGTTTCAACCATGGAAAAGGCGGTTTCATATGCAGTTGACAACGATATTCCTGTAATGTTTGTTACAGAAGACACAACTAGGTCGAAGCCAGAAGATGTCAAACTGATTTATCAAAGAGCAATGGAATTGGGTGTTAGAAGATTATGTGTTTGCGATACTTGTGGGCACGTAACACCAAACGGGGTCAAACAATTGTTGTCATTTATCGATGAAGAAGTAATCAAGGATTCAGGATTTCAGAGAAGAGACATCGAAGTCAATTGGCATGGGCACCAAGATAGAGGTCTTGGTGTGGCCAATAACATTGCAGCTGTCGAAGCAGGTGCAGATGTAATTCATGGTACTGCATTGGGTGTCGGAGAAAGAGCAGGAAATGCTCCTTTAGATCAGACTCTAGTTAATTTATCATTGATGGGAGTAATAAACAATGATCTTTCACTACTAAGTGAGTACGTGAAAAAGGCGAATGAATACATTAAAGTTCCATTACCAAGGAATTATCCTGTATTTGGCCAAGATGCGTTCGAAACTGGTACAGGTGTCCATGCAAGTGCAGTTATCAAGGCAATAAAAAAGGGAGACAACTGGCTTGCTGATAGAGTATACAGCGGTGTTCCTGCAGGAGATTTTGGATTAAAGCAAATTATCAGAATAGGCCATATGTCTGGCCGTTCTAATATCATACACTGGCTTGAGTCAAGGGGCATCGGTGTCACCGATGAATTAGTTGAGCACCTTTTCGAAGTAGCAAAGAGTCAACCCAGGAATATGGAAGAAGAAGAAGTACAGGCTGCTGTTGCACAATTTAATGCTAACTAAGCATCCGCTTGCCCTGTTTCATCAGCGTTAATCTGATTCCATTCAGCATCAACCGAGCCGCCAGACCATTCGCCTTCAACATCAATTTCGACCATCTCATCGTCATCGTCCCGCCAAATCTCTTCTGCTTGACTTCCATTTACAATTAATACTCCTCTATCATCGATTTGTGATTTTAACAATTCTAGGTGTTTGGATATAGGCAAAATATGTCCTACAGGTGTACCAGCAGTCACGAATGGATTAGTTGCAGCACAGATTATCAAGCCATCTTCAGGTGCGACTATGTCGACGTTAAGTCCCGGTGATCCAGGGTCTGAAATAGTCGCAATAACATCTCCTTTTTCTACAACGCTGCCAGGTTTAATGAACATGTCAAGCAAACCTCCTTCTCCTGCTCTAAGCCATGTCGAGCCTCCCGCATTTAGTCGGAAACGTGGTCTTATCGGATTTTTGGGAATTACCTTCAGAGCCCTCAGTACGTTAAGACATCCATGAACCGCAACTTTGACTGCGTTTTGGTCTAGAAGATTAGCGCCTCCACCTTCATAAGTTACAGCGGCAATGTCAATTTCATTTGCATACCTTCTGAGGCTGCCTTTTGGGGGTCTGCTATCTAAAATAACTTCAATACCGAATGCTTTTGCTAATAGGTGAGATTCAGGATGAGAAAGGTCTGCCCTAATTTGAGGCATGTTAGAGCGGCCTTCTGCTGCGCTGTGTAGGTCGATTATGATGTCCGAACCAGAGATTATTTTCTTTCTTACTTTACGTGCGACTCTTGATGTTGTACTACCTTTTGAAGTTCCTGGAAATGACCTATTCAAATCTCGGTTATCGGGGAAATATCGTGACTTTTCTCTATATCCTGGTAGATTCAAAACTGGAACTATCCGAATTGTTCCTGCCATAAATGAAGGGTCTAATGCCCCATCAGGGCCTGTGAATTTTGATGAAAGAAGGTTCGTACAAGCACTTGGACCGGTTAATTCATCACCATGTGTACCGCCAATTATGGTTACGACTGGGCCAGGCCTTTTCCCATGAAATACAGTTATTGGTATAGGCCATGAATCCCCCATTTCAACATCTAGTAGAGGCATCATGACGGTACGCATTTCCCCTGGCTTGATTCTCTTTCTGAGGTATCTAATATCCCCCCATTCAGAAGATCTATCCCAGTCAGGCCTTCCTTCTGATTCGTGTTCTTCAAGAGCTTTTTTTATTGCCAAACGCCTAGTTTTTGGCAGCTCGTGGGCTACTCTAATGCGCTTCTTGCCCCCGGCCATGAAATGCCATCATGAAATAGAACATCAAGGTGCTGGCACTAGTTAAGCAAATCAACTGCCTAGGACACGGGATATCATGGAGAGAAGCGTTCAAAGGCAATATGCACCAAATTCCATATGCTTTGGTTGCGGTCCCGCAAACGAAAAAGGTTTGAAAATAGATTCCTACAGAACCAATAAGGGTTTAGAACTGAAATTTGTACCAAATGAAGAGCACCAAGCATTTCCAGGAATGATAAACGGTGGAATTATCGGTTCATTGATGGATTGTCATGGAAACTGGGCTGCTGCCATAGCATTAATGGATTTAAATGGCTTAGATGAACCACCTTGTACAGTAACTGCAAACTATTCGATTTCTCTCAGAAGGCCGACTCCATCTGAAACAGAATTGCACATTTTAGCAGAGATAGAAGATATACAAGAAGATAGAGCAAAGGTCAAAATGACTTTGACTGCGAATGAAAAAGTATGTGCCACTGGTTCCGGTTTATTCGTCGCAGTTAAAGATGGCCACCCTGCCTATCATCGGTGGTCTTGATGGCAAGAGCGAATGAAATTCAACTTGAGAAACTGAAAGAAGTAAAGCAGGTAGTCATAGACGTAATGTCTTCGATGGACTTGTGGAGTGAAGAAGAATTATCTGAATTACAACAAATAAAACTTGGAGTACTTAGAAAAAATGCCACACAAAGACATGGAGTTACAAGATGGAAAAAAGGAATAACAAATCCAACAAAACCATCTGAGGTCGAGGTAATTGACCTTCATCCTGAATTATTGACCGATGATTGGATTGCTTACGCCGCTTGGGTAATGCACCATGAGTACGTGCACGCATTGGGATTCCTTGCACATGATGCCTTGTTCAAAAAACTCGAAAATAACTGGCCAAGTAAAAAATCCAAGCAAAAAGGGAAACAATTTACAGAATACTTGAGAAGGAAAAATGCAAAATGGTTACTAAAATGTGAATCGTGTCAAAAAGAATACCCGCGCCAAAAACCAGGCAAAAAAAGGTTCATGTGCCGAATTTGTAAATCAATTTTAGTAGATATACCCATAAAGTCGACATAGTGATTAGTGAAAATGTATAGGCTGGCATATGAGGAAGTTGTTGATTGCAATCTTTCTCATAAATCTGTTAACCCCACTTTCATCAGCGGCTATTGATTCTGATTCAGGTGGTGGAGAACTATGGTTTTCCTGTGATAATCCTGATTCATGTATGTTGACTGAATTTCATGTTGGTGATGAGAGTATTTCTCAAACTGTTAACTCAGCCACTCCAATCTCTCCTGAGTATTTTCTAATCGAATTACCGATGATGCCCTCTCAAAATGAAATCGCTTTATTACCAGACATAATTGATGAGTTGCAAGTAGATTTGAGATTTACAGATGATTTACTAGGAATTTCTAAACCTGATTTGAAGGTAACAATTATTGTAGCAGAATCNGTTACTACCATCGAATTCGAGGGCACAGAGAATTTTGGCCAAACAAATAATGGTCCATATAATGTTCAAAATGAGCCCCTAAACAATGGTGGAGATAGGCTTTTGTGGCCAGATGAGGAAATAAAAATTTTATTAGAATTTCAAATTGACAGACCTGGTACTTGGGAACTAAAACTTAGAGGTAGTTCATATCTGTTCTTGGATATCATATGGTCCGAAGACATAGAATCTCGAGATATAGACGAACCATCATCTGACTCTAATCCTGTACAAACAGAATTAGATGTATATCATTATGGTGCTTTGGTAAGTGATGACCGAGATTGTTGGACTTTCGAAGTAGAAAACCACGAAATATTGAGAATCTCATTCGTTTGGGAAGTAGTACCTTTAGAGATAGAACAGAATCATGGAAGACCTGATTTGATNTTACCAGATAGAAGAATGGCTCCAACGCCTGATATGGAAACCATTTCAACTAATGATGAAACAAGAATTACATGGCAATGGCGTGCTTTGCCAATTGGAGAATATGANCTCTGCATTGGAGGGAAATTAGATTCTTTCCAACCTTATTCTTGGATTGGATTGGTTGCTTTTGAAGCAATTGGTATAACAAGTCCAGATCAATTTACCTACACTTCTTCAGAATGGGAAGGATATGGTATGAAAGCAACTGAATTTGGTGCTGAAGAACTGGATTCCTCACCAATTTTTGTCTATGTAATAATTTCATTAGCTGTATTAATTGGACTTAGCATACAGATCAAAGTAGAAACAATTTCTACCACAATAAAGTATGGAGTATTTACACCTGGTGTGCTGATTCTGATATTGACCGGGATAGTTTCCCCAATGGTTACGACAGCGAGTGAGTTCCAATCTAGTGATGAGCAGAACCTTAGTGAATTACTAGAATCTCGTTTAGAACAAATATGGCATGCATCTCATCCTGCTACACCTGCTTCATCAAAATCAATGCACGTTGGCTCAACATTGGGGATGTTGGATGGAGAAACGCTTTCTCTCTATTTGAAGTCAGATTCAGCATGGCCACTCGATGATGGTAGATGGCAATTACACATTCCTGAATTATATGAAATAAATATTGAGAATTTGATATTCGATAAAGTCGAAGACAAAGTTGGAGTCAATCCTTCTAGTGATCAATTAGATTCACACTCTAGTAATTTTGTATTACTCGCTGCAAGAACATTGATCCTCGATTTATTGATGTTAGAAGCTATGATGGTAGTAGATGAATTGCCAAACTCTAATGTAATTCATTTTGAAACTACAATGGTAAAATCAGCCAGTAGTGGGACGGTACAGAATCCAGCGTGGAGTACACGCCCATCAGATATACCTGAAGGAAGATGGAGATTAATGCAAGACAATCTATATCCAAGCATGATTTCAATCATCATGTTGGATGGCGAGAAAGATGATTTAGAATTTAATATTCAATTAGGTTACAATGTTGATCATGAATTATTATATTCACCTTCATCAGTAAACCCAGTAGATTCGTTCATCCCCTTCCAATTGGTTTGGTTCCTCTGTGGATTGTTCTTAATCGCAGCGGGAGTTTTCTATGAAAATAATCGTAGAAAAGGCGCAATTAAAATCTTAAACGAAATGATGCCAGATCAAAAATGGATAGATTAGAGTTCTAATCCTTCAAGAATCTTGGTGACTTCATCAGACATTTTCCCATCTTCTAATGCCTTCATTACTTTAGCTTTCTTAGCTTTGGAAAGTCCTTCAGATGCCTTAGCAATCATTTCTTTTTCATCATCTGTAACCTTTCCATCATCAAGTGCAGACTTGATTGCAGCCTTTACAGCAATATTAGCGGCCTCATCATCAGAGATGCCTAGANCTTTTTGAATCGCTTTCAGTTCCTTTAGTTCTTCGTCGGTTATTACTCCGTCTTCATATGCACTTTCATATTCCTTAACAAGGAATTCTGTATATGCTTCCGGATTGAGTATCACGTCCCTAATCAATCCGAAATCAATACTTCCTTGCTTGCCGCCCATCTCTAGAAGGACAATTGATTTTCTAACTTCCTTAATTGCCATATCTTTTAGGCCATGCGCAGCCCAAACCAATCCGACTACCGCCACAGATGCAGCAAACCATCTCATGACATCAGGGTCTACTAAATCCCCTGGNGCAACCAGTTGGAATATGCCGATTACAGACATTAAAGATCCACAGATTACCTCAAACCAGTCATTCAAATCAGGTTCATCATCAAACACAGAAAGTCTTTGTTCGACTACACTATCTTCGGGTCCCATGTTGTTGCTGACAACACCGGTAGACCTTGAGTGTGTCGGATGAATAATCGGTTACCTTTTGGACTATTGACCCATCAAAAGTAATCATGGGTGAACCGGAGAGAGATATTTCGAGGCTTGGTTTATCCAAGGATTTGTCTGATTTCATAATTAATGAGTGGGGAATAAAGAATTTACATCCTCCGCAAGCACAGGCTATACCTTCAATTATTTCTGGGAAAAATACGATGGTTTGTATCCCAACTGCCAGTGGAAAAAGTTTGGTATCCTTCATTGGGATATGTCACAGAATAATGGTTGCACAAAAGGGTACAAGGGCTATTTACATTGTTCCTTTGAAGGCTTTAGCATCCGAAAAACAACAAGAGTTGACCGAATTAGGAAATGCTCTCGGTCTCAAAGTTGGAATTGGTATTGGCGATAATAGAAATGAGGTTAGCAATATTGATGATTGTGATATTCTAGTTTGTACTAGTGAAAAATTGGATTCTTTAATGAGACAAAATAAAGGTGTATTGCGAAAGGTATCTGTAATTGTAGCAGACGAATTTCATTTGCTTAATGATTCCTCAAGAGGTCCAACCATGGAAATAAATCTAGCGCGTATAAGACATCTTGTTCCAGAGGCTCAAATTATCACATTATCTGCTACAGTAGGTAATTCTCAAGATTTAGCAGACTGGCTTGATTCAGAACTTATTGTATCTGATTGGAGACCCGTGAGTCTTGAATATTCAACATTAGCAGAATTNAATTTAGAACCACGTGCTATACAAAAGAGCGAAATTAAAAGCGATAGAGGACTTAACCCACCAAGGTCTCTTAGTGGGCCAAAGTCACATGTCGCTTGGTGTGTTTTGGAAGATNTACATGANGAAAATGGACAGTTNCTCGTATTTGTTGCAACAAGAAGAAACGCTGAATCAGAAGCCTCTAAATTATCTGCNAGAATGCTAAAGAAAATGAAGAAAGAAGAATCAGAAAAAATANCTGAATTAGAAAAATTATCAGAAAAATTATCCAATATGTCTAATTCAACAATGGGGGATAAATTGGCAGAATCTGTAAAAGGTGGCGTGGCATTTCACCATGCNGGGTTAAGGCATAACCAAAGAAAGTTGATAGAAGAATCGTTCAAGCAGAAGTTATTATTCTGTCTCTGTGCCACTCCAACACTTGCNGCAGGGGTNAANCTTCCTGCNCGTNGAGTGTTAATTAGAGACNTAAAGCGATANGANGACGGCATGAGCAGATACCTGCCTGTAATGGAAGTAAGGCAGATGATGGGTCGTGCTGGAAGGCCAAGATTTGATGACAAGGGAGAGGCTTGGCTTCTGTGCAAAGGAGGCGATCCCAAAGAAATAGCAGACCAAATTTCAGATATGTATATTCATGGCCCTGTCGAAGATATCACCTCAAAATTAGCAGCAGAACCCGCATTACGTTTCCATTTGTTATCATCAATCGCAACAGGCGGGTTGAAATCTAGAAGAGAAATTGGAGATTTTTTTTCTGAAACCTTCTTGGGGTATTCTCAACCTACCTCTTACTTGCAAGAAAATATTGACGATATGCTAAGGTGGCTAGTAGAGAAGAGATTTATCAGAAGGACAAGTACTGGTACGGTGATAGAAAATTGGGATGATGANATTCCATCATGGGTTGATGTTGCTANACAAGCATCGGGAGTCTCAATCTCTTCAAAAAAATCCTATGAACCTGTAGAAGCAACTTTTGGTTTCAGAAAAGCAAACACTTACAATTTTACAGAAGAAGTTCCTTCGGTTGAATCTGTAGATTCAACATATGAGGCAACTGCAATGGGTGAAAGAGTTGCTCAATTATATCTGGATCCATTATCCGCAGATATCCTTATCGATGGGTTAAGAAGAGCGGTTAGAAGGCTTGTAAGGAACAACTTACCTGTTACTGATTTCGGACTATGCCACCTTATTACCGCCACCCCTGATTTCCTGAATTTATGGGCTAANTCAAAAGAGTTAGAGTTTGGTAGTGATCTTAGACAAAAAGCAGCGATAGTTGAGGACGAATTACTGATTGAAAGTCCAATTGATGAGCGTTCAATGTCTTTTGTAAAGAGCGCTTGGTGTAACGAAATGTGGTGTGAAGAAGAAGATTTACGGCACATAGAGAAGAAGTTGGGAGTTAGCCCAGGTGATGTTCACACTCGCACAGATTTAATGCAATGGTTACTTCTTGGTGCTAGAGAAGTACTTAGAATGGATGATGTCTTTGCTCAAGAGCATCTTGGTTTCGTCGCAGAATTAATTGGTAGATTAGATACAGTGCGAATGAGAGTTAGAGCTGGTTGTAAAGAAGATCTATTGCAACTTGTACAGGTTAGAAATGTGGGGCGCAGTAGGGCTAGAACCCTGTCTAAAATGGGGATTAGAAACCCTCAAGACTTGCTAAATATCAGTTCATCTGACCTAGATTCACTAAAATCAAAGAGAGGTTGGGGACCCATTCTTGTAGACAATATAATGAAAGCAATAAACCAACAAGTAGTTTCACAGGAAACAAAAAAGCCTAGGTTAGATGATGAACCTTTACCGGGGGAGCGTCAGGATTGAAAATCTAAACCGGTTCGTACAATCATGGACGGAGATTTATTCCCCTGCAGGAGAGTTAAATTTCAATCCCCTTGTGAAAATCCAAGAGAACTAGTTCAGAAATGGATTCAGAATCGTGCATCACAGCACTGGTCGCTGATTTCAGGTGAATCTTTAGCTAGCGAACTTCATGCGTGGGTCGCTTTAGATGTTCTAAATAGAAATATTGATCGAAATAAAATGAAATCTAATTCAATAGATGGTGAATTTATGAGATTAATATCAGGAACGCACCATATTTCTGCTAGTTTTTCAAGAGCAGGAATTATTGAAGGTGAAAAGTTTGCTTACATTGTGGATTTATCGTGTACTGCAACACAAGAAGATTTTGAAAATCATGCTGAAAGAATGGGATTTGAAATCTTANCAGAAAGGCCGAATTTATCGATTTTCAATGCTCCCAGAATTGGAATTGAAATTGGTGACGATGAAAACGCTGCCATAGGCCATGTTCATCTTTCAGATATGCGCTGATTTCCGTAAGTCTGAAAGAGTTCTTGCCTCTGCATTGCATCATGGTAGTAGCGACTAAAGGAAGTGTTACTGATTTGTCTAATGGAAGAATATTGGATGATTCTATTGCAAAAAGGGCTATTGAATCTGCAATGTCGTACGGCGCAGAGTATGCTGAACTTAGATTAGTCAGTGAAACTACTAATTCTGTCACTTTGAAGGACGGAAAATTAGAGAGAGCGATTCCTGGTCAACAAGTTGGTGTGACAATGAGAATACTAGCAGATGGTGCTTGGGGAGTGCATTCTACAAGTGATTACAAATCAATAGATTCTCAAGTAGAATCCACTGTAAAACTAGCAAGGGCTGTAGCATCTCGTAGAACTTCCAAGCAACCAAGAGTAGGACTCGCTGAAGTTCCAATAATAGAAGATGAGATTCATTGGAAGAGTAAGAAAGACGTAAGAGATACAGACCTACAAACAAGAATTGATTTGATGTTAGCAATAGATAGAGAAGCTAGAGACCATGATAACATAGTATCTACCTCAACAGGATGGTCAGACGAGCATATACATACAGAATTATTGACCAGTGAAGGAATGAATCGCGTTTGGTCATTTCAAAGAAGTTTAATTCACGGAATGGTTACTGCTAGAAATGAAACGGGAGTCGTTTCATACCGAATGAGACATGGCGGCGAAGGCGGATTAGAATTAATTGAACAATGTGACCTTGGAGGAATGGGAGAAACTGCTAGGATCTCAGCCCTAAGGCTCTTAGGAGCAGAAAGAGCACCATCTGGTAGAATGCCTTTGGTAGCCGACAGAGATTTGACAGGAGTATACATTCATGAAGCACTCGGTCACCCTTGTGAAGCGGATTTAGTAGCGGCAGGCGACTCTTGTCTAGAAGGAAGATTAGGCCAAAAAATAGGTTCAGATATCTGTACGGTAGTAGATGACCCAACAATGCGTGGAGGATATGGCTGCTATCCTATTGATGATGAGGGAGTAGATACTCGTCCAAAGAATCTGATTGTTAACGGTGTTCTGACTGAATATCTAAATCACAGAGAAACAGCATACAGGTATGATTTGGAACCAAATGGTGGTGCCAGGGCTCAAGATGGTCTGCACCACCCACTAGTTCGAATGTCTAACACAGTAATTCAAGGTGGTACTCACAAGGATTTAGACGAATTAATCGAAGACATNGATTTTGGAATATATGCTTGTGGAAGTAGAGGCGGACAGGTTGACACAGGACGTGGTTCATTCCAATTTGCTGCTCAAGAAGCATGGATTATTGAAAATGGAAGTTTGGCAAGACCTGTTAAAGACGTAAGTGTATCAGGAATGACCCTTGAGATTTTGAAAAATGTTGACGGTCTTACCAAAGATGCTCGTTTGGCATCACCAGGATTTTGTGGTAAAGGGCAAACTGTTCCAGTTGGTGATGGTGGTCCTTTGATGCGAATCAGTGAAGCATTGGTGGGATGATATTGATTCCCGATGATGCAGTTGAGAGGCTATTTAATTCAGCCGAAAAAATCGGTAAAGCCTGTGATTCAGCAGGTGTATCTCAGTGGGAAGTTTATGCAACACAAGGGTATGGACATTCCTTGGAAATAGAGGCAGGTAAGATCTCTATGGCATCAGGTGGGGGCGATGGTGGATTTGGTATTAGAATCGTTGATGAAGGACGGTATGGTTATGCACATCTTGTCGACCCTAACTCAGCAGCAAATGCAATAGAGCAAGCCTTGTCAATAGCAAAAATGTCTCCAAGCATAGAGGGTTTCGAATTACCAGAGAATCAATCTTCTCGGAAAGTTGGTGGAATGTTAGACAAATCTCTGCTTGATTTGGGCCCAGAAGAATTACTCTCTCAGGGCGATATAGTAATTCAGAGAGTTAAGGAACTTGATTCAAGAGCCGTTGCAGTTGGAGGAGGACTAGGAGTTGGCGCTGGTGCCGATGTAATACTAACAAGCAACGGTATTGAGGATGGAGGAATACACACTTCTCATGGAATTGGAATCCATGTTTCAATTGATGAAAACGAAGATTTAACCTCATCTTATGAAGGCGAATCTTCTAGATTTATGCTAAAAGACCTTACAGCGAGTGTAGATAAAGCGGTTCATTGGTCTCAGATTACTCGTGACAAAATCAAAGGAGGAGATACCGAAGATTGTCCAGTAATGATGACTAGTGATGGTTTTTCACCTTTATTTTCCGTTGTGGTTCCAAGTGCAATAAGTGGTGAAAGATTAGCCAGAGGCGAATCATTCTGGTCTCAAAAAATGGGTGAATCGGTCATGGCAGGACACTTGTCTTTGGTCGATGACGGACTCATGGAAGGAGGAATGTCTTCTGGTTCAAGAGATGCAGAGGGAGTACCTAGTCAAACCCAAACAATAGTACAATCTGGAAAACTTACAGGAGAATTGTGGTCTACAAGAGATGCTGCAAAAATGCTATCCGAAGGCAAGGTTGAATCGGCTTCAACAACAGGTTCTGCTGTCAGAGGCGGTCATTCATCACCTCCTGTGTGTGGCTGCAGCGACTTGATATTGAGTTCAAGCGCAAAAACTCATTCAAGAGATCGATTGATTGAAGAGATGGAGAATGGCTACATTGTCCACAGCGTTATGGGGGCACATACGGCAAACCCAACTAGTGGTGACTTTTCGGTTACTACTTCTACAATTTTGAAAGTAGAAAATGGGGAAATTAAAGGTGCCTTGTCACAAGCAGGTTTCTCAGGTAATTTAGCAAGTGCTCTGAACGGAAATGTGATTTTGGGAGATTCATCAATACGCAAAGGTTCATACAGCACTGGTTCAATGCATGTTCCAGATGTGCTTCTAATGGACGGTTTAAGGATAAATCCTGCTTGAATTTAGTTTCAGAATCTGTCTGAGTCTTTCAGACATCTTCATGAACCGTCTCCATAAGTTGCGTAATCCCCGAGGTGATAGGCAGTGCCCAAGAAACATAACCAGCCCGCACAAGAGCCAGAACACCCGTCTTTGACGGGCCAGAAAACGAACACACACTCTCGAGGTGGCCATCATGTCAGATGATTATGAAGTCCANGTNGCAGAAGTTGTAAAACAGGTGCCAGAAGCAGATCCCGTAAAGGTTGCTGAAGCTTTTGCGAGATATGAAAAGGATTTCTTGATACCACCTGANGATGCTATCCGCTCTGTTTTGAGGAGGTTCCAGACTGAAACAGGTGTAGTGCCAAAATCACAACCGAAATCAAGCAATCAAAAACAAACACAGCCAGTCAAAAAAGTCGAATTATTATCCGACCTATCCGCTGATGACAGAAATGTCGAGGTCGAGGTTCAAATTATAACTCACAATCCCCGAACNACTATGGTAAGAGGTGAAGAGAAGGTAGTTCCTTACGGTTTACTTGAAGATCAACCCTGGAATGAAACTGGTGCCACCAAGAACAGGTGGGAATTCAAAGATTGGGGAAACAGTCCTAATCTAATGCCAGGTTCAGTAGTTAGACTTGAAGGTGTTTCAGTAAACGAATATCAAGGAAAAATGAGTTTGAACATAAATCAATCAAGCAGAATTGCAGTATTGAAGGAAGGTGAAAGAACCGTAATCACTCCTGGTGAACCAGTAGAAATTTCAACTATCAAATCTGAAGGCAATCTCACTGTAGTAGGAAGAGTACTTGCTTCCAGAGAAGATGTGATTCACAAGAGAGACGGTTCTGGGTCTATAGACATAGTAAGAGGAAGAATAGCAGATGATTCAGGCTCAATAGGATTCCTGTCTTGGGAGCCTTTCAAGCATGAAGTAGGCTCTCTGATAAAAATTGAAAATGCTCAGATCAAGGTTTTCAGAGATACACCTGAAATAAACATAGGTGCGTCCTCTAGAATTGAGATATTCCATGATGCTAATTTCGCAAGTGCTGAAGACCTAAGCGCACAATCGGTTTCTAAAATTGAAGACTTGAGAGATGGTTCTAGAGATGTTGACATAATTTTTGAAATTCAAAAGATGGTAAAAAGAGATTTTACAGGTCAACAAGGTGAAGAAAAAAGTGTATGGTCTGGTGATATAGCAGACCCAACTGGTAAATGTAGGTGTTCTATTTGGAGTGAACCTCCATTCAATTTTGAAGAAATGCCAGTAGTAATTCGTGTAAGAGGTGCAAGAGTTAGAGCTTGGCAAGGGATTCCCGATGTCACCATCGACAACGCAGATCAAATTGAAGTATTAGCCGCTGCCCCATGGGGAGAAGATCTTGATTTAACTGACAACCTTGTAGAAGTTCAATTATCCGAATTGACTTCAGGTGCGAGTAGAGTCGGAATTTCAACAACTGGAACAGTAGTATCAGTAAGAGAGGATTCAGGAATAATCAAACGTTGTTCAGAATGTAGGAGAGTACTAAGAGATGGCGAATGCGCTACTCACGGCGCACAAGATGGAGTAGAAGACCTCAGATTTAGATTAGTTTTAGATGATGGTATATCCACAATATCGCTAATTTTGAATAAAGACTCATCAGAATCTATTGGTGGTTTATCTATGGATAAGGTAAGAGAACACATTGATGAAAATGGTTCAATGGACTATGTTCAATACCTAAGAGAAAAACTACTCGGTCGTGAAATATCTGCCTCAGGTAGAACAATAGTCGACGAACAGGGAGCTATGCTATTATCAGATTCAGCTGAGATAATCGAGGTGGATTCCGCTTTAGAAGCAACTGAAATCAGAGCAAAATGGGGGTTTAATTGATGCGAAGTAGAATAAGAAGACAACCAGCATTACCTTTGCTTGCCTCGGAATTTGGTGAATCAACTCTTCACCAACAAGGTTCAGGTGAATATGATCCATTGTTCTTGATTACTAAATTAGGAGCGAAAGTAAATCGTGTAATAGTCGCAGGATTACTAGAACGATTAGAGCCTAGGGAGACTGCAAATGGAGCAACTATTTGGCAAGGCCAAATTAGGGATCCTTCAGGAACACACTATTTCTCTGTTGGCGATTACGCCCCAGAGTCAATGCGTGAATTAACTGTACAGTTATCTTCCCGAATTGATGATGGAGAGGTGATAATGCTAATGATGACAGCAAAGGCGAGATATTTCCAAACAGATGAGGGTGCGGTTTACACTAGTCTTCGACCTGAAGAAGCAGCAGTAATTTCTCGCACGGTGTACCGTGAATGGTTAGTTAGAGCAGCGAAGGGTATGTTGACTCGAATTGATGCTCATGAAAAATCAATTAATTCAGAAAAATCAATCGATTCTTTAGCCAAGGCCGGAGTTCCTGAAAATTTGATTGAAGGATTACTGCTAGCAGGTGAACATTATGGTGAAATTGATACNGAGTCCTATCGTTTGAACATACTTCAAACTCTAGATATTGCAGAAGACAAAGAAGTGTCAATAACTCCAGTTGTACAAGCACAGAAAAGTCTGGTCGTTGAAGAATCTCAGTCTGAAGACAAGGAACCGGCCAAAGAAAATCAAGAGGGCGACATAAATTCAGCAATATTAGACTTAGTAAAACGCCTCGATAAAGGAGAAGGTGTAGATTTCGATACAGTTCTGAACAATGCATCTGCAAGAGGATATGATAGAGATGCTGCAGAAGCAGCATTGGACGAACTCTCTGAAGATGGTGAAATACATGAACCAAGGTTTGGTTGGTTCAAATTAACTGAATAAATATCACCAACACGTTCAAGTCCTTGTCTCAACCTCGTGNGGTTAAGGTGAGCAAATGGCAGGCACAGATTTCTTCATTCGTCCAGCAAGTGGTACTTCGAGTTCAGATTGGGTTAGGCTTTCTAACGCTGATATTTCAGTCGCAATAGCTCGAAGAATGACTAGAACAGTTCTTCACGGAGGTGAAGGAGATGATTTGGTAGATGAAGGAGCAGAATCTGCGGTCTATACAGTTCGTGGAGAAATGAATCTTGATGATTACAAGAAAATTCTGAAAATGTTCAGAGCAGGGCAACCATACATTCATGATCCATTTGAGGAGAGAGATGTCAAAACTGTGTTCAGCAAAATGTCCTATGATGGCACAGAAGGACTGTATAANTTTGAATTCATTGAAGATATCCGTTGAGGTGATTAATTGCGCTCATTAGATGAGTCGAAAGAAGTATTGTATGTGATTAGAACACTAAGCGTTCTAATGGGTTCTGGTGTTGGTTTAGAAGCAGCAATACACTCAATTTCACAAGGTGGATACGGTATAATTTCTAAAGACTTCAGTCAAATAATGAAGGGAATTAACAAAGGAACACCTCTAGAAAGAGAACTCAGGTCTGTATTGAAGAAAGCTGAAACTGATGGCTACAAGAGATTAATCAATACGATGATTAACAATGTAACTCAAAATACCGACATCATAGAAACCTTGAGAAAGCAAGGAGAAAGGATGGAAGAATCTCGAACTGAAAGCGTGAAGGAATACATCGAAGAACTCGGCGGAGTGCCTGAAACTCTTCTTTCAATTGGAATGATTGGTCCGATTATTTTAGCAATTCTTGGTATCGCACCTCAACTTATGGAAGGTGCAGAAGAACTGTTTGGCACCATGGACCAAGGCACCATAATGAGTATAGTAAACGCAGGATTATTCTTGACATTAGCAGGTATGGCATTAATTGGATTGAAAGCTCATACCAAGGACCCAGGGTTGTGATTTTTTGATTTTTGAAGTATTAGAAATGTTCAGAAATGAACCATTTTTGCTTTTCATGATCACGATTAGCGTTGCATGTGCGATTGGGGGGGTCCCTCCAATTTTGGAGAGGTCAAGAAGAAGGAACATCGAAAACGATCTCCCTGCTATGCTTGAAGCACTTTCTGATTCACTTGGAGCCGGTTTAGGTCTACAACAAGCAATGATGGCAGAGGCGGATAGGAATAATGGTACTCTCGGTAAATTACTCAGAGAAACCCTAGAAGAAAGTCACGCTTCCTCATTCGACTCTGCTTTAGCTAATTTTGCAACTAAATCTAGATCGCCACAAGTGCAGAGAGTTATGCACTTGATGTCAACTGCTATAGAACAAGATGCTCCTCTACAAAGTATTCTTGCAGATATGTCGAGAGATTATGAAAGATTGAATGATTTAATGAATCGAAGAGAGTCGGATTTGATGGGTAGATCAATCTTGATTATTATGTTCGTCTCCGTAGGATTGCCATTCTTAATCGCCTTCATTGTAGGTCTCTTTGCTCCAAGGAGCCAGGGTTTCCAACTTCAATCATTTAACTCATCATTCACAATGTTCTTTGGAGCAGCATCATTAGTCGCGATAGGTGTAAGCGGCCGAATGCTCGGTAGGCTTAGGTCTGCACTATGGTGGGCNCCATTGTGGATGGCTGTTTCAATGACAATCTATCANGTCGGAGTTTTGGTAATCGGAGGTTAAAGAATGCAGGATATTTTAGCACAATATGGAAGAGTAACAGTGTACATGGAAGGTAATCACCCTTCCCCAATGTATCATGTAGATGGAGGGGTAGAGCCAAACCCTTACGGNAATCTAGCAGTTTTGCTTGAAGATGATAATTTGGAAGAAGTGATGTATAACGGTGGTTCGCAGTGTGTAAAAGTTGCTCACCGTGATTTTGGTATGTGCAGAACAAATGTTTGGGTGGATGACCAACAAGGGCTTGAGATTTCAAAGAATATTGCAGCATTTACCTCAGTTCCGCTTGGAGACGGGCCTGGCTTGGTGCCAATCTTTGATGGAAGATTGCCAGACGGAAGCCGTGTTAATGGGACAATACCTCCAGTTTCACCAGACGGTCCAACCTTGACCATTCGTAAATTTAGGGAAGATCCGTTAACCATGATTGATTTAATTAAATTTGGAACAGTTAATCTTAGACTAGCTGCAATGATGTGGGTTTGGATTGAAGGTTTGGATAGCCGACCTGCTAACTTTGTCATTGCTGGCGGAACGGGGTCTGGTAAAACAACGACATTAAATTGCCTGGGAATGTATATTCCTTGGCATAAGAGATTGTTGACAGTAGAAGATACTGCTGAATTGCAAGTTTACCATGATCACTGGCTAAGAATGGAAACAAGAAGAGAGAGGCCTGATGGAACTCCAGAAGTCGACATGAATGATTGCCTCAAATCAAGTCTTAGGATGAGACCAGACAGAATAATTGTGGGTGAAGTCCGTTCTAGTGAATGTGCAACATTACTTACTGCAATGAATACAGGCCACGATGGGTCTTTCGGTTCTTTGCACGCAAATACTGCTATGGAGACAATTACAAGAATGATTAATCCACCAATGAATGTTCCTCCAATTATGTTAACTGGGCTGGATTTAATTATCATACAGGCTAGACTTTACGTAAATGGTAAGACTGCTAGGAAGATTACAGAAGTTGCCGAAATCGCAGGTATGGAAGGAGATAAACCTAGATTGAATGCTATATGGAAATACAATGCAGCAACAGATTCGATTGAAGAAACAGGAATTCCATCCAAGTTGAGAGAGACTATATGCTCAGCAGCGGGTATAACTCCAGCACAATTTGAACAGCATATCAAACAAAGAGAACAAATCTTAGCAGATTTACTTCAAAGAGACATAAGAGATATTGAGACTGTTACTAAAGTAATCCAAGGATTCTATGCAACACGTTAATTGTTTGATATCTTCAATCTTGATAAGAGATCATCAACACCGTCGATTTTCTTTTTGATTGAAGAAACTCTGTCAGATGCATCAGCAACTGATTCAGCCAGTTCCTCTTCTTCATCTAGGATTTCTTCTTCTGGTTTGAATTGTTTTGCTAGTCTCTTTAGATCAGTAATAATTGACTCAACTTCTGTATCGGATACCTTGATTCCAGGGGCTAAACGTGGTATGTCTGCTGGAGAAATATACCCCAATTCAGCACCAATTATTCCAGCAGCAGCAACGACTCTTGGTCTAAGATCGGAAGTATTTACATTGTATCCTTTCTTTTCTAAGAATCTAATCAGAAGAGCCTGTTGGGATTCTCCATAGGTACCTTCAGACCTTTCGAAAATTGTGATTGCTAATTGTTCGAAACCTTCCATATTTCTTTCAAGTCTGTCTAAGTTCATCCTTTGTTCTGATGTTAAATGAATAGCTCCATGTTGCAATAATTTAGCGACTCTTGTTCTTCTAGCAGTTTTAGGGTCTGTAGCCGCAATTTCTTCATCCAAGGATACTTGTAAATCAAACAAAGCGTGTAGTCTGCCAGAAACTGCGGGCAACCTCAAGTCTAGAGCAAGTTCTCTTGCTTTATCTTCAAATGCAACTCTTGCCTTTACCATATCTCCGGAATGGNTTCCAATTATTTCGGGTAATGAATCACGAAGAACCTGCCTTGCCTCTTCAAATCTTCTAAGCGCTTCTCTCTCTCTCCAAGAATTAGGGAGCGAGTTTATTGCTTCTTTTTCTGCATTCGCTATATCATTCAATTCTANGAGTCTGTTTCTTACGAAATTTTTGACATTACTGTCTGATGTATTTATTCCATGACCATTTAGGCTGGAAATAAATGCGTCTACATCCTCATTGTCATGAATTGAACCTACTAGCAAAAATTCTCTACATAGGGCGTCAACCTCTGCAACTCTACCTTCAATTTCCATAACAGATTCCGTATACGAAACAACAGGAGCGGGCTCAGAATAAACAGGTTCAACAGCGGCCTCAACTATGGCTGGTTCCTGAACCTCAGTTTCAACCTCAGTATAGGTATCAACAACTTCTACAATCGGGTCATCCAATATTTCTATTATTTCTTGGACCTCTTCGATTGAAGGTGGTTGAACTACAATCTCCTGTGTGACTGAAACTTCAGGTTCGTCATCAGGAGAAGGAATTGGAATTAGTTTTACCTTTCCTCTCGGTCTTCTTAGACTCTTCTTTATTACTCCCCACGAACCACTTTGTGAGGTTAGTACACCAGCTACTCTGAGTAAAAGAGCCTGCTTTGTTCCAGAACGTGGTAAATCCAGTTTAACACATAACTCATGTAATTTTTCGCGAGATAAAGCATCAAGTTTTTCAGGAGTAAGTTGTTTTGGATCATGGTTTAAGTGAAGATATAATCGTTGTTTTCTTTCTCTTATGGAGCCAGATTTCTTCACCCCATAGACTGCTAGAATCTTTCCTAATTGATTATTCATAATCGAGTCTAGACCTTCAGGACTAAGATCCCATTCACTAAGTATCAATTCTGTAATCAATCTAGACCGGATTACTTCAACCGGGCCATTTCGGGAAATTCCATGCTTTTGACACATATCTTTCAACGACTCAAGTCTTGCTTGATGAAGTTCTGAAAGAAGTGTCTCTTTGCCGCTCATTACCCTACCCCAGTCATAATCGTTCGCTCTACATATTTGAGGTTACACCCTAAACAGATGAATTAGATGTCGATTATCTTACTATATTTTGTATTTCAGCAACTGAAAATAGTTAATCGTAAACATATTGAAACCCTTGCNGTGGTATGGGTGATTGAGGCCGACAGATGGGACGCTACGAACGTGCGGCAAAATCATCTTTGAAAGAGGCAACTGCTCTCTCTCAAGGTATCGTTTCCTCAATTAAACAAGATCTCAGAAGAGAGGAAGTCCGGTTAGAAGAAGAAATGAAGGATAGGGTCGAGTCAGTTCAAAAAATTCTCAATGAGGTTTCTTCAATTCAAGATGCAATTGTCGCAGGTTCTTCAGAGGTAATGAAAGAATTGGAGAAATCTCGAAGAAAACTCGTCAAAGGAGGAGACAGAGAGTCGATGGTTGCTCAAATACTTGCAGCAGCAGGTAGGTTGGGGGAACTTAGAACACTTCATATTGATTCAGTCTCCCGAATACAAGGTGCTTTGGCAAGACCTCCATCTGCTGTTGATATAATTGAAAGATTAGCAAAAGATTTGCTAAAAATGTCAGGTTCTTGGGAATCTTCCGCCAGGGAAATAGATGAATCGATTGCAGAGGTTGTTGATGCAAACCCTCCTATCGAACTAGTAAGCCTAAGTCGTGAGATAAATAATAACGGATATGATCTTATCTTAGCTGGTGAAGATAGAGGAGATGAGAATATTGAGAGATGTAGGAGTAAAATCAAACAACTAACAGGAGAAGATAAATTACTCTAGGTCTTCATTATTCAATTTTGGATTATTGACATTCTCTTCAGAGATACGGTTTTCTTGAATCATTGTTTCGATATATTGGTTCATAATTTCCTTAATTCTTCCTCGCTTTTCTTGGCCAGGCGATTCCATCAAAACCTCAATTATTTGGGTCCAATCCTTCAGAGCATTGATTAATCCTGAATGGCTTTCTTCAACTGAAAACACTCTGTCAACTGATGCAGTCACTGATCCGTCTTTGTTGAGTAACTCCAATAATAATTCTATTCTGTTTTTGTTTTCTGAGAAATTTTTTTGATTCAAGGAAATTTCTTTCAAAGCGAAATCGTCTCCTATTTTATTTGCTTCTCTTAACAATGCTCCCAGTTTGCGCTGCTCAACAAATAAGCCGATTTTATTATGCAGGTTTTCAGGTATATTGTCAAGCATAGTCATCTCCAATCGAAATGACAATGATGCGCCAACATCAATAACTGGAGCAAATTTACTAGAGGGGAAATCAGGTCTTGTTACAAGTACAGTGTACCCTTCTAGAGGTNGCGGGATGAACCTAGATCTTTCCTCATTACCTTTCTGTAGCCCTAGTGTATGTCTTCTTACTTTGGAATCAAGCATTGAATAGAGCGACCTAGTTGTAACATAGCCGTCAATTTCACCATTATCTCTTAATTTTTCTAACCAAAAAACCTTCTCAATTTCATCACTAGGAGCATCTACAAATTCTTCAGCCATCATTATTTTCAAATCACTTCGAAACCTGTTGAACTGCCTTCTCACTAGTTCACAGTCGACGATTATAATTCCCTTCTTTGGGATATATTCAGGTTTATTTTCTCCAACGAGTACTCTGGTTGGTTCTCTTCTTGGTAAAACTAAATTTGCAGATAGGTCGAGATCTCTGTTCTCAAACCACCACCTGCCAGAAACAGCAACAATGTCGCCATGACCTTGTTTTAGTAGGGATATTGCTGTTTCTATGTGAGGAACTTCCTTCTCTACTAAATTCAAACCTTCTGGAGAGTTTGAAATTAACTTTGTAATTTGTTGCTGAACTCCGTCACCTAAGTTTGGAATAAAAAGAATCTCAAATCTTTCATCCAATTCCAACAAATCACCTCGGTCGGATTACTCCAACAGATTGTGGGCGTCAACCACTCATTAAGAAGTCGACCCTTGTGGCAGGTGTCATGGAGGCGGATATTGCGATGGATATGCTCGAAGAAATTCGGGTTATAATCAACGCAAACCTCGAATCCCTAATAGAAGAACAGAAAGCAATATTTGGAGAAGTTGCAGAAGTATCCGGCAATGTCCTACTAGCAGGAGGAAAGAGATTACGACCAATAGTAACTTATCTGGTTTATCAAATGGCAGGCGGAGACGATATCGATGCAATTTTACCACTAGCAATGGCTTTCGAATTAATTCACACAGCTACACTAGTTCATGACGATATCAATGATAATTCAAGTGTAAGAAGGGGCAAACCTACCATGCATTCGATGGTTGGGCAATCAAAAGCAATAATCGGCGGAGATTGGCTTTTCGTGCAAGGTTTTGGCTTAGGTGGAATTTACAATGAAGATGTAGTCAAAGTAATGGCTGATTGTTGTGCTAAGATTGCAAGTGCTGAGTTTATGCAAATAGACCACGTATTGAATCTAGCAACATCTCCAGAAGATTACCTAGAAATTGTCAAAGGAAAGACTGCAGGTCCTTTTGCAGCAGCTGCCAAAGGTGCTGCGATGGTTGCAGATTTAGATNCCTCGGAATCTAACAAATTATTTGAATTCGGAATGGAACTAGGAATCGCCTTCCAACTTGTTGATGACCTGTTGGATGTGGTAGGTGATGAAAGAATAGGAAAACCTAGAGGAATAGATGTTTATGAAGGTAAAATGACACTNCCCTTAATACACGCTCTTACTATATTACATGGAGATGAGAGGGAAGAATTAGAATCCATAATTACAAATTTTGATGATTCAAAATTTGAAAGATTAATCCAACTTCTCGAGATTGGAGGTAGCATAAATTATTCAGAAATACTAGTGAACAATCATCTAGAGAGGGCTTCAAACTATCTTGAAGAATTCGATGATTGCGATGCTAAAAGCCTACTGCAGTTTGTTGTCAGTATGGTGAAAAATAGGAACTCATGAGGTGATTAAAATTTCACAAAAATTTGATGCTGATGTAATCGTGATTGGGGGAGGTCCTGCAGGTAGTACCGTTGCGAGATATGCAGCAGAAGGTGGTCTTGAGGTAATTGTAATAGATGGAAGAGACCCGATTGGCTCTCCCTTACAATGTGGAGANTTGGTTCCAACAAACGAAGAAATGAAGCGTCTTTGCCCAGATGTCCCAGATGTAGATGATCTCTATCAGACTCCTCATCATGCCATTTCTAGAACTGTTGATAAAATGCACTTGGTTCCACCCTCTGGAAAACCCTTAGTTTACGATTTTGAAGGGTATGTTCTGAATAGAGTTGCTCACGATGAATTTCTTGTAGATTTAGCAAAAAAATCTGGAGCGAGATATTTAGTTGGAAAAAGAGTTGAAAATGTAAAAGACAATGATGTAATAATCAGGGGTGGTGAAAAGTATTCAGCAAAAATTATTGTTGATGCTGGAGGGCATAATGGCCCAATAAGAAGAGAATATTGGAATGAAAAATCACTGAAAATTCCTGTNAAATTTGTATTGATGGACGGAGATTTTGGAGATGCCGTAGAATTACATTTTGGTTCAATGGCTCCAGGAGGATATGCCTGGATGTTCCCTAAAGGNCAAGGGGCAAATATTGGTCTAGGAATCCAAAGGAATTTCTCAAAAAAGAAGAGTCTGAACGAATANACAGAAGAATTTGTTTCAAAATATGATGGAGATATTACTTTCACAGGAGCAGGATCATTACCTATGTCAGGGACTGTGAAAAAGTTCGTTAAAGGCAATTACATGATAGTAGGGGATGCTGCAGGAATGGTTCTACCTTCTAACGGAGCGGGTATCACTATTGCAATGATAGGTGGAAGAATTGCAGGCCAAGTAATATGTGAACACCTCAAAGATGGAGTATCATTAAATGAATATGAAAAACGATGGAAAAAACAAATGGGTAAGGTCATGAGAAATTCCAAGGTTTCATTTAAACTTGGAAGTCTAATGTTTAGATTACCAGACTTTATTTTGAACATGCTATTCAATAGATTAACAAAAGGAATAATTTGGAGAGCAGTCACCTGTCGTAGAATGTTGTGGATAGTTTAATCCCGAAAATAAAGCCAAATAAGTTGCAAAAAAGGCGGTTGATTCAATAGTAACGGAGTGATGGGATTAGATATGCACAGGGACAACGAAGCAGTTAGCCCTGTCATCGCAACGGTTCTTTTACTTGCAATTACTGTATTGCTATCTAGCATGGTTTTCATTATGATGTCTTCAACATTTGACAGTGTTGAAAAAGATGACCCTAAAGCAAGTTTTTCGGTTAGAGGGTTATCTAACGGATACCATGTTGTTACTATCACAAGCATCGATCAATCACTAGATCCTGCGAAAATAAAATGGTCAATAGTCAATGAAAGCAGTACAAGATTAGTAGAATCAAACGGATTTACTGATGATGCAGATGTCTATGGTACTGTTGGAGCAAATATTTCATTCCATGACAGGGATGCCGGATGGTCTGTAACAAAGGGCGATTATTACGTAATCAACTGTCAAAATCTCAACTGCAACACCGGGTTTCATGTTTTCGAATTAGTTGATACTGGAAGTAACACTGTCCTAGGAGAACTTAGGCTACCGGTTATTGACAATTAACCGCCAATATAGGACATCTCAACCTTTGAGTGTTCCATTTTACCACGGTTTTCCGAGTAAGCATCATCCCTATTTTTCCATATAGATGAGATTGCTATTCGTATATCTTCATCAGAAGCACCCATTCTTAATAGTGATTTCAAATCATTACCTTTACTTGCAAATAAGCAAGTGTAAATTTTACCATCAGCTGAAAGCCTGGCGCGGTTACATGAATGGCAAAATGGCTTAGATACACTTTCTATGAATCCTAATTCTTGATTACCTCTGGAGTATCGATTGGCTACTTCTCCAGTATAATTTTGCTCTATTGTGGATAAGGGCGCAAGAATCTCTCGCATTTCTTCTCCTGAAACAACTTCGTCCAGATTCCAAGAGTTAGTTTCTCCAACATCCATATACTCAATAAATCTAACAATTACATCACTGTTGACGAAGTAATCAGAGATTTCTTTAATCGAATGAGTGTTTACACCTTTTCTTATTACAGAATTGACTTTTACTTTTAGCCCTACTGATAATGCCTTTTCAATTCCTTTCAGAACCCTAGATGGAGATTCCTTTGTATCTCCCATTTTTTGAAAAGTCTCCTCATCTATTGCATCTAATGAAACTGTAACTCTATCAAGTCCAGAATCAAATAATATCTCGGCATACCTCTCTAACAACAATCCGTTGGTTGTTAAAGCGAGATCTAATTCGCTTGGCAATTGCTTGATCAATTTGTCAATATCCCTTCTCAACAAAGGTTCACCGCCGGTTAGTCTTACCTTTTCCAGGCCAAGTGGTACCATAGAATTTACAATAGAAGCAATTTCTTCGTAACTTAGAATTTCAGTTTTATTCAAAAATTCATGATTCTCTGCAAAATGTTCTCTAGGCATACAATACCTACATCTCATGTTACATCTATCTGTTAAAGAAATACGTAGATCCCTCAAGGAGCGACCTCGCGTATCCTCTACCATATTGGAGTGGGAGAGATTGAATCATTTGAATTATGCTCTTATGCATGCATTGATTATTGATAGTCATCTGGGGTTTATTACAGGAGTGTGTTATCATTTCAACTAATGGCCATACATCCTCATCTAGAAATTTATCAATTTCTAAGAGTACGTTATCTGGATCGATGTTGTTACCTCCATCTAAAAGCCACGCAATGCGTTGGTTAGTGCTTGCTGGGATGGATAGTGAACCCACTTTAATTACGATGGGTGAAATTGGTAAAGATGTTCAAGCAATGATCGATTGTCTTAGAATTTTAGGGATAGATTATGATTCTGGAATTGTAAAAGGAGGAGTATTTTCTCCTCAAGACAATTCACTAGACTGTAAAAATAGTGGAACAGCATTGAGATTTTTAATTGCCCAAGTATCTACTATGGATGGTAAATTTGTGATGAATGGGGACTCAAGCCTACAAGTAAGAAGTTCTTTACCTCTATTGAACTCATTAGGAATAGAATATGAATTCACCTCCGAAAATCATCTTCCAGTTATCTTGAATGGCCCAATGACAAATGAAAAACTTACAATCGATAATTCGATGTCGTCTCAATTTTTATCAGCGATTATGCTTATGACTCCAAGAACCAATGGTTTTGAATTAGTTACAATAGGTGATCCAGTATCACGAAAACACTCCGATTTGACTTGGGAATTATGTAAGCAAACAGGAGCAAGAGAAATTGGTGTTCCGTGGAAAGTTTCTTGCCCAGATGTCATTATACCTCCTGACCCTTCAATGGCTGCCTTTTGTAAGCTTGCGGGATTAGACATCGAAAATCCACCAAATTCTTCAGACCTAATTGGTCATGATCTTGAAAAATTAGATTTGAGAGACTCAAATGATTTGATAACACCATTATCCGCTATATTGGCATTAGGTGATGGTGGTCAAATAACCGGTGCAAAACATGCAACATACAAGGAATCAAACAGAATCTTGAGGACAAGAGATTTACTTGAACAATTCTCTATTAAATCTGAAATAACTGATGATGGTTTGATAATTGAAGGCGGTCAAATACCACAAGAACCAGGAGAACTTGTAAGAACATATGGTGACCACCGCATACAAATGACTGCAGTTATTTTGGCCTCAATTTGCGGTGGTGTAGTTGAAGGCTCCAATTTGCATGAAGTTGCATGGCCATCATTCATTGAACAACTAGAATCATGCGGCTTAAATTGGAGTTAATTAGCCGTGTCTGCCGAAATGGTGGTCCAGTGAATTAAGCGGAATTCTCATTGCTGTAGGTCTTCCATGAACGCAAGCCCATGGATTTGGGATTCTTCTCATATCATCTAAAAGACGTCGCATTTGGGCAAGATTCAGCTTCTCATTCGCTTTTACTGCACCTCTGCATGCGTTTAAGAAAGCAAAGTGGTCTTTTCTCTCTTCAAGACTTTCAAGCGGTGCTCCATCTTCATTCATGTCTAGGATTATATCATGTATGAATGGCTCTAAGTTATCTGCTGAGAAAATCGCAGGCGCACTGATTATCTCATAGCCGCCATTAGATTTATTGAAATTAAACCCAATCTCTGCAAATTCTTCTATCCTTGACTCTAACCTCGTAAGTTGCCTTGTATCCAGATTCAATGGTATTGGCTTTATTCTTGGTTGAGATTCCCATATCTCTTGGTTATTTCTTAATCTTTCATATCGGACTCTTTCATGCAGAGCATGTTGATCGATAAGTAACAATTCCTCATTAGCTTGAACTAAAATGTAAGAATCTGCAAACTGTGCAAGCGGCTCCATTTCAGGTAAATCATTGATTACAGGGCCGATTGGATTACTGTCTGCTGGATTTTCAGAATTCATTCCAGCATGTCGATGTAATTTTCTTTCATCAACAGATAAAGCAGGAGCAGTTGGTTTCTCACCAGTTATTGTTCTTTGAGCAAATTCTGATGTTGAAATCGGTCTGGGTTTAGATTTCTCTTTAGTTTCCTTTGCAACTTCGCCTGTTAGTGAAAATTGTGCAGTTTGAGCCCAAGCAGGTTTCTCGACACTTTGTTTGTTTACAGTTTGATTTGCTAATGATACTATTCCAGTAATACCACCACTAGATTCCGGCTCTGTAGGAGTCGATTCAAGTGTGTGAGAGATCGCTCTTTCAAGCCTTTCTAGAACCCTCCAGGAATTCTTCAAGCGAACTTCGCTTTTTGTTGGATGTACATTTACATCTACTTCTTGATGTGGAATCTCTAACATCAGAACTGCAACCGGATGCCTTCCTTGCATCAACCTAGTCTTGTAACCTCTTCTGATTGTCTGTAAAAATGGCTGTGCAGCAACCGGTCTTGAGTTGATTAGGATGTGTATGTCATCCCCCTTTCCTCTAGTTATATCTGGAGTTGAAATCCATCCTGACCATGCTTCTTCTCCTGGTGCATTGTCATCTATTTCTGGCGAGAGCAGTTGAATCATTTTCCCAGCTTGATTGCCAAGTACGTCATATAAACGGTCATCCATTTCCAAAACCGAGGGTACATCGAGGATAATTTTCTCATCATTTTTTAACTTGAAACCAACTTCTTTATTTGAAATAGCATGTGAAATCACAACATCTACAATTCTACTTGTTTCTGTAGCAGGTCTTCTTTGAAATGCTAACCTAGCGGGTTGTTTGGCAAATAATTTTTCAACACTAATTGCAGTGCCATGCGCCATACCATGAGGTGTTACAGAGTTCTTGAACCCATTATCCATTGTTATCTGAAGCCCTTCTCCATCAACAATTCTACTTGCGACGCTGATTTTACTAACCATTCCAATGCTAGCTAGCGCTTCTCCTCTGAAACCCAATGTGTAAATTTCAGAAAGATCAGATTGGGATTTTAATTTACTAGTGGCATGTCTATCTAAGCAAAGTGAGAGGTCATCTGGGTGAATTCCAGAACCGTTATCGGTAATTTTAATCAAATCAAAACCACCTCTTTCAATCTCTATAGAAAGTTGGGTTGCACCTGCATCTATGGAATTTTCGATTAACTCTTTTACCACTTGTGCGGGTCTTTCAACAACCTCTCCTGCAGCAATGTGGCCGATAGTAAAGTCATCTAATTGCTGGATTCTATTTGGACCGTTCATTTTTCGCCCTCCAATGATTTCTGAATCTTATACAAAGCATCTAGTGCATCTCTAGGGCTCATTGAGTCAATATCCATTTGACTTAATTTATTTTTGATATCCTCCATTTTTTCATCTTTCTCAATAATCACTTTCGGGGCTCCAACAAATCCCATCAATGATGATTGGCCAGCGTTTCTAGCCATTGGGGCTCCTTTTTTCCCAGCCTTTGCTCCATCTGCCTGCCTCTCTAGGAATGTCAGTAAATCACCTGCTCTTTCAATTACGTGCCTAGGCAGTCCTGCTAGAGCGGCTACTTGCACTCCATAAGAGTCATCACACGGGCCGTCTGCTACTGTATGCATGAACTTCAATTCTCCATCGGCTTCAGCAACTTGAACATGAACATTTACTAATCCTTGAACTTCTCCTTCGAGGCCGATTAATTGATGATAATGCGTGGCAAATAAGGTGCGTGACTCTAATCTTTTGGAAATATCTTCTGTAACAGACCAAGCTATCGATAAGCCATCAAAGGTTGAAGTGCCTCTGCCTATCTCATCTAATAGAATAAGAGAATCACTTGTTGCCTGTTTGAGGATGTGTGAAACTTCCATCATTTCCATCATGAATGTTGACCTTCCTCTTCGTATGTCATCTGATGCTCCGACTCTAGTAAATATTCGATCTACGATTCCGACCTGAGCGCTATCTGCAGGAACGAATGAACCACACTGAGCCAATATGCTAAGCAAGGCGGCGCATCTCAGATACGTTGACTTACCACCCATGTTAGGTCCTGTAATCAATAGGAACTTTCGTTTCTTATTGAAGGATAAATCGTTTGGAACAAAATCCGGTTGGGTTTCTAAAACAGGATGCCTTAAGCCATTTGCGTTTAGCCTATTGTCTTCGTAAATTGTTGGTCGTGACCAAGAACGAGACCTCGCAACTGTTGCAAAAGATTGCAATACATCAATCTGAGCTACATATGAACTAATCAGTCCTAATGTTCTTGCATTTTCTTTGCATCTATCTCTGAGAGATTTAAATAATGCGTATTCTATGTTGTTAGCCTTTGTAGAGGCTGTCAGTAACTTATCTTCCCATTCAAGTAAGTCATCGGTTACATACCGGTTACCGTTTGTCATCTGTTGTTTTCTTTTCCAGGTTTCTGGAACTTTAGATAAATGTGATTTAGTAACTTCAATATACCATCCTATCTGACGATTATGCTTCACTTTTAAGGATGGGATTTCGAGCCGAATTCTTTCTTTTTGTTCCAGGTCTTTGAACCATTTTTTGCCAATAGATGCTGCGGTTCGCAATTCATCTAAGTTAGAGTCAATACCCTCTCTAATGATTCCCCCTTCTTTCATCGAGAGTGGCTGCTCATCATTCAAATTAGCTTGAATATCAATTTTCATTACTTCAAGGACATCTAAATCTTTTGAAATTTCATTCAATAAATCATCATCCATTTCATGACAAATCGATTTTAGTTTCGGCATTCTTTCCAGAGCGAGTGATATGGCAACCAAATCACGTCCTGAGGAACGATTGTAAGATAATTGAGTAGCAAGTCTTTCCATATCTCTTAGTCCCTTCAAAATATCTCTAATTTCGTCCATTCTTCTTGACGACCTTGCAATACTTGCCACAGCATCTTGGCGTTTTTCTATGCTTGATTTTGTTGCCAAAGGCCTCAAAATCCACTGTTTCAAGCATCTTCTTCCCATAGCAGTTCTACATTTATCTATGGCACCAAGTAGAGACCCCTCTTTCTCACCTGATAGTGTATGGGTAAGTTCCAAATTCCGTAATGTGGTTTGATCTAAGATTAAATTATCATCAGGGCGAAGTATTTCGACATCTTTGAAATCTACTGTATCAATTAAGTGCATAGATGATAAGTAATCTGCTGCTAAACCAGCAGCCTGCATGGCAGTTGGAAAATCTCCTAAGTCTATATGACCCAAATCTGCAACAGACAAAATCTCTTTCAATGAATCATCAGATTTTCTTTTTGATGTTGAATGTTGGGATAAAGTAACATTATCCAAATTCAAAATTACGTCTCGTAATTCATCTTTTTCCGAATCTTTGGGCGAAAATACTAGTTCCTTTGTACTACTTCTCAATAAATCATCAAGAATTCGATCCCACTTGTCCTCACCAGAGTATTCTACTGCCCAAAGATTACCTGTGCTTGCGTCCAATATCGCTAGTCCAATGAAATCATTCTTGACTACTATCGATGCTAAGTTCGAAGTTTCATCTGTTCCAATCAGACTTTCTTCGTATAATGAACCGGGTGTGTAAATTCTAGTCACTACTCTTTCCAATAGTTTTGCACCTTCTCTAAGTTCATCCTCTTGTTCTGCAACACAAACCTTGTATCCAGAGTTCAGCATTACCCGTAAATTATCTTCTAAAGCGTGCCATGGGAAGCCAGCCATCGGTATTGGATTTTCTGCATTTTTATCTCTACTGGTTAGAGACAATCCCAGTACCTCTGATGCAACTACTGCATCATCATGGAATTGCTCATAAAAGTCGCCCATTCTGAAAAATAATACAGAATCTTTGTGTTGAGTTTTGATGTCCATATACTGGTCCATCATACCTCTTTTCGCCATAACACTACATCCTTGGCTTGCGCTAGGGTTGCTTGTGTGCCAAAGGGGTTCGTAAACAATGCCCTCGGCAAAATGAATTTTATTCATTTAATGAGGTAAATCTCAGAAAACTTCTCCGCGTCTGATAGAGTCTGCAATATTCCAAACCATTACCGAAATAATTGTTATTGAAAACAATATGAACCCAAGGTCTAGTACACCTCTTAGGCTTAAAATAGATGTCCTCGCATTACTTTCTATAGATACTGCGGAAGGAGAATCTGCACTATCTGTGCCGTATACTGAAATTAAACCATCCGAATCGCAAAATACATAGTTTGGAGTGAGGCCAAGATTAGAGGGCAATTCTTCATAGTCAATATCTCCATTGTGAATTATTGCAACACTATCTGAATTTAATCCGCCGAACAACCAAACTTTTTGATTATTATCTACAACAGACGAGAAGCTTGCTATGTTCAATGAAGTTACATCATTGCCATCAAGGATGACTGTATCATCAGTTCCTGTGGCGATGTGATTTCCGTTTTTCATCTCATAGATTCCGTGTATACTTCCCTCTCCGCCGAGATATATTATTTCTGAATCTGGGGCATTTATTCCGTCCCACTCTACAAACATTACCAGTTCAAACATTGGCGGCGAAGCAGGGTTTGTCCCCAACCAATTCGGAGGAGCTTGCCATGAACCGCCAACTAACCAGCCGTTATCTGTGGCCAGTATTGTGTTCAAGTGCATACTTCCATCCTGATTTGCTATTGGGGAGAGTCCTTGGCCATCACTGATCTTCATTGCGGCTAATTTGTCAGAAGTACCATCCTGGATAATAACGAGAAGTTCATTATCGTCGTTAGCCTCTACATTTTTTGCAACAACATCTTTACCAAGTGCCATTGGTATCCAACCGTAATCTTCTGGATGATTATCTTCAGAGAAAAAGATAAGCCCTTCTTGTCCCATACAAGCAAAGGTAATGTGTAAATGCTGAACAAGACATGTAGCATAAGGTGCTGCTTGTTCATTATTGTGAAGAGAAACATACTTTCCGGAATCGTTTTCAAAAATTATGGCATTTCCTGCAGAATCATGTATGATTCCCTTTTGTTCAATTGCTGCTCCTTCATGAAAACCAGATAAATTGTCAGACCAATCAATCAAAACGGCTCCAATAATTACTGCAAATGTGAACACTGCGAAGGATACCCATTGATATTCGGACTCCTCTTCAAGGAACTTACGCCATGCTGACATTGACCGATGCTAGTGCTACCTATTCAATGACCTTTGCCCTAATTCTAAAATTTGCTAATCGGTATCGTCATAAAGGGAAGGTAAGTCGCAAAATCGCTTGGAGGGTTAAGTCATGGCACGAAAACCGGCGAAAATGTACCGAAGACTAAAGGGTCCAGCTTATACCAGACGCAAGTATATTGGTGGTGTCCCAAACAACAGAATTCATCAATTCCATGTCGGTAATCGACGTGCTGCGGAGACAGGAGAGTTCAAAATGGAACTAAATCTGATCGCAGATGAATCATGTCAAATAAGGCACACAGCACTTGAAGCTGCTCGTGTTGTTTCTAATTCAACCATCAGGAGTGCTGCGGGTGCTCAAAACTATGCTCTGAGAGTTCACACTTACCCTCATCATGTACTGAGAGAGAACAAACAGGCAACTGGCGCTGGTGCAGACCGTGTATCTCAAGGAATGCGCTGTGCTTTTGGTAAGAACGTTGGAACAGCTGCAAGAGTAAAGAGAGGACAGAGAGTTATTTCTTTACAATTCACTCCCGAACATTACTTGGCTGCAAAAGATGCACTAAGGAAAGCAGGAATGAAATTCCCTACCCCATGTACTACAAAGTTGGTAAGGGGTCACGAATTCGTCAAAGGATTGGTTTGATTTTTTACAAGATTTGGCGTTAGCCAAATTGATGTTTATGGTGAAGTTTTACCGTGTGATTGATGAACAATTAGTTTGACACAGCAATAGGAGGAATAAGAATGCGAGTCGCAGTTCTCAAGGAAGACAATTGTCAACCAAAGAAGTGTATGGACGAGTGTTTTGCATTCTGTCCACCTGTTCGTAATGGACAGGAATGCATTGTTATGGACGGTGTAACTGGAAAACCACACATTTCTGAGTCGCTGTGTATAGGCTGTGGAATTTGTGTAAACAAATGTCCTCATGACGCTCTGATCATAACTCAATTACCTTCCGAATTAGAAAGTGATATGATTCATAGATATTCATTAAATGGATTTAGATTGTTCAGACTTCCAACTCCTTCAAAAGAATCAGTTGTTGGTATACTGGGTCCAAATGGAATGGGTAAGTCAACAGCGTTCAAAATCCTTAATGGTTCTATAACGCCTAATCTGGGTGATTTTGAAGCGGACGAAGTTTGGTGGGAAGACGTGATAGATAGCCTTCCAAGAGGTGAATTACGTGATTTTCTTCAAGATGTAAGTAAATCAAAAGTTAAAGTGGCATTGAAACCACAGTATGTAGATAACATACCAAAAGCGGTCAAAGGTAAAGTTGGCAATCTATTAGAATCTGTAGATGAAAGAGGTATTTTTGAAGAGATGGTTAAGAAACTTGGTCTGCAAAATCTGCTAGATAGGGAACTTACACAACTATCTGGAGGAGAACTTCAGAGAGTAGCAATATGTGCGACGTTATTGAAGAAAGCAGATGTTTACTTCTTTGATGAACCATCTTCTTATCTTGATATTCATGAAAGGATGAGGATAGTTAGAATTATTCAAGAACTGGCCGAAAAATCTAGAGTAATAGTGATTGAACACGATTTAGCAGTTCTTGACGTACTTGCTGATTTAGTGCACATAGTGTATGGAAAGAAAGGTGCTTTTGGTATTTTTACTCCTGCTCGTTCTACTAGACAAGCAATTAACGCTTATCTTGATGGTTTCCTTGTTGAACAAAATGTTCGTATCAGGGATAAACCAATCAAATTCCAAACTCATACAGATAGATCCAACGAAATTGGTGATCCAGTTGTGGAGTGGGGTGAATTAGAAAAGAAACTAGGTAATTTCAATCTAAAAACTGGAAACGGCAAGGTGCATCAAGCAGAAGTCGTTGGCGTGGTTGGTCCTAATGGTACTGGTAAGTCCACAATGGTAAAAATCCTAGCAGGAGAGCATGAATATGATTCTGGATGGGTCACTGCGGACGCTTCGATTTCATACAAACCTCAGCACATAGAAACAAATCTCGATTGCACAGTCCAAACTTGGTTGGATGCTGAAATTGGCCCTAGATGGAGAAGTGGAGAATTCAATGTCAATGTAATTCGAGCATTGGGAGTTGATGAGTTAGTAGCTAAACAAGTAAACAATCTATCCGGTGGAGAATCTCAAGCAGTATCTATTGCGATTTGCCTGGGAAGAGATGCTGATTTGTATCTTTTGGATGAGCCGAGTGCCCACTTAGATGCTAACGCAAGGATGGAAGCAGCAAAAGCAATACGCAGAACTATGGAGTCGAATGAAAAAGCGGCATTCGTAATCGACCATGACGTATATTTCATCGATATAGTTTCAGACTCACTTCTAGTATTCGAAGGAGAAGGCGGAGTTGAAGGAATGGCTGAAGGTCCGTTTAGACTTAGGGAAGGTATGAACCGATTCTTATCAGGTGTCGACGTTACTTTCAGAAGAGACCATGATTCCAAGAGACCTAGGATTAACAAAACAGAGAGTCGTAAAGACCGCGAGCAAAGAATCGCTGGTGATTACTATTCGTTTGATTCGTGAGGTAAATCCATGCCAGCGCAGATTCCTCCAGAAAATCAGTCAATAGGAAGAGCAAGAGGAAGATTATCTGCCTCATCACTTACCACATTTCTGAGATGTAAAAAGCAGTGGTTTCTTAATTACAGGATTGGATTACGTGGACCATTAAGCCCTCCACAAATAATGGGTATAGAGGTCGAGGATGCACTTTGCTCCATATTCATGCATAGGGCTCCAGCTGTTGATAGTCTGGAAGAATTGACTAATTGGTTAGGTGGTCTTATTGAAGAATTCACTCGTAAAGCCCTGAACAGCGGTTTGGAGATATTCGAGGAAGCAATGTGGAAAAAAGGCGAATTTTCCGAATATTTCGATGAAGAATCGGTATCAAAATTGTTAGAAAATGGTGTTATGTTACAACTTGAAGAAGTGAAGAAATGCTATGATGCAGGAGGAGGAGTTTCCGATTTTGAAATTCCTGCTCCCTGTTGGGATAAACCGCCTCACTTTTTGCAGCCAGAAAAAGCTAACAGCATGAGATCATGGAAAAATGAAGATCATGAATTTTCATCTTCAATTACATGGCAGGACGCTTGGGAAATTGCCAGACCCTGGATGAAAGACCCTAGAAATCCTGAACCTCAAAGAATGTACCACAGAGATAGGTGGGCTGCTGGTGAATGCGACTTAGTCCACAGATGGGATGGTAAAACCAGAATTATTGATATCAAAATTGGAGATGGTGAAGGTTCATTTGCATCTAGCCTGAAGCATCAATTGAACTTTTATGCATGGTTATGGAATGAAACCCATGATACAAAATGTGATGCAATAGAGGGATGGTATCTCAAGAATGGCCTTAGGAAGCAGGTTGATTTAGAACCTAAATCGACGAATGAATACCGCCAGATTTACGAAGAGATGAAAAGTTGGAATCTGACAAATAAATATCCAATCGAAGAACCATGTTTAGGAGACAGTGCTGGTTGTAGATGGTGCTCAATAACAGAAATGGAATTTGATAAGCCGACTATTGCAAAACCTTGTGAATTAATTTCTTCAATCCCTAACAGAGTTAATGTCAAAGGTAAACTTCAGGCCTCATGGGGACCACTTCCAAATCACTACGGAGAGCCAGTGTTGGGTGCGATGATAAAATCTGGAGACAAAATGGTCACATTAGAAGAAAGTCAACCTAATTCATTTCCATCTATGCACGATGCAGTCCAAGACGATGTAATCGTTACAGGAGCATTACCTGGTGTATGGAGAGGCCAGCCGAGGCTATATCTAGACCAAAATAGTTCTATCGAGATTGATGCTGAATGTGATTTAACACGCATGGGAATGCTCCGAACAAAAGCTAATGTTCAGGGAATAATAATCTCAATTTCACGTAGAAACGGTGTTAGAGCAGATGGTAGGCCGTGGTCGATGGTCTCTCTTCATTTGTGGGATGGCGAGAGCGTTGCTGAAATAGTGGCCTTTGGCTCTGCGATAAAAGGCTCAATCCTAAATATGAAACAAGGTGATGAAGTTCGTATTATCTCAGCAGATCTAGGTTGGCGAGAAGGTGTTATTCAATTGAGAATTGACAAACGCACCACTAGAATCGAAATCATATCGAAGGATTGAATAGAGTCCTACTTTAGTCATCGTAATGATGCCGGTCACCAAAATAAATCCTGATGAAGATACTGTTGGCCGCTTCAATCGTTTATCGGCTTCTCAAACAAATACTTGGAATGAGTGTCCTAGAATTTGGTGGTATCAAAATAAGTTGCGATTAAAATTCGGTCAAACTCCGCCTTTATTCCTTGGCAGAGCGGTTGAGGAATGCGTGACAAGAGTGCTAATGGAATCACCAGGTGTTGTTGTTAAGTCTGCACCAAATTCTGTAATGGATAGCGGTGCAGATAACTTGTTGCCATTATATGATGATGAGATAGAGTCTGATATTTCAGAGTGGTATAACTCTAGAATTGCAGTATACTGGCCGCCTATTATGCAAGAAATGCACGATGAGTGGAATAAAAATCCTAGAAAGGCAGGAAATTGGCATGATTATTCCATGGATGATTATCAAAAGATGTGTGTAACTGCACTTGATATGCATCTTGAGGAGGTAAAATCTCTCCAAGATATAATCTCAAATGAAGACTTAGAAAAGTGGAGAGAGGGCGAAACACATAGCATAAGGTCTCCAGATAGAAGGCAAGATAGCGGTAGACATCCCCTTGCCAGAACTGGTAGTTGCCATATTGTCGAAGCATGGGAAATTGCTAGACCCTGGTTTGTAGACCCAGATTTAGAACAATTCTCTCAGAACGCTATTCATCCTGAATACTGGTTTCAAGGAGAATATGACCTTGTGTACAGACACAATTCAACAATCAAAATTGTTGATTTAAAAGCCAGTAGAGGAGTAGGAGATCGTAGTGGGAACTATGTGGAGCAGCTCAAAATGTATGCCATGCTTTGGTCAAAAACTCATGATGGTGAGATTCCAGATTCTCTTGAAGTGTGGTATTTAGGTGTAGGCAAGAAGAAAAAAATTGAACCACCAAATTCAAGTGAAATAGAAAGCATGGAGAATAGTTTGAATGATTTGTGGATGAAGATTAAGTCACAAGATATCCAAATGTCTGAATGTCTACCAAATCCATCTCCTCTCCGGGGTTTCTCCGAAGGAGGAGTGCCTACAGAACCTCCTAATTCCACTAGATGTGATATTTGTGAGTGGTCAAACCTATGTCCTGGAGGCCAAGGTAATGATGACTACAATTTAGCCACGGAATTCCAACCCAAAGGTGAAGTCAAATCATATCAATTGACGAGGTTAGAGAACTTAGAACCAAGAGTAAGTATCTTTTGTGAGGTTTTCAGTATAACCAAGAATGAAAATCAGCCTCCAAAAATAATCGTGGCAAAAGATGGTGGTAAGGCATTTGTCAAAATAGTTAGTCAAGAAAGTGAAGGAATGCTTACTTATGATCCTAATTTGGAAAAAGGAGACATGGTGAGACTCATTGGAGTTATACCTTCGACGAACTGGAAAGGTGAAATTGAGTTTAAAATTGACCCTCATGCAAGATTAGTAAAAGCCACATCTGAAGAAGAAAACGACTGTGGTTTGTTCGATTTTAAGGCAAGATGGGATCTTGCGGGTAGAGTTGCATACTCTACTTACAAATTTGGAATAGGTAAAAGCGGCAAGCCGTGGGTTAGGAAAGGCTTAGTTTTGATAAATGATAATGCCAGAATAACAGTAGAAGGATGGGATAATTCGTGGCCGAACATATACAATACATTACAACAAGGGGATGAAGTTGCAATTCTCAATGTGTCTCTTGATGCTTGGGCAGTTGATGTAAAAGCTAACCTCGAAAAGGGAAGTTCTATCCATGTAATCACAAGATTTCAGTAACTAATATGAAACCGTAAGATATTATATCATTAATTTTAGTGCTGAACATGGAGAAAAGTGAGTTATCGTCCTTGACGGTGGCAGAACTGAAAGACAAACTAAAATCAAAAGGTCTTCCTATGAGTGGGAATAAGTCTGAATTGATTTCTAGATTAAAGGATAACTCAGACGAAAAGAAACCAGTTAAAGCAATAGGTATTCCGCTTGATTCTAAATCTAATCAGGATAAGCCTTTTTTCCAATATATCTCAGAAAATGGAATAAAAAACCTTGATATTGACCGCTGGGAAGTTGGAAAATATGCCTTGGGCTTCTTTATGCTTGTATTCATGTTAATATCACTGAGTTCGACAAATTGGTATTCTGTAAAATACGTAGATGAATCCCAAGAAGATTTCTTTGGTGACGAAGTTGACGTAAAAGAATCTTATGAATTCAAATATGGTCTTAGTGGCATAGAGTTTGAAAGTGAGATGAGTTTTGGTATGGACTCGATGTCTGAATCAATTGAGATAGATTACGACCATCCACTGTGCATTGATGATGACGATGAATTACAATGTGGTAAAATGGAGTTGGCATCTAATTTCATCAAAATATTCTTCTGGTTATCAATTTTAACAACAGCCACCTTGTTAGGTATATCTATAGCGAAAGGTTTTGGTAAGGTAGATTCTACTATATTTGATGTAGATTACGATAAAATCCAAAAATGGGGATGGCATTCAGCGGTATTAATTCCTCTTTCTGCATTGTTAATCTATGCAATAATCGCATTTACATATGACATTGGTGATTTATTTGGTGGCGAAGGGACAAGCGGTCTAGGTTCTACTTGGTGGCTAATGTTCCTACTTAATTTGGGATTAGCAGCAGTTGTTTACAACGAAAAGACAAAACAATTCATCGAGTTTGTAAAAGAAAAATTGCAGCAGAAATAATCAGGATTAAGCGCCGAGAGAGAGATTTGAACTCCCGTGTCCAAAGGACAGTGGATTTCGAATCCACCGCAATACCGGGCTATGCGATCTCGGCAAACAGAANGCCGACCTGCAAGACCGTCATAAGAGTGATGTTGCTCCCAGCAACTAATGCAAGTCACATTACTATCAAACGGTGATGAAATTTCAGTAGAATTAGATAATGGTTCTACAGTTAGACAAGTCTTAGATTTAGCAAAGATACATCCTTCGACAGTGATTGTAAGCTATGAAGATACGGTTCTTCCTCATTCAACTATCTTGAATGGTGATATCAAATTGGATATTACAATTGTTAGTTCAGGTGGCTAATCACATATAGATGGAATTAGCGGATTCAGACATTTCACTGATTAAATCCTCAGTTGGTCCTTGATGCATTTCTCTTAGTTTTTCGGCCAGCCTATTTGTCGCATCAATAGGAACGGGAAGTGGTAAACTCCACCACTTTCTAACGGTTTCAAGCATTAGTTGCGCTGCNACAGGATCCATTGATTTGCCGATAGTAGTAGCAATTACNCATGAAGTTCGAACATCAAATATCGGGCCCAGTGCTGTGATTAATGCTGCCATGCCAATGATTCCAGCCTTTGGCTCACCTCTTCTAACATCTACACCTTGTTTTTCTAATGCTATACGATATTCAGCATTACTTGTCACTGCAAAGATATCTTTTCTTTCTGGTTCAGCAGACATNCCTGCNAAAACAATAATNTCTCCTCCTTTGAAGTTTTCAACGATTTCTCTNGCCAATTCATGTTGACCTTCAGGCGTCATCGGTTGTGCATCNCCTGTTAGNGTGAANACNGNTTTTCCATCAATTTCTANTTTTGATAATAATACGTGGGGCGGCATCAATAATCCATCATCATCAAGTTTTGCTAATGGTGGAAGTGCAGGATGTATGATTCGAGCGATGGGCTGGGCATCCAATTCGTAATTTATTGCATCAATTGCTAATTTACCAACGTCTCCAACACCTGGCATTGCAACAAGAAGAGTTTCACCTTCTGTATTAGGCTGTGAAATCCAATCGATAAGTGCACCCATATTTTCTAAGTGCATTTAGGCACAGTATAATGGTTGGCATCATTCCTCTTCTTGAGGAGTTAATGTAGGAAGTGAATCTGACCAACCATCCTCTTCTACACCATCCAGTTTCCTTCTCAAATGTGCTCTTTTGTCTTCAGGAGACCATTTCAGAGGTGCTGCGGCTTTTGCGACTCCACCACAATCTGGACAGGTGGTCTCAAGACAGTACCTTTGACATTGGGTGCATTGCTGCATCATCTGACGACCCATGTCATTCCCTCTTTGCCTCTGCTGTTCCACCTGATGAAACTACCAAATCTATACACGCTTTTGTAGCTCTTCTCCAACCATCTTCCGCTGTCTTGAAATCCGGTGCTTTTAGTTCAATTCTGTATGATGGCGCTCCATCGTAGTGGCATGAAACTTCTAATTCCTTTTCATTATCAGATACAGCCTCTGCAGCGATGAGTGCTTCTTTAATGACGTTTATTCCATCTCCAATTTCAACATTTAGAGTGAAGTGACCTCTAATCTCTACAGTATCAGGAATGATGTTTTTGACTGAAATTTCAATAAATGGTTGAATCCAATCTCCCTTAAATCCTAGTTCTCCTAGAGATTCAGGCTTTGTGGCAGCCTCTTCGAATGCTCCGTACAAAGTCCCAAAAGACTCGATCAATTCTGTTTGATTTTCATTTAATTGTTCTTCAGTCCAGTTTACCTGTTCTGATAAAACTTTGAAAAGTTGCTTTGCTCTTTCTTCATTTTTCCATTCAGCAAGTCTGTCTCTCTTTCTTTCCTCGCTTACAGATTTGAGTGACAACTCCANAGATTTGTTGTCTTTTCTGGTACGCAGNACTTTACAGATCAGNCTTTGTCCAGGCCTAGTGAATGATCGNATGTTCTTNACCCATCCACTNGCAATTTCACCAATGAAAATGAAACCTTCAATGCCTTCGTATTCCTCTAAGTCAACGTATGCACCGTTCTGCTTTACTTCTCTTACAATAACTACGACAAGTTCCCCTTCTTGAGGGCCGAATTCGATAATGTCATCGGACATGGAGGTCAACCCTCCATTCATTCAAGGGTCTCAACGACATTACAGCCGACCAACTGGGCCTTGCCACCAGCGGGATTTGTTAGTGTAGCTCCACATACAGAGCAAGAAATGGTAGTAGTTGCACGTGAGAAAATAATGCTCTCAGCAGAGCAGTCTCTACATGATACTTTTAGGAAATTTGATGCCATATTTTTCACCTTAGTTGTCGACTAGTTCGAACTTTTTTGCTCTTTGACAAGGCGCATAATGTGCCTTACCAGTTTCAGTACATCTGAAAAGAATGTTGACTCTCTTTGTTGGTTTTTCTCGNCCATCAGGTTTTGGACGAGGGAAACCACGGTATCCAGCCATAGCTTTACGGAATCTTCTCTGACCCCACTTTAATTCGCTAGCGCGCCTCTTTTTTACACGCTCTACAGTATGCATAGTATGCTTACCAGCACTTGGACTGTACCTCTTTACTTGACGTGGCATTTTGACCATGGTCTCACCTTGAGCAACCAACCCACCATCGACCTATATTTATGGCTGACGGACANTGTTTTTTTACGAATCGGGCCACTGAAAGAATTTTTGTAGGTCATATTCATAAATCTGGTTGTAACCGTCTGAACATGGATTCCATGCTCAAAGCAGCGATTTTGTTTTGGATTCCACTTCTCGTAATCGGTTTTGGAGTTTGGCTAACAATTAGCCGCAAATCGAAAAAATTTGGAATTATTTTGTCTGCATTAGCAATATTGGTATTCCTTGCATCACCTTGGACAGTTCCAGAATCTGATTCAACGGCAGGTGCTCATCTAATTTTGAGTCTTATTGCTCCAACTCTATTGATGGTTTATGGAATACACGGTATGATATTTGGAGGAAATGTACCAGTAGGTCGTTTAGATGCGAGCGCAAGATGGTCTGGTTTCTTGGCATTGTTTGCTTCGTTTGGTATTCTTTGCTTTATGCACTGGTCTACATTTACACCTGTTTGGAGAGGAGATGTAAANCCATACTGGATTGTATTTTGGCCGACAATGCTGCTGTTTTCCACATCACTTTGTGCAGCAGCATCCATCGGCATGGTTGGTTATGGTGAGGATAGATTCTCTGAGTCTCTAAAACTAGCTAGCATGTCAATAGTTTTCGCAGGAATTACCCTCTCTGCCATGATATTTGACGGAGAGTATACAAGTGCTCAAGAGTTTAGAGATTATCTCTTCCTAGCCGTGGCAGATATTTTGGGGATTATTGCCGGTTGCGTCCTTTCAATTGGTGTTTTTGCAGTAGTAATTTGGTCATATGAGAAATCATTGCCAAATCCTGAAAATACACATCCTCCAACTACAGAGGAACTAAAAAAATTAGTTGAAATTGCTGATTCCCACATAGGAGGTGAGGAAGAGTGAATAAAACACCCCTAGCCTCCTGGAAATTGCTAATTTTTTCAGCAATTCTNCCAATCATGGTTCTTGTTGCACTGAATCTTTCCTTTGGCGAAGGGATCCACAAAGAATCCTTCAAACGATTTGCTAATGCTCTTTTGACATCATATATTGTCTTTGGACTAGTTCTTTTGGGGAACTTATTCTTCTATGCAGACTCAAGACATAGGCCATTCGCTCCTTTAGTGGGCATGTTTGTCGCTATATCATTTGGGATTCTTGTCGTTTGGGCTTTGACTTCTTACGAAGATTTACTTTTAGAGGCGAACAGCGGATTAAGATCTCAATTGCTTTCTAACATAGTTAGATTATTGGTCAGTATNACTGGAATGGNNATATCATTANTAATNGCAATNGGCCTTACATTTGCGATGATTACTGGTAGAGAAAGAAGAATTCTGTTCGAAGAAGAGTAACAAAGCCCTCCGTCGGTTTCATAAAGGGATGGTTGGTCGCACAGCCGCAGGTGATACTATGTCCAAAGGTACTCCATCCATGGGTAAGAGGCAAAAGACCACACATATCCGTTGTAGAAGGTGTGGNAGAAACTCATATCACAAGCAAAAAAGCGTCTGCGCATCATGTGGTTACGGNGCTACTGCAAGAATGAGAGGATTCAGTTGGTCCAAGAAAACTCATCGTCCCTGAANTTTGAAGGAATGGAAAGGGCTGTAAAGCCTCTNGCACTGCAATGACTAGGCGAGAAAGATGTGTGGCATAATTGGTCTCGTCGGAAGAAGAGGATATCACGTCAATCAATTACTCTATGACGGCCTAACTGTTTTGCAACACAGAGGGCAGGATGCTGCCGGAATTATGACTGAAAACAACAAGAAATTTCACCTCAGAAAATCAAACGGNCTAGTNAANGATGTATTTTACAAGAAGCACATGACAAANNTACTAGGTTCATCTGGAATNGGTCATGTTAGATATCCAACCGCAGGTACCTCTTCNGTTGCTGAAGCNCAACCCTTCTATGTGAATTATCCATTCGGAATTTCATTGGCTCACAATGGAAATCTAACCAACGCTGATGAGGTTCATAAACTTCTTACAAACGTTCACAGAAGACATGTCAATACTACTTCTGACTCGGAACTATTGTTGAATTTACTTGCTATGGAATTGCATTCTCGTACATTAAATTTGGACATTAATGGCGAGATACATGTCGATGTAAATACGATATTCTCATCTGTGCATGAACTAAACAACCAGATAACAGGGGGCTACGCTTGTGTTTCCTTGATTTCAGGATTTGGTCTACTTGCTTTCCGAGATCCAAATGGAATTCGGCCCTTGGTCTTTGGAAGCAGAGAGGTTGATGGAGAGAAAGAGTGGATTGTTGCAAGTGAATCAGTAGCAATACATGCTCTTGGATTCGATGTTGAGAGAGATGTTCTACCTGGTGAGGCAATCTTCATTACTTCCGATGGGAAAATTTTCACTAAGATATGTGCCGATGAAACCAATCACTCTCCATGTATATTCGAACATGTATACTTCTCAAGGCCGGACTCGATAATCGACGGAATATCAGTATATCAAGCACGTTTGAATCAAGGTCAAAGACTTGCAGAAAGAATACTAGAGGAATACCCAGACCACGACATTGATTGTGTAATTCCTGTACCCGATTCTGGTAGATATGCTGCTTTGCAATTAGCAAATACGCTAGATGTTGAATATCGAGAAGGGTTTGTAAAAAACCGATATATTGGTAGGACTTTCATAATGCCTGGGCAAGCTATGAGAATGAAATCAGTCAGAAGAAAATTAAACGCCATCCCACACGAATTCAAGGGTAAAAACGTTTTATTGGTAGANGATTCAATCGTCAGAGGAACNACTTCTGCACAAATTGTTGAAATGGCTAGNGAGGTAGGAGCNAACAAGGTATACTTTGCNTCNGCAGCACCTCCNGTAAGATATCAAAACGTCTATGGAATAGACATGCCCGCGGTAAAAGAGTTCATTGCTAACGGGAAAAATATCGATGAGATCTGTCAAACAATCGGGGCAGACAAATTATTTTATCAAACTCTTGAAGATTTAATCGAAGTAACCAGTATCAAAGGTAAACAGGCTTGGGATACAAGCTGCTTTGATGGAAAATATGTAACAGGTGATGTTACAGATGAATATCTAATGTCTCTAGAGTTGGCTAGAAATGATGATGCTAAAATCAACAATGACAAGCCTGGTGTTACTATTGAGTTGCATAATGACGAATGAGGTGTCACTATGCAAAATGTNTGGGTTTTGCGATTTGGAGAACTAGGACTGAAAAGTAAGGTTGTTAGAAGACAATTTCAAAGAGGCCTTTACAACAATATGGATATCCTTGCCAAATACAATAATATCTCTTTAAAACAAGGTAGAATCATAAGTATGGAAGTAATTACTAGTGATGCTGAAGCCGAAATAGTAGAGAATGTATTGTGCAGACTCTTGGGTGTGGTCGCAATAGATCCAGCAATTGTTATCTCTGATTCTATCGAACCAAAAGAAGTGGCAACTAAGATACTCAGTAGAGATGAAAATTTCGGTAAAAACAGAACCTTTGGCGTTAGAACAAAACGACTCGGTCCAAAAGAGAATTTTAGCACTCGAGAATATAATGAACAAATTGGTCATTGGATGATAGAATTAGATCCAACCTTGAAAGTTGATTTATCAAATCCAGATATGTGGGTCAGAGTTGTTCTCGAACAGAGCAGGGTTTGGCAATTGGAAAAACGATTGAATGGTGCTGGAGGGCTTCCTCCTGGTGTTCAGGGAGATGTTCTTTGTAAGATTACAAATTTGGAGGAAATGATGTCAGCATTTCTTATTATGAGGAGAGGTTCTAGGCTAATTCCAATTGAGGGTTGTGATGAGAATCTACTCGAAGTACTGCGAAAATGGGATCCATCAATTGGCAAGAGTTCAAAAATAAAGGATTTAGATGGCAACCTGAAAACAAGATATCCATGGGGCGTTGTTGGCCTTTCTGTTGAAGAAGGAGAATCGANGTTCGAAAGAAGTAAAGACGAAGTGAAAACTGTACCTTTGTCTACTTTGAAACCACTTTGCGGATGGACTGAATTAGANAAAGAAAATCTGCTAAAGCATATCCACGACCCTAAGCATCACATTTCTATGCCAAACTTTGAAGGTTGGATGGAAGATACAGCGGTTAGTGAGTAGTATGTCGTTGACTGTACCTGTGTTGTCGAAGTTTGAAACAACATCAGATGTTTCCGCAGTTAGTAGTGGCAAGTCAATTTGTTATGCTCAAAAAGATGGCAAATTGATTATTGATGGCAGCGAAAAACAACTCCCTCCAATTACAAGTATGTTCCAAACCAACTTTGGTGACTTGATTATTGGAACTAGAGATGGATTGCATACATTCAGAGATGGAGAACAAATTAATTTCATAGAATATCTATCTGGGATTGAATCTATACATGGCAAAGGAGACTACTGCGTCGCAATTGACGGTTTATCAAAAGCTAATATTGTGAACTCCGCAGGAGAAGTCCTCAAAATACCAGAGAGTTCTGTATCCAAAGTAGCAATAGGAAATAGCCTCGCAATAGCGACTGACACAGGAGAAGTTTCAACTTATACCTACACCGGTCAAAAAATTTGGCAAAGGCCAGTGAGAGGAGAGGTTGGTGAGAGAATAACTGCCATTGGTTGGAACAATGAGGTTCTTATCGTAGCACGAGAAGGTCATGGATTAGTTCCTGGCGAAGAAGAGGCTCTAGAAGTTGAATATTGGATAGGTTCCTCAATGCAAAAACGAATAGATACAAAATCAAGAGTGATTTCCATAGACGGAGAATGGATGGGTTTAGATTTTGGAGGAATAATGTTTGGAGAAGAAATTATTGCTGANTTAAAATATCCTGTTCATACGGTTATCGATTGTGATACNGANGTCTTAGCAGCATCTTGGTTCCAGCTCCATAAAGCAAACAAGGACGGAATAATTTGGTCTGTGGAAACTCAGGGGATGGCTGAAAAGGTTTCATCAAACAATGATAGGAGTCGCGTATTAATTGCAGGTAGTGATCAAAATGATTATACAAACTCTGAACCGGTTTTCATGATAGATGCAAATTCAGACCCTGTTCCTATTGAAGAAGAAGATACGGCTATCGATGATTGGGGCGAAGCACCCTCTATAGAAGTTAGTGCTGAAGAAATATATGGGTCTGAAAAATCAATGGAAGAACTTGCTGGTTTCGATTCCAAAATCAATTTGGATGAGACTGCGATATTCGATGCATTGAACGATGAAATTGTAAGGGATGAAATTATTGAAGAAGAAGATGATTTAATGCTGGCTCTATCTCTTGACGCTGAAACAATAATCGCACCAAGTCCTAATGCAGGAGGTGATCAATCAGTGAAAGCAGGAGATGATGACACTGCTATTGTTACATTAGATGGTAGAAGCACACAAGATCCTCAAGACCGAATAGAATCCTGGTCATGGATTGATGGCATGGGTAAAGAGATTTCAACNTCTGCTATTGTCAAAGTTCGCTTGAAAAAAGGAACTCATAATTTTGAATTACGAATAAAGGATTTTGACGGAAGGTGGTCTTCCGATACTGCGGTTGTGAGGGTAAATTAACATGGTTTTGTCCCCTAATATCAATCATTTCTTTGTTACAGCATTGCAACAACGTTGCAGTGTAGTGACCAATCCAGAGAATGGAGAGACTGTGATTATTGATGGAGGTGGTGATTCAGACCGTATAATCAAATGGTTAGACCACGGAATTGGTGATTCTGACTATGAAATTGGAGAATACTCTGGAGAGAGAAAAGTAGTTGCTTTATTGAACACTCATGCCCATTTTGACCACAGTGGAGATATCCCATATTTCAAAGAGCATTATGGATTAGAATGGTGGCTTCATCAAGATGATTTTTTCTTACAAAGTCTAGCTAAAGAATCAGCAAAACGTTATGGCATAAGTTTGCCTGAACCAGCAGTTGCTGAAAATACCTGGAATAATGGAGAAATCCACTCTTTTGCAGGTATGGAATTTCAAATAATACACACACCTGGTCATACTTTGGGTGGTTGTTGTTTGAGATTGGTCGTAAATGATGGCCCCGACCATCTTTTTGCAGGTGATACTTTGTTTCAAGGTTCAATAGGTCGCACGGATTTACCAAATTCCGGTGGTAATTTGGATTTACTTCTAAGAATGATAAGAGAAAGATTATGGCCGCTTGATGATGAAACTATAGTTCATCCNGGACATGGACCACTGACNACTATAGGGGTTGAAAAAGATACAAATCCTTTCCTTAATGAAGGATTCAGAGGCAGAGGCGCTTGGCTCTAAATCATGACATCATGGATGAAAGAGCAGATTCCAAAACAGGCAAAGCCTCTTCCCAAGTTGATACTATCCCGTAATCAGCATGAGCGAAGATTGGTGCATCTGCATCTTTGTTGATGGCTACGATGTATTTTGAAGATCTCATTCCAGCAAGGTGTTGTATGGCTCCTGATATTCCAACAGCGATATACAGATTTGGATTTACGGTTTTTCCAGTTTGACCAACTTGCATAGAGTGTGGAATGTCATCCCAAGTGTCAACAGCGGCTCTAGATGCTCCAACAGCGGCTCCTAATACATCTGCTATCTTCTCTAGGTGGCTGAAGTTATCAGGGCTTCCCATACCTCTTCCTCCGGAGATTATGATGTTAGCTTCAGATACATCAAGTCTTGATGATGCTCTAGCGATTACATCTTGCACTGCAGTTGCAACATCGCCTGACTGGTCTACAACCGAAACATTAGAGGCTGCTGAGTTAGCACTTGCGAATACATTTGCTCTGATTGAAATGCCAACATCACCACTAACCGAGACAGTTTGCATGGCTTTTCCTGAGTAAATAGGGCTAGTCAGATTATTACCACTTATTCCTACGACGTCTTGAACTACTGATATGTTTCTTCTTGCAGATAATCTAGCAACTAGATCTTTTGATTGTGGTGTTGCTGCTGCAAATATTACTCCGTTTGGAGCAGCAGCGTCGATTGCTTGAGTCCATGAAGATGCGTCGTAATTCGAGAAACAATCACCTTTGACTGCGATTACTCTGGAGGCTCCTTCATATCCTGCATTATCTGCAATAGACGAATCTGAACAAGGAACAACAACGACTGGGTTTGTTCCCATGTTTATTGCTGCAGTTACTAATTCTCCAGTTACTGGAGATACTTTTCCGTTACTTACTTCTGCGATTACTATACTTTCACTCATGTTTACACCTCAGATTACATTTGCTTCATCACGTAGCAGTTTAGCTACTTCTTCAGCAGAGCTTCCTCCACTGTATTTCTTTCCTTCAGGCTTTGCCGGAGGAGGAGTTTGATTGACAATTTGAATTGTAGAAGATGGAGCTGAAACACTCATCAAGTTGACTTGTGCCCTTTTTGCCATCATTATCCCTTTTACATTTGGTTTGCGTACTTTCACACTTCCCTTATCNCAAGTAATAACTGCGTTACCAGAAACTGAAATTATTGCAGTCCCTTTTTCGGAAGGTGAGTGAACAGTAATTCCTGTGGAGAAGTCGGCATCAATGATGTTTGAAACGCTCGCCCAACCTAGTTTTTCTGCAACACCTGGTCCAGTTGAACCAGCACCTGTGTCAGCTGCTGTTTTGCCACAATAAACAACTTCTGCACCAAGTTCAGTTACTGCGTTTGATAGTGCAGTTTGAATTGCATTCGAGTCTAATTCGCCCCAAGAATCATCCCAAACTCTAACGATTTCATCAACNCCAATCGCTTTAGCATCTTTCAGAACTTTATCTGCTTCAGCAGGNCCTAATGTTACAGCAGTGACGCTTCCTCCAGCGGCTTCTTTGTGCTGTAGAGCAGTTTCAATAGCAAATTCGTCATATGGGCTAATTACCCATTTGACAGCAGATAAATCAACTCTGTCTCCACTAACAACAATTCTTGCATTCGTATCAGGAACGCGCTTAACCAGTACCACGATATTTGGCATCTTACTCACCATAGTCCCATTGGGGTTAACACAGCCACAGAAAGGCCGTTGATGAACCTTGTCTAATCATTTGGTGAGTTCATTTACGCGCTCTAATGTTTCTGGTTTTTCTTCAAAGTGCTTTGTTACAGCATCTAATCCTCTTGAAAGGCCGTTTGCAACAGCCATTTTTGCATCAAATGGATGTATTTCACCACTTGCAATTGCTTGTTTTATAGAATCTAAATCATTCCAAGTGGATGGTTCTCCATATTCTGGTTTTGGCGTGATTGTGAGTTCTCCATGCTCTGGTAAAATTATGTGCTGTATTAACTCATAAACCGGAGAATCTGGATTTTCAGGATCAAGATATGCTTTTCTCATCTTTTTGGATAATTTCTTTTCAGTGTCATGAAGCAATATAGCTCCATTAGGGTCGGATTTGCTCATTTTGTGGTCAAAAGATTCCATCCTAGCACCAGTAGATTTCAGTCCTGAAATGATTGGGGTGTGTAAACATGTAGCCTTGTACCAATTCCATCTATCTGCTACATCTCTCATGTACATGTGAGCCTTTCTTTGGTCCATACCTCCTATTGCAACATCAATATTCATCTCAAATATGTCAGCAGCCTGTAGAGCAGGGTAAAAGAATCTTGATAAGTCTCCGTCAGAAGAATCCTCGCTCCTACCCATAATGGAAAAGGTTCTACGAACTCTTGCTAGACTCATATTTTTTGAACATCGCAANACTCTAGCCCAATAATCGCCAGATTCCATTATGCTCGATGCCCATACAAATCTCAATTCACCAGGTCCTTCTCCTTCGGGAGGATAATCCAAAAGCGCTCTGAAAGTTTCTTCCATATATTTNGCAGTGAGTTGGATATCTTCCATTTTACCATTGAACTTGTCATTGACCCATGCATGCCAATCTGCTAGGAAAATGAGTACATTCGCTTTTGCCTCAATCATTCTTTTTAGTTGTAAAGACAGAACTTTCCAACCAATGTGCGCCTTTCCAGACGGTTCAAAACCAACATAGCATCGAATAACACCGTCGCCACCAGCAGATGTATTATCTGCTAAACAATTGACTAAGTGGTCTATGCCGACGGATTCATCAACACTTCCAATCATGAGGTTCAATCTTTCTAATGACTCATTGTCGAGTTCTGCAACACGTGGGCAACGCTCGACGAGACTATCCATTTCTTCCACCTAGTTGAATAATTTATTCAATTTCTCTGACAATGATAACGCCCTTGTNCCGTTTCCTTCATCGAGTTTTTGTTGAATCTGTGAAATTAAATCTTCAGCTTGTTCTTTTTGCTCATCGGTAACATTGTTACTAATTTCCATAAATTTACGAGCCATATTGATTGCAGATTTAGATTTAGATATTTTCTTACCCGCTTCTTTTGCTTTGTCTCCTCTCTGTTTTCCGTTATATCCTGTTGTCTGATCCAAGAAAGCAGACCATCTTTTTCGNGACTCCATCGCCTTTTCTCTACCNCCATCTTTGGACAGATAATCCGACAAATCTTTTCCACTAACTTGGTCGACGTCAACCTTTAATTTTCCTTCAGCGGTATATACTCCAGATACTCTAGTCATGATTCCAAATGACGCAGTAAAGTTACCATCTGCATCAACTTCTACATTATCAAAAAATTCTGTTGCTAATTTTGCTAATCCGGCGTTTCCACCGATAGATTTCATTACTCCACGCTTGACTTCAAATGTCTCCATACTTTTGCCTGAAATAAATGGGAAATAAGTTCTCCCGTCAATAGTGGTTTTTTTGCGGGGGCTTTTTGGCTAATGTCCCCTCGCCGGACTATGCGCAGAATTGCAATTTCCTTATTTGTAATTCTGACTATTCCACTTCTTGTTGTAGCATCTCCAGATTCAACGGTTGAAATAGAATACAAAAGGAAAATCGCAAACATGGATATTGGAATAAATGGTGGGGCTGTATCGCCACTTGGAGAAACCGTTCTTCTGTTTGGCGCCGACGGATATGCACATCTGATTTCAGCTGAACGTGCAGGAGATAACTCTCTAGATGTAAGCCTTGAAAATGAAACTACTGAACATCTCCATGCAGCATCGTGGCATCCTGCTGGAAAAAGCGCACTTATTGTCGGAGAATCAGGAGTCGTACTAAGATATAATTCGACCAATTACGGACTTTCCGAAGCAGAGGGTTCGTTTGCTATAAGTGGTAAAAATATACGAGCAGTTCAATTCACTCCAGGTTCTTCAGTGGCTTATTTAGGAACAGATGATGGACAAATTTGGAAATATTACGCTGATACATTTGAAATGATAAACAATGAAGCAACTTCAAGAATAACAGATATTTCATGTATGAAAAACGAAAATATCTGTTTGGTATCTACTGTAAGNGANGGAATNGCAGTAATCGATCAAGCAGATACAGTTACTTGGCTTTCAAATACGAGATTTGATACCTGGATTGGGCTAAGTTGCGAAGATCCATTGATGACTTCTTGCACTGCTTTCGCAAGCGGAAAGAAGACTGCAGAGATTGATGTAGANACTCAAGATTCAGAACAATCAAGTATTGGTGAGATTACAATTATNGGCGAATTGGAGGGTGATTTTGTTGCGGTTGATGAAGGCCATGATTCTTCAACAATAGTTGGAGTTGGTCCAATGTCACTATTGAGGTACACTCAGTATACTCAAAAATCGTTCTTGATGTTCTCGAACAACGATGCGACAGATACCGANGTTTATCTTGGCGGGGATAGTTATGGATTCGCATGGGAGAATTCCAAGAATTCAGGATTCCTAGTTACATCATATGGGAGAGTAGTATCGTTTTCTCCTGCAGAGGAAGAAACAGCAGGATTCGTACCCGGCATAGTGATATTTTTGATTGCTATTAGCGTCCCTGGTGTCTTTATTGGAATGATTTATTGGAATAGTCCGTGGTTACAAAAGAAGTATGCACAGTTGTTTAAACGAAATAAATCGAGTAAGAAATAATAGATAACATTCATTTGATTAAGCCATTCCCCCCGTATCATGGAACCGTTTGAAGGCCTCGACTTTTACGACATCGAATCGCTTCTTACTGAAGAAGAGATAATGATTAGAGATATGGTCAGAGACTGGGTAGATGAAGAAGTTCTTCCTAAGATTGAAAAAGCATGTGAAGAAGGTGTATTCCTTGATGAATGGCGTGTAGCACTAGGTGAAATGGGCGTATTGGGTGCTCCTCTGAAAGGTTATGGCTGTCCAGGTTTATCCTATGTCGCATATGGATTAATCTGCCAAGAATTAGAACGTGGCGATTCAGGACTGCGTTCTTTTGCTAGCGTTCAAGGGTCTTTAGCAATGTACCCGATTTGGGATTTCGGAAGTGAAGANCAAAAAGAACACTATCTTCCAAAGATGACCTCTGGNGAATGGATTGGATGTTTTGGACTTACTGAACCAGATTATGGTTCAAATCCAGGTGACATGATCACCAAAGCAGAAGATATGGGCGACCATTATCTTCTAAATGGAGCAAAAATGTGGATTACCAACGGTACGATAGCTGACTTGGCTATTGTATGGGCTAAACTTGACGGAGTAATTAGAGGATTTATCGTTGAAAAAGGCGATGAAGGTTTTAGCGCTCCAGAGATGAAAGGAAAACACTCTTTGAAAGCAAGTGTAACCAGTGAACTGGTATTCCAAGATTGTAAAATTCCTAAAGATAGAATCCTACCTGGTGTGAAGGGACTAAGAGGGCCATTTTCATGTTTGAACAATGCTAGGTTCGGTATATCTTGGGGAGCATTAGGCGCTGCAATGTCTTGTTTCCATTCAGCAAAAACCTACGCATTATCAAGGATTCAATTCGGAGTTCCAATAGCTTCCTATCAACTTGTTCAAAACAAGTTGGCTTGGATGCTAAGAGAGATTACAAAAGGACAATTATTAGCATATCATCTTGGTAAAAAGAAAGACGATGGCACCTGGTTCAATGAACAAATAAGCCTGGCAAAAATGAATAACGTAGATATTGCATTGGAAATAGCTAGAGTTGCTAGAGATATACACGGAGCCAATGGTATTCTTGATGAATATCCAGTCATGAGGCATATGGCAAACCTTGAGTCAGTTAAGACATACGAGGGTACACATGATATCCACAATTTGATTCTGGGCAGATACATTACCGGTATCCAGTCTTTCACACGAAATTCGTGATTTATGGGCCAGTCCAAGTACTGCAATACTTGAATTGTGAACTGTTAATAGCATTTTCATAGATATCAATTTGCTTTACAGATTTACCATCTGACCACTCGCCCATGTATCTTGCATCATCATTATTCTGTAATGTTTCAAAGGCTAAGTCTGCATTAGAGTTATCATTATTCGCCATCGAAAACAACCAATCTCCTTGACTAACAACTCTGCGATAAAATCCCCAATCCGCTAAAGTATCGTGTGTTTCTGTTGCTTGTAAGTAATGACTTGCAACAAGTCTTGGAAACCCATGCCTATCACTTGGAATCTCTAAAAGAAGCGCCTTTGGACCCAATAATTGTTGATGATGGACTCCAAAACAGTCTGAAACACTCATGTCGTCCTGACTAACTGCAACATGGGCTATAAAATTATCAGGAATTGAACTAAGATTTGGCTGCAAATTTTCTTGGACAGGTCTAGCATATGGTGCTTCGAGATCTACTACTAATGAATCCGAACCCCATCCTCTCTCCAAAGCCCAATCCAGAACAATGAATGAATATCCTGCGCCCAAACTATGTCCCCCGACAAGCAAGAAATCAGTGTTAACCTTTCCATCAATTAATCCTTCAAGATACTCTAGTGCGGAATATATTGCAACAGTTCTTGGCACGTGGAACGGATGATTTGACATTCCCGCCTCCTCATGTAACTCATAAGTGTCGTGTCCATCAGGCCAAACGTCAGATGGATATTGGATATATGCAACATATATTCCTCTGCCTGCAAGGGTTTCCACCCAGTCGGTATACGATGAATATCCTGGATTAGCAAAACCATGAAGAATAATAGCTAACGGAATTTCTTTGTTCGAATCTACATCAGGTTCTGCCAAATAAATGGAGAAATCAATGTCTCCTTCTATGTCTCCCCTTATGTCTTGAACTTCTTCAGGCATAGGATATTGGTGTCTTGTTACCTCTATAGAATAATTGCTAGCGGGCATATCAAGTTCAGGAGGGTGAGGTGCGAGTCCAGATATTGCCTGTAGTCCAGGTGTAATTAGGAATATTGCAAATATGACCAAAAAATAATTACAAATTATTGAAATTCTTTTATTATTTGATTTCAATATATTTTTTGGAATACCATATATCTTGAAGGATAGTATTAGAATAAGAAATCCATAAAGTGTGGGTAAAAGAATGAATGCTCCTCTCATATATGCCATGTCTAAAAGTTTGAAGACTGCAAGTAATCCAAACACTAAACCTACAGAAAAAGTTGCTACCATAATTGAAATTGGGTTTTCTGATCTGTTGTATACTAATGCTGTTAAAGTTAGAATAATAGTCAAAGCAAATACTAGACTTCTATTTTCTCTAAGATACAGAGTAAGTTCTAGTGTTCTGATTGCCATGGGCCAGAAGGCACCTCCCAAATCATCGCCGAGCAGTAACAGAATTATTGGCTCAATAAAGGCAACAATAAATCCTACAACTGCAATCATTGCAAAGTACTTACTTTTGGGCATTTCCATGCCATCAACACCTATCAAACATCAGGTAATAATCCTATTTTGGACAATCCCGACCAAACAGGGTTTAACCAACCAGGGATAAACCTGTGTCTAAGATAGACAGCTGCAGCCAATGATAATTTTTGGAATTTGTTCAGTTTTACTCTTTTTGTGAAGACGTCGCCTTGTTGTCTTTCAATTTGTTTCAGGATTTTGTCATAGAAAGCAATCATCGCCGCAGGAGAATATCTTGTTCTTCTTGGTAACAACGGTAGCAATTGTTTTGCTTCCTCAAGATAGGTTCTAGCGCGCTTTGCATAATGATGAATGTAAGGCTCCCATGTTTTGTTAAGAACGACATCACCATTCAATTCTGCCTCAGTGATACCATTAGATTCTAATTCGTTAAGTGGGAGATATACTCTGTTTCTTTGGATATCTTCTCCAACATCTCGAAGAACGTTGGTTAGTTGCATGAAGATGCCCCATGATTCTGCATACTTTCTTGCAAGTTGATCCTCATATCCATAAATCTCTATGCACATTAATCCAACTACACTCGCAACTCTGTAACAGTAAACGTACAATTCGTCGAATGTACGATATCTGTTATTGTAAAGATCGTCTTCCATGCCAGTTATCAAATCATCAAACACGCTTCTTGGAATATTATAGCGGTTAACAGTATCTTTCAAGGCGAGGAAAACAGGGTCCGTGCTGCTTGTTGTTGAATAACATGTAGACAATTTCTTTCTGAAAAAGAATAGTTGTGTTATTTTTTCAAGATAGAGGTCTTCTTGAAGAATAGTGTCCTTATTTTGTAATGCTTCTAACTGCTCTCTGTATGCAACAGCCTCAGGATCCATTTCTCCCATTGAGCCAGGGAATCTATCTTGCCAATCACCATCTGCGATATCATCCGCTCTCCTACAGAATGCGTATACCGCACACATTGCTAATCGCTGTTCTTCTGGCAAGTACTTGAATGAATGATAGAAATTACCGGCCTCTCTCATTGTAAGCTCTTCGCAATATGAATATGCTAACTTCAAGAGTTCAACAGGTGGGTCACGTGCCCAGATTGGAGCGTCAAGATGGATAAATGGATCAATTAATTCGTCTTGCTCACCGATTATTCCGACGAATGCAGCACCTTCTCTCAATGCTTCCATAGCTGTAATGCTGACAGCCTTCACCGCATCTGCAGTTAAGTTTACTGCGGCTCTTAACTTAGATGCAGCACCTTCTTTTTTCACGCCAAATTCACTGGATGCTCCTCCTTTCAGAGGGAATAGCAAATCCAACGGTTTACGGCGTTCCAGCATGTCGCTCAGTATAATTGGAACCTTACTCACTTATCAGTGTGAGGGTTATTTGGATATTTTTTCATGAATAGATTAAAGCAATTTATCTGGTGAATCCTTGTTCTTTTCCAACAGCCTTTTCACGCCCCCTGGAATAAGTAAGGCTTTGATTATTTTTTTCCCATATTTTTTGATTTCTTCTCTAACAACCTTGATCCTTTCTGACGAATCTAAAACATTTCCAGTTCTGAGTAAAGTCACTGTTTTTTGTGCAATTAGTACGGGTAATAAACACGAAGCCTTTAGCCTGAATTGGCCTTTTGGTATCATTTTAATGTAATCAGAAGCAGCATCTAAGTGTTCATTTGTTAGGTCAAGATACTTGTCATATAGTGGTCTAAATCTGTCAATGTTGTCCTTATTCAACAAGTCACTTGGTTTCATTCCGTGCTCAGATAATATTTCTTCAGGGATGTAACATCTACCAAATCGTAGGTCTTCAGGTATATCTCTTAGAATATTGATCATCTGTAATGCCTTGCCAAATCTAATTCCTTTTTCTAAGAATATTTTTTCTTTGTCAGCGGGTAATGACATAAGGTGCTGCAAAGACATCTTTGTCCAAAATGTCCCAACACAACCAGCTACTCTGTAAGTATAATCGTCTAGTTCAATTTCTGATTTCAAACTAGAAATCATTCCTCCTTCCATTGCGGGTCCAAATCTTTCAAGATCGAGAATTTGTCCACCAACTATGATGTCAAGACATTCCAATATCAATTTAATATCTTCATTATCGAAGTCTTTCAATCCTTCAACAACATCGTCAACATTGTTCAATAAGTCCTTTTCACTCTCATTTGATTGAATTTTGGCAATTGCCGAAAAATCAGGTAATTCTGATGTTTTACCCTGAGCCACATCATTGTAATTTTTCAATAAATCAAGAAGAACTTGAGTTTCTCCACTTTTAGAATCTGCAATTGTATCTGCAACTCTAGCAAGGAGATAGAGTAGTCCGATTTGGCTGCGGGTTTTGTTTGGTAAATATTTCAAAGTGGGATAGAATGACCTAGATGTACGCTCTAAAAGCGAATCAATCTTGGTATTTTTCAGAACCCCCATTTATTCCCCTCTATCTATACGGACAAATTTATTGTTCTTGATTCAATAGGGTTGTTTGTTTTAATTTTGAATGAACATAGGTTGATTTTTTGCATTCTGTATTGGTATTTTTGTAATCAATTTGTACACAAGACTTTATTTGAGCCAGCATGACGGGTTTACGAGGGGATACTATGCAATGCGGCTCTTGTAACGAAGAGATACCACCGGATAGCATATTTTGTCCCGAATGTGGGGCTCGCCAAGAAATGAGCAGAGCTGGCGGCTTGCCAAGTGTCGGGGCTACAGGACTTGGTGGGCAAGAGGTCGGCGGAGGCCGAAATTTCGGTGTTGTCTCTGGCGAAGCAGTAATGAATCAAAACATTGGAGGTATGCCAAATCAAGGTATGCCGCCAGGAATGATGCCAGATTTAATGGGTCAAGTCGTCCCAAACATGACAGGAAACAATCTTCCTCCACCAGGAATGCAACAAGGAGGCCTCCCTCCTGTTGGAATGAATCCAAACAATTTGCCACCACCTGGAATGGTAACTCCACTCGGTAATCAACCAAATATTGGTGGCAGTCGAGGTGATATGCCACCAGCGTCGAAGGGGCCTTCCCTTGCTAGTGGTCTTGGTCCAAACCCACTAGCCAATGAAACAGGTAACGTTGGTGGAATGGCGATATCAAACAATCCTACTCGCTCTCCTACAGATGCTATGGTTAACCACCTTGCTGAAACTGAAAGAGCAGTCAAAAATGAACGACGAAGCCAATGGCTACAGATGAATCAAGAGTCAGCAGCAAATGTGCTATCATCTATTGGTAGCGATTTACCTTCTCATCTCAAAGGAAGCGGAAATGAATCATCAGCCGCTGAATTTTTAGCAAATGCAATAGGTTCTGGAAAGGATGATCAAGCAAACGATGCATTATTCCGAAGAATGTCAGAAGTTGCAGTAAGAAGAGTTGCAAGAAAGAGAGGTGTCGCTGTTGAAACGCCACAAATTAGTGTTGCAGATGGTGTATTGACAGTCAGTATTGTGTATGTCGATGATGGTAGAGTACTGGATACACCCGAAGATTTGAGTTCAGCCTTCGAGCACGCAATCTCTACAGAAATTGCACTCAAAGGATTAGATGTTTCAGTCAAAATAGATCTTTCACGTTCAAAAGATGGTGCAGTAGAAAGTATATCCGGAGCAACTGTAGAAGCAGAAGCCGAACCAGAAGAAGAAATGTTTGCGTGTGAAGAATGTGATGGTTTGGTAAAAGAATCAGACAATGAATGTCCTCACTGTGGCGCTATATTTGAAGAAGAAGACGAGGAGCCAATCAGCTCATCTCCTAGAGGAGCGCCACCTGGCCCTCGTGGCGGCGGTCCACCTAGTAGAAGCCCCTCAGGCCCATCTCGTGGAGGTGGCCCTCCAGGTCCACGTGGAGGCGGCCCCCCTAGTAGAAACCCTCCAGGTCCATCTAGAGGAGGAGGTCCTCCAGGTCCACGTGGCGGTGGTCCGCCAAGTAGAACTCCTCCAGGCCCTAGAGGAGGCAGTCCATCTGGCGGTCCACCAAGTAGAGGCCCCCCAGGCCCTAAGAAAGGTGGTCCTCCAAGCGGTGGTCCATCTGGCGGTCCACCAAGTAGAGGCCCTCCAGGTCCTAAGAAAGGCGGCCCTCCGAGCAGAGGCCCTCCTGGTCCAAAGAAAGGCCCTCCTGGCGGTGGCCCTAAAGGCGGTCCACCAAAAGGTCCAAAAAGAGGCCCTCCAGTTTGATTATCTTAATCCAGCATCCTTCAGGCTCTGAAGTAATACCTGTCCTAATTCACTAGGGTCTCTAGCACAAGCGATTCCCGCAGCCTCAAAAGCAGCAAATTTCTCATCAGCAGTTCCTTTTCCTCCAGAGATTATCGCTCCTGCATGCCCCATCCTTTTTCCAGGAGGTGCTGTAGCACCAGCCACGAATCCAACGATTGGTTTTGAACAGTTTTCTTTTGCCCAAGCGGCTGCATCTTGTTCAGCGTTTCCTCCGATTTCTCCAATCATTACAATTGCTTCAGTTTGTGGATCGTTCTCAAAGGCTTCTAGGCATTCGATGAACCCAGTCCCATTTACAGGGTCTCCCCCGATTCCTATGCAAGTTGATTGGCCTTCACCAATTGACATTGTTTGAGCTACCGCTTCGTAGGTTAGTGTTCCTGATTTTGAAACAATTCCGATTCTGCCCTTTGCATGAATGTGACCTGGCATAATGCCTAGTTTTGCACCACCTTTCTCGCCAGGAGTAATTATTCCTGGGCAATTTGGACCGATTAGTCGTACGTTAGTTCTGTTGTTTACGTAAGCTGCGGCTTTTACCATATCTAGAGTAGGTATTCCTTCTGTAATACAAACAACAACTCCGGTACCCTTTACCGATTCAAAAGCGTCAGCGGCCTCCATTATAGCCTCCCCTGCGAATGGTGGAGGGACATAAATTACAGTTGCATCAGCGTCTGTAGATTTGACCGCATCTACCATGCTATCGAATACGGGGACACCTAGGACTTCTTGTCCTCCTTTTCCAGGAGTAACTCCTCCAACCAAATCTGTTCCGTACTCAATCATTTTACTTGCATGGAACATTCCTTGTTTACCTGTAATTCCTTGTACCAGTACTTTTGCATCCTCTTCTATCCAGATTGACATCAGTTTCCACCTCCAATTAATTCTACAATTTTCTTTGCACCATCTGCTAAATCATCAGCAGGATGAATGTTGAGGTCAGATTCTCCAAGGATCGCTTTTCCTTCATCCACGTTTGTTCCAGCTAGTCTAACCACTAGCGGGACATCCAATCCCAATGACTGAGTAGCACTTATCACTCCTCGTGCGATGATGTCACAACGCATAATTCCGCCAAAAATGTTGACTAGAATTCCTTTGACATTTGGGTCTTCTAATATTATTGAGAACGCAGTTTTTACTTGTTCTTCATCTGCTCCCCCGCCAACGTCGAGGAAGTTTGCAGGTTCTCCACCGTACAATTTGATTACATCCATTGTTGCCATTGCTAAACCTGCTCCGTTTACCAAGCAACCGATATTACCGTCTAATTTGACATAGGAAAGACCAGTTTCTTTTGCTCTGATTTCTACTTCCTCTTCTTCCGACAAGTCCCTAAGATCGTTCCAATCTCTGTGCCTAAATTCGGCATTTTCATCGAAACTCACCTTCGCATCTAATGCTATAATTTCATCATCTTCAGTTTTCACTAGAGGGTTAATTTCAACCATTGCACAATCTTGTGATACGAACATGTCATACATTTTTGTAATCATTCCAAAAAATGATTTCAAAGCAGCACCACTTAATCCCAAAGCGCTACCAAGATTTCTTTTCTGGAACCCTAATAGTCCTGCATTTGGGTCAACAGAAACCTTGTGGATTTTTTCTGGTGTGTTGTGAGCAACATCTTCAATATCCATTCCACCTTCAGTCGAAGCCATAATCATAACAGATTTGTTGTCTCTGTCTACCAATAAAGCGAGGTAATATTCATGGGAGATATTACAGCCAGATTCGATGTAAAGGTTGTTTACAATTTTTCCCTCGTCACCTGTTTGGATTGTGACGAGTAAATTTCCTAAAATATTCTTTGCATAGGTTTCTACCTCTTCTTTTGAAAATGCAATTTTTACGCCGCCTTCCATAATCATCTCTTTGGTTTCTGGGTGGTAAACTGTACCTTTTCCTCTTCCACCTGCATGGATTTGGCTTTTTACAGCTACAACCTTTGAACCTAGGTTGTCATAAGCGCTTAAAGCATCTTCAACAGTAGTACAGTGTACGCCTTCAAGAACTGGTACACCTGCTGATTTCAATAGAGATTTACCTTGGTATTCGTGTATATTCACAACTCTCGCCAGCACTCCCACAGAAAAGACGCCTTTGAATAATCCGATTGGATTCGAATCTTCACACGATGCGTTCAATAGAGATGTTTGAGTCGGCTTGTCCATGCAGGTCGTCGTATTAGCAGGAGGAATTGGCTCTCGATTGCGACCTTGGACAAATCAAATCCCAAAGCCACTCTTACCAATGTTGGATTCAACACTTCTTGAGAGAGTAATCGAGTGTGTTCCTGAAAATTTGGTTGATGAAGTAGTTGTAGCAGGCGGATATAAAGTCGACATGATAAAGGAATTTTTCGATAAGGCAGATGTTGATTTTGACGTACGCATTGTTCCTGAAACCGAACCCCTGGGAACAGGAGGTGCTTTGGGAAATTGCAGAGACGTAGTTTCTGGAAGATTTGCTTGTTTTAATGGAGATATAGTTTCATCACTTGATTTTACAAACATGCTAGAGCAACATGAAAGATCGAAAGCATCTGGAACTCTAGGGTTATGGGAAGTCGAAGACCCTACCAGGTTTGGTATTGTTGGATTAGATGCGAACAACTTCATTACTAAATTCAAAGAAAAGCCAAAGCCAGAAGAAGTATTTTCTAATCTAATCAATGCTGGTTCTTATATTTTGGAAGATTCAGTATTTGACATAATGCCAAATGGAAAACACAGTCTAGAAAGAGATATTTTCCCACAGATGGCTGAGCGTGGAGAACTTACAGGTTTTCCATTCCAGGGCTACTTCATCGATGCGGGTACGCCAATTTCTTGGCATCAAGCAATAAAATGCTGTATAGCAGAAAAAAGATACAAAACAGGTTCAGTCGTAAATGGATCTTGGCATCAGTCAGAGATTTCGTCTGCATTTAATTCTATGATAGAATCGAATTGTAAAATAGATGGACTGGTGAAGGAATCTACGGTATTGAAAAATTCGATAATTGGTCAAGGATCGAATATAACAAATTGCTTGATTGGTCAAAATGTAACAATCGGAGAAAATTGCAATTTAGATTCAGTAATCGTTGGTCACGGAGTAAACGTGGAATCAGAGTATTCTCAAACGAATGGGATTATAGATTAGTACCAAATCCGGCAATATAGGTGTGAAATAGTATGACTGAGGCTTTGATTGTTGTTAATTTCAAGACATATGCTACTGCATATGGCTCGCAAGCAGAATCTCTCGGACAGATGATGGCCGAAGTAAATACAAACGCAAGAATGGTTGCAGTTGTAAGTGCCTTTGACCTTTCAGCAGTATCTTCTATAGAAGGTTTAGAAGTTTGGAGTCAGCACCTAGATCCAGTTGGAAAAGGGTCTCATACAGGATGGTTAGAACCAGATGCAGCAATCGAAAGAGGTGCTGTTGGTACAATCATTAACCACGCTGAACACAAGGTCTCAATAGACCATGTTGCTAAATTAATGGAAATGCTTCCAGAAGGATTCCCTATCTGTGCTTGTGCTGCTGATGTTGAAGAAGCGAGAGCACTCGCTGAACTGGGGCCAACATTCATCGCTGTTGAGCCACCTGAATTAATCGGTGGAGACATATCTGTAACAACAGCAGACCCTGCTATCGTAAGTGATACAGTTGCAGCTGTAAAGGAAGTAAATTCCAATGTTAGGGTACTCTGCGGTGCTGGTGTCAAGAATGGAAAAGACGTCGCAACCGCGATATCACTTGGTGCAGAAGGTGTGCTATTAGCAAGCGGTGTTACAAAAGCGGTTAATCCAATGGGTGTCCTCCAAGACTTGGTTTCAAGTCTCTAGAAGTTTGATCCTAAAGTTTTGTAGAAGATTTTAGCATTTCCAAAGATGCTTGCTCCAGTTTTGCCCTTGTCAAGTCATCTCCGCCAGGACAAGTATCTCTATGGCCGCATGTCTTGCAGAATTTTTCATTTGAAGCAAGTGGAATTTGAGATAAATCGCAAGCAGGTCCCAACTTATCGTGAAGATTTTTCATGGCTCTAATATCCATATTTATCAGATTAAGTGAATCTTTTTTCATGGTTTCACTACCTTTTTTCTTGCACCATTGCCATTTGCCTCTAAACCAGTTTAACTCATGAATAATAAATCGATTAGGATCAGATGGTAAGCCAGTTCGTCTAATTGCCCAGTGCAGCATAGACATATTTTCCTCGGAGACTTCACTTTGAGATGATTGCACACTAAATCGTAGAAGATTCCATGTGCTACCTTCTTTCCAAATAATATCTGGAGTTATATGCAAAATATTACTCCGATAATTCGTGGTATCTAATCTAGAAAAGGTATACCATTCGGTGATATTATCATTCAGTATATTCTGAATGATTGGATTTTTCATAAATGAATGGTATCGCAGACAAGAAATTTCAACCAATCTGTCAATTTCAGAGCTAGGAACTCTAAATTTTAATTTTGAACTCTTTCTTATTCGTTTCTCTATTAGGTTTAATGTTTTATTCTGTCTAAAACGCCTGCCCATTATTGCCATCCTTATTTTGGAAGCAATCTCAGAATCATTCCAAGATATTTTATTTCTGTGAGATTCTAATCTCTGAAATACAATCATTCTGACTGACCTTTGCATCATTCTCCAGGGTGATGACCAATCCGAAATGTTTTGCAAACTTCTGTTGAAGGTTCTGTTTTTCTTTCGAAAACCATACTTCAATATCCATGCCCTTGGGCATTGATGCAATAGTTGTCTTCTGCTAATTGACCAAACATTAGGCCTGTTTATTCTCATTACTCGTGTATCTCTCATTAACTCATTCGATTTTCGTCAAAGATTGTAAATCCTTCCAGGTATACAGCCATTTACAAGTCTTGATATGCTAAACGCAGATGGCAAATCATGGGTGTGTTCACCGACTCGATTAAAGATGTCAGTGATGACATCACAAAGTGGCATTTTGTGGCCTATGACCAACTAAATCACGCACTTTTGCCAGATGATGTGGCAGAATCCAACACAGGACTATTATTCATAGAGACCAAATGGAAAGCAAGACGTCTCCCATACCACAAACAAAAGTTGGCTCTCCTTCTCTCAAACCAGCGACATTTCGCTATTGAAATGCAGGAACAAGGATATCCTATCAAGTACGTTTTTGATGAAAGGCCGTATTCTGAAATTCTTGATGATTTTGCATCTAGAGGCTACACCCTAACCACCACAGAATCAGCAGAATTAGTTATGAGAGAACAAATCTCAATGGTAGATAACATACAAATTCTCTCCCATAAAGGTTGGATTACAACGAAAGAAGATTTCATTTTGTCTCAAGGAAACAAAAAGACATGGAAGATGGATCCTTTTTATCGATTGGTTAGAAAGAAGTATGACGTAATGATTGATGAAGGAAAACCGGTAGGTGGAAAATGGTCTTTAGATTACGAGAATAGACTACCATGGGATAACGCAGTAAGCCTACCAGAGGTGATTCGATTCGATTGCGATGACATAACAAACGAAGTAATTGAGATGATAGAAAATGATTTTTCAAATCACCCAGGGAAAATCGATCCTGAAAATCTTCCTTCATCATTTGCACAAGCAAAGAGCTTGTGGAATTGGGCTAAAATGAATGTAATGACCTATTTTGGTCCGTACGAAGATGCCATGACCTTGCAACACAAAACCTTGTTTCACACAACTATTTCCTCAATGTTGAATCTTTCGAGATTGCTACCAATGGATGTTGTAAAAGATGCAGAAATGCTTGATATACCACTAAATTCGAAAGAAGGTTTTATTCGCCAAATTCTTGGTTGGAGAGAATTTGTAAAGCATGTCCATGATATAACTAATGGTTTTGAGGATAATCCAGAAAAAGATTCGGTAGCACGACCAGGAGCAGGCTGGGAAGGTGACTGGCCAGATAGTAGAAAGTCACCTAATTTTCTTTCAAACCAATACCCGCTACCACCCGTTTATTGGGGTTCAGAATCAGGCATGTTGTGTCTAGATACAGCAGTATCAGACGTAGTAAACACAGGTTATACGCATCATATACCTCGTTTGATGGTACTTGCTAACATCGGTAATCTGCTACAGGTAAATCCAAGAGAATTGACAGATTGGTTTTGGGCTATGTTTACAGATGCATATGATTGGGTTGTTGAGCCTAATGTACTAGCGATGGGAACTTACGCAGTGGGCGGTTTAATGACAACAAAACCCTATGTTAGTGGCACTCCTTACATCAAGAAAATGGGTGATTATTGTGGAGATTGTTCCCTGCATTTCAAGAAATCTTGTCCTATTTCGGATATGTATTGGAATTTTTTAGATGAAAACAAGCACCTTCTCGAAGGCAATGTTAGGCTCGCCATGCCTTTGAGAACTCTATCTAAAAAATCAAAAGAAGCAAAGCAGTCATCTAAGGAAGTAACTGCTTACGTGAGACAACAATTGTCATTAGGTGAGAAACTTGATGAGCAAGTTCTGGTAACGATGAAGTCCTAGAATCCTCTTTGTAAACAGTGATGGGATGATAGAAAATAGTTTGACTGGGGCAAAAGATACGCAAGCCATCGAAGACTACTGGAATGAATTATCCTGATTTATTTAAACAAATTTCCAAATAATGGGGTTTTTGTTTATGATTAGCAACATCCATCACATGAGCAGTTTGAGCCACATGGATTACAATTACAACACTCGCAAGGCATGATTTGTCTACATGGGAATAATAAATAAAGGTAGCGTAATTATTAATTTTTACACCTTTATTATCATGGATTATATCAAAATCTGGGTCCCAAATCAATTATTTTTCCTTCTGAGAAATTTAGATAACACTAATATTACAACTCCAACAATTAATCCCCATTGACCTAAAAAAAGCATCATCTGCATGCCAAATCCGCCACCGCCACTTTTACCAAATCCAGAAGGTCCGATTTGGAAAAATAGGAGCAAGGAAAATAGAATTGTTGGGATAGATATGATTTCTAATATTGTGAGATTTTTCTTGAATAATATACTCTTATTTTCTTCTTCTGATTTTTCATCACCAGGGGAATTCGACATATCCTCGTTTGTAAATATTAGAATCCCTTACTTAACGATGCTTAGAAATTGTTTATTTCATGAAAAATACAGCTACAGTTGAAATTATAAACAAAACAAAAGAGAGTACTAAGCCTACAAGCAGACCGGTAGCATATCTCCATTCACGTCGTGTAAACTGGAAAATACTGTATGCGATAGAGGATATTGCTAGGACAAGAAGCAGCCGACCTGGATAGTAATATTCTTCTGGATACTCACATGGGCTACCTATGCCTATATTCCAACAGAAGTTTTCATATTCGTTGAAAAATTGGTAGACGCCAATTATCGCACCGAAGACAAATACTCGACTTATACCACGTTGAAAATCGTGATTTTTGTAGATCTTTTTTTCTGTGGGAGTCAGATATTGCACAGAAGGGTTGGATTTTCCCTCTGGCTGATCAGAGAAAGGGTGAGGCATGTGTTCAGTTTCTAAGAATAGTTTCTTGCATTTAGTTCTTTTTTCATAAAATAACAGCTAAGAAAATAATCTGCAAGATACAGCGTTTTGAGAATCAATTCTAGTCTTTCATAATACCTTGAGATGTTTTAGAAGACTCATTGAAGGTCGATTATTATCTCACAGTTAGAGTCAATAATGAGAGATTATATTGCAAAGCATGCGAGACTTACGATTCTCTTTAGGTCTTTTCTTGATTGTACTTTCAATCCCTTCTTTTCCTTCTCTGGGGATCTTCGATTAGAATGTATCATGAACGACAATGGCAACTGCAATTTGTATAAGAATATCCAGATTACTTCTCTTGCAACAATGACAATTGGTATGCTATTGGCAATTCTTTCAAGGCCAGGTGGAACAGGAATTAAGGTGTTAGATATGGATGAAGAGGATGCGATGTTTGACACAATGGTCTCTGAATTTTCGAGTGACAAACCAGACCATCACGCAGTCGGAGTAGTCAAAGAAGGCTACGAATGGGTGGAACACCCTGTGGGTTCTGAGATATGGTTTACTCGGCCTGCATCAGGTGGAATTTGGACTAAATACAACGGATGAAACCTTGCGATTTCATAGAAATAAAGAATAGTAAAATCTACTTCTTTTTAGACTCGCTTTCCTCGTTTATAACTTCAACAGATTTTCTGTATTTTCGGTCAAGAAATATGTCCAAAAAATAAAAACTAAACCCAACTAAGTAGGAAGAAATACACATGGTGTCAGCCTTTTCAGTTGTGGTTGGGACGAACCAGCCTGTAGTACTAATACTTTTGACATAGATGTAGGAACTTACGATAATTATCAAACACCCGATGGCGGTCAGCACTCCACTTCCTTCTCTAGAATCCGACATTGAATTTACATCTATGGCTACAGAATAAAATTTTTCATCCGTTTTTCTTCA
>PBXF01000012.1 GCA_002727515.1 Methanobacteriota archaeon
CAAAAAGACAAATCCGCGGGAGCGATTCAAGCCCTTGAAGATACCAAAATTCAACTTCAAAGAGCTCGTAAAAAAGAAGCAAAAAGAGAGGCTAGTGGTCAAGTTGCTAAGGTTAGACGGGCAAAGAGATTGTGGTTTGAAAATCACAAATGGACTATGATGCCTAGTGGCCATCTTATGATTGGCGGTAGAGATGCAAAAGGAAACGATTCAATCGTCAAAAAGCATCTGTCATTAGGAGATAGATACCTCCACGCAGATTTACATGGAGCGCCTTCGTGTTCGCTCAGGAATAATCAGGGATTTGCTGTTGATGAAAATCCACCTCCACACATTGGTGACGACATTCCGGCATTCCGCCTTATTGACAAAATTGAGGCGAATTTAGATGAAGACATTACCGAGCAAGCTGCAACTATGGCACTAGCATGGTCTCGTGCTTGGAATTCAGGAGGTGCTCACGGCACAGTATACTGGGTTAAACCCGGACAAGTTTCCAAATCTGCTGAATCTGGAGAATTCGTTGGTAAAGGTGCATTCGTAATTCGTGGACAGAGAACATGGTTCAAAGATATTGATTTGAAACTTGGAATTGGCCTTGTTGCAATAAACGGAATTCCTCTATTAATGGCTTCAACGATTAATCACATCTCTGACATTTGCAATAGATACATAGTAGTCTCTCCGGGAAGAGATAAGAAAGAACAAATTGCTAACAAAATATACAAATCTACAGGATTGTCTGTTGATGATATATTACCAATTTTACCAGGGAATTGTGAAATTATTGAGGATAGAGGATTAATTAATTTCAAAAAAGTTGAACAAAATGAATGATTCTAAAATTTCTCTGATGTTCACAATCATCTCTACACCAGAAATCATAATTTTGGAATTTGACCAAATAGGGATTATAATGAAGTAGAGGTTTGCTAACGGGGATACATGAGGGCAACAACATTACTAGTAGCATTTTTGCTTGTGTTTGTGGCTCCACCTCTTACCACAAACGCTACTGCTCAATCTGCTGCTGCTGCAGTAGATCTCACATGCACTCCCCCCTATTCGAGTGGCGCAATAGATGTTGACGTATATCCTGGAGCATCACTAACAGGATACACAGAATGTACAGTAAGCAATCCCACAGTTCACACTGAAAAAATTGAGATCACTGTTACGTCTGGGCCGCTTGCATCTGCCGCTCCTGGATCCATAACAGTCGCTGCAGGAGGAGAATCTGACTTTCAGGTCACTGTTAGAGCAGATTCTATGATGTATACATCATCCTATAGCATACAAATTACTGCTAGAGTGCTTGAAATTAGCGGGGTGCCTCCGCCAAATAATGCCGAGTCAACCGTTCAGAATCTGGTTAATATCAAACAATTTGCACAATTGAACCTAGAAGTGGTTGAACCTGATGTTGAAATTTTTACTGGCGAGGAAGTTATGCTTGACTACAGATTATATAATCTTGGAAATGGATATGATATGTTCAATTTTAATGTTGAATATGACGATGCGCAGGACATGAAAATATCAATGCCGATGGCCAAAATCCAAGCAGAATCATATGCTCCCCCTGCAAGATTCAACGTTAAGGTAACGGCGCCAGCTGACGGAAGCATGTGGGCCACAGATTCAGATGGCAGACACTATTATGAAATGAAGCTCAAAGTAACCGCAGAGAGTGAATTTAGTTGTATGGCTGGTAACTGCGTAAGTATGACAGTTACTCAAAATATTGTATTTTATGAGAACCAAACCTCCTCGGAAGATTCTGGGCTAATATCAAGTTCCATAGGAAATACAACGCTAATTTATGGAGGAGGAGGAGTAGGAATTGTACTACTCATCATGCTTCTGTTTGTATTGAAGAGAAAAAGAAATTGACACATTTATTAGGGTCGAGGCAAATTACTCATTATGACTGAAAATTCTAATGAAGAAATAATGTATTATTTCGGCTACGGTTCAAATTTAGATTTTGATGACTGGTCTAAATGGTGCAAAAAACGAGGTAAAAACCCTGATGGCCTCAAGGAAATAGGACCTGCTTGGATAGATGGCTATCATCTCGTTTTCGATTATTATTCAAATTCACGTGAAGGAGGAGCCGCAAATCTGCGTGCTGTAGGTTCCGGAAAAGCCGCAACTCCAGGGGCTTTATTTGAAATTGACAAAGATACCCTAAAATCGTTAGACCAAAAAGAAGGAGTAAAACTACCCCACTGTTACAAGAGGATCAAAGTAACTGCATTTACAGAAAATGGTGAAGGGTTTGAATGCTACACATACATACACTATTCTGATAGTTTGGATTATTATCAGCCCTCAAAAGAATATGAAACATTAATCCGTGACGGATTGATAAGATTGGGTTTACCATTAACCTGTTTAGATTGTGCACTCGCAAATAATACTAATTTTGGAATAAACTTCTTTTTTGTTTATGGGACATTAATGAAAAATCAAACCAGGCAATATGCAATGCAAAGTAGCAAATTTTTTACTGTTGGAGAAATAAGTGCAGACATGTATAAAATTGGAACTTATCCAGGAATAGTGACAGGTAAAGGGATAGTTCAAGGAGAGTTGTATGAATCTAAACAGCCATTTGATTTGGTTAAAGAATTGGATAGAATTGAAGGTGCAGAAATTTCTGACCCATTATTCAATAGAGTAATCCAGAAAGTACGAACCGAGAAAGGTGATTACTGGTCATATGTTTACCATTACGCAAATTCAACAAAGGATTTCGAATTAATAACGACAGGTAATTGGAAGGATGTTTGACTGATTAACAACATCCCTCTTCTCTCATTGGAGCGCTCACAAATACCACTTTATCCACTGAAGGTGTGTCTTTTAATTCTGCAATAACGTCTCTAAATGATTTTGCCTTTCCGATAGCTTGGATTGAATCGACACAAGTATGACTGTGCTTCAAACAACTGTGATTGTATGTGGCAACATCCAATTGATTTGAATGCCTAATGTGGAGCAATTTACTTTCTATACCATGTTGATAGTATATTATCAAATGCCCTTCTAATATTTCATTACCATCCATGTTAGAAAGATCGCCTCGCTGATTAACTTCAGCAAAGTGTAAGGCAGCGTCTCTTAGAAATCTACTTCTATTTTGATATCCTGATTTCTCAATCATCTCATCTAAGCCATCACAGAACTTATCATCAGAACTGAAGGATATGATTTTGCTCATATATCTCCGATTATGTAATCGGTAATAATAATTTTGAAAATGCTATTTATTAACATATATTAAATAGTTAATATCAATGGANGACGGTATGCACACCAATTGGCATAAGGCCTTGCTTGTAAGTTTTGTACTGATTACTTCCAGTCTTGCTGGATGTTTAGGAGATGATGAAACGGATGACGAATGGACTGTAATGGTCTCGACTTATCACGTAGGAGAAATCGCAAAAGCGATTGGAGGAAGCTCCGTAAATGTTGAAATGATGAGTTTGGACAATATTCCAGTTCACGATTACGAACCAAGCGTAAAAGACATATCTAGGTTAGCTGATGCTGACTTATTCCTTTACCACGGTCTCGGACTAGAGCCATGGGTTGACGAAACCCTTGATTCAATGGGCAGCGACGCTCCAATGGTCGGAATGACACACGCTCTACCGTCCGGAGAAGTTGACCTTGACTTCGAATCGATACTANTCTCTGACCTATGTAAGACGATCACAAACGGCCCATTCGANACTTTAGAATTATCATTGGATAGGAATGTATCTGAAATCCATGCTGAATATGTTGCACACAACTTAGTAGCAGCAGAGCATGATGAAGATCATGACGATGAACACCATGATGAAGATGGTCACGACGAAGACGGCCATGATGACGAACACCATGATGAAGACGGTCACGATGATGGACATCACGACGAAGACGGGCATGAGGGTCATGGCGACCACGACGAGCATGGCCACGAAGGACATGACCACACAATGGCTGAAGAAACCATCTCTGATCCAGAAGATTGTCCTGAAGAGACAATGATTAGTATATTCCACTTAGAAGAAGGAGAATATTTCATTGAATTTGAAAGCGAACACCATGATGAAGATTTTAGTTTTGCAGTTTTGAAGATGTTGGGAGCTCACGCACACCACCATCATGACCATGGTGACCATGGTGACGACCATGATGACCATGGTGACGACCATGATGATCATGACGATGACCACGACGACGACCATCATGACGATGACCACGATGACGACCATCGTGACGAAGACGGACATGATGACGACGGACATGATGACGACCACCATGACGACGACNGACATGATGACGACCACCATGATNANGATCACCATGATGAAGAAATAACTCCTGCAGTTGTATTGGAAATGTTCGATGCAAACAATGACAGCAGCCTATCATGGCAAGAATTCTGGGACTCCTGGTACGAAGACGAGGAAGACCTAGAAGACCAAGATACGCTTTCGAGTATGTTCAACGAATCAGATGCTGATTCCAATGGATTGCTGAATTCAACAGAACTTGAAGGTTTTATTCCTCAGCTTATGGAATTCGACATGGGACATGAAGAACATGAGAGAGAACACAATGAAGATATCCTAGGATACGCCATGATACACATCGATGCTGAAGGTGAATACGGNTTCGTCCATTCACACGAGTTAGAAATCTTCTTGATGATGACAGAAGGTCACGATGACCATNACGATCATGATGACCACGGACATGGTGAAGAAGCATTCGAGTGGGCTGGAGTATTCCAGATGGATGATGAAACTCATACATGGTCAATGCAGAAAGTTGGTGGAGACTATGCAGATCCATCAATGCGTTTAGTGCTAATCCCAACCGATTCTCCAACTGAAGAAACAATGCACAGCCTTGAAGAAGTTGCTGAGAGACTAATTGAAGGAGATTGTACAGTTGTTGAAGATGGAGAATCCATGTCATCAATTGCTAATGATGGTTCATGTTTCGAGTTACATGTAGGAACTGGCGATGATTCAACATTCACCATGGAAACCTCAGGTTTCGCTGGAATGGCAATGTATGCACAACACGTTCCTACTGAATTTGAGCGAGACCAACACTACTTGAAAGACTCTCAAGGAGTCGATATAGAGCCAATTGCGCAAGAAGGTGCAGGCGCTCATGACCACGGCCACCACGATGACGATGAAGGACACGATGACCATGATGACCATGAAGGACACGACGATCATGATGACCACGACGATCACAGTGACGAAGAAGATGGTATGGCATACGACCCACACAGTTGGTTAGACCCTGTTGCTTACAAGACTCAAGTGGAGGTTGTTCTTGGTTACATGATTAAGGCATTCCCAGACGGTNAAAGCGACTTCACTGCTAACGCAGAGAANTTCATGGATGAATTAGATGANTTAGACGCTGAATACAGNGCNNCACTTGCAGACGATGTCTGTCCTGACAAGTTAGTNGTCGCTAATCACAANGCGTATTCTTACATGGCANTAAGATATGACATGAAGTTCTTGACAGTACACGGATTAGACCCTGAAGGAGAACCTTCTCCTGANGATATTGTCAAAGTAGTTGANCATATCAAGGAAGAGAANATTGANGTTCTATTCATTGAAGAATACACNTCTNNAAGTTCAGTGCAAAGCATAGTTGATGAAACTGGTGTTAGCATAGAATATCTNTACACAATGGAAATGGCTCCAAGTGACAGCAGNCAGGATTACATATCACTGATGTACAAGAATTTGGAGAATCTAAAATCTGGATTAAGTTGCTAAAATTTATTCTAAGCTAATCACAAAGATAGGAGGAGCTAATGTATGCACACAGTCGACATAATACCAATTGCAATAGTAGCATTTGCTTTCACGCTTGCCATAGGATATCTATTTGTAGAATTTGTGAAGGCTAGGAAAGTTTAGATTGAATAACTGCTTAGTGTTGATACACGGGTGTATTCTCTAGCGGACGTGACAATTGATGGACGCTGTAGAGATTACCCTAGGAATACCTGCGCTGGAAGTTGAAAATCTTACGGTTTTGAGATCTGGCAAAGTCATTTTGAAGGATATTGATTTCAAAATAAACAAAGGTGAATTCGTTGCACTAGTGGGGCCAAATGGCAGTGGTAAATCTACACTTATGTTATCTGTTCTAGGAGTTTTGAATGCTCAAAAAGGTAATATCAAAATCTATGGAAACCAACCAATGTCAAGAAAATTAAATGGGAAAATAGGATGGGTATCTCAAGCAGCATCAAACTTACCTAAAGAAATCAAAATTACTGTGCGTGAGTTAGTTAGCCTTGGGGTGATTAACGCAACTAATCTGTTTTCTTTGCACATTCGAGATAGGTCTGATGATATCGACAATGCTATCAAAATGGTTGGCTTAGAAGGAGAACAAAATACTGATGTGGGTCGTCTTTCGGGAGGTCAAAGACAGCGTGCTGTAATTGCTAGAGCGTTGGCATCAAACGCAGAATTCATAATGTTGGATGAGCCACTTGTTGGGATAGATAGAGATGCAAGAAATTCATTGTTGAAGTTATTGGATAGATTGTGCCATCAAGAAGGGAAGACTATTCTTATGGTGTCGCACGATTTAACTGCAATGCGTCAAACAGCTCACAGGATAATATACTTGGAAGAAGGAATAAGATATGACGGACATTCTGAAAAGTTCCCCGATTTCTCAACTCTTGCAGGTTTGAGGGGGATCGAACATGTCCATGACCATGATTTATTGCAACCCGGACAAAAAGGGGAGGAAAAATAGATGGGTCTTGGCACTTTTATTCATGATATAGTGGCTCCTAGTATGGAAGCAATTGCTCCATTTATGCCTGGAGAAACATTTCCTATATTTTTCGAGATGGAAATGATGCAAAGAGCATTATTGGCATCAATTATGGTAACCATAGTTGCTGGATTTCTCGGTGTTTTTCTTTTAATTCAAAATCTTGCATTAATTGGAGATGGTCTCGCTCACGTTTCTTTCGGTGGTGTTGCTGTCGGAATTGTGTTGGGGGCGTCTTCTCCACTATGGTATGCACTATTGTTTAGCACAATTGCTGCAATTCTCATCCATGAACTACAGTCAAGAGAACTTCTAACCGGTGATGCATCTATTGCAATATTCTTGACGGGAATGTTAGCATTAGGACTTGTGATATTGAGGGTAAGTGGAGAAGGAATCACGTCTGACATCCACAGTTATCTATTTGGAAATTTATTGTTGATCGATAAAGACAGCTTAGATCTGATTGCATATATTTCTCTGATATGTCTATCCCTTTTGGCTGTGATTCGCAAACCATTACTAGCATGTGCCATTGATCCCCTTGCTGCTAGAATTCAAGGTCTACCCGTAAGGGGGATTGGTTTATTGTTCAGTATAATCACAGCGGCAGTTGTTGTAAGTATGGTTCAAGTAGTTGGTACTTTACTTGTCACAGCATTGTTGGTGACACCAGCTGCAACTGCTCAGTTTGTAGGCAAAAGTTTCCGCTCTTGTGTAATTTGGACTCAAGTTTTTGGACTTACATCTGTATTTGGTGGATTGTTAATTTCATCAGAAATAGGTTCTGGGAGCGGTTCAACTATTGCTCTATTTGCTGCAATCATTTTTGCTATAGTCGCAATCTCGAAATCGTTCTCCAATGTCTTGTCTGCAAGCAATGACAATTGAGAATTTCATTTCATTGAAACTCGCATTGCAACCGCATTACCGCCGCCTAAGCATAAAGAAACAATCCCGCTTTTAGCATCCAATCTTCGCATTACTCCTAACATTGTGATTAAACATCTTGTACCACTACTGCCTAAAGGATGTCCTAATGCAACTGCTCCTCCATGTAAGTTGAACCGTTCTTCTGGAATTCCTACTTCTTGGGCTACTGCGCAAGATGCACTGGCGAATGCTTCATTGTGTTCATAAACGTCTATATCCAAAACATCAAGATTTGATCTCTCTAGCAACATTTTGATTGCTGGGACTGGTGCATACATTACTCTATGAGGCTCGACTCCTGCCGTGCAATAGTCTTCTATGAAAGCAATTATTTCCCAACCCTGCTCATTAGCAAAATCTTCGTCTGCGATTAATATTGAAGATGCGCCATCGTTGAGAGTGGAAGCATTTCCTGCTGTGACCATTCCATCTTCTTGGAAAACGGCTCTCAGTTCAGCAAGTTTCTCTGGAGTAGTACCTGGTCTAACTCCTTCATCAATAGATAATTCTGGCATTGAAAAACGCTCCCAATCAAACCATCCGTTTTCCTCTGCCTGAGCCGCTTTATTTTGTGACCTAGCTGCAAATGCATCCATCTTTTCTCTGGAAATATTACATTCAGTTGCAACAATTTCTCCCGTGTTCCCCATGTGTACATCGTTGTAGACATCCCACAAACCATCGTGAACCATTGTTGAGACCATCTCTTTTTCTTCACCTGTTCTTTTCTCAAATTTTGGGGCATTTGTCATACTTTCCATGCCTCCTGCAATTATCGCTTTGTATTCTCCAGCACGGATGCTATTTGCACCAATCATTGCTGCTTTTAGTGAAGAGCCGCAGACTTTGTTTATTGTTGTGGCCGCTATTGTATTTGGCAGTCCTGCCCCCAATGCTACCTGTCTTGCAGGGGCTTGTCCTGCACCTGCTTGCAAAACTTGACCGAATAACACTTCATCGATTACTCCGCTTTCTGGATTGATATTACAACGGCTTAGTAGCTCTTTTACAGACCTTATTCCAAGTTCTACTGCGGTTAGATTTGCGAGGCTGCCTCGGAATTTTCCGATGGGTGTTCGTGCGACTCCACAAATGGCTACTCTCGACATGGTTTGGGGAAATAGACACATCACTTCAATATGCGCTTCGATGGAAGTGTTCTTGAATAGGATTTCATGGGAAGCATATGGCCAAGTTCAAGACTGAGTTAGAAACCGACCGTAATAACGACGAAATGAGAAATATCGACATTGAAATCGATTTTACTCCAAATGCACTTGCTAGCATATTATACAGGCAAGGTAATACTCACATTTTGTGCTGTGTCACAAAAGAATCAAGGATGCCTGGATGGTTTCCAAAAGATACCCAAAAAGGCTGGGTACACGCTGAGTATTCACTTTTACCTGGTTCTACAGATTCGAGATTCAGAAGAGAAAGAAATGGTGCAAAGGGACGAACTCAAGAAATTGAAAGATTAGTTGCACGATCTCTTAGAGGAGCAATTGACCTCGAAGCCTTAGGGCCTGTCGCATTGACTGTTGATTGTGATGTGTTGAATGCTGATGGTGGGACAAGATGTGCATCGATAACTGCGGCAAATATAGCAACTAGACTAGCGGTTAGAAGATTAATTGCAAATGGTGACTGCTTACCAATTGAAATGAGACCTACAAAAGAAGACAGAGATAATGGTTGGACTAAGCCAAAACTTACCGAAGATGAGGCTGTTGCGCATGAAAATCGAGTCATTCCAAATGATCTGTCAGCTATATCTGTTGGACTGATTGGAGAAGACGTATATCTAGACCTCGACTACAATTTGGATTCTAACGCAGATGTAGACATGAATGTGGTAGGAACATCTGATGGTAAGTTTGTTGAAATACAAGGCACTGGAGAAGAATCTACATTCTCATATGATGAATTACAGGCATTGATTGACATGGCTAGAAAAGGCCTATCTCAATTATCTGAAATGCAATCTGCTGCTCTTGACGGCATCGAGTGATAGCCGCAAGGCTTGAAATACAGAGGTTAGTGGAGCAAATACTCCCGGGTCAGTAGCTTAGCTGGGAGAGCGCCGCACTGAAGATGCGGAGGTCGCTGGTTCAAGTCCGGCCTGACCCACCATTTGCTCTTACATGAATTAGGTCTAGTTGACCTATTTTACAAGTTAAATTAGTATTTTTAGCACATCATTCATTTGCTAGTTGTCACTAGGGGTTTCATGGCGTCTGAAGTTGATGATTCAATTTTGGAACCAACGCCAGATGAACCAGTTGAAGCGAAGCCTGTAGACAAAGTAAGTAAAGAACTTGCAAATATCAGGAAAAGAAGGAATACTGACTCAAAAACAAGATTCCCTTCAGCCATCGAAGATTGGACACTACTAGCAGGTATTGGCTATGGTGCAATCTATGCATTACTCATTTTCGGCATGTCAGCTGGAGTATTTGGAGAATCTACAAGTCTCGACCACTGGGCGAGTGGCACTTTCCTTGATAGTGGAGACCAATGTGAGGAATTGAAAGATACTCCTTGGATTCACGTTTATCCAGATAATGATATCGAGAAACTGAAAATAGCAGGAAAGAATTTGGACGAAGGAATGGTTGTTGTAAATTGGACAATAACTGAAAAGGGTTCAACTGAATTCATCGAACAAGATGAGGTTCTTGATAACAATAAAGCAAGAGTGGACTTTGAAAAATGGTCAACTGGTGAATATGAAATTAAGATTTTAGTTCAAATTTATGAGCTGGAAACTGACTTAGAAGAAAGAAATGATACTCTGCTAATCAACGGAACGAACACAATTTCTAAGACATTTGATTTTGAAATCACTACTTCTGATAATGCTCTTGCATTCTTACCGTTTGTAGAGTCTGATGTCAAAAGAGAAGGACAACTTCTAGACCAAGGGCCTAGGTCTTGTTGGAGTGTTACCGATCTAGGAAATTGGGGATTTGTCCTAATGGGGGCTGAATTAGGCGGAGGTAGAGAGACTGCAATGCTAACCGGCGGTGCTGCTGGAATTCCTGCTTGGTGGATGGCTTTTGTATCACTATCTTTGTCTGTAATTTCCTTATTCTTGGCATATCCAGTTATGTACAAACTTTACCACCAAGAAACTGACGACATGCTCTCTAGAACACATATCAAGAAAGTGGTAGTAGACGTCCTCAGAAATAACGAAAATCGATTGAAGATAAACATTGATTGGGACTTGTATAAGATAGAAGTTCGTGATTTATCTATCGATATTATGGTTCCTTATTCCAACACTGATGGAACGTTTTCAGACATCAATGATGTAAGGTCTGAAATTCTAAAGGATATATTGGATGAATTCGCTTTATTCAGAGTTTACAAACCTGTACAACTAACTGTGAGATCAATTGGAGAAAACCAAGCAATTGATTTCGAAACAGGTGTTGGTGTTGGCAGTGGCATGGTTAATGAAGAAGAATCTGAAGAACAAGATTATACTGCCTTCTTTAGAGATTTACATTTACTATCTAAGGTCGAAGATGATGTAAGAGAATCTGTAAAAGGATATTTCAGAGCAAATCCAGAATTAATACTCCAAATGGCTACTGTCACAAGTGAAGATTCGATTATATTCGTTAGAGTAGCCTACAAACCTAATCAGAGATTTGCTTTCTTTAGATTCAAAGACTCNAATATTGANATTGAAAAGAATCTNAGAAANTTNATNTCAAGAGAGAANCCGGACTTAGTNGGNGTTCANGAATTAATAGTAAAAGGTAGAAATTTAGTTTCTACATTAGCAGATAGATCAGGAGCAGGNAGAGTAGAGAAACATTCTGGCTCTTCATCAGAAGATATCCGTGTTGCAGCGGTTGCTAAACAAGATGGACTTGGNGGCAGGGTATTACAAACTAAATTGTTTGGTGATATTCTGTCTACTGTAGAATATACTGCTAATGAAAAGAGAGAGATGATTAACAAGTGGGGATTCTGGGGATTGATAGTATTCGTTTGGATTCCATTTATGGCATCAGGAGTACTAGTAGGAGCAATGTTAGGCCTCTTATCAAGAATGAAATTCATGAGAGTATTATGGGCAACGTTTGTTGGAGGAGCCGCAGCATCGCTTACATGGGCTTACACAGCAGAAGGTATTGTAACCGTGATGCACAAATACAAACTCGAAGCTGCAATACCGATTGCTATTATCGCATTTATTGGAATGGCATTCTTGCACATGCGTTCTACAAAAATCAGAAGACAGGCTGAACTATTCGAAGATACATTACTGGATTCCTTCCATGCAGATATCAAAGAAAAGTATGGAAATCAGTGAGTTGTAAATAATGGTTGGAGACCCTGCTGTATTTGGTATCCTCACTGTCTCGGATAGAGCCTCGACAGGAGAATATGAAGATGAGGGAGGCCCTGCTATTCTAGGATTTTTTCAAGAAGCAATCGCTTCCAAATGGTCACACCATTACAGAGTAGTTCCTGATGTTAAAGAGAAGATAGAGGCTGCCTTGACAGAATTAGTCGATGTTCTTGGCTGTAATGTTGTTGTAACCACAGGCGGGACTGGACCTGCAAAAAGGGATATTACTCCTGAAGCAACTGAAGCTGTTTGTGAAAGAATAATACCTGGCTTCGGTGAGAGAATGCGTGANATTTCTCTTGAATTCACTCCAACTGCGATACTCTCCAGGCAAGTCGGTGGAATAAGAGGTAATTCATTGATATTCAACCTACCAGGAAGGCCAAAGGCGATTAGAGAAACCCTGGATGAAATATGGAAAGCTGTACCTTATTGTGTTGATTTAATCGAGGGACCATACATTGATATGAATGACGATGTATGTAATGCCTTTAGACCAAAAAGCGCTCGGAGGAGATAACATGAAAGGAAATATACTAATTACGGGAGCAAAAATGGTTCTTCCAAATGGAATTCAAACCGGAGATCTAAGAATTAGCGATGGAATTATTTCTGAGATTTCCACCGATGGAAACCTAGAATCCAAAGATGATGAATACATCTATGATGCCAATGGATTACATCTGCTTCCAGGGATAATCGATCCACAGGTGCATTTTAGAGACCCAGGACAACCCGAGAAAGAAGACTTGCACACTGGTTCCCGTGCTGCAGCAAGTGGTGGCGTCACATCTTTCTTAGACATGCCGAACAATGTTCCTAGTCAAACCACTCTCGAATCTATGTACAANAAACTAGAGACCGCTTCAAATCGATGTGTGACTAATTATGGGTTTTTCATAGGTGCCACAGAATCAAATGTGGAGGAGTTGCAAAAAGCCGTAGGAACACCTGGTTCACCGATAGCGATCCCAGGAATTTGTGGAATCAAAATTTTCATGGGCTCATCAACAGGTGATCTGTTGGTAAATGAATCAAGTGCTCTCAAAACAATCTTCGACAACACAGCAGGTCTTATTGCAGTTCATGCTGAAGATGAAACAAGGATGATTGAAAGGGAAAAAATGATCCAAGGCAGAACCGACATGGCTGCGCACGCAGAATGGAGAGATGATGAAACCGCATTGATTGCGACAAAAAGGGCTGTAAACTACGCCCAAGCAAGCGGTCATAGATTGCACATTTTGCACCTTACCTCTGGAATTGAAGCCGATTGGTTAAATGGAATCACTTCTCTGTATGGAGAAGAGGGTAAAGCTCACATCACTACTGAAGCATTACCACAACATCTGACTTTTGACGAAAGAGATGTAGAAGTATTAGGAACCAGACTAAAAATGAATCCTCCGGTAAGATACCAAAAGGACAAGGAGACATTGTGGAAAAGATTGCATGATGGAACTGTGAATTGTATAGCGACAGATCATGCCCCACATACAATGGAAACCAAAGAGAAAGGATTTCCTAAAGCGCCAAGCGGAATGCCAGGAGTAGAAACCTCACTTCCAGTTATGTTGACTCATGCTTCTGAAGGAAAGTGCACAATTGANCAAGTTGTTGAATGGATGTCAAGTAATGTCGCAGATTGCTACCAAATGGTAGGAAAGGGAAAACTCGAAGAAGGATTTGACGGAGATATCGTATTAGTTGATATGAACAAATCCTTGACGGTAGAAGATGAAAACACATGGACAACTGTAGGATGGAGCCCATTTATCGGAAAGGAATTGGTTGGATGGCCTGTACTAACTGTTGTAGATGGAATTCCAGTGTTTGAAAGAAATGATGAAACTGGTCCTAAAGGCAAATGTTTAGTTGAACCNGGTGAAGTTGGAAAACCATTGGTTATGATGCCTTGGGAATGAAATGAATACTTTTGCCAATCAATCTGCGCTATGTTTTTTACTGTAACCGAAATAGAAATCAAGGGATAAACATGAGTAGCCTCGAACAAAAACTTGGACCTGGGCATCAACAAATTGTATTAGGTTTGTTGATTTTTTCTGCTGGAGCGATATGGGGAGTATTAATTTCTAACGAAGCCGATTCTTCACTGAAAGACCTGTTCATGTCTGCGGTTGTTATGCTATCTGGAGCAATAATAATCCTGCTAGGTTGTCTAGCATTCAACGTCGATTCTAGTGGCCTAAAAGATTCAATTGATGAATTAAAAGAAATGGTCTCAAATCTTCAAGCCCAACATTCTGATAGCGAAGAGTGAAATCTAAAGATTGTACAATTTCGAGTATTTCTTCTCTACATATTCTAGGAATGGTTCAGGGCTTGGTGGTGAGCCGGTAGCTGATTCAATTAAGTCAGATGGTTCTAGAACTGAGCCNTTTGAGTGAATCTTTTCTCTTAGCCAAGTAAGCATTGAACTCCAATCTCCAGATGCTATGATTTCGTCAATATTTCCTAATTCTTTTTCCATCGCTGAAAGTAATTGAGCAGCGTATAGATTACCAAGCGTGTAGGTAGGGAAGTAACCGAATGCTCCCATTGACCAATGTATGTCTTGAAGACAACCTAACGAATCATTAGGAACTTCAATTCCAAACCAATCTTTCATCATATTATTCCAGAGTGTTGGTATTTGGTCGACAGGTATATCTTCATTGAAAATCTTCTTTTCAATTTCATACCTTATCATAATATGTAGATTGTATGTTATTTCATCAGCCTCCACTCTAATAAAATCAGGTTTGACTTCATTTGCAATTAGGTCTAGAGTCTCACTATCCCAATCTGGACAATCTGGGAATTCTCTTTTGAACCAAGGCATGACTACTTTCCAGAATGAAGCCGTCCTGCCAATCTGATTTTCCCAAAACCTGCTTTGTGATTCATGAACTCCTAGAGAAATCGCACCACCCGCTGGCGAAAATGACTGCTCGGACGGCAAACCTTGCTCATATAATCCATGACCTGATTCGTGCATCACAGCATACAAACAAGAGAATGGATCTTTTTCGTCAAACCTGGTAGTAAATCTTGTATCGCCAGGCCATAGGCCTGCACAAAATGGATGCGTTGAGATATCCATTCTACCTGCCTCAAAATCAAAACCCATTGCTTTTGAAACTTCATTACAGAATTTTTCTTGTTTCTTTTCTGTGAAAACTAAACTTTCTGGAAGTCTTGGGATTTCTACACCCGATCGCATAATTTTACTCAAAAGAGGTACTAATCGCTCTTTTAATTCTGCGAAAAGTGGATCATAATCACTAACTTTCATTCCAACTTCATATTCATCAAGTAAAACATCGTATGGAGTATCTTCGCATCCTAAATAATCAATTTTTTCTCGTGTCATTAAAATTAACTTTTCAAGATGTGGAGAAAACAGGGAAAAGTCGCTTTCCTTTCTTGCTTGTTGCCAAGCGATTAGTGCTTCACTTCTTGCTTTAGTAAATTCAGCAACAAATTCTGTTGGAATCTTTACAGCCTCGTCATATTTTCTTCTCATTTCTTTAACATTAGCTGATAAAAACTCATCAGTTTCTTGGTTTTCCAATTCAGCAATTACTTTACCAAAGTTCGGATCAATCAATTTCTCATGTCTTTGACTTGCCAACCAAGCAAGGATTTCTCCTCTTGCCTCAGCCCCTTTTGCTGGCATTATTGTCTCCTGGTCCCACCCTAGATGTCCTTGAATTGCTTGAAATTTGTACAAATCATTGACCTGCGTCATAAATTCTGCTTTGGCTTCCATATTNTTTCGGACTGTTAATCANTCTTCAAAGTTTGTTCAAAAAAGCACAAATTGAAGTCAAGGTATTCACTCGGTTTTGCATGGCCTCCCCTTTTCGCCGGAAAAAAGCGAAAGAAGGTGTTGAAGATGACAAAGAAATCATTGAAGTTGTTGATGAAGAGCAACCGGAAGATAGTTTGGAAAATGGTCTCGATGATAGAGAAATCCAAATTGAGGATCTATTAGAATCTGCAAAACAAGTAACTCATACNTGTATGGACATCAGAAGAGGTGAAAATGTCCTTATTGTGTGTGACCCCACAACAGGAGAAATAGGACAAGCTCTACATCAGACTGCGACACAAAGGTCGGAGAGGGTTTTGCTTATCGTTATGCCAAAAGGAAGACATCACGGAGAAGAACCACCTACGCCTGTGGCAAACCTAATGCGTCAACAACAGATAGTGATTGCACCGACTAGATACTCTTTAACCCACACAAGAGCAATTCGTTCGGCATTAAAAGAAGGGGCGAGAGTTGCTACAATGCCAGGACTAACCAATGAGATGTTTATCAGAGGTGGTATGACTGCGGATTTCAATGATATCAAGAAAAATCTATCCAATTTATCAAGCGTCTTGCGAAGGAAGAAATTAATTCACGTCAAGGATTCTAATGGAACAGATGTCGAGTTTGAAATCTCNTGGAANGAATGGAAACTAGATGACAATGGTATTTGTAATAGACCAAGAATGATNACAAATTTACCTGCTGGAAAAGCATTTGTTATGCCAAAGGAAGGCACGATGAATGGGACTATTGTAATAGATGGCACTTGGGAATCAACCCTACTTGAAGAGCCTCTAGAATTAACAATCGAAAATGGAATTGTTATTGACATAAAAGGAGATTCAACAGCTGCTCACATCAGACAGCAATTTGGAGAAGCAGCCTCCAGGTTGAGGTCAAGAGATAGAGAGGCTGTTTGGACTGTTGCAGAATTTGGATTTGGAATGAATCCAAATGCAAGATTGACTGGTCACGTATTGGAAGATGAAAAACGACAAGGAACATGTTACTTCTCAATCGGAGACAANACGAGTTTAGGCGGGACGGCTGCAGTTGGCATACACATTCCAGGAGTGATAACGAAACCATCTGTTTGGCTGGACGACTCTCAATTATTGGATGATGGCAAGTTTATCCAATGATCATCTATTTTGTGTACCGCACACGGGACAAAATCTCCAATTTAGATCTAGGCCAATTCTACAAGCTCTACAATGGTATCCAGAACGAATTGTTGGTTGTACAGGTTGCATTTGGTTGTTCCAGCCTTGCTGTTGTTGATACTGCCATTGTTGTTGCTGCTGTTGCATTTGTTGCTGTTGCCATTGCTGCTGCTGCTGTTGCTGTTGCCATTGCTGCTGCTGTTGTTGCTGTTGAGCCGGTTTAGGTTGTTGAATCCCTGCACGAACTGGTTTGACTGGTTTTGGCAAAGCCATTTTTTCAGCAACCTCAGGTTTCGATTTTAGTTCTTCAAGTGTAACTTGCCCGTCTCCATCTACATCAGCTTCTGCATGAAGTTTTGCTGCTTCTTCGATTTCAAGTCCTGTCGCATCTGCAACTTCTTGTACTGAAAGACCTCCACTGCTGTCCGTATCTGCAGCATCAAATGCAGCCTCTAATGACTCTTCAGGAGTTTCCTCGACCTCAGGTTCTGGTTCAGGTTCAGGTTCTGGTTCAGGTTCAGGTTCAGGTTCAGGTACTGGTTCAGGTTCTGGAGCCATGACAGAGAATGCTCCAGAAAATGCATCCTCTGTCTTTTCAGATTCTTTTCTTGTATCTTGTTCTACAACTACCTGCTCAACCTCTGGTAGAGGAATGAATGCTTCCTCAACTGTTGGTGCTTTTGGAATAGGTGCAACCTCAACTGGTTTTTGAGGTGGACTAGGTTTCGGAACTTCTTCAACTACTACTGGTTCATTTGGAATAGATTGCTTAGGCAATACAGTTTCAGTAGGCTCCGAGGAAGGTACAACAATTGAGGCCTCTATTGCTTTTGCTTCAGCATGAGGGCTTGCTAAACTAGTAATTGGAGTTACGTGACCTGCAACATCGAATGCACCTTGGAATTCTTTGGCTAGATTCATTAATTTCTCTTTATTTGAAGAAGGGTTAGAAAGCAATGATTCTACTTGATTTAGGTATTTTGTGGTCTCACCATCACCACCCGTTTGAGATGCTACTGCAAATAATTTCATCAACTTCATTGGATCTGAAATTTCCTTTAACGCGTTCGATTCATCTGCATTGAATTTTCCTTCTTCAATTTCTATTATCAATTGTTCAGGAAGGGACATAACCCCTAAATGTCCTGCGACTAAGAAGTAAATTTCTCCACCCTCGCAATTCAGACGCTGGCTTGCTTCTTCGAAATCAAAATCTCCTGGTTTTAGAACTAAATCGGAAAGTAAATTAAAGAATTTTTCAAATGCCTTTTCTCTAGGCATCTCCATCATCTGATGAAGGGCGTCAGAGGATTCAAACACTCCGAAATACGCTGCTGCTTCGTCAACCTCTATGCCTTCAGGCATAGAAACATCTGCAGCATCATCCGACATTTTTCCTCTCCCCTTTCAACGCCAATTTCTTACAGTTCTTGAGTGTGGTGTTCGAATGGATTTACCTTTTGGATAAGTCGATTATAGCTCTAGATTGAGGTGCAGACCATCCTGTAGTTTGTAGTTGCATCAAAATATTTCTCTCAGATTCTCCATCCATTAGAGCGCCTTTTGTCCAATCAATTGCAGCATCTCTGTCTCCAATTTCACTCGAACTGAATAAGTCCGGGTCTATCTTAACCTCGTTTTTGTTGATTGGTCTTCTCTTGGAGACTTTCTTACCTCTTGCAGGACCTCTTGGGTCAGGCATAGCTGGNCCAGCAGGTGGCCTTCCAGAAGGAGGTGATGCCCCAGGTGGACCTCGTGTTGGCCCTCTTGCTCCAGGTGGANCTCGTGTTGGCCCTCTTGCACCAGGTGGACCTTGTGTAGGACCCCTTGCGCCGGGTGGACCTTGTGAAGGACCTCTTCCACCAGGTGGGCCTTGTGTAGGACCTCTTCCACCAGGTGGACCTTGTGTTGGACCTCTTGTATTTCCTAAGATATTTGACATGAAATCGTCTTCTTCATCTTCATAATCATCATCGTCATCGTCAAACCAATCATCATCATCCGAATCNCCTCTTAATCTAGAGATTACAATTACAACTAGAATAATCAAGAATAGGCTTCCACCACCAGCTGCNANATAGAAAACCATAGGATCCATACCCATAATTGAGTCCGTTGTCTCCTCACTATCTGACTCTACCACTACTTTACAGCCGTTATTTGGATAAACCTCTGCGCCCGGTTCTGTATTCATACATGCATCTATGTCATCCGTGACGCCATCTCCATCCGTATCTGCTTGATAGTCAGCACATCCGTAATTTGCTCTTGCCTGTGCAGTGTAATCGCCTGCGGTTTGAGTACCCAAACACTGGTCAGGATTATTTCCATCAGGATTATCTCCCCAGTTATCCAAATCATNGTCAGCCCATTGTGTAGAATCAGTAGGGAATTTGTCATCTCCAATATCCCTGTATCCATCTCCATCTGTGTCTATACATCCCAATTTACCTTTCATTGTTGAATTACCAGCCTCATCAGGACAAAAATCAGGGTTTGTACCTAATTGCGAGTCTCCATATCCGTCTCCATCCATATCATTCCATTGAGTTGAGTCCAGTGGGAATGCATCACCTGTATGTGTTCCATCGTCAGGGTTGTAGAAATATGGACCCATGTAGCCATCGCCGTCAATATCCTGTTGTAGTGCGCTTTCATCGATGCAACCATTTGTTAGAACTGGCAAATTCTCTTCTGTGTCCGGACAAGCATCGAGGTTGTCAGTTACACCGTCATTATCAGAATCTAATTGATTCGGAGCGCACCCATCTAAATCAATAATCAATCCTTCTTCTGTTCCTGGACAAACGTCATATGGGTCGAAGATTCCATCATTATCAGAATCGATTTCTCGTTGTGATTCTGAACAACCAATACTATCTGCTAATTCGGAGATTGGCGTATTAGGACAAGAATCTAATGCATTTGATACTGAATCTAAATCATCATCTTTTTGATATTCAGAGCATCCTATTTCATCAACCTCGTGGTCTTCTTCAGTACCATCACAATCATCGAATTCATCTGGTACACCGTCATTATCCTCGTCTTCTTCCTCGCCTACGATTGGACAACCAACACCTGGATCACCGTTAGGTCTTGTTCCATTGATTACCCCGAAATCATATGGACAAGCGTCTGGATCGTTACCGTTTTGATTGTCTCCCCAACCATCACCGTCGGTGTCTGCTAATTGTGTAGAATCCTCTGGGAAAGCATCTGTACCATCCTCGCGGCCATCACCGTCTGAATCTAAGCACCCATAGTAAGGCACGATGTTTCCAGAAGAATCCAGAGCCGAAGTTGAATTACCTTGTATATTTGGACAATTATCCAAATTCAGTTTTATTACAGCAATCGGATTTGTGTAATTGTAATTGCTATTAGAGGTATTTTTCTGGTCAGCACTACATCCTTCAGAATCTGCATCATCAACAGTATTTGCACACCAATCGTTTCTGTTAATCACGTTGTCATTATCATCATCTAGATAAGAATAGGCGGTGTAATTATTCGGATATGAGTCACCGTCGGTATCATTTGCAGCCCATCTATTATCTGGGAACTTATCTGGCTTGGTAGCTCCATCTGAAGAATTGTCTCCGTATCCATCGAGATCTGAATCTGCCCATTGAGTGGGGTCATCTGGCCACCAATCCGCTCCGTCCTCTTCAGTCCATTCTCGGGATGTACCAAAATCAGATGGATCTGATGCTCCATCTCCGTCTGAATCCACACAACCAAGTCTGTCTCTGTATGAGAACCCTTGAATCCACCAACACTTGTCTCCAAACTCTAAGTCAGAATCATTATCGCCATACCCATCATTATCATTGTCTTCCCATTGCTTGTGATTGTACGGGAACACGTCAGGGATTATCGATAACCCTGAGGTCTCGAGGTCGGTGACACAGCAATCTGGGCCATGGTTATCACCTATTTCATCTCCATCAGAATCGATTGCTTGTTTCCAATTTTGTGGGAAGCGATCTCCCGCTACAAATGTAGGGTCATTGTCAGCCCAACCATCTTGATCGATATCATAGCATCCAATTCTTCCCCACCAAGAAGTTCCCTTATCATTTGAACAGTCATCTATGGCGTTTGACCATCCATCAAGATCGAAATCGCCACAGCCATACTCTCCAAGAGATGAGATTCCAAGTGTTGATACGCAGCTGTCTGGTAAAGCGCCGTGAGCATTGTCCCCGTAACCATCGAGGTCGGAGTCCTCCCACTGGTTTGGAGTCGCAGGTAAGTCATCATGAATGTCTGGAATTAAATCGCTATCCTGGTCTGGAATGAGCCTCATTGTAAGGAATCCGTTTGATGGCGAGTGGGAGTAAGAGAACATCAGTTTGCCATCATCCAATTCCATAGGAACTGGTTCTGTTGTAATTACATTCGGGAATACTGTAGAAGTGACCGGATTCTGCAAGTCATCCAAAATCCCGCTCGACCAAACCAAATTATTTGCATGATTTGTTGAGGTTGAGTGCCATCTTTCACCATCTAAGAGGAATTCAATTGATGAATTAGTATCTGGAATAGGTGCTGATCTTAGGTTCCAAGAACCTGTTTCATTCCTTTCCATGAAACCTTGAATGGTGTTATTTGCGTCAAACATCAACAATTGTTCATTCATTTCTAAATTGAAACTAGAGGTCTCACCAAGCATCCATGTATTAGCAACCTGAGTCCAATTACCACCTGAAAGATTGGATTCAAATATCCTCAATTGTCCGAAATCGATTATTGAAACAGCAATTTTATCTGAAATTACAGAAATGTCAAATTCTGAAGTTATGTTTGCTGTCGTAATGTTTGAGAGTGTAGTTTCTGTTGAATTATGTTTTACGATTTGTAATGTTTTCAAGCCATTTACTTCTGCAATTTGTGCATAAACCAACTCATCATTATCTGTCCAATAACTTGCAAAATCGTTACCTAGGCTTGTGTTTGTGATTGTTAAATCACTCCAGGAAGACCCTGATGTCATTAGATGTACTTCACCAGTGTCTTCAACATATAACAATCTAGATTCATCGTTCGAATCTACATACAAATCGATTGGATGCACAACATCAACTGAAGAAGCAATCGTTGTTGTGGTTGAGAAACCATTACCTATTTCTTCTGTGTAAAATACAGTTGAGAATGAAGGTGAAAAGTGACCAAATCTCAAGTGTCCATCTGAGTTCAAAGCCGTATCCATTTGCATTCCAAGGCCAGTACCTGTATTGAGAGAATAATCTAAGCCTGTGTAGCTATCTACTGTTAGGGTCTTTATCCAGTTAGAAGAAGAAAGCATGATGGTAGGTTTTCCTGAATTTGAAATTCCAAACGCTGCATCCGAGACTAGTCCCAACTCACGTGTATCCCATCTACCGGAAGGAGTTCCATCGAGAGTATACTCGGTGATCGATAGAGACTTGTCTTCTAAAATTGACATTATCGAAGGAGTACCTCTCTGCGGAGTAAACAACTCTAATTCAGAAATGGGTTGATCGAAATCAAAAACAACGAATTCCCAATCTCTTTCAGATATGAATGTCAGTTGTGGTGCGAAATCTTGTCCTTGATCAAGGTCTCTGGAGGAATACATTATTTCGTTCATGCCGTCTCCATCCACATCGATTCCAGATAGGATGTTAATTCCAACATTTTGTTGCGCTAATCCTTGAGCAACGACCTGAATATCAGTTCTAGGACCTGAATTAGACCCAAGGTAAAGATCGATTTTACCAGATTTGGTGCTAGTGGGTGAAACTAACATGAAATCATCATATCCATCTTCGTTTATATCGCCCGCAGGAGCAATATTAGCACCTAGTAAAGCATTCGAGAAGGTACCTTTAGTGAACCAAGTTGTTGCTGAACCATTTGGAGAACCAGACCACATGTGGACTTTTCCAGAATGATAAAGTCCAGTATCTGCGAATAATTCGCTCACAACAATGTCATCATAGCCATCTCCTTCTACGTCACCAACAAACGACATGGAAACTCCGTACAATCTGCCTTGCGTGACAACCGAATGCGTGTTAACAACTGTTGTGTTAATTCCGTTTGAATCTCCATGGAAAAATTCTACACTAGAGTAACCAGTTGGAGATGATTCTGTACCAGTGTTAGAGATTGCCATGTCCAAGTAACCGTCACCGTTTATGTCCCCTCCTGCAGCAATCTGCCTGCCAAACATAGGACCATAATCTGATTGAGTCAAATTGGTATGGTGAATCATTGTTGAGTTATTTCCTTTCAATATCATAACCAATCCGATTTCAGATAAAGTAGGAGTCACTTCGTTAAGCAAAATTACCTTTGTAGATACGACTGCTAAATCAGTACAACCATCGGATTCAACATCTCCAAGAGTTGTCATAGACCAGCCCAAATTATCATTGTCATCTGTGCCGTTCATCGACCACCATTCTAAGGTTTCAATTCCAGAATTAGAGCCTAATCTTACTGAAATATGACCCGAATTATTCACAGAGTTGCCTGGTTCACTCGATGCTAGGTCATCAATTCCATCGCAGTTGAAGTCGCCAGCTGCCAGACCAGTCCCAAGGTTAGAGTTTGAAAAAGAACCCACGATTACCTTGTCTGGGAAATCATTCAAACCTGAGGAAGACCCATAATGAATCGAAATCGTACCATTACCCTCAGGGTCTGAATAGGCAATATCCGATTTCCCATCATTGTTGAAATCACCTGAGACAACTGTTCCTTCTGGAGAATCATCGTCATACTGGATTTGATACTTTGGAGTTGGTTCTAGTCTTCCGGTGTCTTTCCCTGCCAAACTTCTCAATAATGACATTGAATTGTTACCAAGCCCGTCTGAATTTGAATAAACAATCTGTTCAATGTTGTTCGAATCCAAGTCCATTCCTATGGCCTGATCTATTGTTGAATTCCTAGCGAGAACCTGTCTAACTTCTTCGGTTTCGTTGAATTTTACTAGTCGCAATTCACCCTCAGCGGATTGGGTATACACGACATGGAACCAATCGTTTTCGTCTATTTTGAACTCAATGTCCTCTCCTATTGGCCCACTATCTAAAATCGTACGATTCCAGAAAGCCTTGTTAAACCAAAAGTGGGTTAATGACATGTCAAGGTCTTGAAACATGATGTGAGTTCTGTATTCGGAATCAAATTCTAACGTAAGACCTGATGAAAAGATGTCTTCTGCAATGGTTCTGATATGCCAAGTACGCTGTTGATAAATTGCATTCTTCTCTGCTAATCTGGCTAATTTCAAATCATCTCCAACGTTGTATGCAATCTGAATTCTATCCTGTCCTGCTACAGAAATTGCACATTCATCAGAGACCAATCCTTGTGCCAATGATTCAACCATAATTGTCTCAAAAGAATCGTTAAGATGAAGGGTATGCATCCTAATGTCTGAACCATTAATTGAACAGCCAAAGCCAATTCCCACATCGTTTACGTAGAAATCCACAGGCTTGTCAACGATAACTCCACGGTCTTTTAATTCCCAATTGTCGAGAATAGATTCTCCTCTAACATTCCAGTTCTTACCGTCAATTGAAATTGAATTACCTGCAAGGTCATGCCCTGAACCTGAGGAAAAGCCTACTGAATTGTATTTTTCGGAATCTTCATCGAGATTTTCATAGGGGATATCAATAAGCATTGGAGACATTAAATGCATCAAAAATATGACGAATATTGCAATTGTAGATTTTGAATTTCGTCGACCCATGTTTCACTGACAAATACTGACCTACATTACTATTGCCAAAAGATGCTGAATCGGCCCCCTTTAGGGGGCCGTTCAGAATTGAGTAACCAAACGACTTGAAAATTTGATTAAAGTGGGGGGTATATGGCAGAAGAAATCCTTGTGGTTGGTAACGGCGACTGGCAAGAAAATCAAATCTTGAAAAAACTGATTTCTGAAGCAAATTATGTGATTGCTCTTGATGGAGCTGCGGATAGATTTTCTGAATGGAACGAAGTGATTGGCGATATGGATTCAATCAAGGATTCTAGCCATCACAAAATTGATCGAAATCAAAACAATTCTGATCTTTCAAAGGCTTTGGAAATGTATCCTGTAACGAAGGTATTCGGGATAGATGGTGGTAGACTAGACCATAGACTTGGGGCATTCACAGCACTATTCGAAAATAGTTCTGATGCGATTCTATATTATGAGGGATGGAGAGCACAAAGAGTCCCAAATGGAGAAAAGAGATTTAAGGTTCAAATAAATTCAAAATGCGCTTTATTTTCTTTTGGAGTAACAAAATCTGTAACCATAAAAGGTGTTGAATTTGAGCTTAATAATCAAGACCTAAAAACGGGTACTTTAGGATTAGGAAATACTACATTAGAAGATATCGTTACAGTAAGTAAATCCGATGGAGATTTACTATTCATTTGGGAGGAAAATGCGCTCTAATAAAAGTCGAAAAACCTTCTTTACCATTCCATTTTTTAGCCCTATCATCTACTCTTGAGGCTTCCAAAGTTGCATCATAACCTCCCCAGTCCTCAATCAGTTTCAATTTCCATGCGGCTCTGGCTGAGTGACCTGGTAAAAGAGTCCTCCACATTCTAGGAATTCTTCCTGGCGTGATTAGGTTCACTTGGTCAACAATTGCCGTCGTACATGTTTTGGTAAGAGAGTGATACCATTCTGGATTTGATGCTAATTTATTCGCTCTGTCACAGAGAGCATTGAATAATGCTTTGTCCTTACCAGGTGGCGCTTGTACTCTAAACAGATGCACCTTATTCCCACGGATATTTGTTCTTAAATGAAGAGCGTCTTTTTCTGTGGCAACTAAGAGATACAATTCATATGCTCGCCAAAGCCCATGCCAAGGGTGGTATCTCTCACCAACTTCTCTTCTTGTTTCAAATGAAAATGTGATGAATTTGTCATCTTTGAATTGGAATGTTAACATGGTGTGAGCCATTCCTCGTATTTTGTGAAAATGGTCAATCACGAACCAGATATCAACAATTTCGTTCAGATCAACTTTCAAATCTGTCCATTTATTGTCATGTTCTCTTTTACTAATCCATGTAAAATCTCTAACATTCTTCAAAGTCACTTTACTTCCCTTGTATGATGCTGTGGTTAAATGCTTACAATCATCTACCCAATCTCTCTCTAAGGCTGGAGTCTTCATTTGAACAATTTTGTACTTGTCCCAGATGATACGTATGATAACCATGATTAGGGCTGTTCCTGAAATTATCATCGTCCAAAAGGCGATGTCTTTTATCAAATTACCACCTCTTCCAAGAATAGGTTAATTTGTCCCACCAATCTAACTCTCCATCAGGGTGTCTTCTCCACAGTATTCCACTTTCATCTTTGTGAGTTGGTAAACCCTCAGAATCAGGAATTATTTCTTCACTAGTAAGGCCAGATAATAATTCATCAGACCTTCCACGAGACATAATCACAAATACAATTATTCCTAGAATTAGCGATATTCCGATAACACCATACAGTCCTACCTTTGTTGTTTCAGTATCTTGACCTTGGGAAATTGTGGGTGCATCAGAGTCTTCTGAGGTTAAATCTTCATTTGTTAAACGAATCAGCATCTCTCCTCCTGTTGTGCTAATTTGTTCATTATTTGTGACCTTCAGGAGTATCTTGTAAACGCCAGCATTCCATCCAGAACAGTCGATTAAGCTCGAATTCGCCATCACTCCTTGAGAGGGTGAAATTGTCCATTCTTTTGTGAATGAGTCATGGTTTTCATCCTCATCTGCGAGATGTAAGATAGTACAAGGAGTTCCGGATAAATCACCATCTCCGTTAAGGCTAATGGTGAATTTTGGAGGTGGTTTATTCTCTATTTTTAATTCTAAAACATCCGATGCCGTCTGCCCTAATCCATTCTGATAGGTTTCTGTTATCACGTAATCTCCAGCCGGCCAATTACTGCAATCTAGTGTTGTTTCTGAATCTAATACTTTGAATGGAGTGCCGATGATTGATCTTGTACCAGTATATCCCCATCGAGGCCCTGTTTCATCGAAAAATGTTCTTGAAATCTCGCAATAATCTCCAGTCTCAATTACTTGAGCACCATTCATTTCTAAAGAAATCTCAGGAACTTTTAATGCTGGACTCAAGTCAAAATATCCAATAGTAATGAATTTCAATAATCTGCCTTCTGCATCACTTATCTCTAAGGAGAGATAATGTTCGCCTTCAGTCCATGAGTCATATGTCAATGATGCATTTTCCTGATTTTCTACGCGCATTACTGAGTCTTCACGCACTAGGATACCTTGATGGTCTCCTATCAAAGTGAGTAGTAAATCAGCGCTTCCTTGAGTTGAATTGATGATTATAACTACCCTAACTGCATCCATCATCCCATCTTGATTTGAGTCAAGGGTATCATTTCTGATTGCAACTATATTCAAACCTTCAGAAGTAAACGGGTCATCATCGTTTGAGGCTGTAGTGTTCATTGTAAAAGCACAAGATACGATTAGAAATGCCAATATGAAATTACGCATTATCTTCACCTCCTTTTCTTACACCTGTCTCTCTTACAAATGATTCAGCAGATTTCGAGGAACGTAGCAATATAGCCAATCCTGATGAGATGAACATTACAACTCCTAGAGAAAGATAAGTCAGCCAGCTACCAGCAGGATTTTCTCCTATTGTTGCAATTGTAGACGACCAGCCACCGTATTCGTCTGACCAACCATCGCCGTCAGAATCAACACAGCCTTGGAGGTCTTTTGTTGAAGTCCCACTAACTTCAGGACAATCGTCGCGCTTTGCACCCATTGGCACATCTCCAAATCCATCCTCATCAGAATCCATCCACTGAAGTCTGTCTGTTGGGAATGCATCGGCTGTGCCCCATGGCGATGCTGGCCAATTCTGATTTGGGTCTGACCAACCATCACCATCAGAATCTCTACAACCTAATCTGTCAAAGAAAGAGTTACCGCGCTCGTTTGGACATGCATCTCCTTCATGTCCATCTGGATTATCTCCGAAGTTATCTCCGTCCGAATCACGCCACTGTGTTGGCTCATTCGGGAAAGCATCACCAAGGTCAGACCAACCGTCGCCATCAGTATCTTGACAGCCCCACCGGTCACCACCTTCGGTAGGACCTATCGATGTACCTGGAATATCAGGGCAAATGTCAGCAGTGGTTCCTACAGGATTGTCGCCTCTACCATCGCCGTCTCTATCATGCCATTGAGTTGAATCTTCTGGCCAAGCATCTCCAACCCCTCCAGGGCTAGCTAACCAGTGTGTGGTCGGGTCAGACCAACCATCACTATCAAAGTCAGGACAACCCCATCTGTCCATTGTAGATTCGCCTGCTGTCGCGATGCAACCATCGCCTCTCCATGCTTCTCTCCAAGTATCGCCATCAAAGTACTCTAAATTGTCGCCAAACCCATCTTTGTCGGTATCGTGCCATTGACTAAGGTCTGTAGGGAAAGCATCTGCAAAACCATCTGGATGAGCCACCCAAAGGGAATCTGGATTAGAATATCCATCCATATCCGAATCAAGACATCCTAGGCGATCTGCCCAACTAATCCAGCCGCTTTCGACTTCTTCGATACTACTGTTAGGACAAACATCTGCTTCGAATCCAGTTAAATTATCACCATATCCGTCACCATCTGTATCTCGATATTGGCTAGGAACTAGAGGGAAATCATCTACCTGTGATGCGCCATATGATTGGTTGTCGCCCCAGCCATCTCCATCAGTGTCCAACCACTGAGATGGGTTTTCCGGGAAATCGTCTACCTGCAGAGCGCCTTCTGACTGATTGTCACCCCAACCATCTCCATCTTGGTCAGACCATTGAGTTGGATTTTGAGGAAATGCATCAGCACCTTCTCGTGCTGTCCAGTTGGCATCTGGGTCTGACCAGCCATCCGCATCTGCATCCGGGCATCCGAATCTATCTTGACTAGAATATCCTCTTTCGACTGGGCATGCGTCTGGCTGACTAGCGTTTGGATACCAAATGCCAATTGTCCAATTTCCTCTGGTGCCATTCCATTCACTATTTGCCCAGTTATCCCCGTAACCGTCTTCATCAGTATCATTCCACTGAGTTGGCTCAAATGGGAATGCATCTGCACCATTGTCATTTGGATGAGCAAGCCAGGGTTGATTGTCATGTGTGTCTAAGCCACCGGGGTCTTCATCTGACCAACCATCACCATCTGAGTCCAAACAACCATACCTGTCAAATTCTGAATAGCCTCGACTGAATGGACAATAATCTGGTTCGAAACCGTTGATATTATCTCCGTACCCATCATTATCCTCATCTTTCCACTGGGTAACTTCATTTGGGAATGCGTCGGCTCCATTAGGCCCAGGCCCCCACCCAGCGTCAGGATCTGACCATCCGTCGCCATCAGAATCAGGGCAGCCCATTCTATCGTTAGTTGATGTCCCTTGAACCAAATCGCAAGAATCATCAGTGTCGATGAACCCATCTTCATCAGTATCTCTGTTAGCTTGGTTGATTGAAGCGATTAATGTGTAGTCAAATCCATCATTACACCATGTATCTTTGCCTTTGATTTTCACGTATACATTACCTGCTGTTGCAAGTGAAGTAGAATGTGAATCAGAGGATTTTGCGTCCGATACGGTGGTAGTTGCAATCTGATTACCAGAGTTGCCATGTATTGAGAAATCTCCTTCCCAACCATCATTGATACACCATATATTTCCATTATTCATTGATCCAGAAAAAGAGATTTGAATTATATCTCCTTTGTAACCAGATATCTTCCACCAATCTGTTTGATCAGTAGGTGAACAGCCATCATCTGAACAAACATAACCGGGTGAGGAAACACCATTTGTCAACGGTGCTGCTGATGATATGTCATCATCCGCTTCCACAGTGGGAACGAAGGAAATTAACGTAATCGCGAGGAACATCGCTAATATTCTAGCCCCTCGCATGTACAGGCATAACGGGAATCAGTTTTGAAAACAACGATTCAAAGTTACTTGTTATTTTTTGTTATTGCACGTTTGAAGATAGTTTCATAGTCTGATGCATTGTGTTCGTAAGTATATTTTGACAATACTCTTTCTCTGCCCAGAAGTGCTTTGTTTTGGGTCTCCTCAGATGATAACATTTCATTTACACAACGCGCCAAATCGTCTGGATTTCCCCGCTCAAATAGTCCGCCTACGGACAAGTCAACCATTTCTGTTAACGGTTCCTGATTTACAGTAGCAACCGGTGTTCCACTGGCCAACGATTCGAGAGGAATTAGCCCTTGTCCTTCGTAATAAGAAGGGTAAACAACCAAATCAGCAGAACGGAAATGTTGTGACAATTCATCAAATGTCAGGCTACTTTGAATGTGAACAGAGTCAGATACTCCTAATTTCTTGGCCGTTTTTTGCATACTCTTTTTCATGTGACCTCTTCCAACGATTACCAATTTCGCCTTTGGGTTATTCTCAAGAATTTTGGGGAAGGCTCTTAGTAATGTCATGTATCCTTTTCGTGCTACTAATCTTCCAACTGCAAGTATCATTGGAGTTGATGTTTCGTTAGAATAACTTAGAGCAGCTTCATCATCGCATCCATATTCAGTTCTGATTTTTTCATGCAGCAATTGCTCTGCTTCGTCATCGATGTTTGGTGGTCTGAACACTTTGTGGTCACAACCCCAAAGTACAACTTCACAATCAAAATCTTCGCTAGGATTGTACCACCTTTTGAATTCCTTGAGCGTTGATTGTGAGTTTGCCACGCATATTGATGATTCTAGAACTCCCGCTCTTTCATATTTTGAATAATAACCTGCTGTAGTTAGTATCGCCAGGTCGTTGGGATTTTTCCAAGTGGCAGATTCCTTAGCAGCAGCAGCTCTTTTCACACCTTCCTTCTCACCAATCCAAGAACCATGCAGACAAGATACGACTGGGGCGATATTTTGTTCCAGCCACCTGAATTCTTTTCTCTTCCACGAGACTAGCGGCAGATGAGCGTTTATGACATCGATTTTCTTTCTTGAATCTAATTTCTTAATCGCTTTTAGTGCCTGTTTGCCGTATGATCTAGTGAAAGCCATAGGTAACTTTGCCCATGGAACCTCAATCACTTCGACTCCTTCTTGAGTAGGCACTTTTCCTTTGTGTGAACGAGTGATTATGGATATTTCATGACCAAGTTCAACAAGGTGGCTTGCTAAATGGAAAACCACTGAACCAATACCACCCCATCTAGGGGGATATTCACCGGAAACAATGGCAATATGCATACCCAACGAAAGCAGCGACAACGACGCTTTCATAATAATTCAATGGATAGGTGGCTTCAAAACGAAAGTTTCAGTCGAATGTATATGGCGGACAAGTTACCGGTATCGGTTACGATTATCCTTCCTACTAGAAATGAGGAGGAAGCACTCGGTCCAACAGTCGATGCAATACCAAGAGATTGGTGTGATGAACTAGAAATTATGATTGTAGATGGTAATTCTACAGACCGTACTAGAGAAATCGCATTGGAAAAGGGAGTAAGAGTACATCTTGAACCAAGAAAGGGCTATGGCAGAGCATACAGAACAGGCTTCGTCGTTGCTAAAGGAGACATTATTGTAACAATGGATGCAGATTGCACCTACCCTGCTGAAGTTGTTCCAGACCTTGTCAGAAGATTGATTGATGAAGATTTAGATTTCATTACTTGTGATAGATTGACTCTAGCGGAAGAAGGTTCGATGTCTGGGCTACATGGCTTTGGAAATTGGATGCTATCTTTCAATGCAAGACTTGCATTTGGATACGGAATCAAAGACTCGCAATCGGGAATGTGGGTTTTCAGAAAATCTATTTTTGAAAATGAAAAGATGCGTCCTACAAACGATGGCATGCCTCTTTCCGAGGAAATGAAAATCCTAGCGAGAAAGGTTTTGGGCAAGAAAAAGGCTATCGAAATATCCGTACCTTACAGGCCAAGAGTAGGCGAAGCAGAAATTCATACTTGGGGAGATGGATGGAAGAATTTGAAATTCATCTGGGCAAAGAGATTTGGTTTGAATAGAACCCGAACTGAATGGGGTCCTCTTCCAGATAATCCTGATTCAATTAATGGAAATGTTCCAGAACAATCCTAGAATTCCATTTTCACTGGTTTGTCTATCTTCACCCTGTCTCTAAATGAGATGCCAAACGGTACTGCAAAGAAAAGTACGGCGCACGCCCAAAGGTATTCAGTAACGAACGCACTATATTCAATTCCTGCGATTCCGTCAATTTTGTAATATGAGCGGTGATCTTCTGAGGGTTCATTTTCGATTACATCATCCAATTGAGATGTGTTTACTAAACCTAAATCATATCCATCTGTTGTGAATATGTAGTTCAATTCCAAATTATCACTGATCGAAATTTCTGGGGAACCCTCAAATGATTGATGGACTGAAGATTCTCCCTCATTTCTATCCATCTGCATTCCAGAGGTATAATCAAAGTCACCAAAGTAGCCAATAGGAGCCAATATAATTAGAGTAAATAGTATGTAAAATGCCATTGATGTATTGAGAATTCCGAATAAATAACGATAGTTAATCCCATAGTAACAGAGAATTACCATCAAAGACGTCATTGCAATGGCAATTTTTACAAGAATTGGGAGTGTTTCTTGAATTTCAGATAATGGGGTTACCTCAAAATCTGACTCTTCCATTACTTCATCACTTGGAATTGTTGTGTCATTACGGATATTTTGCCAATTTCTGTAGGATAGAAATCCATCGATTCTAATACTTCCATCTGCACTATCTTTGTCAACATCTAAATTCACCTCAATAGAAGTATTTGTTGGAATTCCTTCAACATAATCCAAACTAACTTTTCCCGAGTACCAGTTCTGTGTTTCAACAGCATTCAACAATAGTACCAAACATACTAGCTGTACGATATGAAGAACCATCTTTGGATAGTTCTTCTTTTCCGCCATGCTAATATTACTCTAATCCTAACTATCAAGTCTTGGTTCACTCTTGTTCTCTAGAGCGTAGACTTGCTACTAATCCAGCGATTGCAATCACCATAACTGTGAAAGTTGGTGAAACGAATGGCAGTAGTCCATCTCCGGCCTCTGTTTCATTCGCTGTTCCTTCGCTTTGATCACCAGATTCGTCAAACGCATCGCCAACTGCCTCTTCCAAGTCAGAAACGTCGTGTTGAGTTAGGTCTACCAGGTCTTCAATTGATGTTTGTTGGTCTATTACAGTCTCTTGCTCAATAGCGGATTGACCTGAGAAATATTCGAAAGACATCAAAACTGGAGCCTCAGGATACATATCAGATTCTGGGCCAACCATTGTGTACCATTCTTCTACATCTTCATCGTATACAAGCATCTGGAAACCGACTGCTCTGTTTGTTGATGTGTCCCAAAGAACTCTCATGTCGGCGTCATGATATTGAACATCTGCTTCATAATTTGAAAGCCTGTTCTCTAAGTTTGAAGCGAAACTTTCCATTGCATTCTCCAAAGTAGATTCTGAGAATCCTTCTGCGATACTTATCAGTAAGTCACTTGGCTCCATTTCCTTAGCTACATTTACACAAACTTCAGCAGAGTCCATTTCGGTATTTGTATCGGAGTTGGAAAGGGTTGCAGTGATACATTGTACACCATAAGCGTCTGCTGACATGTATACATTATCCCAGTAATAGTCTCTGTTATTGATAGACATCGAATGGACATCGACCAAAGTGCCTCCTTCATCATACATAACTAAATCAATTTCATAATTTGTATTCTCATCTAGACCCCATGCTTCTACATTAACATCAATTTCATCCATGCTGTATGCATCTGCTGATATATACATTTGATTCGAATTTTCACTGTCATAGGTTTCGGAACCCATAGAATCTGTAATCTCATCTGTGCTGTCTTCAACCAAGTCAAGTAGAGTCGGTGCATCTTCAGTACCGATGAACGCATTTGCTACTAGATTACCAACATGGCAAGTCATTCCAAATGGCATTGGAGAACCGTAGCCACTCAATACTGCCATAGATCCGCTGTCTGTTGTAATTGTCTGAGTTTCATCGAACAGTTCCATCCACATCTCGCACTGATACTCTTCGTCGAAATTTCCTGAATCTGTTACTGTGTCAGTTACTGAAACATCCCAGTCGCCAGCAGGTAAACCAAGTTCTTCAACAGGGAGTCCTGTTAATTCGAATTCGAATGTTGTTGCTGTGCTGAAACTGCCTGTGTGAGATTCTACATCGTCGTGAACTTCACCATCGTATTCGTCATCATGAGAGTGGTTGTCTTCATCTTGAGCTGGTGAGGTGCCATCTTCGAAGTGTGTGTTTGAAAGTGCAAATTCCCAATCTGAGTTTTGACCAAAATCATCTGTGCAATAATATATTTCATCATATGCTTTGTATTCACAGTAGAACCACCAATCATCAAACCCATCTGAGCCATCGTCATTGTATGTGCAGTAGTATCTGTTGTCTCCGTTGAAATCATCGCCTTCCCATTCACAATAATTGTATTCCATCCACCAAGCTTCATTATCATAGTAATCATCATCTTCGTCATCATCGATATCTCCAACTTCCCAAGTGATTTCTTCTCCGCCACCCAAGTTTGCGAGTGCATTATGGATATTGCTTGGTTCGGTGTAAACAACTTCACTTTGTGAGGTCTTTATTTCGTAACCAACGGAAATCGATGCTCCGATGTCTAATGGCATTACATCGTCTCCATCATTTGCTTCAAGACTACCTACTAGCCCCAATTCATTTTCATCGAACACATTCATTGTAAGTTCCAAATCGTGTCCGTGAACCATGTTTGCTCCATCTCTGAATTCAACATACATAGCGTCCAAATTAAGCATAGTCTCTGATGATGCAGACATTGTTAATTCCCATCCAGCATATGAGTCTCCCCAATCTGTGATGACCGCCATATCTTGGACTGAACCATGTCTAACGGTAAGTTCTGTCACGTGTCTTGTAACTTCAACCGTAGTTCCATCAACTGCACTAAACATTGTAGTTCCATCTTCATATTGGTCTACAACCATCGAAGATGTACCAGTTAATTCTTCTAAGATTACTAGACCAATACCTGCATCTTCTGCAGAGTTCATGATATCTAGTAAAATATCATCCAAAGGGAGTCCTGTCATGGACTCCATGTCGTCGTTTAGATTTGTCCAATCATACTCCATACCAAACGCATAATGCTCTACTGATGCATCTTGTGCAGCCACTCCCTGAGGAATAAATGATACACACAAGATTGCAGTCAAAAATATTACGCCTAGGCTGTTCTTACCTCTTGCCATGACCAAACTCACAACCAACTAACAAATAAAGGTAGTGAAAACTAAATTTCGGCATTCATGTCGTTGATTTCTTCCTCTTCGACATACTCTTTTATTTCCCCACCAAAGACTCCCCAAGAATCAATTAGGTCTAAATCTGCTAGTTTCTTTCTTCTCCTGATAATGAAGAATGCGACGAGGCCTGCGATTAGGATTAGTCCTCCAACACCACTTAGAATGTTAATCAGTGCTGCATTGTCCGTCTCTGTCTTCACAAAGTCAATGTCCTTTGTAACATAATCAATTATTTCTCCATCTATGGCTGTGACTTTCAACTGGGCTTTTCCAGTGTCACTTGAAATTACATTTATCGAACCTGTCCAAACCCCGTCATTATCAACATCTGTTAGGTTGAATTCCCATTGTTGAGTATTCTTCTTAATTATTGCTTGAACTAATGATGTTGTTCCATCAGGATCATCCAATCTTACAGAGACAATGATTTCTGTTAATTCATCGATTTCTAGTTTAGTTTCTGAAATCGAGAGGTTAGACAAATCAGGATTACTAGATGCAACAGTGATGTTGACATGAACCTCATCGCTTCCACCTCTTCTATCCTCAACAAATAATGAGATGTGGTGTACTCCTGGTTGCATCCTGGTCTCAAAATATGCGTTATTTGACAAAACCTCAGGATTATTCTCATTTGGTGAATACAATCTCCATTCTCTCCTAGTGAGGTCATTATCGGCATCAAAGGTACCATTTGAATCTAATATCACGATTTCACCTGGTTCGTAAAATTGGTTATTTAACGGACTATAAATCTCAACAACTGGATCAGATTCGACCACTGTAAGAACGAATGATTCTATTCTTGACATCCCTGTTTCATCTGTGAGCTTGACCGACATCTCGTGGATTCCCGCATCCAAAGAAATCAAATTAGTATTGGATGCATCCATAGAAGACAAAAGTATTCCAGAAATATTGCTACTAAGATTGAAAGTAAAATTATCATTATCATAATCTATACTATTGCTAATATCAAACAGTATTTCATCGCTTGAATGATATCCTATTTCTGGAGATGGACTTAGGAGCCCCATAACAGGGGCTGACTGGCTTACTGTTATGTTTATTGATGATGTTGAGATGGGATTTATTCCGTCATCCATTGATAGAGTAATAACATGATTTCCGGCTGATAGCCTACCTTCAAAAATCAACCAATCCGAACCATTTTCCTGTAGTATTCCATCAAGGCTCGATTCCCACCGATAAACTAGATACTCAGAACCTGATGCTGGTTCTGATTGAGAGCAATACCATTCAACGTCAACAGGGAAGGTTGAACAGGCGCTATCCCAATCTCCAGACCCTGAGGAATTGAACTCAATGAGTGTACTTGAATCCACAGTCTCACCTTCGGTCGGAGCATTAATTATCGCTCTTGGAGCGCTATTTCCAACTTCAATTATAGTTTGATTTTCACTGGTTAGGTTTACATGTTCCATTCTTCCGTCATTGACAGATAATGTTAGAACATGTACTCCTCTGGATAAGTGCCCTGTCCAAGAACTCTCATTGGATAGAATCCCGTCAATATTACTAGTCCAGAAAAATTCTATTGCATCGCCTTCAGGGTCAACGCTTGTACTTACAAGACTAATCTCATCCTCTGAGTTATTGTTTTCTCTAATAACATCGAAGGAAGCTGTTGGCATTTCATTGTATAATTCAACAGGAATTATGTATTCTGAACTTGGATTTATTCCATCACTTACTGTTAATTTCAAATCAAAAATATTTGAGGGTGCATTTGAGAATGAAATATTTCCTTCACCTGTGCAATCAGTAATAGGAACATTATTCGAAAGCCATGACCATGCACATGTCATATCATCGTTTTCAGGGTCAAATGTTCCATTCATAGAATATGAAACCGATTTAGAAATCGGTGTGATTAATTCACCCCACGGGTTTAGAACAGGATCTGTTGAGATAACAATTACAGGCGGTTGGTTTGACAACTCAATCGTCCTGGTTTCTTCTACGCAATTTTGCGCAGTATCACATACTTCCAAGGTTATATCGTGGATTCCGTCACTAAGTGGTATCTCAGAAATTGAGCCATCATTTACTGTGAAATTATCAGAGAAAGCAAAGGCTCCGTCAATATTTGAGGTCCATGTGAAGAGAATCGTATCATTGTCGATATCCCAAGTCTCGCTTGCATCGAAATTCACTTGAGATTTACTTGGGAATATTGTTTGGTCTTCAGGTCCTGTCCAAGTAAGGAACGGTGCTTGATTTGCTAGAGGAAGGTGGCACCAAACCACTCTGTTTTGGTCTAGCAAGGTAGAGGTTGAATTCGTAACACCATCATAAGAGCAGTTTATTGTTACATCTGTATGTGGACTTTCACCTAAACTTGTGAACTTCTTTCCTCTCAGATCTAGGAATGACGCCCAACCATAATCGTCAGTATCTGAACTAATCTGATTTTCAAGTTGATCAAATCCTAATTCAACATAAGCAATAGGCACCCCATTGCTATTGTTATTCAACACCCAAACTTGGACATCCCACGCTTCTTCTATCCACCCATTTCCAGATATTATTGCTGATTGATAATCAATGTTAACTGGTCGGTGAAGGTGTATCTGTGAATTTGTATCGACATTTAGAACATGACTTCCTAAATCTTCAAAATCAGTCCAATTTAATTTCACACTATTGAAATCGATTCCTCCTGTACAACCGTTTGTTATTGTTACATTATTACCAAAAAGTTGGTCGTGATTTGAGAGGTTCAAACAGTCCGTACCTGAGATTAAGGCATTTGATAATACACTATTTCTTTCCTGATTATGGTCTGCATCCCAGACCAATCCTGAATGATTACCTAGCATAACTAGCCCATTTATTTCTGCTTCCGCGGAAATAATTTGGATTGCTGGTAATGTATTGTCTGTCGAAGTTGTAACATCAATTAGATGGAACATTCCACCCTGTGCGCCGATATTCAATCCTGCATTATTTGCAGTAATAGCAGAGCCAGATAGTGGAGATGAGACTTGTAAGTCTTCCAAAAATAAGTCAACTGAATCAATTATTGTGACTCCTTTATTGTCGAAAGAGGAGGAGCAATTAGAACACAGTACGTCTCCGGAGGAGGATTCTATGTCATTAGCTCTTTCAAAAAATAATCCAGAATCGCCATTGTATTGTGATGAAACATTGTACATATAGACATATCTAGCATCGTAAATATGGGCTCCTGAATCTGAATTATTTTCCACTGTCATGTTTTCTATTATTGTTGCTGCACGATCAAGGAAGAATCCTTCTTGGCTATTATTGTTAAGATACCAGTTAGTTCCTTGAATTGCTCCTCCACTTTTGGCGTGTACACCAGGTCCTGCTGAATTAGAGACCTCTAAATTGTTGAAGGTTGGGGCAAAATAAGACGAGTGCACTGAAATTCCGGCAGCATTAGCACCCGTACCACTACCACCAGTGTTGTTGACTGACAAGTTAGAGAAAATTGTACTCGAATCCACGAAGTACAGTTTTATTCCTACAGCGGCGTTATCTTCAATGATGGCATTTTCAATCCAAGCTCCAGTCGCATTTATCTCCAGAGTTGCTGTTGCAAGACCCGATGTTTTTGCTTCTTGACCACCCGTCCCAGAAATTAACAACCCATCTATAACCGCACTTTGATAATTGGTGTAGTTAGTACGATCTTCTTTGTCGAGGATCATAGCCTCATACATCGAATTCGTTATCTCCATGTCCCTTATGACAGCCCTTGTTATCACGCCGTCAGTAATGTGTCTAACAATTACGCCATGATCCGATTTGTCAACTGAGACTGATTGAATAAGCGGAATGCTATCCTCTACCCAAATTCCAGCAGACATAGCTAGAGTTGCACCAGAAATATTGTCAATTGAAATGTTTCTGAATAAACCTCCTGAATTACCCCACATATTGAGACCTCTTGTAACCGCATTTGAAACTACTAGACCATCCACATTTGGTGCTGAACCTGCGCCTACTGAAAGGCCGATTCCATATCTCCAATACTGAGGAATCGTCCAATCTTGGCCTGCTTCATCTATCACCAGGTTTCTTATCACTGGCGTTGCTGAATTGAACATATCCATAGCAACATCATCAGCATCAAAAATCGTGACGTTTGCTAGATATGGATTTGAACCATAAATAGTAATTCCATACGTTGAATGAATTATAGAAGCGTTGTCTATTTTGCTACCTCTGCCATTTGATGAAGAATTGAATTGTATCCCCATGTGGTCTCCTCCACCAGCATAATCAAAGTACACTGGGCATGATTTTGTGCCCTCAACAGTTAATCTTCCATCCACATATATTCTTACGCCATTTGCCATTGTGACATTTGTACAGGAAGAAATTACCAGTTCATCTGTCAAAGAAACAGTGTAGTGATTATTCAATACCACAGAACCTGACCAAGTTGTCTGGGATCTTCCTGAGGTTTCAGATTCAGGTTTAGATTCTAATTCGACCATATTAACAAATGGCGATGCCAACATCATGGCTAAGATAAGAAGAACTGCATGCGCTGAACCTCTCACCATAACCCCAACCTTCGTCTAATTACATTTGATTGTTGTTATATCTCGATTTACTCGTTCGAACAGTTTGGAAAAAGATTACAACATTTTGTGTAACAAATCTGACGCTGATTTACTCGCATTGGGGCAAAGCGACTTTCGCCAGAGGGATATCGCTTCAGCCATTGAAGAATATGCATTATGTGTTTTATTTTTTGAGCGCAAATACCAGATTGAGGCTGCCAATCTCCTCGCTGAATTGAGATTTTTTTGTTCCTCAACTCCTGGTAAACCTAATTTTTTGAGAAGATTTTGCGCTCTTTCAGAATCGCATCTTGCGATAAGTGAAGCCTGAAGCATTTTACCCTTCACGCCATCCATGGCAAACACATTTTCAACCAATTTATCGAAACTTGGAGAGTTTGTTGGCGTTTCTGCTATCTCTGAGCTCATTTTTAATCGTAAAATTTGCGGGTCGTTTTCATGAGAAATCGCTACCAATTGGTCTCTTATTTCGGATGCTTCTTTCCACATATTTTCCGAAAGGAAATATGCATGCTTGATTTTTGCAATTGCAACAAGAACAAATTTCCTTTGATTTTCGTCTAAATCCTTGATATTGATTTTTTCAAGTATAGACAAGACATCGCTCGAAACCTTCCCGCCTGGCAATCTATCATCAACAAGTCTAGAAGACTCAGATAGTAGCATTCTTACATCTTCATCTTTTGTATCTAGTGATGGATTTTTTCCCATCATTAAGTCGACAGAGCGTTGCAAATCAGGTGCATTTATTTCTAACAAATACTCATTTGCTATTTCTGCCTCTCCACGCTCTATTGCTACTATTGCAGCTATTCGATTGAGTTTTGAAGAAGGATATCTTAGCAAAGCGTCACTAATTAATGAGGCTAATCCCGAACTAGATCTTGCCATTAACGATTCAGAATTAGATAGTAAGAATGGCTCAATATTTTGTCCTGAATGTAATCTGAGATACATTTCTACCAATCTTGCAGTATCTCCATCAATATTTGACCAGTAATCAGCAGCATCTCTGTAATCATTTTCTGACATAGATGTTGCCTTGACATTTCTAATCAGGTGATGAAGTTCAACCCCATGTTCGAGCCAACGTAATAATGCGTAATCATCTAACTCAGGAATATGCTCTTCTGACCTTAGATTCTCTGCTTTTACTGGGATAGGAAGTAAAGATAGTTCATTTACAGCATTTATTTCGCTCCCTAAATCTTGTAAAATCACTTCTTCAACCCATGATTGCAAATCATCTCCCTCCTCAGGTAATGAAGAAGAGATATCGTGCATTTGTAGTGCTAAAGGGTGACATCCGAGCCTATTTGCGATTGCTTCTTTGTTTTCAATTTCTTCTGGTAACAACATAATCGCTGATTCTAATTCTAGCGGAGGCACTTCGATTATTTCGAATCCGTCAATTAATGATAAAGGAGGTCTGCTTGCAATTATCAAATTTTTTGCCTTTTTACAAAACTGGCTCAACCTTGACAGATGCCGAGGATTTGTTTCTTGAAATTCATCTATGATTAGAACATCATTTTTGGAGTAATTTAGAACTGCGGCTTCATCGGTAAAATCAAAACCCCAATCAGAAAAAATATCTGTAATATCCTTGAAAGATTCCATTGCGGCATACCTAACTGTTTTACCGTTTGCAACATATCTTTTTGAGATCTCATAAAGAAGCGATGTCTTGCCTATTCCTGGCAATCCAGTTAGAATCATTTTTTCATGATTCATTTGGTTTTGAATAAATTCTTCCCGGCCAATTATTTCTGACTTTTCCGGTACATTACCAAATAATTCCCCAACCTTTTTTGTTTTATTTTTTGGGCTTTTTGAAGAAATTTCTCTACCTTTGTCTGTTATGTGATATACCTTCCTTTTTCTGGAACCACCACCAATAACATGGGCTTTTCGTTCTGTGATGTAATCTCCATCCAATAATTCGTTTATCGGAGTATGAAGAGCGGAGCGTACAACTCCAAGATATTCTGCTAAACCAGGTAGACATATCTCTCTAGGCACATCCCAGGCTTTTTCGAGATTTTTTGGAAATTCTGCAAGACGTGAGAGTATTCTGGCTTGTGGTCCTCTCACCATAACCTGCTCGTATACCTCATCAATGATGTTCTTTACCCTAACCTGTTTGTCGATGTGTTCATGAAATATTGGTTACCCAACCATATCATGCCGGTTGACCCTGAGTCGGTTGATTTGCCTCCGAACCCGGGGGTGTATCTATTCCAAACAAAGGCTGGAAGGGTACTCTATGTCGGGAAGGCTACTGTTTTATCTCAGAGAATTCGTTCCTATTTTTCATCCAACCCCGATCGAGCGATGATACCGGAACTAGTCAGGAGAGCTGATGAAATAGAATGCATTGTTACGAATTCTCCACAAGAGGCATTGGTTCTTGAGAGACAATTGATTAGACAACATCGTCCAAGGTACAATTCAATGCTAAAGGATGACAAATCATTTCCATTTCTAGCATTGACTAAAGAGGAGTTTCCCAAAATTTTGTACACTAGAAATCCTCCAAAAGAATCATGGAAATGGGGTCCATTTCCTAACGCAGGGGCAGCAAAACAGGTAGTACAACTTCTACGGCGAAATTTTGGGATAAGAGATTGTAATGAACTCTTACCCCAAGGATGCCTTTCAATGCATATTGGATTATGCGCAGGCCCATGTATTGAACCAGGAAATTATTCTGAGAGAGTACAAAATGTTCGAAGAATTCTTGACGGTGATGCGACAGAACTGATAGAAGAATTAGCAACGCAAATGGATGGCCAATCCCAAAAAATGGAATATGAAGAAGCCGCAAGAACCCGAGACATGATAAAATCAGTCAGAAGTGTAACAAGCCAGCAAGTGATTTCTTCAACCGTTTACAGAGACTGTGATGCTATAGGAATTGGAGTAAAAGGAGACCTTGCTGCAATAGTAGTTTTACATGCAGATGATGGAATTATCAAAGGGCAAGAGAACTGGCCGTTAATACACAGAGGAGATGAAGGTGAATCAGTAGCAATGTTCGTTGTAGACCACTATTCTAACAGACGCCCTCCTAAATTGATTCTGACACCTACTCCTCTTGGCCAAACCGTTATTGATTGGCTAGCTGAAAGAAGAGGTGGAAATGTAGAGAATAGAACTCCATCAAGAGGCGATTTAGCCATTCTTTCGAAACTTGCAAGACAAAATGCTTCCATACAAGTTGAGAGATTAGCAAACAAAAGTAGTGGCTCACTAGAACAGCGCGCCGCCGATGAAGGTGCTGTTTCCTTGGGCATGAAATCATTAGATCATATCGTATGTTTTGACATGGCTCAATTCCTTGGTGATTCAAGAGTTGGAGCTAGTATTTGTCTCAGGAATGGCAGGCCATCTAAGAAGGAATACAGAACTTATACAGTCAAAGGCGATGCATTAGATGATTTACGGATGATGTCAGAGGTTGTAGAAAGATGGATTAAACGGGTTGATGATTGGCCTGATTTGCTACTTATAGACGGAGGACAAACCCATTTATCGATTATCTCAGAGGTTCTTGAAAAGCATGGTGTGGCTGACAGGATGAAACTCGCAAGTCTGGCAAAAAGAGAAGAGACCATTCATCGCAAAGGGGAGGAAGACCTAGTGCTAGACCGTAGAGGACGCGTCCTAGTTCATGCTCGTGACGAAGCACACAGATTTGTGAATAAATTTCATCGTAAATCTCGAGCTAAAAAGAAGCTAACAGACCCTCTGGAAGGGGTAGAAGGACTAGGTGCAAAAAAATTACAATCTCTAATCAGACATTTCGGAGGAAGACAAGGAATTACTCACGCTACTGTAAGTGATCTGAAAACAGTCCCTGGTATTGGCTCTTCCTTGGCAAAGAGAATTTACGATTCTCTTCACTGATTCCACATGTCATCAGAATACAAGTCATAATCTGATGTTTTGGCAAATGTCGGGTCGTTACCAACGCTTAATGATGCGAAATCAGAGTCAGATAATCCTCCTTTGGTTGGGGAGGTTTTCGCAAATTCTTCAGCTGCTTTCGCTTCTCTAATTTTGCGCTTTTTCTTTCTTCTGGCCCTGATTCTCCATACAATTAGACCTAAGAAAATAGTAGGATATATCCAAATTTGAGAAAGAATGTAGAACCAAGTAACTACTACTCTAAACTCTATTTCCTCGCCTGAATATAACGATTCCATGGAGATTGTTATTTGTTGTCTTCCATCATCTAAGTACTCTACCTTCTCCCATCCATTAGCGGTTTGGAAGTCTTGTAATTCAATCCCATCTGGCATGATAAAGGTCACATCACCCCTTAGATCTGAATCTGTTTTCTCATTCAATTCAATGTCAACTGGATCGGTCTCGAATCTGATTGTTTCACCATTGTTATCTAGGGTTAAACCACCGCCACCCATGCTCAAGAATTGCAATCCAAATATTTGGAAAAGATTACTGAATTTTTCTGCTGCAGCCAAGAATGGGTTCGTTAAAGCAGTGGTTAACTCGGTTGTTACTCCTATGGTTGGATCACCATCTAGTATGCCGCTCCAACCATTGGTAACCCCTGCCTCAAAGGTGAATTGGGGGATCTCAATTTCAAAAGTAATCGGCGTATTATCATCCATTGAAGTACCAATTCCACCAAGATTATCCAAATTTGTAATTATCCTAATTTTAGACAAGTCAATCTCTATCATCTTTTCTTGATTTGAAATTTCATCTGCTGCTTTATGCAAATCTTTTGTAAGATCTTTTCCATAATTATCAACTAATTCTTCGAATCCTTCTGCAGTAAATTCAACCACTTTTGTGTTGCCATCTGCAATCTCTATTTCTCTAGTATAAGGTTCGGCAAGCCTACCTCCAATCTCAAATCCTAATCTTAACAGGTCGGAAGGGATTACTTCAAGTTCTACAGTTGTGTTTTCTGTCTTCAATTCGTCTAGTATTTCATCTGGGATTTTGATTCTGTATAGGTCAACCTTTGCTTTGAAAGATGCTGTTAGATCAATACTAGGTCCCCATTCATTGAAATTTAATTCACTAACATCTAATTCAACATCTAGATCAACGCACGACCAATCTGCCTCATCAGCAGAACATATTTCATTTCCATTGCTATCTACAATCGCATGTCTTGGGTCGTAAGCGCCCGGCTTGGCTATCGAAATTTCTACTTGGTCAGCGGCGTTTGTTCGCTCAATCAATTCAAAGGATTGCTCTCCTGTTGCGGTTTGCATCCATGCGGGGAGAATTATTTCCAGTTTCAGTTCTGAAGGAGGTAAACCATCCGGAATCATATCCTGGAGTAAATCTTGACCAAATTTTGTATCGATGGTCAGTCCTGAATCAAGTAAGTCGTGGAAATCACTCTCTTGTATTGCATCCAAAAAACCTGTATCATCTTCAACTTGTTCCTTAATCAAGTCCAAAATTCTCAATTCAAAAGTCGAGGATGTTGAACGGAGATAAATTGGATGCTCGCCGTTCATTGCTGATTGCCCTTCGATACAGAAGTACGCATTCATTCCTGGAGGAAGCGTTTCTGGACAATCTGGATGCGAATAATTCAATCCGCCTGGCTCCTCAGAAATTCCTACGTTGAGAGAATTTGACACCCAACTAGCGTCGCTCATCGTTATGTCACTCACCCCAGAAACTGATTCCTCTATGGCGTCACCTACAGAATCCATTGGGAAATTTGATGTGAAATTATCAAGATCTACCAAATCATTGTGATATGCTAGCCTTATTCCATCTGATGTAATCCATGGAATACGAGCGTTCTCTGTAACATCCACCATTGAGATTCCCCAATCATTCATAGTTGATTCATCAATGTGATTTATTCCTGCGAGTATATCGATGTAAACCGAATCCTCATCAGACATATCTAGAGTAACTCCTAGACTAATTCCTGTTTCGTCTTGACCAACTACTACACTTTGGGTCTGAGTTGAATTTCTGTGAGCTATATCGATGCTAACTGTTTGATCGATTCTTTGACTTCCTAATGGAGCGTTTGAATGGTCAATCGTCCATTGTGCAGCCATGTAAGAAGGAGGACCTGACTTTACAACCTGGATACCATTAGCGTCAACACCTCTAATTGTTGCAAAATCTGGTGGATTGATTATGAATACAGATTTGTGACCTGGTTCGCTGAATAAATCAAACTCAGATGTAATTTCTGAACCCATTGCCAGCATTCCTTTGTAGACTCGTTCTAGAGTAAGAGGGTCTACTCCTCCAAGATTGAAAGTAGACGTGGAAAGGGAAACATTGGCTAATACAGAGAAACAAATTGGTGGGTCAAATGCATTCTCAGATAAGGCTCCCTCTCCTCCATAGATAGAATCCGTATCCGGGTCATCGGTACAACCTGTAGTTATTCCAGATTCTGTAATTGAATTTGTATAACTAGAATCAATTGAATTTACCGTTCCAAAACCAGAGTCTAACAAATCTTCAATCGTATCATTTACTTCAAGAATCAACTTCTCTTTGACTGTTGGAGTTCCTGGTCCTCCTGTTCTTTCATCGAAGAAATTTCTAATCAAATCTGCTGGTGCTCCATCCTTTTCAGAGAATCCCATCGATGCTAATGCTGCTGCAATATTTGGATCATCATCAAACCCTAAAAGTGAGCGATTAAATTCTCGCAAAGCCCAAGTCATTTCCATTTCAATCGTTGAGGTATCTATCAAGTTAAACTCGTAAACACCCTCAATCCAATCTTGTTGATTAGGTGTTCCGTCATCAGAACTATCCCAGCCATCACATCGACCTCCATTTAGTAGGATACATGCCGGCATTTCTACAGCAGTTGCGAAGGGTAACCAAAGTGATATTCCAAACAGTAAAATCAGAAAAATCGCTAACCTTGACTTCATGCTATCGGCCTACCTGTGAACGGGGAGATTTAACATGGTTTTCCTTTAGCCATTAAATATGCCCGAATCATTTGCACACATTTGCAGTCGGGCAGACGCTAGTTCAGAGTACGAAAGATTGAAAGAAATTGGTGTATTAAATACCGAATTAAAACCGAGAGCACACGGGAAAAAAATAGCGATACCCATCACAAGGGGTGAAATGAAACTCGAATTTGACGAGGTCCAAAGAACCAATCCACATTCCTTACTTTCAAAACTTGTAAAAAACCCTCCGAAAAAATGGGAGAAACTAGGAAAGATGGTCATTTTCCCGAATGGAACAAACACAGATAATTGGCCAATGGAAGAAATTGCAAGCGCTCTGAATGCGACGAAAATCGGAATACAAAACGAAGTGCACCCAGGTGTTACGAGAAAATCACAACTGGAACTTATTCACGGAGAAGATTCCTGGGTGATACATAGAGAAAATTTCGTTGACTATGAATTCGATGCTGCTGAGATAATGTTTTCCTCAGGAAACGTTACTGAGAGAAAGAGAATGGGCGATTTAGATTGTAAAGATGAGATCATTGTTGATGCATATTGCGGGATAGGGTACTACACCTTACAATTCCTAGTCAGGGGACATGCAAAGCATGTTCATGCTTGTGAGATTAATCCAAAAAGTGTTGAATGCTTGGAAAAGGGTCTTGAGAGAAATGGAGTATCTGATAGGTGTTCGATATACATCGGTGACAATAAAGAATCGATGCAAGAACTTAGAGGAATTGCTGACAGGGTTATTTTGGGTTTGATACCATCCTCACTAAATTCATGGGGCAATGCAATACGATGCCTGAAGCCAGAAGGAGGACATATTCATGTTCACATGAATGTTCACGAAGACGAATTTGATGAATGGACTAAAAAAACCGTTACATGGTTCTCTACTGTTAGTGGCAAAAATGTAGAAGCCGTTCATTTTGAGGACGTGAAATCATATTGCCCACACATACAACATGTAGTTCTTGATTTGAAAATTAGTTGAAATTCAATCACTAATTTCAGAACCATCATCTGATAGCAGAATCACATCGTGGATTTCTTCTTTGTTTACTAAGTTTGGAATAATAAAGATAGACAACATCACGATAATTGCGCCTGCTATTGGATACTTATACTTCTCAATGAAAGATTTGTCTGAACTTGCAGACATATCATCGTTTGATGCTGGAATTACCCCCACCATTCTGACCGATAGAATCTGTACTTCATACAAAGGCCGGCCTGCTGTAGAAGCTGGGTTGACGAATATTTCTTCACCAGATGGGTCGTCTGTTGTAGGAACTGTTGCAATCGCCCTAACATGGCTCATTCCATGCCTAACAACGCCAAATGTTGCATAGCCTTCATCATCTCTATTTTCAGGATCCAAACCATGTGCTTCTGTTTCAGCAATATACCACTGAGAATCAGCGCTATTTGGGTCAGCACTTCTCGCCATTCCGATTGCTCCATCAACATGAGATAAGTTTTCATTGAGTTCTAAATCAATTGTCGTGCCTGTTCCACCGCTCCCGCATTCGAGACTGGTTGCAGGATAGATTCCTATCGTTTTGCAAGTAGGATCACCTGCTTGGGTTACGAAGTCATCTATTACCCGATGGAAAAATATTCCATCATAGATTTCGTTTTCAACATTCTTAATCATGTTAGTAGTCGTATTTGGAGCCCATTCTTCGAACAATTCAATGTAGATTTCACCTCTAACACTTGATGCAAGATGGCCGGGGGTGTATTCGACGCTAATCATCAAAACAGCATCACCTGGCCTCGGCTCATCCATTGGTGAACCCTCTAACTCTGGTCCATCATCCCACAATCTCATGTCGACTTCATTATCTCTCCACTCTTCGTCTCCGGTCTCGTATCCAACCGCAGTAAAAGGAGTTAACACGAGCAAAGTGAGCAGTATAGATAATGCTCGCATGATGTAACCCATTCACTCAAACCAAATCAAATTAGGGTTCATTCTTCTCTCTTTTTTCTTGCGAAAATGAATGATTGAACACAGAAGTAGGTGTAGATTGAACCTGTTATCAAAAGCATCAACTTAGATGCCCCTGCTGCAGGACTTGCAAATGGTCCATCATCACTAAAGAATCCTCTGAAGAAATCTAATCCACTCAAAGCACAAAGCAAACCAACTGTTGCTGAAATATGCATCCAAAGCGCTCTCTTTTCAGGTATTTTCATTGCAAGAATTCCAGAAACTAGTAAAGGAATCCCAATTAAACTCGGTACAAATGAGGTAACAGAATTAGATTCTGAAACAACTGATACAACTATTCCCCACAATATCAAAAATCCACCGTAATAGGTGGTAATTGTTGGTATTGATTTACCCGCAACTGTGTAATGTTCGGCCATGTTATACGCTAGATAACAGCCCATTTGAGACTTTGTGTAATCAAACCAAGTAAAGTAACACTGATGAGGGAGAGTTGATTCGTGTATGGTAATGGAAGATGAAATCTATGAGGCGGAAATTTTCCAATCCTCTAGTGATAACGTCTTGAACATTACATTAGGAGCGACTATCGCGGTTTCGATTATATTCCTAATATTGGGTGCTAGCGTTGGTCATGTCTTGACTGAACCTGCTCCTGACTCAGAATCTATCAAAGAATGGTGGCTTACTCCATTACATGACCGTCATGCAATGGATTTAGATCGCAAAGCGTTTGTCGCTCAAAATAGATCCGCACTTCCTGTAAACGGTACACTAGAAGTCCAGACTTACACAGAACACTTCATCTCAGTAGACCTGCCTGCTTCCGAAGATGATGTTGGCTTCCCCGAAGATGATCTAATGCATGTTGCCCTGTGGCTTCCTCGAGTCAAAGAAGGAGTCAAAATACCTGTGATTATGTCAATACATCCGTATTATGACTTTGGAGGAGAGGGAATGCCTGGCGTTGGTCCCGATTCAAATCCAAACACTGTACCAGATGGAGGAATTGGAAAATGGGTCTATGACAACTTCATCTCGCATGGTTATGCTTTAGCACAAGCATCAACCTTTGGCTCTGGACAATCAACACATTGCCAAGATGTCAAAGGACTTGGAGAGCAAATAGGGATTCAGGCTGTAGTCGAGTGGCTCGGTGAGCAAGAGTGGTCTAACGGAAAGGTTGGATTAATGGGTAAATCCTATGCAGGAACAACGAATTGGGAAGCGGCTCAAAACCCATCGCAATACCTCAAAACCATTGTTCCGATCTCTGGCTCAATAGGAGTCCAAGAAATGTTCTACAGAAACGGATCAAGTGAAGCCAGGGCTCTTGGATATGATGCTGCATACCAAGCAGCAACTGCAGATTTAACTACGGACGAGCTCAGAGTCTGTCAAGACGATTTACAAGGTCCATTGAATCCATTTTCGACCCAATTGTGGGCTCATTACGGAGGAGCAGAATGGAATGATTATTGGGATGAGCGACGACATCTTCCCGACGTTCTTGAAAATTACAGAGGGAGTGTATACCTTGTTTGGGGTATGCAGGATTGGAACGTTGACCCTTACCACGCATTCCCCACATACCAATTGATGCGCGATGCAGGTATTCCTGCGAGAGGAATAATGGGGCAATGGGCGCACAATTATCCAGACCAACCTGACCGACACAGTGAACTTACCTCCGGTTACGGGGCTGAAGCATACCCAGAAATGGCTAGAATGGACTGGGCAGTAGACCTGTACGCCTGGTTTGAGTATTGGTTGAAAGATAATGGGCCAATGCCTGATTTGCATGTACAAATGCAAAGAAATGATGGAAAATGGCATGTAGAGGATACATGGCCTCCTAGTGATTTAGAATGGGAGAGAATCACATTAGATCAAGTCACAGGAAATGGAAACATTGTCAATTCGAACAGTGGAACCACAATAATTGTCCCTGCCTCTGATGAAGACAGATTTATCTCCGGTTTGCCAACGCTATATCTTTCAGTAACCACAAGAGGTTGTGATGGAGGTCAGATCTTTGCAACAATGTATGACGCAACTGAAAATCTAAGAATAGGTCACGGAACAATGGACGTTAGATACAGGGACGGAGGATATGAGGCAAAAACTGTAAATCCGTTTTTCGAAACATATCTAATGAAGATGGAATTTAACCCGATTGATGCAATAATTCCTGCCGGAAACGAGATTTCTATTGAATTGACGGAGACGGGTGAAGACTACTTACCAAGCCCGTGTTCACAGATTGGGCTAAGTGTAAACATAGATTCCACTTCTGAATTATCCTTACCATTAATCGATAGACCCGATAATGCACCTCAATGGTTTGATGTTCCAAATTGGTGGGATGTTGAGGAATGAAAATTCTAGCATTTGAGGACTCAGTAGATATTGAAGCCCTTTTGATTAGCGGGGGGATTGACTTACAAAGCCTAGAATTTCATCAATACTGGGATTCTCAAAATTATTTGGAAAGAATAAATCAATTCAATCCTGATATTTTGTTATTAGACCATTTTATGCCACCAACAAAAGGACTTGATTTGTTGAAGGGTTTGCTATCTTCTGACGTTATCAGGCCTGAGATAATCGTGGGCATGAGTTCTTCCAGTATGGCAAATAATGCAATGCTTAACGCTGGAGCAGACCATGGAATAACGAAGTTCGATCTCCCAAAATTAGCACTCTGGGATGATTATTCTTCATGAGGTTGCCAGTCTTCTTGCCCTGGTTCTCTATACCACCAGTAGCCGTCATCATCCCGCCACCATTCTACATCGTCGTCATCGACATAGTAGTTCTCATCTTCCTCTTCTTCTTCCTCAACGTGATGTTCTAATCCACTTTCTTGAGCCATTTGTTTTTTGAGTTTGTCAATGCCGTCCTCAGCATCAGCAAATACTCTATTTTGAGTTCTAATCTCTGCATTGTGGTCGCCTGCTGCGATGGCATCGTCTGAATCTGCATAAAAATCTGCAGCCATTGTTCTCTTGAATTCATCGAATTCATCACGACCAAATGAACCAACGAATTCATTACCTTGCGCCTTCATTAAATCGTCCAGATTCTTTCTCTTTCCGAGTTTAAGTTTTGGTGAATCTGGCATTTCTCCTGAATCATAAAATTCATCGCTACTGTCTGTAAGTTTACCAAAAGTCCTTCCTTCTGGGTCTGCATCTTCGATAGCTTCGATAAGAAGGTCATGTTCTTCTTCATCGATATTCTCGTTTTCATATTGTTCGCCAATCGCCCTGACCATTTTCTTCAGAGTTTTTGCTAAGGCTCTATCGCTACCAGCCTCATCTATGGCCTTATCGATTTGCTTTTGCATCCTCTCATATGGGCTTCCTGTAATAGCACCGAGAAATCGACCAAAGCCACCTTTCTTCTTCGCCATGTCTACAATATGATGAATGATATATTCAAGACTTACTGAAATAATCCCACACGCGAGGCATTGATGATTGAGAACTATCTGGATTCGAATATGCCAAGCGACTGGTTAGAGGAGGCTGTCGCTGAGTATAATGATGAGTCTTACAATAGAAGAGAGGAATATGTGGCTCAAGTACACTTTCCAGTGACCATTTTGGAAGAAATTTTAGGTTGGGCTTTCAAATCATTACCTGATGAAATACTCGTTGGTCTAGATGTCAAAAATGAAAGAATCGATCCGGAAATTGCAGTTATGTATCAAGGTGAGAAACACAAAGAAAATCTATTCGCTGGACAAGGATACAAAATTAGTGAAGCAAAAATGGTAAACAGGGGAGATTCATATTCCGTTCACCACTTGCCAGAAGAATGGACAGATGACATATTTGGTAGTGATAGAGGTGTTCGAGCGGGAAGATTCACTCACTGGTTGCACACACATCCTAACGCTCCTGCGATTCCAAGCGAAGCCGATGCAGATGCAGCACAATCTACAGATGGTGTAGACCTAATTCTTGGAATCGAGTTTTCTCCATCTGGGCCACTTCCTTGGTTTGATGATATTGAGGGTGAAAGAAGAGTGATTGGTGAAAAGAAATCATGGTTTGCTAAAAGAAAAAAACGCAAAATTTTGGGCTATGCGCCCACAGGCCACATGATTTACTCTCTAGAATTAATTGCATTCCACAAGGCTGGTTATGGAATTAATGTTGTCTTCGTAAACGATGACGGAGAGGCTTACTGACAAGTAGTCTTGAAGTCATAAGACTGAAGGAATTCTTCCAAGTCATCAAGACGGTCTGAATTAACTCCAAAATCAGAACCACCAATTCGTGATTGACTATTAATTTCGACCATCCCACATCTATTTTCGTAAGTTACATCATCTGGAAATTGTAAGAACATGGTTCTATCTACGATATGACCTTCGCTAAAAGTGGCCGTGAATATTCGGGTATCAACCCATTCCTCCATAGCCTCGTGCAATTCCTCATCGCTTACATCAAGCATGATTTGTCGGTGTTCGCAATTTCCAGAGTATTCCGGGCAGCCATCAGGCAAAGTATCGTTTGTTAGTGGTATTGAGAAAAGGTTCAGTATTACCAAGCACGCAATATATGCTGCTGGAAGGAATATCCAGGTTTTATTTGGCAAAAAATCACCGGCGTTGCCAGCCACCATTAATTCGTTCGTAAACGATAGGTTGACCGGTAGGAATTTCTAATTTCAAAACTTCTTCTTTGGAAAGTCCTTCGATACTCATTACTACTGAGCGAAGACTATTTCCATGCGCTGCAACAAACACGTTTTTCCCTTCTTCTAGGACTGGTAGGATTTCTGATTGCAAATAAGGTATTGTTCGCGCAGCAGTAAGTTCCAGAGATTCCCCATTTGGAGGAGGAACATCATATGAGCGCCTCCAGATATGCACTTGATCATCTCCATATTTGTCTCTAGTTTCTTGTTTATCGAGTCCTTGTAAGTCCCCATACATACGCTCGTTTAATTGCCATGACACATAAACAGGAATTGTATTTTCACCAGCGTCATTTGATTGAGCCCATTCAACCATGCGAGATTCATTCTCACTCATCGAATCACTACTTGCTGCATATTGAAAAATTGGAGTTTTACCTGAATCGTGTTGAGCTAACGCTAGCATTGCAGTCATTTGTGCACGAATTAAAGTCGATACGTGAACCTCATCAATAGGTAGGGAAGAAATTTCTTTTCCACCAGCAATTGCTTCATCTATGCCTTTGTTTGTTAGAGGTACGTCAACCCATCCAGTGAACAAATTTGCAGCATTCCACATTGATTGTCCGTGGCGCATGAGGATGAGAAGTGCCATGTCTCTCATGTTGAGGCTGTGGACTATCACCCTTCAATCTTCTCAAGGAAGAAGTGTTGGAATAAGCCACAATGCGATTAATGGAGCCAGAGCCATAACTAAATCTCTAGCAAATGATTGCATTACTGTTTTTGAATTTGAAACTGAGATCTTTTCGAATTCTTTTTGCATTTTTTCATCAATCTTGTCAGATACTACGCCGGCCCCCCTCCTAGATAGTTCGACTGCGGCTCCTGTTGCTACTGAACCCAATAATCCTGCAGGAGTTAATTTCCTTGCCTTCAATGCCATGGCTCCCCAGGTAAACAGTGATGTTTTCGCAACAGATTTTACAACCGGTTCTTCTTCCTGTTCTTTGCTGTCCTTTCTTGCGAATTTCCTCAGTATTTCTCTAAGTTTGAAACCTTTATCAGCAATTTTTCTTAGTCGCTCAATGTTTTGTTTTTCAATCGTTTTGAGCATTGTTCTTACTTTGATTATTCTTATTGTATCAACAAAAACCCACAAGAATCCAAGTATCAGAAGAAGGAAGAAACCCAACCAATTTGTTTCCTCCCAAGAATTCCAACCCAATGGGTCAACAAGTAGTCTTACACCAATTGCTAGGAGAATCGGCAAAGAAAATGCCAATATTTCATTAACAGCCAGTAAAGTATAACCTTTAACTGGCAATTCTTTCAATCTTTTCCAGATCCATCCACCATGTGGTGAGAGTTGTTTTGAGACTCTTACAAATGGCCCTGCAAGCAACATTAACCTCAAAATACCAGGTATGAAAAGTAGCCAGATATACAAATCCCAAATATCATTTGGAGGTATCTCAGCTATGCCAAATGGTTGAGCCACAACATGGCGTAGAGTTCTTACTTTTTGAAATAAGAGCCGCAGACTTCATTGATGAGTGATAATTAGGCGACAATATGGTCTTCTCACATGGACTAGCAGACTGGCTCAGTTTCAACATCGATAGAGATTGGATTGATGAGAATGTTAAATGGCGTGATTTTGGCACTGGAGTCCGCCTAGGAAAACTTGCAAGAGAGGATGCACT
>PBXF01000013.1 GCA_002727515.1 Methanobacteriota archaeon
AACACGTACCATACGGCCTTTGAGACTTACCAATCAAAATTTCAATTTGGTCTTCTCGGGCCAGAAGGCCTGTTTTGATTTCCACCTAAACTTCTCATTTGCTTTTCCGAACGAATTGTATTGTGAGGAATGCCTTTTCTTTGAAGGTCGGTTGACATTATGTTACGTGATTTTCTTGACCCACCTACTGGTTTTGCGGATTTACCTGTTTTTCTCTGGATAAATTGAGGTCTACCTCGGTATGCAACAGGCCCAATTAGTCGCTCCATTGCTGGAATTTCAGCACCTTCTTCTTTAGGACGCTTCAGCCACCAACCAGGTGACAAATTCAACATTCGAGAATCTTTTGATCTTCGAATCGCTTTTGCTCTTCTTACTAGTTTTGGTTTCAAAGAACGTTCGCTTTCTTTGGGAATATATTCGGTCATCCATCCTGGAAGACCAACATCATAGACTATGCCGTTAATTGTAACTAAGAGCCCTGATAGAAGTAAATGTGTTCCAACTGGGAATTCTTCTCGAGAGAGTTTCACCTTGTGACGTTTCAATCTTTTAGCATACCAGATCATTGCTTTTTGGTCACGATGTTTGATAACTTTGCCTTGTTGTTTCCTAAAGCGTCTAGCATTTTGGTGAATAGCAAATGTTCCAATTGCAATAGATATTCCTTCCAACAACCCAATTTCTTTTGAAACATATATTCCCAATATCAACCACAATGGAGTTAAAACTCCCCAATTAAAAACATTCGAAATTATTCCNGAACTATACCTAGGTGTCATTCTTTTTTGCACTGCTTGAGATGAAGCAACCATNAAATTNGCATTCAANGCNTCNTCTACTCCACTTTTCAGCATTAAAGCCGCAATNGGATTTACTGGCGCNTCATCTATCCATCTCTTTGCACGTTTAGTTGGTGCTTTTGTTAGTGCGATTTCTAAGATTTCATCGTCATCGGACTTTGGTCTTCCNAGAATGTTTGCAAGCGCTTTTACTCTCGGGTCATGAGGGTCGGTTTCTTCGAGTTCTTCTAATACGTTTAGAGCGCTGTGCCAATCACCTTTATCGATTAAACAAAGAGCTGCTGCTATCCTTGGTTTGGCCATCAATGGATTCTCTTTTACTAATTTCAATGCCAAAGAATATGCTTCGCTATGTTTGTTTTGAAGCCTTAACAATGCTATGTGNGATAACCTAGCATTAATTGTTAAATTATCGTTATGAATATTCATCTCAGGAGGTTCTGGAGACCATGATTTAATCATGGCCATCATGTCATTAAGGTGGTCAATACACGAATTATTTTCCCAATCCCAAAGGTCATCTTCATCTACAGTTCCATGCCATGGATCTAGCCATTCACATATGAATGCCAATAGTTCAGGCTCATCATATCCCTCCGGTTGTTGTAAATTATGTAATGCCTGCCTTGCAGCATCTAATCTCCTACAAGCAATGTGTCCGGTGGCAATAATCATCCTTGCTTCGTCATTATCTCCACCAGATTGAGCAAGGAGTTTTTTAGCCTCCTCAATTGCACTTGGCCACAAACCTCTCAATGCTTGTTCAATCATCCTTGCTCGACTTTTCGCCATTCTTACAACGGCTTCATCTTCGCTAACATGTCGATTTTGGAAACGAATCAATCCATCAAGATCATTACTTAGAGCAGATTCATCTATNAAATCAAACATCCAATTTCCACCACCTGACATAATTGCGCCCTCTCTTCTTTCGTCAGGGTTTAAGTCAAACTTCAAGTTACGTAAGGAATTGAATTTGGCAACTGATAGTACCCAAGTCANNAAAAATATTATNTGGCCAACAGCGATAAAAATCCAGGTTACTAGAAGACGGTTTTCTTCATCAAAACCTTGATTNTCTAACCAGCCAATAAATGGCATTAAAGAGCCAAATTCTTTGTAACAAACAAGTACTAACAGTAAGGCAGTATATCCGCTAAATCCAGCGAATGCAAAGTATAGTACCTTTCCTTGTGCTTGTTCTTCAGACCGCAATTCCCTTGGTGTTGCAAGATGTACTCCNCCCAATCCACCAAATGCTTGACCTCCAAGATATAAGTTACGAATTAACTCAAAAATAAACGCTAATCCAACGATAGCAATGTTTAGAGATAGATATGCAGCTAAAACTTCTGGAAGACTCTTCAATGCCTCCCACTTAGCAAGATACTCATTTTCTTGAATTAATAGGTACAATTCATGTCCAATAATTCCACCGTAATTTAGGACTTCTTGAGAATTGTCAGGATTATTTAGCATGATGTGTGTAACTGTTACGATGCCGTTGATTGCTGTTATAGGCATCGTAAATAAGAACAAAACTAGAATTAGGGAAAATAATCTACCCAGGAATCCTAGTTTAGTTGCATCAATTGGGTTTGGTTTACCAACAAACGAACGGAATTTACCAATCATCAGCATATTCCATGAAGCACCCATTATTCTTCCATAAGCGAGGATTGTTGGCCCCATAAATACGAGTCCAGAAATTGCTAAGACTAGAGGACGTTGGGATTCCTCTATTTGCGGGATTAGGAATTGGTATGTTGCTAGAGAACAACCAACCAGGCCTAAGAATGTGACTATTCTCCTAGAAAATGCAGTAAATTTATTNGATTTACCCAAGGTATTTTTCCTACCTAGTAATTGGCCATTAAGTGACTCCCAAGGCGATATTATAACAGGAATTAAAACTAACAAACCCATTAACATCAAATTAGGCAAAAAGTAAGATTCAGGATCGAATATTAATTCTGCTATTAGTAACAATACTCCAGTCATTGCCATCATGTAAAGAGCAATTCCAAAACCAACTTTTGGAAGTCCTAAAAGGTCTTTCACATCGTCTTTGTCTCTAGTTAAACTGTGTACTTCATACAAACCATCATCGATTTCAAAACCAACCTGCAAACCTGACAATTGACTAGGAATCATGTATTTCCAAAGAATTAATGCTATTGTTAGCGCTAAAGTGATTGGAATAAGTAAATCAGGGGTAAGTTCTGATGGATTTACAACATTTTGAGCACTAACTAAAGGAACGAAAAACAATCCTATTATTGAGTATAATAGATATCTTCGCATAATTTCACCTAAATCGATATTGTTCAATACACCTTTGACTATTTATGTCTGGCAAGGAAAGATTCTATTCTGTCAAATGCAGTATTTAGAGTGTCTTCATCTGCAAGGTAAACAAGGCGGAAATGGCCTGCACCCTTTTCCTTTGAAAAACCACTGCCATGTACAACNAGTACGTGCTCTTCATGTAGTAGATTTAGGACNAATTCCTTGTCATTATTTTGCCATTTTTTGTCATTCAGACGCACAAACATGTAAAATGCACCTCCGGGTTCTTCGACCTCTAGTCCGTTGATTTTACTAATACGTTCTAGACAAAGACGCCTTCTAGAATCTACTCTTGATTTGTATTCCTCCATCCAGGATTTATCTTCGAGCAATCCAGCGATATAACCCAATTGAGCAGGCGTGCTTGCACAAAGTCTAGAACGAAGTAACCTCTCGACACCATCCCTTACCGATGCCAACTTGTTTTTAGGGTCATGGATTGCCATGTAACCAATTCTCCATCCAGGTGCGTAGTAAACCTTAGACACACCATTCAACGAAAATACCGGCACATCTTCAGAGCAAGAGGCGACTGAAACTTGTTTACCTGTGAAGTCTAAGCCATCGTATATCTCATCGGCAATAACCATGCAATTAGGCCATTTCCTAGCAATTTTTAGAAGGGATTCAATCTCTTCTTTGGAGGCAACATTCCCAGTAGGATTATTTGGATTGATCAATACAAGCAATTTAACTGAATCATCCATTTTAGATTCAATATCGTCTAAATCAATAGACCAAGAATCATTAGATTTTAGTCCATATTCAATCGTAGTAGCCCCATACATCTGTGGATATGCCATATATGGCGGATAATGAGGTCCAGGGGCTAGAACTTTGTCACCTTCTTGGAGTGTTGCAGCAAATATAATTTGTAGAGCTTCTGTTACTCCGTGACACACATAAACATCACCTGGACTACATTCCCATCCTTTACTTGTTTCATTTTCTGAAATAGCTTTTCTTAGTGACGGCAAGCCGTATGAAGGAGAATAACCATTACGGCCGTCCCCTAATCCTTTTTGAAATGCTGCAACCATATGTGGAGGCGTTGGTAATCCAGGGTAAGCGATAGGATCGCCAATATTCAGTTTGATAATTTTGTGACCTTCGGATTCTAATTTTGTAGCAGGGACAACCACGTCTCGTATTGCATACTCAATAGAAGACGCTCTGTTTGATACTGGAATCATTGTTTTCCACCCATCCGACAAACTTCTTCAAAATGTTCCTTTGAAACCGGTTGAACAGACAGACGTTGGCCGCGTTGTACCAAGGCCATACCCTCTAAATTTGGGTTCTCTTTAATATCGTGCAAACTCACAATTTGTAATTCTTCAACTGGTTCAATATCTACCATAATCCACCTTGGATTATCAGGTGAGGATTTTTCATCATAGTATTTGCTTTTTGGATCCCAAGAAGTGTGGTCTGGATAACCTTCCTTCGATATTCTTGCAAGGCCTGCNACATGTGGAGGCTTAGTATTTGAGTGATAGAAAAGAACCATATCACCNACCTTCATATCATCTCTCATAATATTTCGTGCTTGGTAATTTCTCACACCNTCCCAATGTGTTGANCCATCAGCCACNAGTTGAGAATATGGATAAACGTCAGGTTCGGATTTCATTAACCAATAATTTGTCATACAATTTCACCTCAATATCACCAAGCATCCCCATAGTCAGGTATGAGAGTAGCGTCCATAGCATCAATATCTCCTCTGTTGGATATCTTTCCTAGTCCCAATTTTCTAGCCATGCTAGATGAGCCACCGGTAGAACCGATTCCCAACTCATCTAAGAGGACGAATATTGCTGGTAACAGAATTAATGCACTTGCTGCTGCTATCCACAACAGAATAATGATGACTGTGATAAATGGTTTAATTTCAGGAATTGGAATTTGGTATGCCGTTACCATTCCAAGAGTTGTAACTGTCGCTGCTTCAAATAGTGACATTCCAGTGCTTACAGTTGAGGTTCGTATCGCTTCAATCCCACCACCCAATTCTCTTATACGGTTGGCTATGTGAATTGAGAAGTCAACACCCACTCCAACCAAAATAGAACCAATCATTACCGTAACTAATGATAATGAAACATCCATCCTCCACATAACAAGCCACTGAAGGGCAACGGTTGCAATAACTGGAGCAGTAGTCCATAAAGAGAAGCGAATATCCTTGAACACAATTGCAAGAGTCATTATTGTAAGAATTACTGCGAAACCAAGTGATGACCATTGGCTTCCAACAATCAACTCATTCACTGCGATAGCAACTGCTGCAACACCAGTTAGGTCTTCAGCATGGATATTTCCTTCATAGTCTCTAGATGTGTACTCGTTGACAAGCGTGACTGCTTTACTAGTTTCTGCTACTGGTACGAAAGGCATATCGACGTATATCAGATTCCGACTATAATCGTCGGAGATGAATAATCCTCTAGTTTCATCTGTAAGGCTTTCATAGAATACATTCAGTAAAAATCTCTCTATGTTCTCATTTTCAGTACCATTTGCTCTNGGTGATGTAAGCAATTCCCAATATGTTAAATCCTCTGTGTAAGTTCTGTTGATATAAGGTTCGAAGGCGTCACGTAAATCTTCTGGGAAAAATGGCTGATTCAATACATCCCATATGGGGGCGCCACTACCATTCACACCAACACCTACAGATTTCATCAAGAACACAATACTCACCGCAGTAGTCTGATCAATCGTATTTAGCTCGTCCTCCAGCGCCGATATCCCGAGCAATTTTTCAACGGGTTCTGCCTCAGTTATCGGAGCATCTCCCGAAATATCTCCATGAACTAGGATCATTCCTACTTGACCCGCATTGAAATCTTTTGAATATTGCTTCATAGTGACAACAGATGGTTCATCTTCAGGAGCCATTCCAAGTAGATCGATATTCTCCTCAACATTGGCTTGACCCCAATATCCTGAAACAAATATCATCAAAATGAAGAAAGCAATAACCGCCTTTGAGAATTTGATTGGAATTTGAACCGTTTTCTCGAATACTGGTAATGGTGGATGTTTGGGTTTTCTTAAATCAAGTAACAAGGTAAGGTTTGGAACCATCAACATTGTCAAAATATAAACTATCACGATTCCTCCTGAAAGAGCAATTCCCACTGTTTCAATCGGCTTCATTGGAGTAAAAGTCAATGATATGAAACCTATCACCGTAGTTACCGCTGATAAGAATACAGCTCTACCAGTTGAAGAAAGAGATTGCCTTATTTTTTCGTCTTTTGAACCGGTTTCTTCAGCATATCGATTGGTAATGTGTAAACCATAAGAAACGCCTAACGCGAGAAGTATCGGACCAACTATAATCACCGTCATTGTAACTTCATAATCTGTCCAACCCATCATGCCTAAAGTCCAGAATACCGAACAAAGAGTCGGTAGTCCAGCGATTACTACAACCTTGAATCCTTGGATTGGTCGCCAGGAACCAGTCTGTAAAACATCAGAGTGGAATACAAACAAACCTATAGCGACTAGGACTACAGCCATGGGGAAAATTTGCCAGAAAAGTTTGAAGGAGAATTCAGTTACAGCATTCGTAATTGGAACTGGTCCAGTTAATGTCATGCTTATGCCCAAATCATCCCATGTACACAAGTCAGGAGAGGGTTGTCCATTACTATCCCAACTACAAGCCCTCTCTTCTTTTGAAATGTCATTGAGTATTTGTTGTGTTTGCTCAATCACTTCTTTCGCTGATTTTTCCTCATCAACTGCAATGATAATTACTGCTCTATCCAAGAACCCATCACCATCGGTGTCCCTTGTTAGTTTATCTAAACCAGGTGATGGAGTACCATCATCTTCATACATTTCGTTTACAATTGTATTAATAGTCTGTTGACTAGGTATCGAATAATTACCCAATATGGGATCACCATTGCTGGTGATATCATCTATCCAACCTGCTGCAACTAATGCTGCACAATCAGGATCATTATCTGGACAACCTTCAGCAGCCAATTGATAGATTAGCGCTTCACGAAGTCTTGGTGCACTAGAATTTACTTCTTTTACAACAGTGGATAGAGATAGAGCATAAATTACATCATCTGTGGGGTCGGAAATTCTCGGATTGAGTTTCTTTTCAACATATGACATTTCTTGAAGTATTCTTCTATCATCAATCGGTTTATCGGGAGAATCGATGTAAATAATCATTACATTTGTAGACCAATTCTGTTCTACTTCTTTTATGGTTTCTTTGACGGGAGAACCACTTGGAAGGTAGACTTCTAAATCTCCGTTGACCTTTAGTGACGGTTCATCAGTATCTTTGAGCGAAGTTCCATCTAAGAAGCCTGAATGATATACAAAAAATGTAGTTGCCAAAAGACACATTGCAACTACGAATATTGGGAATTTAGTCAAAATTCCTGTTGCCCCATGTTTTTGCCACTCCCTCTGTAGTGACTTGGGTGCGTCCAAAACAGCGTCAATAGCTTTCCGAGCATCCCATTCTTTAACCCTCGAGGTTAACTTTTCTTGGCCATGACCAACAATACTGGAAAGCCTATTTTGCAGGGGGATTTTTTTCTTACCAGCGGATTTAGAATCGTCGCTCATGCTCTCCCCCCAGTAAGGCGGTCATGTAAGAACATTTGAAAGGATATCCATCAATTGTAACAAATTCCTATCCAATCACTTCAAAGGTAGATGCTTCGAGGGTCGGCCGGACCTGCGAGGATAACGCACGCAGGGCCGGTGAGACACATGCCTTCTCCAAGACTAAATGACAAAAGATGGTCAATAGACCTTGAAAAANGAATTCAAGAAGAACACTATTCTGATGAGGCATTATATTCAACCCGCTATGGTTTTAATCCAGAATCTGACAAGGAAATTTTCGTAATTGACACGCCGCCCCCTTATCCTAGTGGCACATGGCACATTGGAGCAGTTGCTCAATACAGCATGATAGATGTGATTGCTAGATCTCAAAGGCTTTTAGGAAAGGAAGTTAAATTTCCATGGGGCGTAGATAGAAACGGAATCAACGTAGAGTTCACAGTTGAAAAGAACACTGGTAAGAAAATGAAAACATTTGAGAGAGAAGAGTTTCTGAAATTATGCGAAGCAACAATCGAAGAATTCACTCAATCTATGCGCAATACAGCAAAGAGAGTAGGCCTTTCAATGGATTTTGCCAATGAATATCTTACAGATTCCCCATATTATCGTGTTGTAACTCAAAACATATTTACAGAATTATTCAAGCAAGGCTCAATCGTTGAAGATTTGCGACCTAATATTTACGACCCTGTTGAAGGAACTACTATTGCAGACGCTGAAGTTGAAAGACTCACACGGATGACGAAATTAGTAGATGTAAAATGGCAGACTGAGAATGGAGAAGAAATGATTATTTCGACCACAAGACCTGAATTGATATGTGCATGTGGAATCGTGGTAGTTCATCCTGATGATGAAAGGTACAAACATTTAGTGGGTAAAAAAGCGATTCTTCCTATACCAACAGAAGGTAGGAGTAAGACCGTTGAGATTTCAACCCATCCATCTGTAAAAAGTGAATTTGGTTCAGGTATCTTGATGGTATGTTCATTTGGTGATCAAAACGACGTATCTGTTTTCAGAGAACTTGGTTTAACACCTTTCCAGGCCATTGATTTAGATGGATGCATGACAGAAATTGCAGGACCATTTGCATCATTAAAAGTCTATGAGGCAAGAAAGAGCGTGATCGAATATTTAGAAAATGAAGGGAAAATTCACCAAATTGTTGAGAAAGAACAAGAAGTCCCAGTATCAGAAAGAGGAAAAAATCCAGTCGAAATCATATTATTGAAAGAATGGTATGTTAGGCAGACTCATATTCAAGATAGAATCCGTGAACTAGCAGAAGAAATTGAATTTCATCCGCCAAGAAATAAACAATTTTTACTCGACTGGATGGAAAATATTTCAATTGACTGGCCAATTAGTAGAAGAAGATGGTATCATACTGAAATCCCAATCTGGTACGCCGATTCCGGGAAGAAAATTATTTGTGCGCCAAAAGGAGTATATGTCCAACCTTGGAAAGAATCACCACCTATGGAAAGCGAAGTTCTAGACCGTGAAACACGAGAATTATTAGGCACATTTGGGGAATTAAAAGGCTCTTTAGGAGAGATAATTGGGGAAGAAAAGGTATTTGATACTTGGATGGATTCAAGCAACTCAAATTTATTTGTTTCTGGATATCTCAATGATTCTGAAAATTTTGAAAAAGCATTCCCAACAGCAATTCGGCCCCAAGGTAAAGAAATTGTTAGAACTTGGCTATACTACACTTTACTGAAAAGCGCTTTGTTACTAGATAAACCTGGATTCAAACATGTTTGGATTGATGGTTTGGGAATGGATCCATGGGGTAGAAAGATGTCAAAGTCCCTTGGAAATGGAATTGACGCTGATAGTGTATTGGAATGCGGAGCAGGCGGTAGAACTGGTTCTTGGAGAATCAAAGGTCCAGAAAAGAGTGTTCAATTACGAGCTAACAAAATAGGCTCAGAATGTTTCAGACTTTGGAAAGCTTGTGATGCTCAAGTTGGAGATGACTTCCATATTAATCCCGAAGAAATAGAATCAAAGTATTTTGGAGTTCTGACCAAGTTATTCAATGTGGCAAGATTTGCTAGTCAGTTTGAACCTCCTGCAGACCTAGACAGCGTTCCAGAGAGTTTGCCTGTTGAAGACCGATGGATAATTTCTGAGTTTGCTAACACCATGAATAAAGTGAAAACTGCATGGGAAAGTTTGGATATCTATACAGCCACACAATCTCTGAAAACCTTTGGAACGGGAATATTACCAAGTCATTGGCTCGAAATGTCAAAATCTAGATTGTACGATGATGACAAAAATGCTGCATGGACAATCCACCGAATTGTAAGAGATTTCATGGCCGCTTTTTCACCTGTTTGTCCATTCTTTACACACCACATTTCCAACACATTATATGGACAGAGTTCAGTTGATGTGAGAGAATTCCCTGAGATTCTAGAATCTGACGATGGTTTAACGAATTTAACACCTCACATAGAGGAATTTAATGGAAACACCTGGAGGACTAAAAAGGACAATGGGTTACCTCTCAATGCACCAATATCTGGAATTGATATCCCATCTGAACTTGCAGAATTCACCAATATACTAACACAGATGCATAAGCTTGAATGATTCTCAAAAATCAAGGGTAGATTGACGATTCTCAGGTAATTCTAAATTTCCTAATCGAAAACCAACCAGTCTTATTTCTCTACCGCTTTCAACGTTTTTAGCAAAAATATTTGAAGCCAACCTTGTGAATATGTTTTCATCATCCATAGCAACTGGAATCGAATAACCGTGCGTATGTGTCTCAAATCCTTTGTAACGGATTTTTACTTCACATAATCTTCCTGCGATTCCTAAATCTTGGCTTTTCTTCATTACCTGTGAAACTAATAGGTTCAGTTTATCGATTACTAATTCATAATTTGATACATCTGAATCAAATGTATGCTCTTTCCCCATTGATTTTCTGCTACGAATAGGACTTACCTCGTTGCTAGATTCTCCCTCGTAAACACTAATTAGCCACTTTGCAAATCTCTCTGATGTAAACCTCGAAAGAACTAGTTCTCCTTGTTCATATGCCTCACTCATAGTACTAATTCCCCATTCAGCGAGAAGAGTCGAAGTTTTAGGTCCAATTCCAGGTATTTCCCTTACTGGCCTCTGGTCAAAAAAAACAGCGGTCTCATCTGGCAAAGTCCTATGAATCCCGGCCGGTTTGTTCTCTTCGCTACCCATTTTTGCTAGAATTCGTGTCGACCCTATGCCAAATGAAGTCGAAAGTCCAAGCTTGTTGTGTATTGTAGACTGCAAATCTTTTGCAATACCCAAAGCTTTATCCCAATCGTTTCCGCACCTTTCTGTGACATCCAAATATGCTTCATCGATACTTGCTTGTTCGAATATATCAGCATGTTCTGCTAAAATTTTCATCACCTTTCGACTAGCCCTTGAATATAATCCCCTAGTTGATTTCATGTAATTCCCAATACCATGTGGTGGCCCGGGGCATCTCCTCCATGCTTCGCTAATTGGCATTGCTGACCTGATACCGTACTTTCTTGCAGCGTAATTACAGGTAGAAACAATTCCACGCCCTGAACCATTTTTGGGATCAGACCCTAAAATTAACGGAATTTCGGGATCTAAATTATGGTGCAATGTCTCTACTGCAGCATAAAACGCATCTAAGTCACAATGGATTATGATCCTTGATGCCATGAACCAGTTACAAAGTCGAAGGTTTTTGAATTGACCTAATATCAGATAAGAAATTCCTTGTTAACAATAGTTTTTGGAACAGCACCATTAAGACATTCTATTATTGTTTTAGAAATATCAATTCCGACTCGTTGCTGTGCTTCTAAGGTTGCTGCACCAATATGTGGAGTTCCATGGAAATTTGGATGTTGAATTAACTCGTAGGCTTCAGGTAATGGCTCGATTTCAAATACATCAAGAGCAGCACTCGTTATTGTTCCACTGTTTAGGGCATCTAGTAAAGCATCTTCGTCAATAATTCCACCCCTTGCACAGTTTACAATATGGTTTCCACAAGTTATTCCTGATTTTTTTCCTGGCATCAATGACATTCTTTTTGCGTTTACCAAGTGTTTGGTTTCAGCAGTTAGATTACAATGAATCGAGATATGCGTGCATGTTTTGAACAAACTATCCACTTCTTTGTGCAAATAAGCACCAAAGGATTTTGCTACTTTTGGTGGCAAATAAGGATCGTATGTGTGGATTTCCATTCCTAGAATTTTTGCGACACTAGCGACACCTTGAGCGATTCTACCAAAACCAATTAAACCCAAATTTTTACCATTAAGTTCTGTACCTTTCATTGCTTTCTTCTCCCATTTACCATCTCGAATACTACGATCTGATTTTGGGATGTGCCTTAGAGATGCAAGTAAATGACCGACCGTTAATTCAACAACTGATTGGGTGGAGGCGTTTGGTGCATTTACAACCATAATTCCTGCTTCGCCTGCTGCTTTCAAATCAATATTATCAACTCCAACACCTGCACGACCAATAAATTTCAAACCTTCACTTGCTTCGATTACTTTTGCATTAATTTTAGTTGCACTCCTCACAATTATCGCATCAAAATTCGATAGTTCACCGTCTAGCAAGCGGTCTTCAGTAATGAATTCATCAACAACTTCATGACCTGCTTTTTTCAGCATTTTTTTGGCTTTAGTAGCCATCCCATCCGTTACAGCGATTCTCGCCATTAATTGCCTTGGAGTTGGGCTCGACCCATGAACATTCTTGAACAGTGAGGTTTTGCAGGTACATATGGCATCGGAAATCGATTGGGGAGAAATCCTGATTGCCATAGGAATTTTAGCACTTCCGTTAGTTCTTGCACTCCCTGCAAAATTGCTGTACACGACTGCTATCTTAGGCGTAGGTCCTGCAGAACGTGCTTATCGTGCAACAGTCCAGAAAATACTAGATGCAGGTATGCAAGTAGAACAATTTAGAGAATTGCTAGATGATGAAGCTCGAAGACTTGGCATAAGACCTGGTAGAGCAAAATTAAACGAGACTGACATGCTATATCCACTATCACTAACTCACTTCTTACTGGTTCCAATGATTTTCATATTGCCATTCATCGCAATCGTTTCACTGCCCATTGTCATTTTAGGAATTCCCGTACTTTTTCTGATGGAAATTATTCTAATTAGAAAAAGGCTTTTGATAAAAGGAATATCATTACTAGAGTCTCTAGGAGGTAAACAAATAATTCACATCCCGGATGCTGGATATAACCATTGCAGTGGAGACTCTAAAGTTCTAGATGCCTCAAATTTAGCCGTCCATTTCCACAATGTTCCTCGGGTAGTTTTCATTGGTTTATTCTCTTGGCTAATCATACACTGGATGCTTAGGCTTGATTCGATTGTATATGAGTTTCTAATTTCTGGTTTATTCTATATCACACTACTTGGAATTGTGGGGATAATTACAACAGCGTTAGAATCAAACCTTATCATTGTAGACCCAGCAAGAGGGCGTATAATTCCAATTTCAGACTGGATAGATTCTCTATTAACACCGGTTATTGGAGTTGGTCTTCTTTTCTTACTCGGAAGAGACTTAATGACGGAAGCAAGAGACGGTGGAAATACCCAATTATTTGCTCTAACGGTTCTATTGGTTCTTTATTGTGCAACTGCGGTAGGAATAACATTCCAATGGGGTTACAATTGGTGGCATGGAAAGAATGTTAGGAAGGAATTTGAGCAACAAGCCATAGAAGTCCTTAATCCATATTCATATGATTTGACTAGAAATCGCGGCCGTATTCAACTAAACGTAAGATCAACAATGGCTGAAAGATCGGTTACTAATGAGGAAGTTGTGACAAATCTTACTTTTTCTGATTTAGACAATTTACCTTCAGCACATGAAAAGATAATTCGAAAGCCTGAAAATCCTCTTTAGTCAATCCATGGCACATTGTCTGGTATTTCTGCAAATATATTTGCAGGTAAAGCTGTTTTTATTTTTGATACTGAACCCAAACTAGCGCTTGTAGTCGATTGCCATTCAGCGTATTCTTCGTAAGATTCCATACCAAGAACAGGATTGTTTTGACGATTCCAGTCTAACGACATCATTTCTGTTCCAGGAGGGTCGTGCCCAGTACATACCAAGACTTGATTTTCGAATCTCTCAAGAACATCTAGAGCCTGCCAGTGTATGTGCACTCTTCCGCTAGGCAGGTCATCACGACCTACTCCCCCTTTTCCAGTAAACAAAAAATCTCCAGTGAAAATATAATTTCCACATTCAATGATCATGGAATCACCCGTATGTCCAGGTGCAAAATGAAATTTAAATTCCACATCACCCATCATAATTGAGGATTCTTCGTCTACATACATTGTAACACCTAGTGAAGGTGTATCGTTCCACATGACATACTCAGCCCCCGTCATTTCATTCAATTGGAAACAACCAGTGATGTGATCTGCATGAGTATGAGTGGCCATAGCATATTCGAGAGTTAAATCCTGCTCTTCAATCAATGAAACATAGTCGCTTAAATTATCCCAAACTGGGTCGATAAGGGTAGCTTTGTTTGTGTTTTCACAAATAACGATATAGGTCATCGCCCACATATCCTCGTTCAATTGTTCGACTCGCATAGATTGTCGAAGTAGAGGCAATACTTCAATTTGTCATTCTAAAATAAATGGGTTCAATAACCCCTGACTATGATTCTGCATCGAGGGATATTGTGGAAGTAGTAACCTATGGTCTATTTGGACTATTCATTATCGTCGCATTTTTATTAGGACGTGGGATGAAAAGCGGAAATGAAGATTCCGAGTTAAGAAATGAATTAAGAGAAATCATCAATCACTCTCAGGACGCCGTTAAATCAACACTAACCAGTGAGATTAGAGACAGGAATAACGATTCACGGGATGTGATTGTAACTGTGATAAAGGAACTTGGGGAATCACAACACAAGGTGCAAAAAGCGCTTGGAGAAGAACAACAAAAGCACCTTGCAGTAGTCGGAGAAAATATCTCAAAGTTGCAGGATTCTAACGAAAAAAAATTAGATGAAATGCGAAATGTTGTTGATGAAAAATTGCAGACTACATTGGAAAAAAGAATAGGAGAATCTTTCAAACTCGTCAGCGATAGATTAGAAGCAGTCTACCAAGGTCTTGGCGAAATGAGAACCCTCGCTAATGATGTTGGCGGACTAAAGAAGGTCTTGACTAATGTTTCTACTCGTGGTGCAATGGGAGAAATCCAAGCTGAAAGGATAATTGAACAAATTCTTGCTCCTGCACAATATGGAAAGAATGTGAAAACTCATCCAAACTGTCGTGGACAGGTAGAATTTGCTATCAAAATGCCAGGCATAGATGGAAATATGGATGAACCTGTATGGCTTCCGATAGATTGTAAATTCCCGAAAGAAGATTATGAAAGGCTCCTAGATGCATACGAAGAAGGAGATAAAAAACTCATTGAGAAAGCATATTCTACATTTGAATCGAATGTTACCGCAAAAGCAAAGACAATTCGTAAAGAATATGTCGCATCACCACACACTACCGATTTTGCAGTCATGTTCCTACCCACCGAGGGATTGTATGCTGACGTTGTAAGGAGACCAGGTTTATTCGAAGCACTCCAAAGAGACCACCAAATTGTAGTCACCGGACCATCAACGCTAGCAGCTTTCGTAAATAGTTTGCAAATGGGATTCAGAACTCTAGCATTGGAAACTAATGCAAGCGAAGTTTACAATGTACTTGGAACTGTCAAGACTGAATTTGTAAAATTTGGAGAACATCTTGGCAAATTGCACAAGCAACTGAACACCGCCGCAAATACAATCGGTGGAGATGGCGAATCCATTCAAAGAAGGCTAAGAGCAATGGAACGTGCGTTAAAGGATGTTGAAGCATTAGAATCTCCCTCAAAAGAAATCATGGGGCTACTCGAAGATTAATCAATACAAAGTTACCCGCAGAACTCATGGAACACCCAAAAAGCGTGCTTTATCTTGAGCACGATGGCAAGGTTTTGCTTGTTAATTCAGAGGGTGAAGGCCCACAGATTCCAGTCATGAATAACACTGGTGAAACTAAATATCGATTCCCGACAGAAGACGAAGTAAAAAATATGGGCATAGAATGGAACGTCAAAAACAAGTTTGACATCATTGGTTTTCAGGTTATTAAAGCACATCCTGATGTAGAATGGCCTAAACATTGGGCTTGGAAGGATGAGTGCATAAGTGACGATTCTGTACATCCCATCGCAAGAGAATCAATCTACAGATCAATACATCGTCTTGTATCAAAAGTGATGGTGTTGAATTCAAATAATCAAGTACTGATGGGCAAAATTGAACGTGGTCATTTTGTTGGACATTGGACATTACCAGGTGGATACATGGATCATGATGAACATCCAGCGGTTGCGTGTGTAAGAGAGACCTTAGAAGAAATGGGTATTGATATTGAGTTAGATGCTGAAGCGCCAATAATTACTCAAAGAATTTTTACGAATGAAGGAATCTCATTTGTCTCTTTTACATACAAATCCAAATGGATTGGAGATAATTCTGAAATAAAGCTGAAAGAAAACGAAATCTCAGAATTTGCTTGGTTTACAAAAGAAGAAGCGATATTTAGATCAGTGTCGGGATTTGATGCCGCTGCTCTCAAACACCTATGAGTTGCTTCGCTGCATCCAATGCTGCATCCAAGCCATCTGGGTTACTTCCTCCACCTTGAGCGAATGTTGGCCGGCCGCCACCACCACCACTAATATGGTGTGAAATATTTCTCAGAATATCAACAGCATTGTATCTTTCACCTGCAACTGAGTTTTCTGTGCATGCAATCATCAGTTTCCCTCCGCCTTCTTTACTTCCAAGTATAGCCAGCGTTGGATTGTTTTCATCAAGAGTTAGTTCTTTCAGCATTTTGGTCATCTTTTTNAAGTCACCATCTACTTCCATAATTACTACTCTAACACCGTCTACAGAATTNGTATCCCCACCACCTCCGGACGTTCTTAATCTAACAATTTCAGCCTCGAGGGATTCTATTCTCTTTCTTTGTTCCTTCCATTCAGAAAAGAATCTATTTGCTGTTGATGGTAAATCATCGATAGGCACTTGGAATACATCAGCAGAATTTCTAAGGATTTCTTCCTGTACTCTAGCATATCTCATAGCCGCCTCNCCAGCAACAATGTGTAGTCTTTCTACACCGTCTTGAACAGCATTACTNCTAACTACTCTAATTTGACCNATTTTACCAGGCTCGTCNTGATGNGTNCCTCCACATGCTTGAATATCGTGGTCTGAAATTTTGAGNATACGAATTTCATTTCCTTTTGGNGCNCCACCTTGNTATAAATCAAATCCATACTCTTGNTCNGCATTCTTTCGATTTAATGATAATTTTTCAGTCTTTGAAACATTTCTGACAATTTGATTAGCAAGTTCTTCAATCNTATCCAAATCATCCCGATTAAGTCTTCTATGATGAGTAATATCAAGCCTTGCAGAGTCAACTGATTTGTTAGCACCTGCTTGATAGATATGTGGNCCAAGTAGTCGCCTTGCTGCCCCGCCTACAATATGTACTGCTGTATGATGATCCATCAATTGCCTTCTTCTTTTTGCATCAACTTCACCGGTAATTGTGGCACCATTTTCTAGCGTTCCGTCGCATAGATGGAAAATGATGGTTCCATCCTTTCTTGTATCCAATACATTAACTGATTTTGAACCATTTTTCAATACTCCAAAATCTGCTTCTTGACCACCGCCTTCAGGATAAAAACATGTAGAATCCAAAATTATAGCATGAGTGGCAGATTCTGGTATATCGTTACCAACTAAGGGCAAACAACCTACCACCTTTGCATCGAATTTGAACTTCATCACATCATCATAATACATGGCGACNGTTGGTTCTAATTCAGGAATTGATTCTACAAACATTTCAGATTTTACCGATTTCGCTGCTGCTTTTGCCAAAGCTGCATGTCTTTCAGCCATTTCAGCATTGAATCCTGTTCGCAATGATGCATTACTCCATCCAAGATTATTAGCAATATCCATAACTAAATCGGGTGCTATACCGTGACTGTCATTTATTGTGAACAATATTTCATCNGGAATAACATCTGAATTTGAAGGAATGTCTTTGATTGCTGTTTTGACAACTTGAATTCCTTTTCGTAGCATTTCATTGTACCTTTCTTCTTCTCCTTCAAGGATTGTCAACATTCCTTCTCTNGTTTGTTTCATCCTATTCTCATTGTAATTTGATTCCAAATGGTGTACAGCTAATTCTGCTAATGAGACTTCAATGCCCAAGTCATCTCGCATNCGAAGAACCCTCCTTGCNATCATTCTAGCCAAATATCCTGCCTTNGAATTGGACGGAACTAACCCATCTCCAAGCATGTTTGAAAGTGCGTGTAAATGGTCAGGAATTGCATAGATTTTGGAAAGTTGTCCTGTTATTTTTGTGAACAATTTTGCATCAATCTGATGCCCNCTTTCAGCAAGTCTGGAAAGGAAGATATCGCGCATCCTGTCTCCATCACTGCCTACTTCAATGTTCATGATACCAAATAATCGACTCATTTCTCCCAGCAAATCATCTAGTTGTTTTTGCGATAAATCAAACATTTCCGATGAAAAACCTGCTTTCTTTTTCAACCATGAAACACTTTCGGGGTATATTGCTTCATAGATAGTAGGCGTACCCGCAGCCGCCCAACAGAATCGTTCAAGTCCATAGCCAGTATCGATTATTTGCAGGGGCATTTCCGAATACTTGACGCCCTTGATTTCTATATCACCAGATTCGTCTTCCTCGAGATTCATAAATACAAGAGTTGCTAACTCCAAACCTCCAACGATTACCTCAACAGCCGGGCCTGCATTACCACCTCCAGACCATGGATTTTCAACATATGTTATTTCATTAGGATCAATGCCAAATGTTGAGCACATCATATCGTGACAATATTTTACACACTCTTCCATCCAATAGTACATTTTACCTTCGTCTGGTCTATTGAAAACATGGTGAGCCATCATTTCAAATGTAGTCAAATGTCGACCTGAACGGCCTACTGCGTCAATGTCATTTAATCTGATACACGGTTGTGATATTGTTAATGGGTTTGCCGGAGGATCGACAGCACCTGATGTGACGTGAGGTTGGAAATCTGCAATACTGGCAATTGTCAAATGGATGTCATCTCTCCATCTAGCCAAAACAGGATAGGGCTCGACACGAATATGTGAGTTATCTTCGAAGAAATTCAGAAATGCTTCCCTCATTGAATCTTTTAGATCCTTACCTAACAATTTGTATCCATCAATTATGGGATTACCTATGAATGTATATTCATCTTCTTCAGTGTCTCCGCAAGTATCACGAGATTCGTCACAAGTCCAAAACCAAAGGTCTGTAACACGACATTGTTTTCTAAAGTAACCATTGTCTTTGAAAACTTGAAGTTCAATCGGCGGTAGACCCATGGCTATTATTCCCTCACGGACAAATATGTGGAGACACCAATAAGCCTTCAAACCATCCCCTCCTTCCCATAGAAATCTATAGTAAATCCTGCTAGGAGATTNGTGACCGAACAAACTTGGAGGAATCACCTATCCATTGAAAATGATGGGACTATGAAAATTTCACGTCATGGAAACATGAATGTGGATGCCAAGATTGTATCAAATCCTGAGCACCTTGCCCGAAGTACTGACGACAGATCAATCAATCAACTGCTGAATATTGCTAGCATGCCAGGGGTTGTTGGAGAAGCCTGGGCAATGGCGGATTGGCATTTTGGATATGGATTCCCAATTGGAGGAGTTTTAGCCACCGATGTAAATTGGGGTGACGAAGGAGGGGCAATATCACCTGGAGGAGTTGGTTTTGACATCAATTGTGGAGTGAGACTNGTAGCTCTTGATTGCAGCAAAGACGACATTCCAGATATTGACCGATTAGGTAGGAGATTGAACGGAAGAATTCCTTCAGGAGGAAGCGGCAAAGGAGGTCTGGATATCAGCGAAAGAGACCTCGATGAGATTCTATCAAGAGGAATTGACGCAATGGTAGACCTAGGATTTGCTTATGATGAAGATACTAAAAACATAGAATCAAATGGTGTTCTAGAAAATGAGAATGGAGTATCAGATAGAGCAAGAGCGAGAGGAATCAAAGCCCTTGGGACATTAGGGTCAGGAAATCACTTTCTTGAATTACAAACGGTAGGAGAATTGCATGATGACAACCCACACGGACTGTATGAGGGACAAGTCGTTTGCATGATTCATTCCGGAAGTAGGGGGCTTGGCCATCAAGTTTGTACAGATCATGTGAGAGATTTAGAAAGTAAATATCGCAATAGGTCAGGCACATGGCAAAATGATGATTGGGGATTCGAAATAAAAGACAGACAACTTGCAGCCGCTCCAATTCATAGCAAAGAAGGTCAATCGTATCTCGATGCTATGAACGCTGCAGCTAACTTTGCATATGCTAACAGAAGTGCTTTGACTCATAGATTGCGTCAAACTCTTGCGGCTGAATTCCAAGTTGAGTCGAAATTAATTTACGATGTGGGGCATAATATTGCTAAAATTGAGACTCATGAAATACATGGTGTAAATTGTCAATGTGCAGTACATAGGAAAGGAGCTACTAGAGCAAGACCAGGCCAACCTGTGCTAGTTCCTGGAGACATGGGTACAGCATCGTGGTTACTAGAGGGAGTTGAAACAAATACTGCATTTAATTCATCATGTCACGGTGCAGGCCGGTTATTATCTAGATCTCAGGCAAAGAAGGTAATAGATGGACAAGAATTGAAAAAGCGATTGGAATCCAAAGGAATAAGAATTCACGCTAACACACCAAATATTCTTGCAGAAGAAGCACCAAATGCATACAAAGATGTTGATGAAGTCATTGATTTAACATCCAAAGCAGGATTAGCCAAACCAATAGCAAGAATGAATCCTTTAGCTGTAATTAAAGGCTAATTACATGCAATAATTCATCTTGTTTTGACCAAAAGAAGGNGCTGCTCCTGATTCAACNCCATCTGGTTCTTCACAGATAACAGATAACAGTGTATTGACCAAATCTTTTAGGTCATTTACCTGTGCTTGTAACTCTTTTACTTTTAATTCAGTTTTGTTGCTATCGCTCAATTGTCCCATGTGCATCCCATCTAGAGAGTGTTGCTCTCTAGTATGAATTTGGAAACTAGGCTTTAATTGATTTCGGTTAATTTAAGATTGAAATCCGTTATTACTGAGTCAAATTGTTATCGCAATCATTCCTCTTCTGCCCATGGATCTTCATCAATTTTGGATTCAGTTACAGGGGCTTCTTTGTTTTCAATTTCGACCGCATCTGACGAATTATTATCTTGCAAGATTGAATCTTCTGAAGTTTCGATGGCATCTTGATTAATATTTTCATCTAAGTCAATTGACCTGTCTTCAACAAGAGGCGGTAGAACAGGTGTGACCTTTTGGTCACCATAGTCGTTGGCCGTCCATTCATCTTCATCGTCATCATCATCATCATCGTAGAAAATACTGTCTTCATCTTCATTCTGCCTTCGTAATAATACAGTTATTGCAAATCCTGCGCCAACCAACAGAATAACCAGAATAGAGATAGTTGCTGTCATTCCATCGATGCCAGATTGTACCGATTCTTGGCTAACGACTCGAGGCATATCGGTTTCTACGCTTAAATCGCAACTTGCTAAATTCTCAAATCCTGAGCAATGAGGTAGTTGTGAATTGTTCAACCACATATCCATTCCAGAGATATTTATGTAAATATTTTGAGAACCGTCTTTGTATGTTTCAAACAATAGAGGTTGAGTAGCCATTGTCTGACCTGGCATCAAAGTAAGTTCTTGAGTCTCATATGCCAACCATGTTCTGTCCGTTCCCATATCTTCGTACAGTGTAACATAAACTACTCCAGGTTTTGTTCCTAGGTTCCTAAGTTGAACTGTAAATCCTAATTCATCACCTTCCACAATTTGATTAGCCTTCGGTATTGAACCATCTGCCAGAGTAATCTCGATATTTGTTACAGTCACATCAAAAGAAAGAACGGTAAAATCTGTATTCATCGAGTCAATAAATGATAATCCTGTGCCTNTTGCTTCATTTCCAGCTCGGTCGATAACATCTATCCACCAAATTAATTCATCACCTTCTTCGAATGTGATATTGATTCCTTCAGAGAAATCTACCGATCCTGCGTATGTATAAGTTCCATAATTCTCCGATATGAATGGTATAATGGAAGAGAATTGAGCATTTTGCATGATCAAGCCATTCCTTAGGAATGCCCAATTAACATCTAAGTCTCCGGGCGGCAAACCTCCCTCGTCGACAATCTGCAGTGAGAATTGGAGAGTCTCGAGTTCTTCATTGTTCAATACAAGTGGTACTGAAGAAAACTGTACAACTGGGCGCACGTCATCCACTGTAATCATAGTTTGATACATTGTATTATCATCACCAGGGTAAACAACTCCTTCAATTGAATAACCAACTGTTACAATTCCGTCACTTAATGAACGACTGGGCAATATAAGACCTGTAGACCACCTTCCATCATCTTGAACTTCTGCCTCAGCAGAAATTAATTCAGAACCATAGAATGCCTCAACTAATACATCCAGACCATCTTCTGGTATGTTTGTTAATCGAACTCCAGACTTGGAATATTGTACAGAACCACTGAAAGTTAAATCATCTCCAGGTTGAACATAAATGTGGCTTGATGAATTTGCAGAAATTGGAGGTGTGTTGTCTACAATATTTTCTACATGCACTTCAAGATCGTTATCAAGCTGCCAACGAATTTCACCAATATTAGTTAANACCGTTACTGGATTGAGGTCATCATCGTCGAACACCACGATTGATGGAAGACCATACTCTCCCATGGATGGGGCATTAAAATTCCAATCCAGCGAGAATTTCCAATGTACTGTGGATATTCCATCAGTTTCTGAAATATTTACATCATGTAGTTCTACTTGTGAATTTTGAGGAGAATACATCATTCCATTCCTTGGCTCCCAAGTCATAACTCCTTTCGTAAGTTCATCTTGTCCCAATAGATTGACTGTTATCATGTCTATGGATTCGATTCCATTTAAGTCACTTATTTGCATAGATAAGGTGTGGTTGTATCCAACTAAAATTTGCTCTTCAAATGTATCTATACTCAAACTGGATTGAGGTATGTTTGTTGGTTCATTAACTGCTATAATCAANGTCGCCATGTCACTCTCAATTCCGGCGTCTCCACCGTATATTAGTGGCAACCCTGCATAATCAAAGCCTGTAAAGTAAACCGAATATTTTGCGTTCATGTCCATTCCGGAAACATCGATTCCATTGAATGATATTGTCCTTTCACCGGATACACCCTCCGGCAAACTCTTTGTCGAAATTTGGTACTCAGAAGCATCAGCGATGCCATCTCCATTCGTATCGTCAAGCACTTCTCTCCATGAATGCATGATCAGCTGGTCACCAAGCGCTTGATTATCGTTTATCGTTACTTGAAGTGATAGTGTGGATGAAGGATCCCATGTGAAACCATCTGCTTCAACTAACTTCTGTCCAGTGTTAACTTGGAGATTGCTAACCCATGGAGATTCACTATCGATTTGTATTTCCACTGGATTCGTCAATGTAACATCTTGTGCACCATTCGCACCTTGTATTGGACCCACCCGTATAATGTACGGAGTAATGTTAGTAATATCAACACCTGTTGGTAAGGTTACCAATCCAGTCCATTCGCCATCATTCGTTGAATTCAGAACAACTGATGACCCATTTATTTCAACAGCAACGACGAAATCATTTACTGAAGGACGCATGTTTGCAGTATCTTCAAATTTGACAGTTCCAGAAACCGAAACTAGGCTTCCACCCTTTGCCCAGAATGGGTATGATGGTGAAAACATGTCAGAAAGAGTGTGCCCGTATAGATCGGTAACCACCCAAGAGTCTACAATTAAATCATTTTCAACAGCTTGTGTTCCAGTTCCACCTGAAACCGAGGTTGCTGGAGAAAGACCTTCTAATGCAGCGTCAAATGCTTGGGCAGTCCAAGTTACTTGTTGGACATCATCCCAATCCCAGTCCACTTCAAACAACCAACTCACGATTAGTCTACCGTTTGATTCTGTTACTGAGGAATTTTCATGGAGTTCAAGTATACCCAATCCATGATTTTGTGTGAATGTGCCTCCATTAGCAATATCTGAAAGTACAATTTCAATCATTTCACCGTTCGAATCAGTTCCCGTAAGATGAATTTCGGCAATATTTTCATTTCCGTATAGATGGTGATGTTGAGTCATAAATGACTGNATTTCGCCATTCGGATACCAAGTTTGAGGTGCAGTAAATGGGTGATTTGTTATCATATTTTCATGGTACACTCCACCATCAATNCCAACCCCTCCAGCAGAAGCAGACCATGTGAGAGGTACGTCAACTATGCTAATCTGTCCGTTATTTGAATTCAGCTCGTGATAGGTCTTGACTACTTGACCGAGTCCTGAAACATTTTCCAATAACTCATATCCAATTGATACTGATCCNATTAGATATTCTGTATTAGTTGAGGTTGTNATGTCAAATTCAAAGATATCCCAAATCCTACCAGTGTTATCTGTGAGGTTCGCTTGGGAATTTATTGTTGGGTTGGCTACCATAAATGATGTAGATTCCCATTCATTATTTGAAAATTGGTAGATTGAATTTGATTGACTCATTATTGCTAATGGACTAGTTTGTGAAATTGGTGATATACCCATCATTATACTAGTTACAATAGCACCTTCAGGCAGTAATACAGAGAAGCTGTCATTACCTGTTGCATGGTGCGATCTGATTAATTCCGTAGCACTTTGACCTTGCTGNTATAATCTNGTCTGCCAACCNTANGAACCGTATGCAGGGTCNGATGGGAAAGACCAATCGANATTTCCATCGTNNGCCAAATCNATACTTGCGTCATGTGCAGGTTGNACAAAGTGTCCTTGAATTGCAACACTCTCAATCATAGAATTNGGCGCCATAGAAATTCTAGGACTNACNTGATGCATCATNCCATTCAAGTTTAAAGTAGAGTTTGATGTACTTACAGAGACCGTTTGAGTCCCAGATTTCACTAAACTAATAGTCGCTTGGCTGAAATCTCCTAGAACCGTTGCTGAGTCAATTGGCCGTGATGAATATCCAGTTGTTCCTGTAAGAATCATTGTAGTACCCAGTGAATTTTCCCACGTACCATTAGCCAATCTTGTTACACCTGAAGGTATAGACCAACCATTTGAGTCTCCGAGGTATCTGGTTGCACCAACGGATAATGCCTTCACAATAGGGGTGTAGTATTCATTTTCTGTGCCTAATAACAATTCAACATATATGCCAGAATTGTGTAAGTCCCTGTCAATACTCGCCAATGATAATGGNAGNGACATGTTTTCGTGCCCATCAATTACTTGACCGGANGAATCCAAAACGTTGACTCCGTACCATGTGCCATTTGGAACATAAATATCAGCGTCTACAAATCCATATCCCAGGTCATGAGGAGTAATCAGAGGTGTTGACCACTTCCCTTCTGTTAGGAACCAATCGACTTCAAGACCAATATCATCGACATACCAACCGGCATCTGATATAATTGAATCACTCATCATCGTGAATTTGAAAGATACATTGTTACCTGATAAATTTGACACATCGTACGACATGTTCATCCATGATACCGATGTACTAGAACATGAGAATATACTGCCTGCTTGGCTACCATCCCATACGTCAACAGTAGTGCCTCCGAACGATATTTGTCCATCATACCAATTAGTCCCATTTGCATAATTGACATATGCTTGATTCCATGCTCCATTGTTTACTGAAACATATAGTGCCCCGCCATCATAACCAGACTCAGCACACATCCAGTGTTTCCAAATGAAACTAGAACTTGCACCTAGAGGTATGTAGTATTGAGGTGTGATTAATGAATTATCAGAACTACTATCATAATCTCCACACTGATTAGTAGCAAATCCAAGGCTTGCTGATGGATAAGAAGTCGGGCCTCCTGTAAAGTTGGAACAAAGTGCCCCAAATTCCCAACCAGTTTGACCTGCAGTATTCTGAACCGTCCAAGAACCCGGAGGTAAGGCAGGAGAGTCCTCAAAATCGTCTAAGATCGAAAGGCCTCCTGTGCCAATCAGAATAAATGACCAGTCATCTGCAGCCCCATTAACGCCGTAATGATTAGCGGCGGATGAATTATCTAAATTGTATGTAGATAATGCTGTTCCATTTGAGTCAACAACTTTGAACCAGTCGACAGTTAAACCTTCTACATTATCCGTTGGGGAGCCTGAAGTAACTGAACCATCTGTTTGAACCAGATATCTCAATTGCACGGTAGTATTCAAGCCAATCATAGTGCTGGGAATTGCAAAATCGAGAGTTACAAACCCACCCGATTGGTCACCTAAAGTCGTTCCATTAGGCAGAGTGTATCCGTAACCTGGGATTGCCCCTGTTCTTGAACGGCAAGATGTTGTTGTGGAGCCATTGGAACCGCTGGATGAAATATCTGTCCAAGTTGCTCCATTGTTACTTGACATTTCAATACAAAAATTATCAAAAGTTGAACCTTCTAAATCCCATTCAAGTCTTGTTTGTATATTGGCTCCTGTAGTAGTCCCAGAAAGATTGACATCTATTTCCAACGCAGCTTCAGCATTATTACTGTAACCGCATGTTCCTGTATTTACATAGCACCCGTGATGCCAGAAACCAACAGAATTACCGACGTTTGTGATTCGTATATCATCGATAAACCAACCTGGTCTAGCGGTGTTGTTGCTATCTGTCCAAACTACAGAGCGAATCTCCATGCTAGTAGCGTTTTGAATTCCGGTTAGATTATCTAAATTGAATACTGATGTTACCCAACCACTATGGTTGCCGTCACCAAATACACCAAAACTTGAGTTGTTTACTCCATTGGGCAAACTGGCATTAGCAGATATTGTGTGAGGATAACCGTTATTTGGCTCTAAATATGTCCAGTTGCCACCGTTCAATTTGTATTCAATCCACCCACCGTCAGAAGAATCAAAATGATGCCAGTGGTCAAATGTTAGATTGAAATTACTTATTGGACTTGGTAGATTGAAACTAGGAGATGTCAAAGTTCCGTAAGAATTAGCAGGTAAACCTTGACCAGGTAGAGTTGCCGCAACTACGCCTCCAGATGAAGCAGCTGCGGGAACTGATCCGTGTGCCAGTGTTCGGGTCGCTCCAGAAACGGTTCCACCCAATGTTGAAGGGTTGGCAGGTGACCAAATGTTACCCGAGTGTGACCAAAAGCTCGAAAATTGCAATACAGCAGCTGAAAATGTATCAACATTAGAAACGGCACTATCAGGAGCCAGGGATATCGCTCCAGAGAATTTGTCAGTGGTGGTATTCGACATCATACCCGCAGAAAAATTGGTTGCTGAAGAGTCATGATTCCATGTTAAACCCGAACCATCTTCAAGATAACCGCTTTCATCAACGTGCAACCAAGCATCAATTACAGTCGCATTACCTGGCACTTGAAATGAATCTGAAACTGAATCATTCGTGCCACTGAGGCTTGAACTTCCGTTCCAGTTACTAATTCCAGCGGATGCCAGACTAGTAGCCATTAGGATTGTTAGAAAAATCGCTGCGACAGGTTTCGACATAGTTTGCACTAGACCACCGTACCCTACGGGTACGGCCGAACCTATGAACTATGCCCTGAAATATAAATTTCAAGAGCCACCAGCGAGGATCGAACTCGCGACCTCCTCATTACCAATGAGGTGCTATACCACTAAGCCATGGTGGCGTGATTGTGGCGACCTACCATTTCGATATAACCGATTCGGATTCAAAATATTGCTATCGCAACCGTTTCGGTTAAACGGAAGATGTGTGTCGGCGGAGTTGCAGCCGAGATCGCATAGCCTGGTAGTGCGCGCGACTGGAAATCGCGTGGGCCTGTCCCTCGGGAGTTCAAATCTCTCTCTCGGCGCCACAATTCCCGTCTTCGAATTTTACTTAGTAAGTGATTTGATTGAGTAGACCAAAATAAAGGTACTAAGAGTAATATTTTTGATAAAGTTAGCTTATTTACAGTGCCAATTTAGTACTTAATTTAACTCAAACCAACCGAAATGACTCAAAGGGGGAAATACCCAGCGTGTATCATGGCGGAGGTGGTTATCTCAGATTCTGCCATCCTAGATGCAGAACATGGTGAAATGCCATTCCGTCTTAGAGACATAGATCTGCACAAAAAATTTGGGGACTTACACCCATCACTTGCGAATTTAGATAGATTTAGAAAAGAATGGAAATTTCAATTCAAATTATTACGTCATGAGTGGAGTCAGCCTCATTACCTAACCTTTCTGACAGGAGTTACTGCTTTTCTTTTAGGTTCAGTGTCACCTGAAATATATGCAGGTGGCGACCCTAGTGCAGGAGGCCTGGCAGGGCTATCCTCGATTTCCGGATTTTCATTCTTCCAACTTATCTTATCGGGGATTTTGTGGTTATGGTTCTTCGTTCAAATTTCAGTCAATTTCCCAATAATGAAGGGACACATAGTCAATATTGTTTTGATATGGTCTTCGATATTTGGATCTCAAATAGTCCTGCACATTAATTCTCCAAATTTCCCCGTAGATTCAGATTTTGGTGATGCATTAGGAGGAATTATTCTTGCTTCAGTGGGTTTCTTTTTCACATACTTCTTTTGGAAGGCTGTAACAGAAACAAGAGACCTGCACGTTCAAGAAAATCATGTTCACACTGATGTCAGAGTTATGGAAGAAGCGATGGAAGAACACAGTTTGTATGCATGGTCTGCATTAGTTATTTTTTGGAACGGTTTGATGTTATTGAATGGGTGGTCAGGAGCTCACTTCATAGCAGATAGAGTGGTTGTTGATTATTCGATTTATGCTATTCATTTAATCACTGGAATAATACTGATTTATGTTTTAATGCATATTCTTTGGTTCCCTCAAAGAATGCTTGGGGAAGGTGCGAAAATTAAAACCAAAGCAGCAATGGCTGCAGAAGCAGATTTACTTGAGGGAGTGATAATACCATTAGAAGGCCTTTGCCCTGCGTGTGGTGCGATGAATCCAATATCAAGGTCATCTGATGGTGACGCATTAGTTGATTGCCCAACAACTGATTGTAACGAAAGAGGCGTCCCAGGGCAAAAATGCGCAAGTTGTGATGTCGAATTCCCTTCAAGATACACTTGCTTGGAATGCGGGGTAAATAGCCCAGTTGTAGATTATCTTAGTGATTCGGAGGCATGGTAATGTTTAACAAATTAAGGGATGATTTTCCCACATTGACAGGAGATAATGCTCCTATTTATCTCGACAATGCGTGTATGACCCTTAGACCGAGGCAAGTAATTGATGCCATTCGCTCATACTATGAAGAATCACCAGGTTGTGGTGGCCGTTCTGTACACAGATACGCAACTACTGTATCAAGAAAAATGATGAATTGTCGCAGAACCCTTACAGAACTGTTCAATGGCGAGGATACCAAAGAAATGATTTTCACAAAAAACGCTACTCATTCACTTAATCAAGTAGCTAAAGGTCTGTCTTGGGAAAAAGGTGACATAATTCTTACCACTGATAGAGAACACAATTCAAATTTAGTACCTTGGCTTCAATTAGAGGAAGAAAAAGGTGTTGACCATAGGGTTGTTACGTCAAATGATGATAATACATTCAATCTTGAAAATTTTGAGAACGCTTGCGCAGAAGCAGGTAAAAACCTCAAAATGGTTTCACTATCACATGTAGGGAATTTGGATGGAATCGAAACTCCTGTCAAAGAAGCAACAAAAATTGCCAAAGATTTCGATGCACTTGTTTGTATTGACGCTGCTCAATCAACACCACACATGAAGGTCGATGTTCAAGATCTTGGTATCGATTTTATGGCATTTTCAATCCACAAAATGATGGGTCCATCTGGAATGGGAGGACTATGGGGGAAATATGACCTTCTCAAAGATATGAGATCAATTCAATCCGGAGGAAGTACTGTTGAAACTTCACATTATGATTCGTTATCATGGTCAAACCCACCCGAGAGATTCGAAGGCGGATTAGGTAATTATGCGGGAATTCTCGGAACAAATGCCGCAGTAGATTACATTTCAAAAATCGATTTAGACATGGTTCATGAACACGAAGTCAAACTCAATAAAATAATGACCTCGATAGTAAAGGACGTTGATGGAATCAATATAATTGGTCCGCAAGATGCAAGCCTTCGAGGAGGTATATGCTCATTATTATTAGACAACATTGATGCACACGACATTGCAATATTGCTGGATGAAGCTGCAGGAGTTATGGTTCGCAGTGGGATGCATTGTGTTCATTCATGGTTCAACAACAAAGGATTAAACAGAGGCTCCCTACGAGCAAGTGCATACCTGTACAATACAGAAGACGAAGTAAAGTTGTTCGCCGATACACTTGTTGAAGCAGTAGAAGCCTTGGGATGATTAGATGCAGCCAGAAATCCAATCTGCTATAATTGAAGAAAATGAGATGGATTTTATCAAATTACTAACTGTTATATCTACTAGTGTAATAGTTGTAATCTCGTTGTGGTTTATTTTCAGTGATTCACTAATTACCTATGGCCCTGAAAGCATGGTTCTTGAGCAAGAAAAGAAATTCGAAAACCTTGTTCAATATGATGAAGTCGATTATTTGTCGGGTAAAGGAGTATCTGTTTGTATCGTAGATTCCGGAATTGAAGATAGTCATCCAGACTTAGAAGGAATTAACTTAGAGGGTTGGACTGATTTCATAGGAAACAAGCCTAAACCATACGATGATAATGGTCACGGTACTATGATGGCTGGCATCTTAGCGGCAGATGGTGAATTAACAGGTGTCGCAAGAGATGTTGACTTATACATTGCAAAGGCTCTCTCTGAAAATGGAACTGGTAGCGATACAGTTGTTGCTCAAGCGATAGATTGGTGTATCAACCAAAATGTGAATATAATCTCATTATCCTTGGGCGGTGCAGCAAATGTTGCCTCGATAATTTTTGGAGATGCTGTAGAAAATGCAGTAGATGATGCTTATGATGCAGGAATTGTTGTAGTTGCTGCTGCTGGCAATGATGGACAGAATGATGATGGTGATGTAGCATCTCCTGGAACGGTTGACACTGTAATTTGCGTGGGAGGAGTTGACAGCGACGGCAATATTTGGGAGGGATCCTCAATAGGCGATAACAATGGGCGAATACTACCTTTGCCTGTTCTTTTACCAAGGAATGACCCTGATAGGAAACCAGAAGTCGTAGCACCAGGGGATGATGTTCCAGTAATAATGGTCGGTGATTCATGGGGTCTTTCTTCAGGAACAAGTGCTGCAACGGTGTATGTTACCGGGGCAGTTGCTCTGATGTTTGAAAATAATCCTAACCTCATGGACNGNGGAACAGATATGTTAGATGACTTGAAAGATTGGATAGCATCTNCATCAAAAATGAAAAATGGNCANGAATCTCACGATAATCACTANGGATATGGTTTAATCCAGTTCGATGCATTAATACAAGCTGCAGGTTAGACCTATTTTGCGAACCAAGCAACAATTGTCCCACCAAATAATGGTGCAAATGCCAAATGATGAGTATCGTTGGTGGATTTGATTAATTCCATCCACTTGTTAAAACCGACAACTTCTGGATCAGTTGTATCTCTATCACCGACAGGAGGCGTTGGTTCGATTGTAAGAAGTATGCCATTCTTATTCAGAATTTTTAGCATAACTTCGACATCATCTGCTAGTTTTACCATAGATGAGTTAACAATTATTGCATCTGCTTCTGGAAAGATAGGGGGATTGCCAGATTTGGTAATTTTCCATGCTATTAATTCACCAGCTAATAATGCAGTTGACCCTACAACTATGTTAGTATCTACGCTTTCATATCTATCGCAAAGTCTCTTTAGAATAACTGCGAATCTATTTCCTTCTTCGATTAATTGGACTTTAGATTTTGACTCGTTTTCGGAAAGGTGGTGTAGAATCCAAGAAGAAAGATGTCCGATTCCTGCTCCTGCGAATATTATCTTATCAGGATTTAATCTCAAGACTGTATCTCGGATTCTCCTTCTAACGGAAATCGACCATGTCTCTAAACCCATATGTTCCATCTGTATGCCAAGATTGGCCTCGACTTCTGGCTCATCGCGAGATAGTTCTTTGTCCGCTGCCAACAAAGCAGCTAAAACTTCTTCTCGCATGGCACTGGCATCGAATACTTGTTGTCAAGTCTTTGTATTAGCCGACAGCCTCAAAGGTAAAGCGATAGGCCAAGAAAAATGGAGAGAGGGTAATGAGTGATGATTTATCATTTGAGAATGATGAAGACATCGTCCAAAATGTCGCCGATTGCCCAAATTGTAACGAACCCTGTGGACACCAGATTTTGAAAGAAAAGATTGTAAAATCCGGGGTTAACTACCTTCTAAAATGTGACGAATGTGACCATGTTCATAATTATCAAATTCGTGAACCAAAGCCTGTAGATGTCACTTTTTTACTAAGTGAAGGAGCAAATACTGTAACGGTTAAGATAGTTGTTGATGATGACGAAGTTCTCAATGTTGGAGATATTTTCGAATATTCTGACGCTAGTTGGCAAATAAACAGAATAGAGAATGAAGAAAACAACCCCGTCTCAAGTCTAATAGCGACAAAGGTGTCAAGAGTTAATGCCGTACGCTCAGATGTAGTTATGGTTCGATTAACTCTAACGATGGGAGAATATTCAGAAAGCGATTCAATATTCGTGGACAGAGATACTATCTTTCAAGCTGGTTCGATTTATGATTACGATGGAACCAAATGGAAAATACGAGCAATTCATACAGGTGCTGGCAGAACACTATCTGGAAGGGTTGTCGCCCACGAAATCAAACGAATGTATCTTCATGAGCCTCCAAAACAAGAAGATTTTACACCAAGGACTCCAAGAGAAAGAAGACAAGCCTGGAAAGAGGGGAAACTTGGCAACAATCCAAATCCCATTATTCCTGATGCAGAGAAAAAAGGAAAACCAAAACCTGGTAAACAAGGTCGTAGAAAAAAGAAAAAACGCTACTAATCAAGGACGATTAGTCCAAGGCAGTAAAAACGATTTAACTATTTGAGTGCCTATTGTTGGATTTTCTTGCAGTCTTCTAATAGAATATTCATACCATTTTTCTCCATATGGAACATATACACGTGTTCTATGTCCTTCCTTCGACAATTTGCGCCTTAGGTTACCACGAACTCCAAGTAACATTTGAAATTCGTAGCCTGGTCCTTTGTTATCTCGTTTAGGCCCTGAATTTTCTCTTGGATCTGGTATATTTGGCCCCATGCCTCTAGATTTTAGGGCATCGAGTGCATAATTGACTACTGGATAATCGTGGCTTGCAATTCCAACATAAGAACCGGCGTCTAGCATTGCATCGATGGCCTCATTTGTGGCATCAATTATTGGCTTTCTTTCTGTGTGGGATATATCACTTGGTTCCAAATATATTCCCTTGCAAATTCTATAATCTGCTTTTGCCCCTAATTTTTGTTTTATCTTTTTTACATCATCGACGGTTCTGAATAATCTTCCTTGTAACACCACACCGACGTTTTCTAATCCTTTCGAGTGCATATCTAACATAACTTGTATTGTTGCATCTGTAACTCTGTGGTCTTCCATATCCAAACGTACAAACAAATTATTGTCATTAGCCATTTTTACCAAAGTTTCAATATTTTCCATTCCTTGTTTCTCGTCTAACAATAACCCAAAGGCTGTTGGTTTAATAGATAAATTGGAGTCTAACTGATTCTCAATAATCGCTTTTACGACATTTTTGTATTCTTCTAAGAAAAATTTGGCTTCTTCCATTGATTTTATCTCTTCACCTAGTACATCGACAGTAAAGCAAGATCCTTCAGATGAGAGTCTCTTCATCACTTTAACCGCATCATCTAAAGTTGGTCCTGCAACGTATCTTCGACTTACCCAGCCAACAAACCATTTGGGCATTCGAATGGTCATCGCCACAATCAGACGAGAGAAAGCTGAGACCATGAGTAAAGCCAAGAATCGACAATTATTGACCGTTTTCATCCGATGATTTGAGACCTACGTAGTAATGGAATCTCTAATTCTTCAAGCAAACCTCTTATTGCTTGCCGTTGCCATCCCTTGAACGCTTTCTTGTCCATACTGCAGACTATATCTCCTCCAGGGAATGCCTTTTTTGTTGCAGCAACTGCTCGTCGAATACTTGTTTCCCACATACCTGTAACGTTTTCATCATCATCTCTTTCAAAAGGTAATGCGTATGTTGCAAGCATATGCCCTAACCAAACGTTCTCATGTAAACCTAATGCGTTAGCTCTCGGCGCATAGTGTCCTCCACCAAGAGTGATTACAACTTGTCCTTCTCCGTTCCATGTACCCAAACCGTTTGAGCCATCTAAGCCTAATCCCCTGTATATTATTCCGGCTAGAACTTTTGCTGCTCCGAGGTGACCCCATGTTTCAGATGTTGAGCCAATTTCGATAAACAGCGAAGGGGTTTCAATCCATGGTCCATGATGGGTTGTCTCCAAACTCAATTCAAACTCATCGAAGTCGAGGTCTATTGCGTTCAATTCTCTCCACCAAGCTGCTAATCTTGGATTAGGAGGGGGGCAATCTGCAGCCCTCCCACCAAATCTAGGAGTCTCATTAATCGGAACTTGCATAGTGCCAATGGGGTGCAATGTAAGCGATGGATTCCCACTTGCTGCTGAATGCCTTGACGGAAAAATAATCTCATCGGGTTTCTCGCCTGTTACAGACTCCCATCTTTTATCTAAATCATCCTCCCAAAGACAGCCATCATCCACCCACCACATTCGTGCATGTTTGTATGAAAACGCCTTTCTGCCTTCTACTTCAGGTAATTTAATCCAATCAGCCAGTTTCAATAATTCATCAGCCTGATTGGTTGACGCAATATCTCCACCAGACACAAGAATTAGGCTGACCATGTAATTCCGAGTGTGTTGAATTTATTGAAGCAATTGTTCAAGTTCTGAACACCTTGGCAGTAAACATGTCGGGAGCGCCATGGAGACATTTGCAGTATGTAGGCGCTGAGATAATAATAGATGTCGAAGGTAATATAACGGCAAATGACATCACTGCACGACCGTTTCCGACTGAAATTACACAAGCAGCAATTTGTAATTCAGGTTTAGTCGCCACATGGGTCGACCATGAATTACGATTGGCTAGAATGGCATTGATTGATGTAAATGAAAAATTGGTAGATGGCATTTCACGCTCAGCATTACGAGTCAGCGAGAGTAACACCCCTGTTGCTGGTTCGATATGGTCTCATACGCTTGATGCAGAACCAATTGCCTTAGCAAGTAACGGCGAACACATTGTTTTTGCACTTTACACAAGAGGTGTTTATTGCATCAAATGTGATTCGACTGAATTATGGCGACAACCAATAATTGGTTCAGAAGAATCTAAACTTCCCGGCCAAAATTCGATTTCAGCCTTGACAATTAATGACGAACACGTAGTCATATGGACAAGAGGGGGAACATATCGAGTTCATTCCCTAGAAGATGGAGAGATGATCTCCGAAAACAGTTTAGGTGTAGATTGCGATGTAGAAAATGTATTCTGCAGTGAAAATAGGTACCTCATAAGTTCTAGAGATGGTTGGGCATGGGAATTAGTCGATGGACAAATTACTGTTGCAAGAAAATTAAGAGGCACTATTCAAGACGCATTATACCATGAAGGGGAATGGAGGATTATTTCTTGGAGGGAAGACATCATCCTGTCAAAGCCCGAGACTTCAAAACGTGTTGAATTGGGAGTACAGTTGATAATAGAAGAAGGAAAGTGCCTTGTTTTGGACAATCAAGGTACTAAATCAGCCCACATGGGTTGATTTCACTCTTTCATTTCTGTGTATCCACATCTGCCACATGACTTTCTGTTTGCGTGAATAGCCAGAAATACACCAGGGCCACACTTTGGACAGAACTCAGATTTTCTCACGAGTTTTCCGTCTTCAACTGAATACTTAGACCACTTTGCAGCCGCTTGAGGACCATCTGACATCAAGCTTCACCTCCAGCATCTTCACTTGTATCTTCTTCTGCAGCGGGCTCGTCTGTAGTTGCGTTTGATGAACGTAGTTCTGAAAACCTGTTGTGCACGTATTCTGGTTCTACTTTCATTGACTCTTGGTCAGCATAAATAAATGCTGAACCTGTTGTGATTCCGACACCGAATCTGGTGTTTACATGTTTGATTACAATCAAATCTTTGTTGGCACCTGGTTCCATTGATGCAACCATATCTAACATCTCTGCACGAGATGGTGTTGCTTTACCTTCGTGATTCCAACTGAACTCGATTTCTATTCTGTTTAGTAGTGAGTTTTCTTTTCTATCTTTTGACTCCATATTTTTTCCTCCTTATCGAACATTTACCTTTAGTGCGTAATTACCAGCAACTTCGATATTTAATCTAGCTGCGATATCTGACCTTGAAGGGTCAATGATTACTACGTATCCTGACCAATCAGTTGAAACTGGTGCGGAAGGATGGCGGTGGCATTCAGTGGCATCGTCTGCAAGTATCAAATGACATTCGCTACATGCAAAAGGGTTCTTTGCCATAATTACTCCTCCTTTTCTTCGTGAATCCACTCGTGACTTCCTAGACCTGTTTGCTTACATGTAAGACCAATCTTAGATCTCCTTGGGTCACTTGTATCTGGGGACAGAGATACTACTCTTCCCCTAACTGAACTTCCAACTCCGATTCTTTTTCCGGATTGGCGTCCTTCAACAAGGCCCATTCCTGTATTAATGTCAACATGGTCTTCCATAATTTGTGATTTGTGAAGCAAGGCTTCCATTGGACCAATTCGTACGAATGCTCCGAAATCATTGACCTCTGTTACAGCACCTTCTACTACTTCATAATCTTCAATGCAATAGAGTACTGCGTCGAATTCTACCTGCTGGTAAATTGCACCATCACCATGGATAATTCGTCCTCTGTCGATGGGTTCGTGATTAGTTGTAACCAAAACAAATCTGTTTTGATCATCGAATCTTCCTTCGAAAGCAGTAGCTGCTAATCTATCAATGTGTTCGTTTAGGGATTTACCCTTCCTAATATACTCCGCTGGAATACGGATTGTGTCTCTTTTCCTGACTACTTTGTACATTTTTTCCACCTCTGGAATCTCTCATGAGTAAAGCGGTAGGACGAAGGAGGTTTCTAACCTCATCCGTCCTTCACCGGCTATACCTCGGGAGAGATAGGTGACCGAAGTCATTCCGTCCACCAACGACCCCTATTTGAATGATACCCAAGAATAAAGGCTCCTTCGGATTATTTTTTATAAAAAAAATTGCTATTTTTGGCATGATGAAATCAGACGCATATTTGGCTCAGTAAGCCTAAAGGCCTAACTACCTCTAAAGACCTCCTTTGTGTGGGGGAAATTGATGCAGAGGCAAAGTCAAGCCATATTTTTGATGATGATTTTGTTAGCATCGCTAATCATCATCCCCACCGAGACAAAAGCCGATGAAAGCGAATCTGACAATTCATGGGACCCGTTATGGCAACCATGGGCGCAATACGGAAGAGATCCAGGGCACTCGAGAGACATTCCTGAACATGGAGATACAGGACTTGCTACAATTGAAACTCCTGCTGTAAATTGGGTGGCTTTCGATTCAGGACTAGGTGCTGATGGTTATGGAGTGGCCATAGCGAATCTATCCAAATCAATCACTTCTTCTGAAGGCGCAAAAGAAAGGTGTGGTGAAGGTAAACTATTCGCAATTATGACACACACAGACCCATCTACATCAGACAGACATCTCGCCATAATCGAAGGAGATAGTGCTAAGGTAGTCTGGGAAGTAAATCTTGGTGAAGCGAGATATATTCGTTCAACACCAGTTTTGGTTGATGTTGACGGTGATGAAAAAACTGAGATAGCAATAGCATATGACACTTCATCCGCACTGAAGGTTGACCTTTGGTCTCCTGAATTAACATGTGATGAATCGGGCTGGATGTCATCTGGACACTCAAATGAAAGATTATGGTCATGGACAGATGCTGATTTGAGGCTTGGAATTAACAGCCCTCATTTCTTTTCGAGTCAATCTAACCACTTCTCTGTAACACAGCCATTACTTGCTGATTTATCTCTTGATGGAAGTCCGGAATTAGTTCTAGCAACTGTCGACACTAGTACCGACGACCCGACTGTTATTGCATTACCATTGGGCTTGCAAAGCCCGGAAGTCGATTGGTCAGTGGCTTTAGATAGAGGAACCCACCCCTCTGACCCTGCATTTGCTAACCTCGATGACAACAGTGGCTCTGTTGTATTGACAACCGTAGATTCGAATTCAGGAAACATGTGGATATGGCAGATAGACGGCCCAACAGGTTCACTGGATTGGGAAAGAGTTAGTATCCAAAATACTGACTCTGACAGTGATACACCTCGGCTAAGACTCCCAGGACCTGTAATTACACAACTAGATTCCGACGCACCTCCTGAAATGATTCTCACTTTACCTGTTGATGAAAACGGAGCAAATGATGGAATGGGAGCTCAATATGTGGGAATGGAATTAACCAGCACTAACGAAATTTGGAGATTTCGGGCTAAGAATGGGTATGGGGATGCTGAACCACTTCCTATGGACACCACAGGTGATGGTGTGACCGACAGGGTATGCTGGGTCACATGGTACTCAGATTCTTCTTTTAGCACAGATCGAGAAGGAATGGCTGGTTGTCACGACATTACTATTGACCCACCATTTAGAGAATGGTCTAGAACCCTTCAAAGAGGTAGTGGGAATGATAACGATGAAATCGCTGTTGCAGCACCAATAGCTCTTGATTTAGATGGTGAAGACGAAGAAGAATTGGTCGTAGCATTCGGGCGTAGATTATATGCTTTTGATGGGGACACTGGGACTACAGCTGATGTTAGTACAGGGTGGGCAGCACCAATTGATGTACCACACAGAACATGGGCTGGTCCTGCAGTTGCAGATATGGATGGTGATGGATATCTCGATATATTGATTGGTGATGCTTTAATTAGCGAAGCAAAATCTGACGTCGCCCCATTAGCAGATGGCAGAGGTATAGGATTTACCCCCCCTGACCCGGATCCTGGAGAAATGGTAACAATTTCTTGTCAATATTCAAACATTGGAATTGTAGACACTGATGCGCCTACTACTGCAATACTAATGATGAATGGCGTGGAAATCGAAAGATACAGACAAAATATCGTTGAATCAGTCGCTCCATCAGGAGAAGGCGGTCCTGTATCATTCAGCGTTGATATTGAAGCCACTCTTGGAGTACACACCATTGAATTATTTTTAGACACGAGTAATAATCTCACTCAAACTCGAACTGATAATGATTATTACTCAACAACTCTGACTGTTTTAGAACCATATGTTGCCGAAATTCAAACTCCTATGGAGGTGTCACGGGCACTTCCTGGTTCATCTCAAATTGTAGACGTCACCGTAATGAGTACCGGAAGCAGGACTGCAGATTGGACACTAGATTATGATGACTCAGTTCTACCACAAGGATGGATATTCGAACCAGTCGATTCATCGGATTTAGTAATAAATTTGGAAAGGGACGTTCCTCAAATCATTCAGTTTAATTTCTCAGTTCCTTTCGGTGCAGAAGGCTCTGATAATGCATATATCCCACTAAACCTCAGTTTGAATCAAGATGATTCTATTTACACAAATGTGATTTTACCATTAGAAGTTGAAAGGACGAGAGGTTTATCGCTTCAGGGAGCCACTGGTTTACCTAATGGGATAGGATTCGGAAGACCAGGTGATGTTGCCCATGTTTGGATACTTGTTGAGAATGTAGGTAATGCGCAAGAGACAACAGAGATGCAATGGTCTTCAAACACATGGTCGACCAATGCACAGATAGTAGATTATGATGGGAATACGCAATGGAGTATTGAACTAAATCCTGGTGCTAAAAAGGAATATTTAATCGAAGTTGATGTACCAATAGGAGAAACATTAGGAGAATCTACATCGTCAACACTGACATTATGCATTGGATCTGGGGATGATGAAATCTGTGAGGACTTCACAGCAGTAATTTTTGCAAGCGATATTTCTACAGATATACCTCACATCAGAACTATTCCCTCCTATAACTTGACATGGGACATTCAGTCAAATTACGATGGAAGTACAATCGTTTGGGATATGTCAGAAGCATCTATGCTAAAGGAAGGTTGGTCATGGTATACATCTGGAGACTTGATGATTAACGGAACAAATCTCGAAATGAACGGCCAAAATGGCCAGTTACACCTGGATTTACCATTGGATGCACAACCTAAAAGGCACTTTTTCAATCAATCTGCTAACAATCTAACAGACAGTAGTTTGTCGATATCATTGCATGTTCTGCAGGTTTTCAGAGCAAATGCAGAGGTTGTCGACCCGCTCAATGATTCAACATTCAACGTTTCTGAGCGTACAAGATTGATTTTAAAACTTGAAAACCCAGGTAATGGAGAAGATACATTCCTTATTGAAGGATTTACAACTTCAGGTAATCTAACTGAAGCACCTGAGGTTTTGTTTGAAATTTCAAATCCTACAAGAACTATAGGAGCAGGTGGTTTGTCTAACGTTCCAGTTTGGGTAACATTACCAGATGATGTTCCTGCCAAAGAAAAATTTGAACTGGTCTTCAAGTGGACATCTATGGGTGATTCTACTGTCTATGATTATGCGAACATAACGATACAAGCTAGACAAGACCATAGGTGGGACGTCAACTTTGATGACGGAGAAATTGTTTTTGGAACTCCTGGAGAGGAAATTGAATTAGGACTGACTGTTGTAAATACTGGAAATTCCGATGACTTATTGACAATCGAACCGAGTTTATCGATCAATTATCAAAATGGTGATTTATCCATTTGGGATATAGATGGAGTCAATTCCTCAAGACTGGATGTAAATCAAAGCCAAACAATGTCAATGTCAATTTCAGTACCTGATGATGCTTGGGCAGGTACTACTGTGAACCTAACAATTCATTTATTCTCTGGAGATTTTGCAATAAATCAAACAGAATATATCATAATCGAAGTATCAAGCGTAGCGGGATGGAGATTGGATCTTGCAAATACTGTTTTAGAAGTCCCACCAGAAGGTGGAGAAATAGAAATTACCATTCAACAAAAAGGCAACAGCCCAGCTGCACCGTATATTTCGAATGCAGGAGGGGGATGGAATACATCAATTCCAACGAGTGGCCTAGTTGGCAATACAGTCAATCCTGGAACGTCGACTGTAGTTAATTTCTCGATATACCCTCCAGATGACGCAGTAGCAGGAGAGATAGGAATACTAGAGATAAGAGTTCGAAATGGAGATGGTTCAGGTGCAGTAACTCAGCAAGTACCTATCAGAGTAGGCGCTGCTCCTGGGTTATTAATAGACTCAAAGGGAGCATGGCTGGTAAAACAAGACATGTATTCAATGCCAACTGCGTGGTTGGAAAATATTGGGAATGAAATGGCCATAGTAAATGTCTCTGTTCCAAATCTACCAACTGGTTGGAATGTTTCAGGAGAAGGAATAATGTTAATTGCTCCGAATGAGGTCAAAGGATTACCATTGCTTTTGCAACCAGCAGCAAATTGGAATTCTGCAAACATACAACTTGACATTCACATCGAACATCCAACACTTGGATTAACTGTTTATGACATGGTGGTTTCCGAATCAGACAATGTACTATTGTCTAGCCCTGTGCATACTGGAAGAACCGGTGAGAAAGTAACTATTGATTTGAATACAGCAGATGGAATTGAAAGTTCACTTATCGAGTTACCCTCTTCCCGTTCTAATGTTACGCATAACGGAGTAATTCTCCATTTAGTTGGAATCCCTGCACCTGTTCATCAATCTTCGTGCAGCACTGATGTAGGAACATTGTCTGAACTTGGAATAAACCCACTCTCAATGGTATGGACGAGTTGTACAATCACTGCAAATCCTGATCATGACCTTGTTGCGAATGCATGGATTAAGTCTCAATCCGGAGACATTCTGTCATATGAAGTAATTAGGATAAGCGCAGGACAAAATGAAACAACAAACCTATCAGTTTCTAATTGGGACCCAAATCCTGGTTTCGTTACTGTAGATGTTATAATCATCGACTCAAATGGAATAGAGTTATACTCAAAACAAACAAGTCATATTGCAAGGCAATCCGGTTGGAATGTTAGATTATCAAATTTTGAAGTGAATGATGATTTTATTGAATTTGGCGTTGACAGAACTAATTATCAAATCATGGAAGGATCAATTTGCAGAGTTGATATTTCAGCCTCAGAAGGAGATTGGTCGACTTCTGTAATGGTTGACATATATGGTGGAAAGTATGCACCTAGTGAAACCATAGATAGGCCAGATGAGATAGAAGACGCTTCCGCAGTTACTGCGAAAGTAATTTGCAACGCACCATGGGATATTGATGATAATCCAAGTGATGATTCAATGACTGTTTATGCAAGTACTAAGCCACTCGTATCCTACAGTTCAGGAGATATTTATTGGACATTAGGAGTTGGCGCTATACTTGTAATAATTGCATACTTCGGTGGAGTTTTGAACCTTAACAATTCTCTGAAAAGGGAAACGGAAAAAGACGATGTGAATATGAGTCAAGCTATCAGCCGTTTACCTGGAAATAATGATGTGGAAATGAAAATTGAGCCAATCACAGAAATAGAAGACGAATTTGAGGACATATCATTTGAGGAAGAATCTGAAGAAGAGGTCGCTGAAGAGGAAGTAACAATCACGGAAATTGAGCAAGAAGTTGTTGATATTGATGATGACACTGCTAGTGGAAGATTATCTGCCCTAAGACGAGAGATTCAAACTGATGGTGGACAAAACGAACAGAAAGATGACATTGGAAGGAGAATGGATTCATTCTTCAAGAACCGTTGACTTCATCCGTGGTTGACACTCCCCTCGATACATGAGAGAGGCTCTTGACACCACTACTCCTTTCTCGACAATCGATCCAATGGTATCACATCGACTTAAAGCAGTTCATGAAGCCTTAGAATTCGGAGATTGGCAGACGGCAATAGATAACGATGACAATTTACGGATAAGATTGTTAGAGCAAGGTGTAGATAACCCCGAAAACCGTGATTCAATAAAATGGGATGATGCTAATTTATTCTTTTTATCCTGTGTAGAATTGAAAAATGGTAAACCTGCTCCTTTGGAGGCTGGTGTATCAAAAGAGAAATTCGGTAGATTTCCTTATGGAGATGGTTCATCTATAACATACATTCAAGAATGGATTAGAGAAAACAAAAGGATGGACGGATTTACAGAGTTAACAGAACTCATTGACAGTTTGTCGACAAGATTAGTAGACACCAAAAAAGAAAACGGAATCGGCGGATTAACAATGAAGGGTTGGTTGACAATAGAAGAAGTCAAACAATTAAAGAAATTAATCAGTTCAAGATGTTGGATGCCAGCAGCAGACGAACCACTTGATGGTGGTTGTCAAGATGCGGCAAAACATTTCCTTGCAATGCTAAGATCTGCCGAAAAGAGAAATTGTGGAATACTATTGAGAATCCACGATTAGAAATCTTTTCCAGTCAATCTTTCATACATTGATGAATATAATGCTGCAGTATCATCGATAACGCTCTGAGGAAGTGCTGGAATTGGTGGGTCTTCTTTTCCACCCTCTCTAGCCAATCTCAATTCTTCTTGATGCCCGGTTTCAATGTAATGTTGTCTGACAAATTCTTTTGATAGTTGGACAATGTTTCCTTTGTCATATTCTTCTGCGTCCCACCATCTATCTTCGTCTAATGTACCGAAGGAATCTACCAATACAGGAACTCTACCTGGACCCAGAGCAAACTCTTTTTTGCCATCAACGTGAATTAAACCTCTCTTTAATGCCTCCCTTTCAATCAAAGCATCGACCTTTACGACTACATCGATGAGTGAATTTAACTCATCCAGTGTGATATTTGCTATCTCTAAAGCTTCATCAGTATCAATTAATCGATCATATGCTTCGAATTTGGTTGTGACTTCCACATATGGTTTTGGTAATTTTACACCTTGTTCCAGTTTAGTACCGGCTTCAAATCCTAATTCTTCTGCAGATAATTCTCCACGCTTGTATCTTCTCCAACCGGAGCCTGCAAGATAATGTCTACAGACTATTTCTAAAGGAACAAATACCCATTCTCCATCTCTTGGTGTAGTGCCTGGCTCTCTAAAAATATCAACACGACGAACTAAACATCGGTCAGGAGCATTCCTTTCAACGATGTGTGTTCTACAAATTCCTTCAGACTCAACCAACTCAAACCAATGGCAGGTTGTTCTGTTTAGCGATTCACCTTTCCTTGGAATCAATGATGGTATAATTTGATCAAATACTGAAATTTGATTGGTATACCTGAATTCTAATATATCCGGGTCATCTGTTGACCAAACTTGTTTCACTTTACCTGCGTATAGACATTCTCCCATAGACGGTGTGGTTTAATCGGCCGTCTTTGAATATTGGCACACAGATTCAAATCAATCCAAGTGCGTCCTCGATACGATTTAGTTCTGGACCTGTGGTTTCTCTACCGGTTATTGCCCCATTATCACTAGCAGCGATACCTGCTCCTACGTATGGAGAACCGAATGCTACAGTACCAACCATAGGAGGAACACCCAGAACCTCTTCGATGAGAAGTACTTCGTCTGGTAAAACATCAGGATGCAATAATACACCTTGATTGGTGGCAACCCCAAGAGAACCAACTATGTCTTCTCCAGCAATTGATGAAGCAGCAACAGGGGTGCCAAAAATTTCTGATATTATCTCTACACCCTCATCTGGTAACGCAGGAGATACAATTGCCCCATTCTCATTACAAAGAATAAGATTACCTGCGGTGTTAACACCACCTTCCATGACAATAACATCACCATAGGAAGTGAGTTTATCGATGTCAGATTCTGTTGCGATGTCTGCTACGGCTAATCCTCTTGAGTTACCCGCAACTAATGCACCAATGAGGTTGGACCCGCCTATCGAAATGGGAACCCTTTCCAAACCTAGGTTGTTTTCAATAATCTGAACTGTCTCTTCACGGATTTCATTAGGATGGAAAACAACATTGCCACAAACTGCTAGGTAAATACCAATTTGGTCAGATCCTAGGATATCACAAGTTGACATTGGCATATTATTCACCTACATTTCGAATAGACATTGTTTATGGTTGCAATTTTTGAAATTAAAAAAAGCCGCACCCGCAAATTTGCGGAATGCGGCGATTGCTGCAAAGCAGCTGCGGGGAAATCAGAAGGAAAGAAGAGGGGCACAGTGACAAACATTCCCGTGGGCTCTCGCACCACAGTACCGGTAATGACGCAGATGGGCTTGACTTCCGGGTTCGGGATGGGACCGGGTAAACACCATCGCTATGACCGTGCACCCATCTTCTTTCGAATCTGATAAGTGCAATCTAGCAATAGATTGCGTGAATTGGCATGAACTTATGAATGAAGGGCACTCGCTAGTGCGGTGCATACACGAAAAGTAGTTGCTTCATTGTTAGTGCTGCTGGACTGAATACGTCGCCGAAGCTTCGTACTTACATCCGCAGTCTATCAAACTCGTCTTCTACGAGTAATGAATATGTGTCTCGTTTTTGGGTTAGTTTCGAGCTTAGATGCTTTCAGCTCTTATCTATTAGGGCGTGGCTACCCAGCATTGCCTTGTCAGACAACTGGTAAACTAGTGGCCCCGAGCCCTCGTTCCTCTCGTACTAAAGGGCCCCTTCCA
>PBXF01000014.1 GCA_002727515.1 Methanobacteriota archaeon
TATCCTTACCATCAAGAACAGCCTGTTCAACTAGCGGAGATAGTTTCAGATTCTCCTCAAGCGGTGCAGGAGATACATACTTTCCATTTTCTAGCTTGAATTGACTCTTTACACGGCCGGTGATAGACAGATATCCGTCTACCATCTTACCTAGGTCCCCAGTTCTGAATCCGCCATCTTCTGTCATAACTTCAGCAGTTGCTTCTGGTAGATTCCAGTAACCTTGCATAACGTTAGGACCGTAAACAATGACTTCTCCTTCATCAGGTCGGTCAGGGTCGTCCCATGCATTCTTGTCGATCACAACACGGACACCATTTGCTGGCATACCTACCGTGTTCAGTCTCGACTTTCCTTTGCCCATCCATCCGTTAGCAGAAACCAATGGACTTGTTTCAGTCAAACCATATCCTTCATAGCAGTTGAATCCAACTTTCTGAACGAATGAAGCAACATCAGGGGAAAGTGCAGCAGCGCCAGACATACAGAATCTGATGTTTCCACCGAATCTTGCACGAACCTTAGCCCAAACCAACTTGTCCCATAACTTATCGAAGAAGCCGTTTGGTGGAACAGCGTCACACTGAACCCCAGCTTTAGCAATTCTCTTTGCAGCGGCTTTTTGCGCTTTTCCAACGAAGAGTTTCTTGACTCCAGTTGCACTTTCGAATTGGCTGTTTACACGGTCGTAGAATTTGTTCCAAACACGTGGTACTGCTAATAGAGCAGCTGGCTTGATTTCGATACATTCGTCTGCAATCTTTGTTAGGTCAGAGATCAGGTTGATGTGAACTCCCATTCTAATCATCCAATGTAGATCGAAGGTAGAACCGAAGGAGTGCGCCCAAGGAAGGAACGCAGCGTTCTTGTCACCAGGATACAACTCAAACACTCCTTGCACGCAAAGTACGTTGGATAGAGTATTCCAGTTGGATAGCATTACACCCTTTGGATTTCCAGTAGTTCCTGATGTGTATATCAGAGTAGATAGAGCGCTTGGGTCATCTGCAATTTCAGCGAGATCTTCACCTGCTCTTCCTGCTTGTACAAATTCAGTCCATGAGCGAACTTTAACACCTTCTGGTGGTAATTTGTTTGCTGGGTCGTCACCAAGTAGGATGACTCCAGAGGATGGCCATCCAGTTTCTGGTAGTGCGTCACACAGTTTGTCAAGTACTTCGGTATTAGCAACAGCTACAACCTTAGGTGTTGCATCTGCAATAATGTAAGCCCAGTCCTTTCCGTGTTGGTGTGTGTACATTGCAGTGTAAGCAGCGCCTATTGCATTTGCTCCATACGATAATGCAGCCCATTCAACTGAGTTGTCGATGATTATTGCCACACGGTCGCCCTTTTCTACACCAATATCTCTCAATCCTTTGGCAACACTGGTAGATAAATCTCCAAATGTGTTGTATGAAAGGTGAATTCTTTGCATTCCAGGTGCTGGTATGTATCCGATACAATTAGCATCTCCAAATTTTTCCTGACTTACCATTAACATCTGGTAAAGCGTCCTCGGGTCATCACCTTCCGGTTTCTCCCATTGTCTATCTGAAGGCTGTCTTGGCCAAGCTTGTTCTTTCGCCATGGCTCGACAGATTAGGTATGCATTATGAAGTCTCTGTCAGTAAAACATTGGTGACATTTTCGCGCCAATCAGCGCCATCATTACGATTTGCAAGGGGTGATGCCGGGGAAGGATGCCAACACGTTGTTATCTCAATATCAAGCCCCTCTAAGGCGATTTTAGCTCTCTTTTCTGCATATTTTCCAACCCCTACAACACGATTTATCCCCAAGTTTGTAACAACCTCCCTGAGGTGTTCATCACAAATTTTCAGTAACTTTTTCAAAGCAGGGCCGGAGATATTGTCTGGAGTGATATTCCTTCCAGTTTCTCCTAGGAGTAAGAGAGGACAATGATTTACTAAAAACACGTTTTTGTGTATGTTCTCTGGATTATCCCAAATTTGTTTCAAAAGCCCCCAAAGCCTTGTGCCACTTACCTCCTGTCGCTCGAAATCAAGGCCTTCGATAGGTCGTTTTGGATGGCGACCTTTTGGGTCTGAGAAATTTCCTTTTATGTTCAAGAAATTCTTTGCTATGTCTGTTGCACCAAAAGGAACACTGCATTGAGCCATACCATATGGGCCCGGATTCATTCCCAGAAGGAGCGTTTTGGCTCCTAGTCCTGAATATTGTTTTAGATATGATTCGTGATATTCCCAGGCATAATTCAAAGGGTTAGTAACGTATTGCAAGTCTTTGATTTTGAGTAAATTTGGAATCAATTTATCGCATTCATTAGAGAGTTTCTTTGCTGAATCGATAACAGATTTCACCATGGGAATTCTACTCCAGTATATTCAAAGAATCTACCTGACTTTTCCATTGTTTGATTGTTTATTAAACTCATCAAACCTCCAACAGATTCAGCCTTTGTAACCGGAGCCATTTGTCCTCCCATGTCGGTTTTAACCCATCCTGGATGGTAACAAGTAACTGTTATGTCATGATCTCTTCCTTCTATTGAAAGTACCTTGGTAATCATGTTAAGTCCGGTTTTACTTGTCCTGTAAGCATACGACCTCCCGCTCATGCAATCATCGATTGAACCCATCAGACTTGTTATCATCGCAACTCTAGCATTTGGAGTGGATTTCATGATTGGCCACAATGATTGAGTTACCCTCATTGGACCGATTGTGTTTACGTTCAATACCTCCAAAGATTGTTCCATGTCAACGTCTTCGAAGGATTGCCATCTGCCATCCATCATTCCAGCATTGTTCACTAAAACATCAACCGTGTCAGTTATCGATGCGATTTTTGCTCCAAATTCATTTGCCGAATTTGTGTCTTTTACGTCTAAGTAAAGTGTTGTAAGGTTCGCATGTTCCAGCGTAAAATCTTCGGGATTTCTCATCCCTGCAATTACTTTGTTCCCCTTGGAAAGAAGTGATTCAACTAATTCAAGACCTATTCCCCGGTTACCACCTGTGATTACCCATGTCGCCATATTACGTCGTGTAGGACATGATTGATTGAGGTTATTAATCCAAGTTACTGGACATTAACCACAGAGTCGCAAAAATTGGTGTGCCCAATAACACCGTTTTTTAAATGGAAATAGGGGAATCCATCATATATGCCTCGATTTGACAATTATACGATGGGAACGAAAGTAGGAATCGACGATATGGCNATNCATTTTCCTCGATTNTACATGGATATGGAGGACTTCGCTGCAATGCGAGGTGCNGANTATTCAAAATTAAACAAGGGTCTTGGGCTTGCTGCAATGGCAATTCCTGATGTCCACGAGGANACAGCAACNATGGGTGCNAANGCAGTCTGTAGATTAATAGACAGAAATGGCTTAGATCCTAGAGATATTGGTAGAATTTATTTGGGAACTGAATCAGCTCTCGATGGTGCGAAACCAACTGCGACATATATTGTTGACATGTTAACTCACAGGTATGGAGATATCTATGGTGAAGATTGTTTCAGAGGTTGTGACGTAGTAGACATGACATTTGCCTGTATAGGTGCTGTAGATGCTTTACACAATACGTTGGATTGGGTCGCTAGAGGCGGAGAAGAAGATAACAGAATGGGAATAGTAGTATTCTCTGATAATGCAAAATACGACTTGGAATCATCCGGTGAATATACACAAGGTGCAGGCGGTGGAGCGTTACTTATCCGTCACAACCCAAGACTTGTGGCAATCCCAGATAGATGGGGCGTTTCAACAACCCCTGTTCATGATTTCTTCAAACCAAGAAGAATGGTTTCGATTCAAAGCGTAATTGACCACGTATTGCAACTTGCAGCAGAAGCAGGTGCTACAATAAGAGATGGNATGGCTGAAGCCATGATTAAGCANCTCCCAGAATCNACTGTCAGAAGATTAGGTATCTTTGCTCACGGNGAAGAGAATGTCAAAGTCCATCGTGATGAACCAGTCTTCGATGGCCAGTTTTCTAACAGGTGTTACAGAGAAGCGGTGAAGCAAGCGTTCACACATTTCAGTGAGAAGGCAATAAACCAAGGCAGATTTGACCCCACAATGGATGAAATCCTTACCGAACAATGGGCGAGAATCATCATGCATCTTCCTTATGCATTCCAAGCAAAGCGCATGTTCCCTGACGTGTTCAGACACGATAGACAGCACCTCAANGAATGGGANGCAATNGAAGAAGAAATTGGTCCTGCNCCTCTNGAATCTGACTTTGAAAACGAGGCTGATTGGGATAAATCGATGGACTCCTACAGGAGAGCAATTTCCAAGACAGAATCATTCAAACAATTCGTTGAGGATAGAATTGAGAAAGGTCAAAGGGCTAGTTCATTGATTGGAAATCAATACACGGGTTCGATATTCCTAGCTTTAATGTCTACATTNGAAGCCGATTACGAAGAAAATGCCAAAATCGGAGAGTCNGTNTTCGGACTTTGTGGATATGGATCTGGTGCTAAGGCAAAGGTATTCGAGGCNGAGGTTCAACCAACATGGAGACAAATTGCAAGCAGATGGAATTTGTTNGAAAGACTTGAGGGCAGAATCGCAATCGATAANNTGACTTACGAAGCACTACACAAGGGNCTCGCCACTGAATCNGTTGTTACACCGAAGGGAGAATTCGCTCTAGTTGATGTTGGAGATGAGGGTGTCGAAGAAGGCCTTCGAACNTANGCTTGGATAGAAGAATAATCAAACTAAGATTTTCTTGATNTCGACTNTATCTGGNAAATTTACGTTTGNAGAATTNAACCAATCNTCAATTGAATCGATTGTTTTGCCCTTTGNTTTTGCCTTTGCTCTACNGCTGACCAGGTTCCAAGCACCTTTTGTTGAGATTCCNGGTATTGCGGCNAGTTGCTTTTCAGTTGCAGATTCCCATTTTATGTTAGTCTCAACACCAGTAATCGACCTCGCCCCATGATTTGTAACCATAATCTGTGAATAAGATTCCAAAGGTGCAAGGTAATTCATTCCAACAAGAATTGGATATGCGCCAATCTGTCTGCCAAATGTAATACCAGATTTACCATGTATGGAATCATCTCTGGCTTCAGGTTGCAAGTGACGTGGAAGCCTTACTCTTCCTTCATGAGATTCCCACCAAACATCATTGAGTATTGTNCCTACTGGNAACATTTCTTTCAACAATGGACCGTCGAATTCTTCTCTAACAGTTTTCTTGAAAGACTGGAATGCAGAGTTATTGATTTCTTGGAAGCCTTCACCTTCCACTTGACGAATATTTACTCTACGAATCATATGCCCCTCAATCTTTAGTTCTCTTAGCAATTCAAGATTGATATCGTAGGTGTTGTTGGTTTCACCATTTAATCCAGCGATAAAATTCAGTCCAGGAAGAAGTTTTGGTAAACCCCTTTCACCTCTTTCCTTTCCATATTTATTGATAAGACCAATAGCGGACTTTAATTGCTTAGAATCACAATTCAGCCAATTTTCTTTATGCACATTTGGGTCTGCAGATTCAAGACCAAAAGAGAGAACTGCTCCGTCAGAGAGTGTCTCAATGAGAGTTTTTGTTATCTCTTCTGCAGGTTCGAGATTTTCTGCTATAATCGATGGGTTTCCATTGTCTGTATGAAGTATTTTCAATCTTTCATCATCTCTTAGGCCATGTAATAGTTTAGCAATTGGCTCTGGGTTCGGAACTGGATATTCAAGTTCAACGACACCATCTGCCATGTATGTGTAGGTATCAGTCATGCCTCCAAGTCTGACATGCTCAACTCCCATGTCATGAGCGATTTTCACCTCTTCAATGATGTCTTCAGGGCTTCTCCAAATGGGAACTCCTTTCTTTGGTTCAATACAGAACTTGCAACCGCGCTTGTACCTAACACATCCTTGGTAGACTTCGACCTCGTATGTTAGAGGTCCGCCCAAATCAGGATTGTTTGATACTGCCTTTGATTTCGCTCCATGTTGCGCCCAAACCGTCCATTGCTCTGCATTTCGTCTTTGATGTTTCCAAGTATTATTTTCAAGATAAAAATTCAATGTAGCATCTGTATCTTGCAGAGCAAGGAATAAATTTGCCTGCAACGGGCTCCATCCTTGATGTCGCCACCCTCTGATCGCCCAACCACCACACAATATCGGAACGTCTCTAGGGGTTTGCCCAATGATTTCTCTTGTCTCATTCAATGAGATCGGAGTGCCACGTAGATATTTTCCTGGAACAATCGCTCCTGCGAGAATAACGATTCCAAGCCTATTTTCGAGAGTTCTGGGATTTATTCGAAAACTGTCGATAGTGCAGTATTCATATTCGATATTCCTCTTTTCCAAAACCCCACAGATGTATCGGACGTGGAAACCTACGTAAGGAGGCACTCCAAATGCAGCAGGCTCGTCTTCATATCCATCAATAACGAGCCACGTAGGATTTGGCTCAACCAAAAAATCACCTCAGTTTCGATTTCTTCGGAATTTTTTCTTCTTTCCAGATGCTTCTTCTTCAGCAATTGCTCTTAATTCTCTAGCCGATTTACCGCCTTTCTTCTCGCTTGGTTTTGCTAAATCAACCTTGATTATTCTGGTCATGAATTCTGTTCCGTTAAGTTTCGATACTACATCTGCGCCTGCAGTTTCAGGTTGGATAGTGACGAAAGCAAATGCCTTTCTTTTTCCTGAGCGATCTGTTGCCCACTGTACATGGACTGAATCACAATGATCTTTGAATATCTTTCCTAGGTCATCGTCACTAGCATCAAATGGAAGATTTCCAACATAGAGTCTACAGCCCTTAGGTCTGTCTCTCTTTGGTTTCTTATCTCTAGGAGCATCAGCATCTCTTACACCGATTCTTCTTCCTTTAATTCTGTGGCCATCCAATGCTTTTGCTGCGGCTTCAGCCATCGATTTGTTTGCGAATGTTATGAATCCAAAGCCTCTGTTGTTTCCATTGTCATCCTTCATGATAGCGAAGTCTGTTATGTCCCCATGTGGTTCAAACAATGAACGAATATCATCATCTTGTATATCATTTGGAAGGCCACCAACGAATAATTTGCATCCAGGTGGTGCTCTTGGTTTTCTTCCTCCTCTTCCACCGGCGTCGTCGAATCTAAAATACTCTCTTGGAGAACCATCTTCCCTTACATCTTCAGCGATGTATGTGGCTCTTCCAGCACTTCCTTTTGCGAATAGAGCTTCAGCATCTCCACTCCATCTTTTGTTTCCGCCATTGAGCGCAGACATCCCTGTCGAGCCACCAAAATCATCAGCCATTGCTCTAAATGCACGGTTTTCGCATGTAGGACAGTAAACATTCCAGTCACCTTGTTGCTGTGCTTCAAATTCAGAACCACACGGAGGGCATATTGCCCAGAGGACTCCACAGTTGCTTTCTCCACGCATGTCAACACGAACCACATTTTCCACTTCAGTTACCTTTGCTCTGACTAGGTCTCGCACCCTTAGTGCATCAGCAGTATTGTGTAAGAATCTGTCACAGATTGCAGTTACATGCATTTGCGCATACATCTGATCTGCCATAACCACACGGTTAGGTTTGTTTTCTACGCTCAATACGCGTATTTCGCCTGATTTTTCATGCAATTTGGAAACTTCTCCAATTACATAATCTCCTACTTCTAATCTGAGTAATTCATTATGAGATTGAACGCTAATTACACCGTCAGTTTCGATGACTACACCTGTTAGAAGAGATACTAAATCTCCATTTCTCTCTATTGTTCCTTCACCAGATGTATGTTCATCTGACTTTCCGATTATTGCTCCAGGGGTGACGATGCTCGTCATTTTTTTCACGCTCGTATTTTTTGGGTTCACCCGAAGGTGAATGGAAGTGGATATTCTAATGCGGTTAGTCCTTGTTCTTGAACCCCTCTCATCGAGTTATACGCCAACATCTAATCTTGGTAGTGCCCATTTTTGAGCTATGGTGGCTGTAAGTTGCAGGCATTCTGAATTCTCCTTCCAGAATAATTTCCCCTTCAGGAAGGTGTGTTGCACTAGCGCTGTGTAAGATGTGAACGACAGGTGCAGCTTTTAGTGCCGCATCTAGAAATGGTCTGTCCGCACCATGTTTTTGCACACCCCATGGCGGATTCATAATTACAATATCTGCCTCGCCTATATCGATTTCACCAACTCGTCCAATTATTGTATTACCTAATTCTTGGCAAAGTTTTGCAGCGTCTTCATCACATTCAACAAATGTAACTTCAGCGCCCAGTAATTGTGCACCATGCCCCAAGATTCCATTACCTGCTCCTAAATCTAGGACTTTTTTGCCTTCGAGGCCATCGTAGCCATCTATTTGTGCAAGCCATAGCGCAGCTAAGTCACCCTCCGTTTGGTATTGCTCCAATTCCACGTGATTACATGGATGGTTGGGTAATTTGGACAATTTAATCGCCAGTTGGCGAAGCTTCACATTGATCACCAACGTCTCTGTTGTTGCTGCTGATTGTTGTAACCCATTTGACGCATCTGCTGTGCCTGCATTTGTTGGGCTTGAAGTTGTTGAAATTGGAATCTTATTGCTTCTGCTTCTCTCCTAAGTGCCGCAATAAGTTGTTCATTGGGTTGTTGACCACCACAAAATCGGCAAAAGCGTGTGCCATCTGCTTGCATTTGGCCGCATGTCGTACAGAATGCCATGATTATCCCAACACTAACTCGTCTTTGAACCCTCGCATCAACTTACCATCTGCATAAATACAGGCCAAGTCTCGAAATTCTGTGCTAAGGCACGTTCGTTTATGTCCTCCATTCTAGCGTCTGACATCATTTCTGATGGGTCGACGCCTGCGTCTAGTAATTCCTGGACTAATGCACGGAATTCTTTCTCTATTGCAGGAGTGTCATCAACTTCTGGCTCGGCATCAGGAAGAGGAATTGATTCATCTGATTGAGATTCAGCCTTTGCTTCTTGACCAGGTAACGGAACTTCTTCTTTCTCAGCTTCTTGAATTGGTTCACTATCTGAAGTAGGCAGTGGAGTTTCTTCTGCTTCCGGCATCATTTCTTGGATGAATGCTCTCTCCATTTCGTCAACAGGTTCTTCATCAACTGGTTCAGGAGGCTGCTCGACAACAGGAACTTCTACAATTTCTGGTTCGGGTTTTGCTAATCCTACACCTAGAATCTCGGCCTGCTGTCTTGCTAATTCAGCAGCCTGTCTTCTTGGTAAAGACACGAATGCTTTACCGACAAGAGCATGAATTGGGTAAGGAAGGTAGTACTTGTCCAAATTTGGCAGACTAGGATGTCTGAAGCATAGAATGGAATGCCTTTCGAAAGCTCGTTGATTTGGAATGCCTACTGAGAAAGGTGTAGGGTTGATTTCAACAGTAGACCTCAGCCATCCTTCCTGTGTGACAAGTTGCTGCATCCAAATTCCCATATCCGAATTAGATATGTTGACGAATTGAAAAGAAGCATCTCTGTGGTCAAATCCTTGTTCTGCCAATAAATCCTCGGCTCCTCTAGGTCTGTGGAATATGCCCATGACTGGTTGTCCGTGGTCGATCATATCTCCATGAAGTTCCAATAATTTACGTTCCTTTCTAGGACACAGTAGCATAATTTCAAGCCTGTCTGCCCCAGGGTCCCATATTTCTCCCCATCTAGAAACGGCTTCATCTCTAAGTTGTTGGAATGTCATATTCGGAATCATTGCTGTGACGCCCATGTAACCACCGTCCACTCCTATGCATGTGACCTATTTGGTGATGTATGCTTCTTGTACCGCAAATTCGGCCAGAAGGATAACTCCTCCGGCTGCTCCTCTGATTGTATTGTGCGATAATGCATCAAACCTGACAATGTTTTTTTCTACACGTATATTTCCAATGGTTGTAGACATTCCATTTCCTGCCCATAGATGATTCTCTCTTGTCGGGGTCTCAAGTATAATTTCGTTAACATTTTCTGGCGAGGATGGTAGATCTAGGGATTGGATTTTCATCATCTGTTCTACTTGTTCAAGAGTTGTCTCTGATTCAAGTTCTACGCCACAGGATACCATATGGCCGTCCCTCTCAGCTACTCTGTTACATGTGGCTAAAATCGGTACATCAATTTCTAGAAGATATTTCAATTCAGCCATCATTTTTTCTTCTTCCCCAGGAATTAATGGATTTACATCACCTGAGAGTGCTTTTTCATCGAATAGTAATTTCCATCCTGCTCCAGACAAGGCCTGCCTTGTGAATATTGTAATAGATTTGATTCCTAATTCTCGCAATCCAGCAATTGCTGTGGCAACTGGAACTACAGTACAGTTTGTAGCGCATGCATGGCCTTCGTATTCATTCATGGTGTGAGGATTAATTTCAGGAATAACCATTGGCACGCCTGCAATTCTTCTGAAAGTGCTAGCATTTGAAAACACATGGATACCCCTTGCCACAAGGGAGGGTTCCACTATTTCTGCAACATTATTTGGCAGGGCTGAAAATGCAATATCAACATCTGGTATATCACTCATTGAACATATCAGAATATCGTAACTAGGCTTTGGAGTTTCAAGTCTCCATTCTAGTTCTTCGAACATCAATCCAACATTTTTGGGTGAACCAGCAATTGCCTCAACATCGAAAAATGGGTGGTTCCAAAGCAGTTCCTGTAAACGCTGACCTACAAGGCCAGTCGCCCCAAGAATCGCCACAGAATACCTTGTCATTGGTTCTCCTCATATGGGGTGGGGAAGATTCTCCTTATGATGAGTTTCCTTGCTATGGACGCTCCATCTTTCACGCTCCCAAGTTTTGGCTCACCCTTTCTCTTTGAGTAACTAATTGGAACATGTCGAATTGGAATATTTCTTTTTGCTGATGAAGTATACATCTCTGCCTCGATTTCAAATCTAAGGCTGTTAAGTTCCAACTTCTCAATAGCTCCTCTCGAAAATCCCCAGAATCCAGAACACAGATCGTTGATTGTTCTTCCATGCAGAGCAACTGCTAACCATGTCAATAGATGATTTCCAACCCAATTGGTAGTAGTCATGGCATCAGGTTCAAGATTGCCTCTTAATCTATCACCTATCGCAATTCCATTCTTTGGAATTTTATTCAAAACACTAGGAATTTCTTCAGGCCAATAAGTGCCATCGGAATCAAGCATCACAAGATAATCGTGTGAATTACTGAGAAAATGTTTGAATGCTTGACGAACAGCTAATCCTTTTCCTTCTCCCCATTGTTCAATTACTGTACAGTCTAAATCTTTAGCAATTTGAACGGTTCTATCTGATGAACCTCCATCTACTACTAGGGTTTCAATTTCAAAACCCATTTCTGAAATTTCTTCGGTTGGAATCCTAGAAATTACATCGGCAATTGCCAATTCCTCATCTAACGCTGGAAGCGTTATGAGCAGACTTGGCATGTTAAGCGCTAGTGGTTTATGTTGTCAAGATTTTCCTAAGATTTAGGCGATGTATACTGTTTCAATCCAATGAACTCTAATTCCCGTGGTATCAATTAGTGCATCACCTCTTCCTGATGCTCCTAATGGATTAATCCAATATTCCATTTCACTTGTTATTTTGATATCAAACCCTCCAAATCCAACATAGTTGCAAATATTTTTCCAACCTGAGCCAGAGTAATGTTTCCCATTTACATCTGCTGAAACATCTCCCACAAATTCAAGCATTATACAAACCCTGAATGCGTCTGTTTCGTTAACATCGACGGAATGCGAGCCCTCGGAAAGGTATAATTTCTTGTCGCCAATTGAAAATGGATCGAGTGACCTAAATTCAGCCCATGGATCAATTCGCATGTTTTCACCCTCTACTTTGGTAAATGTAGAAATCAGGTTATCTTCCTGAAGTGAGAATAAAATTGAGCCTTCACTTTCCCACATTTTCTCCCACTGGGTTGAGTGAAGTAGATACTGAATCATCACACCTTTTGGTGATGCTAAGGCATGTGTGATGCCTAATTTCTCTAATCGTTCAACATTATCGTAGATTATTGCCGTCGTAGCAGCATTTTGTATGGAATGTTCCTGCTTCAAAATACCCAAGGTGGGAATTGATGTCACACCAATCTCGTCCACATTCGAGATTACATGTCCCCANTGTTCATTTTCGGTGTAAATTATTGAGTTTGGCGGTAATTCATCCAGCATAGAAATTAGTGTGATATCTCCTTCCGAGAGAACGTGTAATTCTGAATGCTCTGAAAGTTCCGATAGGGCACTATGTGCAACACCGCTTATCANCAAAGCNNCAATCATTATNGCCCGGCCTCCGTTAGAAGAAACGCCGTTTTCAATTTTAGACAGCCTCATTCCAACCAACAACGCTAGAGGAATATGGAATGCATGCATACTCATAGAGTACATGATATAAGAGGTCATGGAGAATATTGCAAATCCTGTTAACCCATCAAATAGATGTACAACTGTAATTAGATAATTCAGACCAGCCCAGATGATAATTAATCGTGCCTGAAGATTGTTTTTCATTGACCACGCAGCCCATAACCCAAGCGGCAATAATAATCCAGAATAGAGAATCATTGGTGAGCCTCCCTGCCAACCATATTCTGCAAAAATAGCGTCTCCATCGAATTGTGTGGCTGCGATTATAATCAATGCGATAATCGCAATAAGTAATACTTGAATCTGAATTTTTTCAGCCAAACTAATGCTTTGAGATTTTGAAACCAACATTTTTGCAATAACTAAAGTTGCAAGGTAAACNAATCCTGTGGGGTGAATACAGACCACGGCAATAGATGTGATGGCAATAATGCCCCATCTTAATCTGTCATTGATTATTAATAACATCACAATCAATCCTAGTTGACTTGTCACAGTAGGGAAACCAGAGTCCAAATTTTTTGCAAATAATGCAGGTGCTAACAACATAGCCATGATTGGCCAGTGCCCAAAACCGAGCTTTTCACCAACCGCAGCAATTNCTAGTAGAAGGGAGGCAAAACAAAACACTCCAAGAATGAATACNGATACGTAAATTTCTCCGCCCAACCATGCCGNAAGAACGGGAAAAGCAGGTGGGTAAATCCAGTTACCCTTGGATGGTTCGGAAATATTGAATGAATCATATGCTGCGAAACTTTCTGCAAGCGATGTGAATCCTATCCAATCGACACCCATTGGAACATAATATGTTAACGGGGTTAATGCAATGTAAACTGCAATCAAAGAAAATATCCAAAACCATGGTTTTCGCTCAATAGAAATAGACTCATACTCGGGTTGAAGTTCAGTTCTTATCGCAATAAATGCAAAAACATTGGCTCCTACGAACAGCATCGAGATAGATTCAATCCCTAATCCGAGAAAAAATGCAAGTCCTGACAAGCCAAGTAAAGAGAGCAACCCAAGNGATGGAGTTAGCATCAAATGTCTTGCAGTNTCTCCATCNGAGTCAAGNCTTCTTGCTATTGCAAATCCCGGAAGAAATGACAATGCAAGTCCGACAACCATAACTTCGGGTTGGCATTTTGGTTTTCAAACCATTTGCGAACAATCATGAATTAGGCACATTTGGCATGTTATATGGCAGAAGTCATCATATTGCCAGATGATTACTGGGTTTACGATTTTTCGAAGGGAGTAGACCCTGATTTCGTATGCCCTTTCGCCTACCAAATAGGAAGGTATGACGAGACCCGTCCCGGAATGTATGAACATGACTTATTCGGCGGAGTAAGAAATCACCATGTTGGTATTGATCTGGGAGCACCAGCCGGAGAACCAGTTCACGCTTTTGACAAAGGAGTAGTTTTTTCCAAGGGGGTTAATTCAGAACCCGGCTCATATGGTCCAACAATTATCATTCAACACGAATTAGACAACAAACCAATTTGGGCATTGTATGGACACTTGTCAACGGATTCTCTTGACCTCGTGGAATGTGGCGATGAGGTTGCTGAAGGCCAAGTTATTGCTTTTGTGGGTTCTAAGGATGAAAATGGTGGTTGGGAGCCACACGTTCATTTCCAACTTAGTTGGGAAGAGCCAGTAGACAATGATTTACCGGGCGTTGTGGCGATTGAGGATAGGGAGTCCGCTTTGGAAAAGTACCCCGACCCTAGAATTGTATTAGGACAATTATACTAATCAATTTGCGATAGATATTCTTTCAAAGAAATAATTGGGTCAATAGCAGTCGGATCTTTACCAGATAATAGGGCTAAAGCAATTGATAACCAGTCCATCATTATACAAATGTGCAGCAAACACTCCAGAAGGCTTTCGCCCTCTCCCTGAATTTTCCATGCTAAATCGGTTGGGCAATTAGCAACAAACCAGTCCATTCTATGAGTGACCCTTTCATTCATTCCTGGCCAAGAAACGATTATTACAGCCTGATTTGGAGCATCTTGGTCNTGATATTTGCCAACTCCACCCCACGCGATTAGTTCGTTGTGGTTCATCTCGGGGACTTCTCCAATTCTTGCGAATCTCGCTGAATTTTCGTTAAGTTGATTTTTGAATCTAGATAATGCGGGNGATAACTCAGACGGACCAATTATTGCGATTGGATTTTCCACCATGTTTAGTGCTAGACTTGCAACATCTCCTTCNGGGTGTAATGTNATGTCACAATCAATTATTGCCTGCTTTAGTCTNGCNATNCCATCTTGTGAAAGTTCACTTTGCAGAATTCCTANTTGATTCATTAAACCTAGTTGTCTTGAAAATAAATGGCCGAATGCTGACCTAGGAGGCTGACCTCCCGGGCATGAAATCAGGTGTGCTGAATTCGATAATTCACACAATCCGGATAGCATNCCTCCGCTAGAAATTACTACCACTGTTCCACCAAGTTTGATTGCCTGTTCAGTTGTTGCAACCGTTTCTTCTGTATTGCCAGAATATGATGTAGCTACAACCAACCAGTTTTGATTCCACCAATTTGGTAATCCATACGACCNATTACACTTTACAGGAACTCCNCCTTCCATGTCGCAAAGNGTTGAGATAAAATCTCCNCCTGCTCCAGAGCCGCCCATNCCCACGAACAAGACTCCCTCCCATCCATAGTCTAATTCTGGAAGCCANGGATGNAGTTCTTCGTTGATTGAATTGTAGCCNTGGATATAGTCGTTCATGAAAAACCGTGTATATCCTATCATACCATCTTGGTCTAATGCAGCAGCCAGTCTATTGATGCCATCGTCCATTTAATCACCATCCATTCCTAAGTANGGTAAAGTAATCCACTCGCCTTCGATTCTTGCAATTAGAAGTTTTCTTCCCAAAACATGGTCGTATGGAAGCCTTACAGCAGTCATTTTCCAGTTGTTAGGGTCCAAGAATTCTCCCACCGATGAATCCTCATTGACAGAGTCCACATACAATAATTCCTCCATTCTTGCCTTGACATGTGCACTTTCTAGGTCTCTCCAACTAGCGCCGACGCGCTCCTTTCTTTCGATTTTCTCAAGCACAGCACCATCTCCACTCCATGTAGTGGGTCGCCATAATTCACCTCTCCATTGAATTACGTCCCCCAGGTCATACCCCGGCTTTCTGTATAGAAGTGTAAGTCTTGTTAGGTCGACACCATCTTTTCTTCCAACAACAGAGGTAGTGGTTGTGATTTGGCCACCATAATGAGAAACCAAATGTTTACCCCAAGCCTTTGCCAATGCTTTGGAACCCAAGATAACATCATAGCCGCCAGTAACCGGTCCTTCCTTTGTGATGAAAAACATCGGGTCGTCGGCCATGTCATTGATTACANCATCTAATGTTGCTCTCAATTGATTGAATTCCGATTCTGATAATCTNCTAGCACTTGAACGCAGTTGAACAGTTGCTTCAAAATAATTTCCCGCTCTTCTTGTACATGTTAGACAAACACCGTTTGACATTCTGGCACGCATTGTTTTTTGTTCAGAGTATAGCAAATTGTCAATAACACCTTCGATTTGTAGATGGATAAGAGTATGTCTTCCATCAACCTCCTGGGCTTGTAGAGCTAGTTCAAGATCCTCGACGTCTGGATGGAATCCTACATTCCTTTGAACTAGTTCGTGCCATAGGTCTTCAGAATCAACGTTTGTCCATTTTCCTTGAAAATCTATCATGCCACATCTAGCACATTTAGTCCATGGAACATTCTTTGGAACCTCAACAAGTGTGACTCTTTCACGAGTACATTTCTCGCACATTCTATCTGAATAAAGAGGAGTAGTGTCTCCGCAAATCAAACAGAATTCATCACCTAAGTCCATTCAATCACCTGCGATTGAATTACTCTGATTCATCATTGGTAATAGCCTTCTCCAAAGAACTAATCTTCGCCTCTAGAGATTTGGACTTTGCAAAGACAGTCCAAGTCCAATATGCGATTCCAGCAATCATCCCAATGTACGCAATAGCGAGATACGTAATATCTTTCACTTNCTCGCCTCCTCGTATGTTGATTGTAGGTCTTCAACCCTCATTTCTAGTTTTGTAAGTTCCATCCCATAAATGATGTGTCCGACNACTAACATTGTGAATGAAATTGCTCCAATCAGCAGAACGTATCCCATGTCTGAATTGAGTGAACCCTCTGANGTACCGACTACAGGCCCAGGGTGTCTGATTTGCCAAAGCCTTGTTGCGACATAAGTGAAAGGAACTAAAGCGAAGCCAAACATTCCAAAAGCGGCAAATGTGTCTCTGGTTTCAATGCCATCAGGTTGTGATTTCCTCCCTAACACCAAGAATAGAGATAGCAGGGTTAGAACGGCAAATGAGTTCAATCTTACATCTGTCCAATCCCATGGTACACCCCATTCAGCAGCGCCCCAAACACAACCTGAGAAAACCGCAATCAGACCAGTCGCAAGACCTGCTTCGGTGCTAGCAACATGCATTCTCCATGCCCAATCGCTTCTTTTGAAGAACCACACAGTAGAACCCACGAATAACAAACCGAAAGAAATCATTGCTGCCCATGCACTTGGAACGTGCCAATAGAAAATCCGCTGTGCTTCAGGTGCTTGGAAGGCAGCTATTGAAACTGAAGGCGCCCATTTGAAACCCAAAAAAAGTGTGAGGCTTGCTCCTGCGAGCCCAGCCAACACTAGCGATTGGCCCCAATGTCTCATAAAGCGACCTCATTGTGCTTTGTTATTGAATGTTCACGATGAAAGGGTGTCTACCACTAACGCCCAAGGTAGCACTAGTATCGGAGTCAATAACCTGATCATAACAGCATTTGGTCTTGCCAGTGAAAGAGTAGAATATGCCATAAATCCAACTATTGCTTCAGTTACAGCCCCCAGTAATGCGCCAGCGATTACGAGTTGTAAGTCTAAACCAGTCGTTATCATGGATGCCAAAAATGTCAGTAAACCGCAGACAATAATGGAATGAATCAATGCATTTAGTGGGACTGCGTTTCTTGTTTTCCACCAAGCAAATGCCCTGTTCTCTAATGTCAATCTGTGGACTGGATTGCCTGCCATTCCAGCCGCTAGTGCAGGTGCTAGAATGAACGCAGTTTCCATCCTAGAACTCATATCATTCGGGTCTANCAATGCAAGCATTGCACCCAGGACTATCAATCCAACAACTCCGTTATTTGCAACTCCTGAAAGCGTTCGAATATTGAGTCTATGGCCAACCAGCGGTTTTCTTTTTCCNGTGGTAGTTATNTTTGTAAATTCACCTTTCTGTGGCTCATTATTTACTATCTCGAATGGGAATAATATTTTCTTATCTGAGAAATCTAGTAATTTTTCATTGTGGCTTGAAAACAACACGGCATGTCCACCACCAGCTAAATCTCTCAGTGTGTTGCATAACAGATCTATCGACTTTTCATCTAATCCGCTATCGGGCTCGTCGAGTAAAACAGCAACGGGTGTGTCCGAAATCATTGCGGGAATAAGTCCGGATAGAACAGCGATTTTTCGTCTCTGTCCTCCAGATAACATAGCAATTCTATCGTGAATTCTGTGTTCAAGCCCCCATTTTTTTAACAATGATTCTACATCGAACTCATGACCTGCGACATCTAGTAATCTCTCACCAACAATCTCGTCTCCCATAACGCAATCGTCTTGAAGACATAATCCGAATTCAGTTCTCCCCCTTCTTCCTTCAGAATCTCTGATTAATTGCCCCGATATCGTAGAATTTCCATTCTCCATTGGAACTAGTCCAGCAGCTGTTTCGATAACGGTAGATTTGCCGCAACCATTTTGCCCGAAAAGACAAACAACTTCTCCGCTGTCTACTGATAAAGACCATTTTTCCAACACGGTTGACCGTCCTCTTCGAACGGTGACCTCGCTAAGTTGGATAATCCCCATTGTTACGCTCCAAACACCGCAGTGGCTTCAAAGCACCTACTCCTCGGGGTGTACATGCAGGAGGTTCTATTCGCAATTTGGATTCTTGCAATTATTGGGCCAATTGCTTGGGCTTGGTACAATCAAGCATCCGTTGCCATGGGCGTGACACTGTCGCTTTTGTTTGGATATATTGTTCAATTATTTTGGAACTTTTTTGGAGCATATGAACTGTATCGATATGTTGTAATGGTTCCTGCTTTTGTAGAAAATGGAGAATTTCATACCCTGGTTACGAGTGGTTTTGTTCATTCTCCAGGTGATGCTTTACACGTTCTTGGAAATATCATCATAATTGCCCTTGTTGGAATCCCACTTGAGGAAAGATTAGGTCGAAATAAATGGCTAATTTCTTACACCATAGGATTGTTAGGAGGTTCTATTGCCTGGACCATAGCAAATTCTGGCTCTTATACACCTGCGTTAGGTGCTTCAGGTGCTGCTTTTGGAATACTCGGTGCTTATCTTTGTGGATGGCCGAGAGATGAAGTATTCTTTCCATTTATTCTGATAAGAAAATGGCCTGTCCAATTCATTGCTTTGATATATTTCGGGTTAGAAATCGTTAGGGCTTATCAGGTGTACGAATTTTCAGAAATATCTCACGTAGCCCACATCGCTCACTTGGGAGGATTTATCGCCGCTTACGCCTTTTTGCCAATTTTGAAGAAAGGCATAGAATGGGAAGAAGAAGCTGAATTATCTGAAATCTCAGAAGAAAACCCATTCGAAGGCGTCGATGAACTTGTAAAAAGATTGATCGAAGAAGGTGATGAGAAAGAGACACGCCAAGCTTGGTTGGAGGAAATCGCAGATAGGGCAAAATGCCCAGTTTGTGGCTCTGGATTATATGTCAAAAAAATGAGAATAAAATGCGAATCTGCATCTGCCCATGTTTCTTGGCCTTGATGCAAAACCTGCCACTTAGACACCCAAGGTTCATTTGTTATGAGACCCGCCCGTAGGGCGGGGTGAAATCATTGAGAGGCGTCAAAGCAGTTATTTTGGTTATGATTTTCTTGATTTCAAGTTTTTCTGCATTTGCTACAGCAAACCAAATTCAGTCCTCAGAAGAATTCGAAGAAATAAAGGACAGAATGCCATTCCGTGGAGATAAACACGCTTCAGAGGACTATGGCTGGTGGTTTGCTTATGGCCCAGATTCTAATTTTGATGGCATGGATGACCGTCTTGAGCGAGTTATAGCAGGCGAGGAATCTAGTTCGACTACCGCAATCATCGGTGACGATGGAAGAAAGACAGTGGCAATTGTAGTCGATTATGCATGGCATCCTGGTCAAGAAGAAGTTGACGAATTAGTAGCAATTTTGCGTAGNCACGGCTGGGAAGCAGATGGATCTTGGTTCCAAGTTATGGATTCTATTGACTCAATCGTGGTTGACCACGTGCCGGTAAGTGCTCTCCTTGAGATCCATGCGATAGAATCAGTAGTTGTTGTTGAGATGCAGAATGTTATGTATCCAACTTTGCAAAGCGCTAACCCTGCCACAAGAATTCAGCCATCTGACGTTTATTCAGGTACCGTTTATGACAGAGGCTATGATGGTGAAGGAATCGTAATCGCTGTTCTTGATAGCGGTGTGGATAACGAACACCGCTCACTGAATGACTTCGATGATGAAAACGATGCACCCGACTTGAATCCAAACTCCTACGATGACCAAAAGTGGGTTGCAGGATATGATGCAACTTCACAAGCATCTAATCCAGATGGGTCTCAAGACCCGGATGACGGCCAGGGACACGGAACGCACGTGGCTGGTATCGCCCTTGGAACAGGAGATTCTTCACGTGTCCACATTGGTGCAGCACCAGGAGCTTTCCTTGTTGATATCAAGGTTCTAACCGACAGTGGCGGAACTAATTCTCAGAATTCATTAAACGGTATTCAGTGGATGATTAACAACAAGGATACTGATTGGGGTAATGGTGCAAGAGGCATCGACATTGGACAGATGTCATTCGGTTCGATTGGCAATCCAATAAATCAAGACAGTGGAGATAATGGCACTGGAGCAGAAGCGCGATTAGTGAACAATGCAACATATGACCATGATATTGCATGTATTATCGCTGCAGGAAACGATGGAAGGCAACGAATAGCGTCCCCTGGTAGCGCAGACGGAGCAATCACAATAGGTTCTGCAGACAATGCAGATACCATCAATCGAACAGATGACTTCATGGCATCATACTCAAATTCTGGCCCTAGAATTAGTGATAATGACGNCGATGATTGGGACGAATTAAAACCGGACTTAACCGCTTACGGCAGTGGCATTTATTCTGCTTCGGCCGCAACCGGCACATCACTGCCAGGGACTCCTAGGCCTGAAGCTGATAATTCCTATGAATCGAAAGACGGGACTTCCATGGCTACTCCACTAGTTTCAGGAGTCGTTGCACTNATGTTGCAAGCAGATCCTGCATTGAAACCATTAGAAATCAAAGATATACTTCGTAATTCAAGCGAGAAGAAAGGTAGCCCNTCNGANCCAGGTGTATCAGATAGATGGAATGANGATTGGGGATTCGGTCTGATGGATGCATCTTGTGCAATCGACACGGTACTCGACAGAACATGCTCCCCACTAACTGGTGGGGGTGGAATATTTGTTCCACCAGATAACGACACTTCTCTGGGTATCGACATCACATCTCCAGAAAACGGGTCGTGGTTCGTTACAGATGAGCTGCTAAGAATCGAAGGGACTCTAATCGACGGCACTGGGCCTTGGGAAAACGTGAACATCAGAATCACTCAGTATCTTGAGGATTTGGAAGAGGTAACCCTCCAAGATTGGACAACGGCAGGGGGCGATGATGACTACTGGTATCTAGATGTCTTGATCAAAGATGAATGGTATGATTCTGAAGAAATGAATGTAGTCATCGAGGTTAAGGCTACAGGTTCCGGTGATTTGATTTCAAGCGATGTACGTTATGGAAACATAGGTAAAATGATTGCAAACTTTGGCTCACCATCCTCTGGTGCTACTATTGACGGATATGTTACATTCAGTGGTACTGCACAAGGTATTGACCCTGATAATCTGATTTACAGAGTTAACAGCGGTGCTTGGATTGAGGCATATTCATTCGACTCTGAAGATTATGGTCCTCAAGATTGGTCATTCACATGGGACTCTACAGAAGTGCCTGATGGTTCGCATAAAATATCGATTAGGTTGGTAAATGAAAGTGGTGCAGAGTCAGATATCACAAGGCGGACATTTACTGTCGACAACCTACCAGCTGCTCCAGAATTAAGATTCCAGGGAACTGTTCAGGTATATGACCAAGATTTACCTGCACAAACTGCAATCGCTGGAACAATTNTGGAAGTACATTTCGGAGTTTCAAACATNGGTGATGCCGATGCNACAGANCTACATTTGAGGCTTGAAGCACCTGGAGAAAATTCAAACACATACCCAAGCGAAGGTCGCCTTCCACAACTCAGTCAGGGCGAGACGATAGATGTCAGGTTATGGTGGTGGGCNACAGAGCCTGGNACACATAATGTAACAATTCAAATCGACCCTAATGGAGTCATGAATGATGATGACTCAGATAATGAGTATACATTCACNTTTACTATTGAAGAGAGGCCTGTAGAACCGATGTTGAGGTTCATGACAAGCGCTGTGAAGGTGTCTCCAAAAATTCCGATACCAAGTTACGATAGTGATGTATCTGACCCATTTTCCATTATAATCAGAGTAGATAACTTAGGTAAAAATGACGCCACAAACATACGGATGACCCTTTACACAGAGGTGGATGACGCTGGTCGTTGGATTACCGATGGAAGTGAAACTAGGGTACTCAGCGTCATACCGGGTTCCACATTATCATCTGGATATAGAGAAGCAACATTTTCCGACCAAAAATCACTTCCTGGCGCCTACAAGTACAAGGCAGTTCTCGAAGGGGATGGAGTAGAAGCTGCTTATTCAGAACTGATTTTCAGCGTTGTTGTTGATGATTACTCAGTGGGATCCAGAACTTCCCTTAGCTTATCCGATGGAGAAGTTGTCTTAGGTTTCGTAACTATGCCTGTAAAAGAAGATGGCAAATCAGACGGTGTCGGATTAATCTTCACAACAATTGATGGTGAATTACATGCCAGGACATTGAATAGATTAGGNTCAATGCAAACCGATACGACNATTGAGGAAGATTGGGCAGGAGAATTCGCCTTCACCCTAAGAGAAGACAACAGGGTTCATCTTGCATGGACTAAGAGATTTGAAAATCAACTTGGCTACACAATGACTGATATTGGTATGTCTAGCATAGGNATGCTTGGTGAAATGGGAAGCGTTTCTTCCCACATGAACCCGCTTAAATCATCAGAAGGAAAATACTGGGGTCTCGACCTAGATTCGAAAGATGACCAAATTGTATTGGCAGGATATCACAGAGATATCAAAACGGGTGGTTCTTGGAATGACTTAACAAATGTGTTCATGCTATACAAAGAAGATTATTCTTCATCATCGCAATGGACTGTGAAAATGAATGTATTGATAGATGTAGATATCAAACCAAGCGAAGGTGACGCAATTGCAGTAGCAATTGGAACCGATGACATCCATCTATTGTATCAACAAATTAGAAACGACGGAAATGGTATTGATAGGGCTGGATTATTCTACGCTCACGGAGATATCTCTCAAACACCATTTGGATTCCAAGCACCAGCAGGCGACTATGCCAGTAAACCCGATTTGTTGATAGTGAAGCATAAGGGCAAAGATCAGTTGATTGCTGGATGGATTGAAGGAACAGGTCGTTCAACTGAAGTAATCGCAGTAGTTCAGGATACAATTTGGTCTAATGAAATAGTAACAAATGTTTCAGCGCCAGGTGCAACAAATGTTGTGATGTACAAGACTTCNAGTAAGGAAATTAAATTCCTATATGATGAAATCGGAGTTTCCTCTAGCGGTGCTAAACCATATACACGATACGGTTCATTTACTGCAGGCGATTCATCTGTTGGATTGTCAAATAACATAGGTCTTGGTTATGTTGTTGGTGCAGGCTCGATTGGATATGATGGATACGTAATAATGGCCGACCCGAATGGCCAAATTACCTACAAAAAGCTACTATTTGCAGGTCAGAAAGACACNGGAGATGATGGAAACGGAATCCTTGATTTCTTGCTTGCACCTTTACCTGGTGAGGGAATACAAAAACTGTATGTATTGTCAGGAATAACAGTATTCTTATTCCTTCTGTTGATGGTCGTAGTTGTTGTATTGCGAAGACAAAGATATGAAGAAGAGGTAGAGGTTTCAGAGCAAACTAGCGATTTAGAACTACTTGTTGAAACCGAAGAAGATATTGAAATAGAAGCCGAAGAACTCGTTGTTAATGTTGGTGCATCAGAAGAGGTTGAACCTATTGAAGAGGAATTAACTTTGTCAGAGGAATTAGAGGCTAAGGTCGAAGCAGGCTCAGCATCTAAGCGATTGGAGCGTAGAATCAAGCGTAAAGAACAAAGAGAGACCAGAGAAATATTCGAGAATATCACTAAGAATTTACCACCTCTTGGCTCATTGCCGCCANTAGGTGTAGAGGTCGCTCCAGTAGGAGAAGCAGAATTAGTCCCTGATTCTGATGAATTACCAATGCCTCCACCTCCAAGCCCTGCAGATATGGCACTGCCTCCACTTCCAATTCCAGAGAGAATCGGAAAGTGCGAAGAATGTGGTGCTAATGTTACTATCAAAGATATCACGATAATGGTGATGGATTGTCCGATCTGTTCATCAAAAATCAAACTTTGAGTGATTGAAATGTGCGGTATTTTCGGCTTCACTGGCAATCGAGCAGCGGCTCCGTTACTTCTCGAAGGTTTGAGGCGCCTCGAATACAGAGGTTATGATTCCTCGGGAATTGTAGTCAAAAACGGGATTCTTAGCGTGCATAAGAAAGTAGGAAAAGTATCAGAACTATCCAAAATATTACCAAATCATATCGAAGGATTATCCGGAATCGCCCACACTAGATGGGCCACCCATGGCTCAGTTACAGATCAAAACGCTCACCCCCACCTTTGTAGCAACGAAAAAATTGCTTTGGTTCATAACGGAATTATTGACAATGCAAATGGTATTAGAAATAGATTGATTGCTCGAGGTTACGAATTCAAATCCGATACGGATTCCGAGGCATTAGTTCACATGATATCGATAGGTCTAGAATCGGGACAATCTCCTTTAGAGTCTGTAAGACAATCACTTAGGAGAGTTACAGGCACTTGGGGTCTGTGTGTTTTGTTCAAGGAATACGATGAAATCATATGCGCTAGAAATGGTTCACCCCTAATTATTGGCAGAGGTAACGGAGAGAATTTCATCTCCTCTGACCCGCATGCACTTGCTCAACATACCAGTAATGTATACTACTTAGAAGACGGAGATTTAGCATCAGTTACCAAGTCAAATGTTGAAATTTCTAGATTAGAAGGTGGTTCTTCGAGCACCACAATTTCTGTAATCGAAGAGGACTGGGGTGAAGCTGACCTAGGGGGATTCCCACATTATATGCTGAAGGAGATTCACGATCAACCCGATGCATTGCGTAGGTGTATAACAGGACGCCTTGATTTAGCGAATGGTAGTTCAAAACTAGGCGGTTTGAATCTCGACCCTATTCGTCTCCGGACATCACCTCATGTCAGACTAATTGGTTGCGGTACAGCATTAAATGCATGTAAAATTGGTCAAATAGCAATCGAAAGCCTGGCGCGAATTCCAGCTGTCAATCATGTTGCTAGTGAATTCAGTTATTCCGACCCTGTTGTTAACCCAAATGCAATACATTTTGCTGTGTCTCAATCAGGAGAAACAGCGGATACAATTGCAGCGATAAAAGAGATTCAACTTAGGGGAGGTGAAGTACACGGAATCGTGAATGTAGTTGGTTCGAGTATTGCTAGATTATGTGGACAAGGAGTTTACATTCATAGTGGACCTGAACAATCAGTAGCCTCTACAAAGGCATTCACTAACATGGTTGCAGCATTAACACTCTTTGCAATTCGCATAGGAAGAACTAGGTCAATTTCCAGAGAAAGAGGACAATCTATAATCAAGAATTTTGAGCAAATCCCCCAATTAATGGAATCTTATTTAGCAAACCAAGGCCCTATTCAAGATGCTGTAGATTTGGTTAAAGATGCAAAAAGCGTGTTATTTTTAGGAAGAGGTTCTTCATCCGCAGTTGCTAGTGAAGGTGCGCTTAAACTAATGGAAGTGGCTTATATCCCATGTTTGGCATATCCTTCAGGCGAGATGAAGCATGGCCCCATTGCATTGTTAGAAGAAGGTAGTCCTGTGGTTGTAATAATGCCTAATGACAAACACAAGGAGAAAACAAAAGCNTCAATTCACGAATGCAAGGCTAGAGGTGCTAAAATTATCTTGATACATGAAGAGGGCGATGAGGTCGACATCGACGTTGATGTTTCCATCCGCGTTCCTGANTGTGATTCATTATTATCCCCGCTATTGACAGTTATACCGACTCAATTAATTGCTTACAAAACTGCTCTGGAAAGAGGTTGTGATGTAGACAGGCCAAGGAATTTGGCAAAATCAGTCACTGTGGAATAGATTACTTGACACTGAATCTCTGGTCAGATGAATTCCAGATAATAGGTGCATATCCAAGTCTGTGGTGAGTGTGTCGCATTTTGATGACACCGAGTTTTCTAGTTATGTCNTCNCCAACTCTTTCCATAGTAAGGTGCATAACACCATCTGAAAGATAATCTTCAACTCCATATTCTCCGAATTGTTTGTGATCCTCTCCTGTCATTTCACAGATAAAGAAGGATGTAAGTTCAAGTCTCCTGCACGCCTCGAATAATCTGAAAATTTCGTCACGTGGATTTTCCATTTTTGTAAGAGTGAAGAAAGCACCTAATGAATCGAAAACCAATAATTCAAACCCGATAGATTGTCTGTATGAAGTCAATTGTTTGATCAATTGACCCATCCAGTCTACCCTGTTACTCATACCTTGTTCATCAAGTTGAACACGTAAGTCTGAGAGGTCGATAATTGCAATTCTGTTTCTAACTCTAGGGTCATCGACGTTCATCCCCATGTTTGACATATGCGACCTCAAGGAATCCTTACCTTGTTCCAGAGTTACATATATTCCACTAGTTTCCCCATAGAGTACAGCATTGTACAACAGGGAAAAAGTAACTGAAGATTTCATTGCCCCAGATTGGCCAGCAACAATACAAATGTGACCTTGAGGTATTCCCCCTTGCATGTTTTCATCAAGTCCATCAATATGGGTTGGGATTCTTTCTATATCAGTCACAAACTCCCCTCGTGCATACGTAGCATCGATGTACTCTTCAAGGTGACCCTTGCTTCGGTTGACATGGGGATTTGGCTTGCAAGCGCATCCGAACGGCGTTCCCAAATCCTCAAAGATAGATTTGGAGATATTTTCATTAAGCCGTTAGATGATGTAGATGAGACTCACCCTAGTGGTTCGGTTTCTCATAAAGTGTTGGAGATATGTAAAAGGAAAAGCGAGGCTGTAGATTTCAATCACGGATTTGATTTTGTGATTGTAGCTGATACTATGATTGAAGATCCTGATGATTTCAACTCAGCACTTGGCAAACCTACCGATGAGTTGCAAGCGACATCAATGCTCCTACGTCTATCTGGAAGAAGACACAAGGTATGGTCTGCAACAGGAATTCAAATCGCAGGCGATTGGACTTTTTTTATCGAATCTGCTTTAGTTGAATTCTCAGAGTTAACAGAGGAAGAAATTGAGTTATTGATAAAATCAAAATCATGGCTTGGTAAAGCAGGAGCCTACGATTTAGCGGGCATGGCTGGGGATTATGCAACGCTCGTTGATGGAGATGAACTAGCAGTTCTTGGATTCGCACCTAGTGCATTAAATCTAATTTGATTACAATAAAATCGGGGCAAGTCCCAAATCATTCTTTGATACATCCATCGTAACATCAAGTCCCGGAACGAGTAATAATTTGTCATCCTCGTCCAAAGCAAATATTGCAATCCCTAATTCAGAACCCATCTGCTGTAGAACTCTTCNGCAGGCATTTGTTTGTGTTTCCATGTGGATTAATTTATTCAAATCAACAATTATTGTGTCTCCACGTCTAACTCTGCCTTCAATCTCCCTGATTGGAAGGCGATGCATCCTATTCGGAGTAACATATCTCAATGCTCTATCTGGAAATCCNGTTGANTTTGATTTGTAGTTAGATAAATCGTGAAAAGCNATTCCGTCNGGTGTGACAAGNCCATTCCAATTAGGTGGNAATGTANGTTTGACTTTGACNGGTGTTGGAATTGCTACATCTTCAGGCGTCNTTTCAACGGCAGGTTCGGTCTCATGACTAACCAAAGTAAGTTGTTGTCCAGTTTCCTGTGCAGGTTTTTCTTTCTTCTTAGTAACAGGTTCGGTAGTCACCGACGCTTCAGGGTCGGGGAAACCAAAAAATTGCCAAAGTGTTCCCATCTTTTTCACTCTCACAAGTCCAAATCATCTAACAAATCTGATAGGGCTTGTGAGGCAGGAGTTGGTGGGGGTTCTTGAACCATATTACCTGGAAGCGTGTCTAGGCTAAGTTCTCTCGGTGCTTGAGCAGCAACCGGTTGGCTAAATTGCTGAGCTGGCGGCTGTCCCATAGGCGGAGGCTGCTGATAGGCCGGAGGCGGCTGATAAGCAGGTGCAGGCGTAGGTACTGGCTGAACCACAGATTGTTGTGGGGCAGCAGGAGCAGCTTGTTGCTGAAGGTATTGTTCACCATAATGTTGCCATTGTTCCATAGACCATCCCGCCGGTAAACCAGTCGCTGGTATTGGCGGTCCTTGTCCAAAAGATGTGTTTTGAGGTGCAGCCATTGGTGCTTCGACCTGTGGCTGAATTGCGCTATTCCATATTGCGGAATCTCCCTTTTCATACATCACGTCATCAGAAGACTCTCTTCTTCGTAGAACAATGATAACAAGAAGAATTAGTATTACTACTCCCATTCCACCACCGATTGCAGTGGAATTATTCAATCCAAATATCCCTTCAGTAGGCTTTGCAGTCACTATTACTTCGACGGTGTCAGTACTTGATTTCCCATTATCATCTGTAACAGTCAAGTTTACTTGGTATGTGCCGGGAGTATCGAATTTAATTGTGTAATTTATTCCAAACCCATCCTGGACAGCGCCTTGCGTATTAGGGTCGTCCCAAATGTATACCAGTTTGCTTTGATCGGTAGGTGTATCTGACGATTCTCTTCCGCTGAATGTGATTGAATCACCTTCAGTAATTTCTAAAATATCGTTCTCTACAGTAATCTTAGCCTCTGGTTTTTGGTTCACGATATTGACATTTATGCTGAACATATCAGAAGCATTATCATCATCCCAAACGATTGCAGTAATTGTTTTGATTCCTTCAGTTGACCATGAGTAAATTAGTTGATTACCGATAATATCACAATCATCGGTTAAGATGCCGTTGTCATCAGAATCTACATTGCCCATTACGTCCCAACAGAACATTAGGTCCTCCTCATCAGCAAAATCAATAGCAGTTGAATTTAGGTACAATACCTTGTCCTCAAACAATGATGTTTGTGCAGGTAGAACACCTAGATCTGGAGCGATGTTGTTTACTTTGACATATCCAAGAACTTCTGTACTCGTTTCTCCATCATCATCAGTTGCAACAACTTTGATGGTCTTAAGTCCGGATGTCCCCCATGAAACATTAATTTCTGAGTTGGTACCAATTGTAGTTTCAGTCCAATTCATATCGGTATCATCTGGATACCAGGTTATTAGAAGATCTTCTCTGTCAGATAGTGTATCATCTCCAACTATTGACAATGTGGCTACTATGTCCTCATCAATAGTCCAAGTTCCATCTCCATCAGGTAAGTATGGTATGCCATCGATTAGGAAGTATATTTCTTCCAAAGTAGGTGCAACATTTGTGACCTCGTAAGTTAGGAAAGAAGAAACTGATACGCCGTCATCGTCTGTAACTACCACTTCCATTGAGAATATTCCTTCTTCTTGCATAGTTACAGGACATGTAGGTCCAAACACGATGTCATCGTTACAAGTAGTACCCGGCCAGGTAATATCAAGTTCCTGTCCTGGCGGACTTATGGTGTCTAAATCTCCGCTATCTGATGCATCGAAGGTTATGGTTGAACCGGCTTGAACTATCAATACGTCCGCTGTTAAGTTAACATAAGGAGCACGATTTAGAACAGTAGCATTTGCGGTTAATATTGCATCATCTAGTTCATCATCTACTACTCGTACTGTAACCTGCCAATCACCGTCATCTGCCCACTGCCAAGTTGTTTGACAGTTAGGAGCATCAATGTATTCAACTCTAAATCCATCTTGAATTTCGAAGAAACATTCTACGTTTCCTGCATCAGGGTCAAAGGATGATGAAGCATCGATAGTTATATTTTGGAATGTGTATAGGCCATCAGAAATATTCATCTGAGCTATAGGTGCTTTTCCAATGAAAATGTCTAGATAGCCTTGATTATTGGTTCTGTTAGCATCTTGAGTGACATTTTCATCAGGATCAACAATAAAGGATAATGTCTGATTTCCAATTCCTAAATTTTCAGGAACAGTCCAATTTAGGTCAACTCTTCCTTCAGTATATGGTGAAAGTGCAGGTATATCTCCTCTGATAGTATTGCCATCGGGATCTGTTACTTGCATAACGGTTGCAGGAGAGGTCAATACACCTCTATTTTGTGCGGGTACTGATAATGATAGTACATCTCCAGGTAGAGCATTATATCCAGTAGATTGGGTCAAAAATATTGTATCATTGCCCCTAACTCTCTTTACGATAACAGATTCTGTATTGGCAACTAAATCAATACCAACAACCGACAAATCGATTACAATTGTTGCAACTCCGATTGTCTTTGAGACAGGGTCGTAAAGTATGACTCCATTACTTGTCCAGTCATCAGAACTGTTCGAACTGTCCCTTATGCTTCCTACATTTATGTCCTCTGCGACCCTTCCACTACTGTTTGTTGTTGGGTTGAGAACTAAATCTTGTACCTCATAACGAAGTTGTAAATTTCTATTCACAATATCTCCGGCCGTATTGTACATGTAGCCGTAAACACCCTCTGTTGCGTTTGGCAAAGTTGCTACAAATTCTGGCTCGACTTCAATAACTGTGTTTCTATATCCTGGGGAAGAGGTTTCAGTATATCCAACTGATTGAGCAGGAGTGTAAGTCTTCAGTAACCAGTCGATTTGGAAACCAGCCGAATTGACTATTCTACTCCATGCATATGATCTCACAGCAGGACAGTACCATTCAAATCCAGTAGGGGTTCCTGTATTGTTGGTAGATTCAACTTTGATTGAATCAGTGCAACCTGTATAGCTAATCGTGTCACCGTTTTCAATTGGTGAACCCTCTTTTGTTGCTTGATAAGTTGTATTGTCTTCGAGATATGGTGTGCTAAATGTATCTACATCGAAGTAGTCAGAATCGCCACTTACATTTGTTGCACTCATGTAATTGCTGGTCCATTGGTCTCCTTTTCGTAATGGGAAATCATATTTTTCACGTGGCGGTTCGTAAACTGTTGAAAATGTGATGTCAGCCAAAGTTCGTGGGAATAGGTTCAACCAAAGGAATCTGACAAAGAGCGTAAATTCAGAATCCCAAACCGAAAGGTCACTTGCTCTTACAAAGTCAGTTCCTTCATATTCGACTTCTAGTCTTCCGGTCAACCCATCAAATGTTGCTCCATTATTGCCTGATGAAAACTCCCCTTCAACATCAACCTCGTAAACTAATGTCGTTACACCCTCTATGTCGACATAATCTATGTCAACAACTTCCATTGTAGTGTCACCAGTAAGGGTGTTGAGTGATGCTTGGACATTTGCTTGTTGAATTAGTTGAGCGACATCAAATTTGGTTTCATAAACCCACTTATCACCAATTCGCCAACTTGGAACGTCGTAAACACCCGCTCCTGCCCCGGTTTCAGATTTTTTCTCAATCTCAGGAGATAGTTCAGGCGTTACATCACTAAGGATGGTAAGTGGGCCTGTTGATATTAAAATTAGCAGAATCAAAGACGCAATAGTCCTCCGCATGTGATTGTGTAGTGACTTCTCACATTTCACCATGACTATTTCGAGATTCATCGTCAGGTACGTACTGATGGCCGTAATAATTCCATTGTTCGATTGTCCAACCTGGCGGTAAGCCCTCTTCAGGTAGCGGTAATGGTTGACCGTCTGTAGTTGCATCAAATGCTGCAAAACTAGGGGGTGCTAACGGTGCTTCTATGCTAGGAGCATCTTCTTCCCATGCAGATTTTGGTTTTGGCCTTGTCTTGTTTACTAAGAATAGTACAACTGCAATAATTCCCGAAATTAACAACAATTGGAAGAATGGATTATCTCCATTTCCGATGACAGATTGAACCACTTCCTCAAATACTGTCATGTCTGCTGAATCAACTTCAACCACCTTACTCTTCGAACTTGGTTTCATTACTTCCTCATCCCAAACTATAGCCTTGATAGTAAATTTACCAGCTCTTGGGAATTCGTATTCAACTATAGATCCAACCAAATCAGCGTCGTTATCAGTAATTCCGTCTCCATCGCTGTCAGTTCTACAGTCCACATCCCAAACTACTGTTAGATAGTCAATATCCAGAGCGGAATCAATAGTTGCAGAAGCATCTAATGTCACAGTTTCACCAGATACTGCCTTAGATGGAACTTTTATTTTGACAATTGGAGGTAGGTTCAGGACTTCAACTGTTGCTGTGGAAGAGTTTCTTGCTCCATCATCATCAGTAGCATGGAATACTATGTTATGGGTTCCAGCATTCTGCCATGACCAAGATAGGTCGTTACCAACTACGTCACAATCATCGTCCGCTGAACCGATGCCATCAGAATCAACTCCTGGGTCTATGTCCCAACAAACTTTGAGTGTAGACATATCAGATTCAGTGTCCCATGCAGTTCCACTAAGTGTAATTGGTTGGCCTTCTGCGACAGGAAGTATATCGGGTAATGGATCAATCATCGGCTGGACGTTTTGTACATCGACCCACCTTTCTATCCATCCACTATCGAAGTCTTCAGAATCTATCGCTTTTACAAGTACTTTCTTCATGCCCGCAGTAGACCATTCTGCAGGTATTGCGGAAGTCCGCCCATCGGTTTCCAAACCTAGCGACCACTCATATCTCAAGCCAGATAAATCATCTATGGAATCTTCAGCTCTTGCTTGGAGTTCAACTTGCTGGTCTTCATTAACACGCCAAGTCATTTGGCCTTCAGGAGTAATTAAGCCGCCATTTTCGTTCCACATTGTTACTGCAACATCATGTGGAGCAATATTTGTAAATTCGATATCAATGCTGGCATAGGTTTCATTTCCATCATCATCGACTCCAACGGCGGTAAAGGTTTGAATTCCTTCTTCCCAAGCCGTTGTAGTACATTTTCTCGTGTAATACCCTTCCTTACAATCTACATTTGGCCAGAAAACGTCTACAGTTCCAGGCCAACCTTCTTCTGAATCGGTATCATTTGCTAGAACATGTAGCGTAACTGGATGCTCAACTTTGACTTCGCTACGTTGAGAATATATGGACACACTTGGGGCACGATTGAGGATTTCTACCTGGATTAATTCATCGATAGAATCTCCTTCATCGTCTGTAACGGTGACAAGAATATCATAAATTCCATCATCAATCCATGTCCAGTTGATGTAACAGCCAGTTCTAAGCACTCTTCGATGAGCCATTTTGAATGAACCGTCGTCATATTCAATATCGAAGAAACACCAAACATCCCCACCATCTTCATCGAAGCTTTGTGAAGCATCGATTAGTAATTTTTCATTTGTCATTGCAATCACGTTATTTGCAACAAATGTTGGTGCCCTTCCAACAAATAGAGGTATTGCGGCAACATTGTTTGAGAAGTCAGCATCAGTAGGGTTTGAACTAGAATCGATACTCCAGGTAATGGTTTGATTTTCTATAATGGCATTCTCATCAACTGTCCAATTCATCTCGAAAATGTATTGTTCGTATAGTTTTAGACTTGGTAACTGTTTGAAAATTTGTCCACCGTTAGGGTCTGTAATCGTCACAGTAGCGGGAGCAGAATCAGATATGCCTCTATTGTAAACAGGTAATTGGATTGAGAGGTTATCCCCTGGTAGCGCGTTGAAACCTGAGATTATGTTCAATGTGGTCAATTCACCACTCCTATTTCTGAGAATACTCGCTCTTTCTAAGCTAGCAACCACATCTAATCCTACAATATTTTCATCCAGCGTGATGGTTGCGACACCTAACATCGTTCCGCTTCTTGCTATAATTCCTAAACTGGAGTAATCAATAGATGTCGCTGATGTGTCTGTGGCATTCCCAACTTGAATTTCAGCCCAAACACTGCCGTTATTTTGGGTTGTAAGCGTGGTAGAGTATCCAATGCTTTCATGTCTAATTTCAACGTCTATGCCACTCTGGGGATTTCCTTGTGAATCAGTAACATTAGCCCATACTCCTAGGGGGGTGTCTAAAGCCGTTATTTCGGAGGATAATTCTACGTCTAGGTTCATGTTTCTGTATCCAGGGTCTTCATTTGATAGAACTCCACTTGATTCAACAGGAAGGTATTGCTTAAGCCTGAAATCAATGACAAGTCCTATGTCTTCTTCAGTATGCGTCCATGCATAGTTTCTAACCTCTGGACAAAACCATTCATAGGCAGTTTCTGTACCATTATCGTCGTAAGATTTGATCTCGTATGAAGCCTCACAACCACCATATCCAATTTGCTCCCCAATGTCGCTCATTGGTTTTCCAATGTCTGTGACTTCGTAATTTGTGTGATTAGCTCCACTAGTTGGTTGAGGGAATGGTGTAATGTATTCTGATTCACCTGACCATGACGTGGATGAGACATAGGATGTATTCCATGTTTCTCCAATTCTAAGAGGGAAATCGTAGGCTTCACTCATTGGGTCGTAATCAGTGGATATAGTAATGTCCGCAACTTCAACAGTAAGAGAGGAAATACCGTAAGGAACGAACTTGACATATAGCGATAAATCTGAAGAAATCTTAGCAAGATCAGAAACTCTTCTAACTTCATCTACTTGATATTCAATAAATACATTCCCAGTATAACCAGTTAGAGAAACGCCACCCTTGTCAAAGTTAGCACTTTGTCGAACTTCGTAAACTAGAGTCTCTTCTCCTTGAATATTTGCAGTTGTAATACTCCTAACAATTGTTGTTGCATCTCCTCCAATCATTCCAACACTGGCGTCAACGCCAGCATCCCTAATCAGGTCACCTGGGTCGAATGAACCCGCATAAATCCAAGTGTCACCCACTCTCCATGTAGGTACGTCACTGACTCCTGGGTCGTTGTTTGCAGGTGTATTAGCTGAAACATCGTAAGGAACCAACATCGTTGAGCAGAGAAGCAAGAGCATGACCAACACCTCTCTGCGCATGTACCGATATGATAATGGCGAATAGATATAATTGCGGGCAATTAGAATGTGGTCGATATTGCAAAAATAGTCAATACACTCATCTCTAATGGGAATTTAGCGGGAACATGCGCTGGTTTGCCTACAATGGTGATGCAGATGGAATTTGTTCCATGGTTCAGTGGGGACTAGTGCATGGAATCGAAGGCACTAGAATCACAGGTGTAAAGAGGGATATCTCGCTTCTTGATAGGGTATATCCCAATGAAGGTGATGAACTAATTGTCATGGACATTTCACATGCTAGAAATCAAAAATTAGCACAAAAAATCTCCTCTACAGGGATAAAAATCACATGGTTCGATCATCATCTTGCAGGTGATGAATTATCTGGTATCAAATCATACATTGACACTTCATCAGACGTTTGTACTGCGAAGTTAGTTGAGGATTATTTGGGTGTTAAATCCGATTGGGCGGAGGTTGCACTTCATGGTGATGGCCTATCAAAACATTCCTCTAAACCCGAATTTAAGGAACTAGGTGAATTACGGAATTACAATGGCTATGGTGCAGACCTGTCGGATTTACATTTCCATCCTGATGAACTAATGTTGCTATGTCTAGAATCAAAATCTCCAACCGAATTTTTGAATACGGAAGCATATCAAATCCTGAAAAGAGGCTTTGAAGAAGACATCAAAAAATCTGAATCGATAACAGAAGTAAATGGTATCTACATTCTTCCAAATGAGGCATGGGCTAGAAGAGTGGTTGGAGTTTTTGCTCATCGAATAAACTCTGAGAGTGACGGCCCTCATGTGATCGCAATAGATTTAGGTGAGCATCTAAAAGTCTCATTGCGAGGTAAATCTGGAATAGGTGAGTTGTGTTCTAAATTTGGTGGTGGCGGTAGAGAAACCGCAGGCGGCATCGATTTGCTACCAAAAGAAATGATGCTAGAATTGATGAATGAGGTCAATTTGCGTAGACATAACTGAGGTGCTTGAATGCAGGATAGGATGACCCATCTTCAACGTCTGGAGGCAGAAGCCATCCACATAATGAGGGAGGTCGTAGCAGAGGCTGAAAACCCAGTTATGTTGTATTCAATTGGAAAAGATTCCTCAGTGATGCTACATATCGCAATGAAAGCATTCTATCCAGCAAAGCCTCCATTTCCAATCATGCATATCGATACTATGTGGAAATTCTCGGAAATGATTGATTTCAGGGATAACATCGCAGAAGAATTAGGACTTGATCTAATAGTTCACATTAATCCAGATGGGAAAGAGATGAACATGAGTCCATTTGTTCACGGTTCCTCTACGCATACAGACGTGATGAAAACTCAAGGGCTGAAACAAGCACTGGATAAATATGGATTCGATGTTGCTTTTGGAGGTGCGAGAAGGGATGAAGAAAAATCTAGAGCCAAAGAAAGAATCTTCTCCTTTAGAAATGAAAATCATCATTGGGATCCCAAAAGTCAGAGGCCTGAGTTATGGAATGTTTACAATTCAAGAAAGAACAAAGGTGAATCAATCAGAGTATTCCCGTTGTCAAATTGGACTGAATTAGATATTTGGCAGTATATACATCTCGAAAAGATACCAATTGTCCCACTATACTTCTCTGCACCTAGACCGGTTGTCGAAAGAGACGGTGTCCTGATAATGGTAGATGATGACCGTATTCCACTTGAAGAAGGGGAAGTTCCCGAGATGAGAAATGTAAGGTTTAGAACTCTTGGATGTTATCCTTTGACTGGTGCTGTGGAATCCGACGCAGATACTTTACCCCAAATCATTCAGGAGATGTTACTTACAACAACATCCGAAAGGCAAGGTCGAGTTATTGACTTTGATAGCACAGCCTCCATGGAGAAGAAGAAGCAAGAGGGGTATTTCTGATGGTGGCTCACGTTAGCGATTTAATTGCAACAGACATCGATTCATACCTTGCTAGTCATGAACAAAAAGAACTCTTGCGTTTCATCACATGTGGTTCAGTTGATGATGGTAAATCTACACTTATCGGTAGAATGCTATACGAGTCTCAGATGCTTTTTGATGACCACTTAGCAGCATTAGAAGCAGATTCAAAGAGAGTAGGCACCCAAGAAGGGGAAATTGATTTTGCCTTACTTGTTGATGGATTAGCTGCTGAAAGAGAGCAGGGAATAACAATCGATGTGGCTTACAGATTTTTCTCTACTGACAAAAGGAAGTACATAGTTGCGGATACTCCTGGTCATGAAGAATACACGAGAAATATGGCAACAGGGGCTTCTACAGCTGATGTTGCAATAATATTAGTTGATGCAAGCCAAGGTGTATTAACCCAGACTAGAAGACACTCATTCATTGTTTCAATGGTTGGCGTCAAAAAGATAATTCTAGCAATCAACAAACTTGATCTGGTCGATTACTCGCAAGAGGTATACAATAAGATTACAGAAGATTTTACTAATTTTGCAGACGAAGCATTAGTCTTAGAACAAATCACAAGCATTCCTATTTCTGCATTGAAAGGAGATAACATTGTTTCAATGAGCGAAAATACACCTTGGTACAAAGGTCAATCCATTATGGAATATTTGGAAACTGTTGAAGTTTCTGCTCCTGCTCAGAAAAGATCATTCCGCATGCCTGTTCAATGGGTGAATCGCCCGAATAGTGACTTCAGAGGATTTGCAGGTTTGATAGCAAGTGGCGTAGTTTCACCTGGCGATAGAGTTAGAGTTCTGCCAAGTGGAACAGAATCTGTGGTAAAACAAATCGTAACTTATGAAGGAGATTTAGAATTAGCAGGCGCTGGTAGAGGGGTAACACTCACTCTCGAAGACGAAATTGACGTCTCAAGAGGAGACATAATTGCGGCAGCCGATAATCCAAGTCAAACCGCTGACCAATTTAGGGCAAGACTGCTTTGGATGGACTCGAGTTCAATGGCTCCAGGGCGTGAATATTTATTCAAATCAAATACTCAAGTCTCATCAATGACATTGGGGAAATTAAAACACAAAATCGATGTTAATACTCTAGAAGAAATACCTGCTGAAAAGTTGGAGATGAATGAGATTGGAATTTGCAATATCTCCCTTTCAAAGAGAGTAGCATTCGACCCATACGACGAAGACCCAACAATGGGTGGTTTCATTGTTATAGATAGAATTTCAAATAATACAGTCGGTATGGGTCTGGTCGATTATGCTCTAAGAAGGTCAGATAATATTCATTGGCAGACAATGGATATCACGAAAGAGAATCGTTCGAAGCAGAAAAATCAGAAGGCAAAAGTCGTTTGGTTCACAGGTCTATCTGGTTCTGGTAAATCTTCAATTGCAAATATACTGGAGAAGAAAATGAATGCTCAAGGCAGGCATACAATAACTCTTGACGGAGATAACATTAGACACGGCCTGAATAAAGACCTAGGTTTCACTCAAACAGACCGTGTTGAAAACATAAGACGAGTTGGCGAAACTGCTAAACTCATGGTTGATGCAGGTTTAATCTGTATTACTTCCTTCATCTCACCATTTGCATCCGAGAGAAAAATGGCTAGAGATCTCCTCGAAGATGGAGAATTTGTCGAGGTCTTCATTGACACTCCACTTGAAGAATGCGAAAAGCGCGACGTCAAGGGACTGTATGCAAAAGCCAGAGCAGGAGACTTACCTAATTTCACAGGAATCTCCAGTCCTTATGAAAATCCTGAAGAACCGGAGGTAAGGATCGATACGATGTCAATGTCTGCCGAAGAAGCAGCTGATTTCATTCTAGATTACTTGAGTAATTCTTGAATTTGCGTCGCTATTATATCCCATTGAAGTGAATCTCTCAATGAAATGATTTCTTTCCTTGATTTGTCCATCTCTTCTTGTGTGATTTGTGAAATACTAGCTACTATTTCTTCAACTCCCGTTCCACGCATTTTTATTGCGCCATCGATGTCATCGAAAATTGGAATTGGAGTCACTGCTATCGGGCATCCTGATGCAACTCCCATCCTTACTGCTCCTGAAGCAGATTCGTTGGTTTTTTGATACGGGAATACCAATAATTCACACTTTGATAGGGTCGAAATCGCAACATCATCATCCAAAAATTCGGTTACGAGTCGAACTTTAGATTCGAGTTCATTGTTCTTGATTATGGAATTAATCTTATTTTCAGTATTACCTGTTCCATCTCTAGTTGCACACAGTAAAACAAGTTCATCCCATCCGGGTAGTCTAGAAAATGCCTCTACCAGTTCAATTTGACCTTTGTGAGGAAGTAGGAATCCAAAAGTAGCCATAGTTCTACCTTTGATTTCGAGAGACTGAACCCCTTCTTTAGGTGGTGGATATACTCCATGAGGAATCATAACTACATTATCTTCGATTCCAAGTTTCTTTAGATTCTCCACGTCACTCTTTGAATGAACCATCACCGTAGAACAGGTCTTCAAACCACTTACTGCTTTCTCAATTCTCTTACTTGGAAATATGAGTGAGCGATCTTTGGTATTGTGCATTGTAATGAATACCTTGACGTTCATATCACTTAGTTTGTGTAATAGTTCGTTTAGGTATGAGAATCTCAGCAATCCAGGTTGGTGTTGTATTACAACAGTTCTGATGTCCTTCGCTGCAATTTGTGCAATTATTCCTCCGAAGAAATTGGAATCTCTCTTCCAGCAAGGAACCGCTCCTTCGACCTCTCCTTCACCGGATTGGCACATTACTATCACCTCATCTTGAAATTCATCGATAAGGAACTTGGAATAAGTTGCGATTCCACACCTGATTCCCCAGGTGGTTATCCATCCTATCATGAGAATCACTCCTTAAATTCAAAATCTGAATAGATTTCTAGAATTTGTTTTACATCTTTAGACCTTGGAGAATATTTCTTCTTTCGATCTCTCAAAGCAAAGCCTTCTAAGTTGATTTCCACACCTAACTTATTGAATGCTTCAAGTGCTTCTTCATTTGAATATGGATACCTTAGGAAAGCAACATTATCAATTCCATCTTCATTTGCTCGCTTGAAACTTTCAAGGAACATTTTGAACCCCACGGGATCATCTGGAAAAGATTGTAAAAATCTTGAAAGTGGTATTTCTGGAGCATTAATTCCTAAACACATCTTCGATGCGTTTGCAGTTAGAAATTTTCTTCTGTCCATTGACCTAATTGCATCCAAATAATCACCGTGGATTACTAAAATCGGTTTCCCAATTTTTTCACCAGGATGTTGTTTGTGGCAAATCAATCCGTAATTTTCAGGCCTTGTTCTAATACCCTGTGCTTCCATATGGTCGCACAATGCATTCGATGCTACGCCACCGTGAGAAACTACCCAAACATCAATACTGTCTGGTTGAACAGCACTTGGCCCTAAAGGTTGCATCAAAATCACATGTAGAGCAGGTCAGCCAGCTCATCTTGAATAATTTGTACAGCCTCAAGAATTTCGTCCTTGTGGCGAGCACCAGTGATTACCATCTTTCCTGAACCGAAAATCAGACAGACAACCTTAGGGTAATCTAATCTGTAAATTAGACCAGGGAATTGTTCTGGCTCGTATTCAACCTTGTCGAATGGAAGGTGGAATGTTAAGTTGTTTAGATTTAGTTTTCTTGGCATTGCCGCAAACGGGTCACCCTCTCTCATCAATCTAGGTCCTGGACCCTTAAACTCATCTTTCCAAGTTTTTCTGTTTGCATCGATATACGCCTTACCTTCTTTTTCTTCTTCCTCTGTAGGTATTCGAAGAGAACCATCTTTGTTCTCGTATACATACAGGTCAGTGAAATCTCTGTCGGAGATTCCATCGAAATCTTCTGGGTAATGCAGTGCATATGTTGCAACCATGTTTTGGACTTCGATTTCAACATCTTTCAAGTCCCATGTTGTGATTCCAGCTTCTCTTAGGTCACTGATCATTCTTTCAATACCAGTGTGAATATTGTCTTCGTCTTTTCCGCCAGTACAAACTGCTCTTCCAGATCTGAACATTAGAATTGCCAATTTTGGGTCGGATACTCTGTATACGACACCAGGAAATTGTTCAGGTTCATACTCACAATTCAATTGAATTGCGATATCAGGTAAGTCAAGTTCTTCAGCTACTCTTGTGCTTGCTACTACGTTAACAACAGTCAAACGGTCCTCATCGTTCATGAACGGCCGATTATAAACCCCTATTTAAACCAAGTCAGTTGTCAAAGGGGTTCCAAATTTGCAAATTAGTATCCTCAACCTCTAATCCTTTGCAGGGCAATCTGCTGATGAGTGTTTTGCCTCCTGCAAGTTCAATTGCCTCACTGGTCTCCTTTGGATTTCTTGTTAGTGCAATCATACAGCCACCTCCGCCAGCACCTGTTAACTTCACTCCGAGAGATGATGGAGCAGCGGCAGAAATCAGATTTTCCAACTCTGGAGATGATACTCCAAGATTCCTCAAAAGTAGGTGATTTTCTGTCATGGCAATACCCACCTCCTCCATATCACCAGACAATAGAGCATCAATTCCTCGTCTTGCAACTATCCCAATAGTTTCAATTTCTTTCATTTTGTCTGGATTTTCTTTCAGTAATTTAGCCACCTTTGCTACTTGATCTGCTGTAGGTGCATGAACCTCTGTGTTGCCTATTACTAGCCAAACATCGTTTATGTCACTAGGAAGTTCGACTGAATGGACTTCCCAAGATACATCGTTTAATCTGCGAGTGTAAAGCCAATCAAGCCCACTTTCAATTTTGTCAGATAGGACAATGCATCCACCGTGTGAACATGTACTGGAGTCGAGAGGAGATGCTCTACCTCCTTGAGCGTGTGCTTCAACGGCATGAGCTAGTATTGCGCATTCATCTACATCGACAGATTTGTTGCCTATTAGAATCGAATCGCCCACACTATTCTCCCATGGTCCTTGATAGACACTGTTTGGGTTTGCAGCGCTGAAACCCTCTGCCCAATCGTCACCAATTAGTTGCCTACCTCTTGCACATCTAAGCGCTCCTGCTGCCGCTACCGATAACGCAGCAGACGAACCAAGCCCGCTTGCAGGAGGAATGTCGCCTTTGATTCTCACAGAAAGTGGTGGGCCATTCGCCCACAATCTTTGTTTTAATGCTTCGACATGAGGATGCCTTTTAGAAATAAATTTCATTCCATCTATCCGCCATTCAGAGTTCTTTTCAAGACTTACAGTCATTCTCTGGTCTATCGCCACAGCGACGGCAGGTTGCCCGAAAACCACCGCATGTTCCCCAAAGAGGATACATTTGCCGGGAGCACTTGCCTGCACCATGGATATGGGTAGAGTAGGAAGTACTTTGCCGTTGGGTTGAAGGAGTGAACACTCTTCGACGATATAATGCAGCACCCACTGGATGTATCCTATGCAGGTATTTCAGGATGGTATATTCTGCTTGTGTTGGGCGTTGTGTCACTTGGTTTTTTCACTTACCAGGTTCAAAAAGCAACAAGATTAGTGCTCTTGGGCGCCAAAGATAACAGGTTCGATTCTTGGGGCGCGAGGTTGAAAGAAACCGCAACTGTTTGGTTGGGTCAGAAAAAGGTGCTTGAAGACCCAATAGCAGGTGGTATGCACGTCTTAATGTTCTGGGGATTCTTAATGCTGTCAAGCGATATGCTCGATTTAGCAAGTGGTAATCGCTTTAGTGAACATATACTTCCAGAAGTTCTTAATCCAGTCTGGAATGGCATGGTGGAATTAGGATATACAAGTGCACTGGTTGGATGTTTCTTGGCATTAAATCGCAGAATTCTTTTCACACCTGAAAAACTCAAAGGAAAAAGTCAGTTGGAAGGTAACGTAATTTTGCTACTGATTATGACAATTTGTACAACATCGTTTGTAATCGAGGCTGGAGAAGGACCTGATCCAACTTACGAAATGATTGGATATTGGGTTTCACAGACATTCACCATTACACAAAGCCTGGTTAATTGGGCGTATTGGGCACATATGGTAGCAATTTGTACATTCTTATTCCTGATACCTCTCTCCAAGCACATGCATCTAGTTATGGCATTGCCAAATGTATTCTTCTTTGATACAGAACCGATGGCAAAGATGAGACCACTTCAAACCGATGAAAATGGAACAGCAGTACCTCTCGATGAATTAGATTTAGAGTCATTTGGTGCCGCATCCTACACACAATTATCGTGGCGAAGTTTGATTGACGGTTGGGCATGCACATCTTGTGCTAGATGTCAAGATGTTTGCCCAGCTTATGCATCTGGTAAAGCATTGAATCCTATGCAAATAATTCACGATGTAAGAGGATATGCCAATGAACACGCTGCACTATTATTCAAAGGTGAAGAACCAGAAGAAGACATAATATCACGATTTAGCGAAGCAGCAATATGGGCTTGTACTACATGCAATGCATGTGTTGACGTTTGCCCGGTAAATATTGAACATGTTCCAAAACTAACCGACGCTCGCCGTCATTTGATGATGGAGAGAATGGAATTCGATGAATCCGTAGAGGACACCGTAATGCCTCTCATGATGACCATTGAGAACCTTGAGAGCGACTCCAACCCATACGGCATTCCTATGCATGAGAGAGGAGATTGGGCTGCTGACTTAGATGTGAAAGTCGCAGAACCTGCAGAATACATCTACTTCGCAGGATGTGCTGCTTCTTTCGATGAGCGTAACAAGAAGGTTGCAAGGGATACAATTTCTATCATGAAGGAAGCGGGACTAGATGTTGGTATCTTAGGTATGCAAGAAGGATGCAGTGGAGACGCAGCTCGTCGGGCTGGTAATGAATATCTATTCCAAATGCTTGCAGAAACCAATTTAGCAACTTTCGAGGAGATTGGGGTCAAGAAGATTGTTTCCTCTTGTCCTCACTGTTTCCACACTTTAGGAACCGAGTACAAGGACTTTGGAGGTCAAGATATTGAGGTCATGCACCATTCTCAACTGATTAATCACCTTCAACAAGAAGGTAAACTTCCAGAACCCAAGCATGATGGAAATATCACTTACCATGATCCATGTTATCTTGGACGCATTGGCGGTGAATTAGAAGCGCCTCGTGCTGCAATTGGTGGTGTCGATATTGAAACTGAGAATCATGGCAGAGGCTCATTCTGTTGTGGCGCAGGTGGTGCTCAAATGTGGATGGAAGAGCATGTTGATGACGGATACGACCGTGTCAACATCATTCGTTCTAAAGAACTGGCTGCTACTGGTGCGGATACCGTTGCTGTTGGTTGTCCATTCTGTTCTACTATGGTTACAGATGGTCTTTCATCAATAGGTTCAGAGATGGAAGTCAAAGACATCGCAGAAATTGTATGGGAACAAATCAAGGCAAATGATGCTAAGATTCAGGCTTCTAAAGTCGAAGAAGAATGATCAATAATATGCGTCAGCATATGCATTTACGCTACCTACTATTTTGTCATCCTCGTTACCAATCCCTATTTTGATTATAGTAACATCAACTTCGCATCCATAATAAGACCCATCGCAGAGGTCTGTCGCCCCCTCTGAAATTGTAATTTCTTCAGAAGTACTCCAGTAGCTGTCACCATCAGTTGTGTATATACAATCAGAAGTTGAATCTTCATATCCAGATTCTTGGCAAGTCATTGATTTTCCACCGTCAACTACGATTTGTATCTTCACTACAGCCCATGATAAATCGTCTCCTTGAGTCATTTCAATGTGTACTAATTTTTCTCCAGATTCGTTAGACATCGGACCTTCAGCATCTCTGTCAGAAAAGCTGAAATAATCAAAATCTCCTTGATATTCCGAGTTTGATTTACAACTTGAAGGCCCATAATCTTCAACCTCTTCCGCAAGATTGTTGAATTTATTCATCCAACTAGAAGTTGCATACCCATACTCATCAAGAACAGGAGGTTCAATATCACTAACCATTGGATTACAATTTACGATTAGATATGTTACTAATACAAGCCCCTTTTCCCCAACATAGATTTTGAAACAATCGCTTTCCCCTCCGATAGAGGCACATATTTTGTAGTAATCTCCCTTATCTTCAACTTCATATGAGCTGTAAAGGTTCTTTATGTAACATAAACCATCTTCATATTCGTAATCAGCATCAAACATGTCAGTTATTTCCTCGCAATCCTGATTATTCTCTGCTGGAATTACCATCGTCAAATCATCTTCTGAAAATTGGTATCCAAATCCAGATTCATCCCAGTAAATTACCCCGTAGAAATCAGGCTCAGTTAGGTAGTCATAAATGAAATAACCAGCAGTGCCTGCACCTCCTAAAACTAAAACTGAAACAACAGCAATCGTTGCAATAGATGTTCCACCTGCGGCTGCAGCACCTGTTGTTGCAGCACCGGCAGCGACGCCACCAGCAGCAAGACTTCCGGATGGAGCAACCATACTAGATGCCCCTAAACCTCCTAATCCTATGTCAGGCGGTGGCGCAATCATTCCAGCACTTTGAATCGCTGAATTAAAATCAGGATAATATTGACTCGTAAAATGTGCAGCATTTTCGGGTGAATGCCCCTGCTGTAGCAAACTTTGGTAGTACTGATTCGCGTCCATGTTGCCGCTAATAACTGCATCTGATTTAGTACTTGGGACTAATTAATGACCCGGTCACATCAAGGTCTTGTTTTCCATTTCCAAATGCGCTTCTTTCTTCCGAGGTCATGTCTCCGCACTCAACAGAAAATTCCAGTAGCGATGCGACAGCTTCTGGATGAAACTGGACTGATCTAATCGGGCGTGTTGGGTGCTTGCAAACGGCTATTTCACAGTGCTCAGAAGAACCTATGACCTCCATTTCTCCTGAATCTATTACATGGTCTTGATGTGTGAACAACTGTTTTGTCATCTTTCCGTTCTTGTATGTGACATTTGCGATAAAAGAGGAATTTTCAGGAGCTCGTGTTACTTCTCCACCCAGAGCCTTGCAAATTATTTGATGACCAAAACATATGCCATAAAGAGGAACTTCTGTAGTTTGAATTAATTCTGCAACATCGTCCATCCAAGGCTCCCACATTGATACATTTCTTCTGCTTCCTGTTATGATTATTGCATCAGCATCTTCAGGTGAATTAATTCTTTTTCCGAACGGATAATTTCTTGGCTCATCAGTATGAGGTGCCCATAATATGACTTCGTAGCCAGGAAAATGTCTGATAATTTCTTCAACTCCCTTTTCCCCAAAAGCAACTCGTTCGGCTAATAGGTCTACAACGAGTAGTTTCATTCCTCTTCATCTCCATTCAATTCAGTTTCAAAAGAATATAGTGTTGCTATGAAAGAAAATGCAAGCAAGTATTCCATTGGTGCAGCCCAATCAATGTAAGGTTGCATCTTTGCCATGTCCCAGTCTCCATCAACGAATTCAGGATACTTTTGAAGTCCCAAATTTATTGAATATACCAACCCAAACAGTCCAGTAGCAGCGGTACATACAGAAAAGTATCGTATTTTCTTGCCAGTTGGTGAGGCATCTTTCAATGCAATGTGCGTTACTACGCACCATCCCAGCCCGAAATAGAATATATTCAGTGCTGCTGCTACATGAATTTCTATATGATCATACATGTCCATGAATGAAAGTACACACAAGTTCGCACCTACCCAGATTCCAAACATCAACGAAATATGCATCCAATACCATCTTGCTCGCTCCCTATTAGCTGTGAATAATAACCAAGAATAATACATTAATACCATACCATTCAATGTAAAACCGAGTGTGAAAACCCACCTTTGTATCCCCGGATAATCTGCTTCTGATATGAAGAAAGGAAAATCTCTAGCATCACCCGATACAAGATGTATAAAAGACGAAAGCAATATTGTAATCCCGGGTAGAGACCAACCTAATCGTGAAATTAGTACTGGTCTCATAGAACATTTGAATTTGCACTGTCTAATAGAACAAACGGTTTCATGAACAATACCATTTTGAAAAAAAGACTAAATGGTGCCGAATTGATATTATTATCATGGGTTTAGTAAGTGACTATCACGAAGCCTTTGTCGCTGGTGACAAAGAGAAAATGAATGAAATTATACATGATGATTGCAAATTTATTCCACATGTGGGAAATGCTGTAATGACTAAGGATGACATGATGGGAATTGTGGGTTCCGGAATGGTTACTATCGAAAATGTGAGGTTGTTATATGAAAATGATGATGTCGGAGTTGACCATTGTATTGCACACTTCGCAAATGGGTCTACCTCAGAAGCAGTTCTGACATATTATGAATTCAAAGATGGTCAAATAATCAGAGTGGAAACAGGTGCTACTCCACTTAGTGATGATTACAATCTAATTGGTAACTAATGTTTGAATAACAGGTAGTTTACCCCACGTCAATGCCACTAAAGGTTCACGACACTAGAAGGAAGGAGAAAGTTCCTTTCACTACGATGAATCCAGGTATAGTAAACATGTATGTGTGTGGAGTGACTGTCTACGATTTATGTCATTTAGGGCATGCAAGATGTTACCTCTCCTTTGATATGATTCATCGGTGGCTGGAAAAATCAGGGTACGACGTAAACTATGTTCAAAATTTTACAGATATCGATGACAAAATCATCAATAGGGCTAATGAAACAGGAATAGGTTGGAAAAAATTAGTCGATGATAATATCGAGAGTTATTACAAAGACATGGATTCTTTGAATATTTTGCGAGCAGATTCTTACCCACGTTGTACTGAATATGTCGATGAAATGATATCTATAATATCTGATTTAATCGATAAAGGAAATGCCTATTCTGTTGATGATGGTGTATATTTTTCAGTTGAAAGTGCACCAGAAAAATACGGTGAACTAACCGGTCAAAACATCGATGCTGTTCGAGAAGGTGCCGGTGGGCGGGTAGAAGGAACTGGTAGTAGTAAAAGAGACCACAAAGACTTCGCATTATGGAAGGCAGCTAAACCTGGTGAGCCCACATGGGATTCTCCTTGGGGGGCAGGAAGGCCAGGCTGGCATATCGAATGTACAGCGATGTCTATGGATGCCTTTGGCCAACAATTCGACATACATGGCGGTGGCCACGACCTAATTTTCCCTCATCATGAAGCAGAGATTTTCCAGGGCGAATGTCATACTGGTTGTAGCCCCCTAGTCCATTATTGGCTTCACAACGGATTTGTTAACATAGACGGAGAAAAAATGAGTAAATCACTAGGTAATTTCTGGACTATCAGAGAAATTCTAGAAAAAGTAGATGCTATGGTTCTAAGATTTGCATTGATCAATGCTCATTATCGTTCACCTATTGACATGAATGAACAACTTCTAAAAAATGCAGAGAAAAATTACGCACGTCTAATTTCAGTCTACAAGGCAGCATTAGAATTGATGGGTGATAATACTCCACCACTGCCAGACGGAGATATAACTTCGCAGGTTCCAATTGTCAAGAGCCTCGGTTTACTTGAGAAAATGGCACAGGGTTTCGCAATAGCAATGGATGATGATTTCAATTCAAGGGAAGCCGTAGCAAAGGTTCTCGGTGCATTAAGAGAGATGGGCAAGATGCTTTCAACACTCGATGGAGATGACCTAGGAGCATACGCAATTCACTGTGTTGACTGGTTAGAGGATACAGCGGGTGATGTTTTGGGAGTATTACCTTCTCGAGAGGTAGTTTTGGCAGAACCTGAGGAAGACCCACGTCGAGCAGAAATTGCTGAAAAGGTCGAAAATTTGATTTCACAAAGGTCTGATGCTAGAGCAGCAAAAGATTGGGATTTGGCAGATTCAATTAGAGATCAGTTAAACGAACTAGGCGTAGTAGTAACCGATACACAGGACGGTCCTGTTTGGGACTTAATCTGATTCGGGCGGTTTAATTGGTGGCATTTCAGGAACGAATGATACCGTATCTTCATCCTGCCTGGACTTTGATATGATTATCACAGCAACCGCTAACGCAAAAATAATGACCATAATGATCGACAGGTACATCAAATTTTCATCTGCTTTGGTTTGTGCGCTATCTGTAATGTCTGTATCTTCACATATTCCAACACAAGTGTCTTCATCACCATCGCTTGTGCTGTTTGTTTGTTGCGAATCCGTGTTGTTTGTAACCTGCTCAAATGTACAACTACCATCGTTTCTTGTTGCGTCAGGATTGTAATTTAGAGCCGTGCTTATGGTACATCCATAGACATACGTAACTGGATTACTATCTGTGTAGTTTATCTCTTCTCCTTCGACAGTGTCGATTGATGCTGTTCTGTCATAATATCTATCGTAAAGTAGAGACATATCGATTTGAGAATTTGCTGAGTTTGAACTATTGATTACTCGGAAATATCTCTCATCACCCCATGTGTGTACTGGGTCCAGACCAACATTGACCATATTACTAACCTGTGAATCGAAGTCCGAGAGACTGTCCCCAAATGCTTCATTCATCTCATTATAGTCAAATCTCATTGCCATTTCTAAGTCACTGACAATGTCTTCCCAAGATTGTCCTCCGTCCTCTACTCCAATGAAAGTTACATCCAGGGCTTTNCCTAATCCTGCATCTTCCCAATCATCACCCTTCATAGCAGACATTATGTCTTGGTCTCCATAGATTGGAATTCCTCCAATAACAGTTAGTCTCACATCTGTATCTATTGCGTTAATCATATTGCGATATGGATTTGTGTTAATGTTGTCTAATACAACTAAGTCAGCGGCTTTACCGACTTCTATGGTGCCAACATATTGATCCCACTTCATTGCCTTTGCAGGGTTTGAAGTCACCATCTTTACCATCTCATAATCATTGAAGATATCACCAAGGATTTCATCATCCCAGAGGTCTGCAACCTTTAATTCGTGTAATGGTGATTTCGAACCAGATGGTGACCAATCAGGGGCTATTGAAATTCTAACTCCTGCATCCTTAGCAGCTGCCACATCGGTTGTTGTGCCATATAGCAGAAGATTCGATAGAGGTGACCATACAAGGTTGCCCCCTACTTCTCCGAGTTTATCGAACTCAGTCTTTGTAAGNGCAGTTCCATGAATTAGATTCAATTCGCCTACAAGCAAATTATTCTCAACCAATATGTCAAATTCGGCTCTACTGGATTCATCCATGCCTTCTGCTAGATGTAAAAACCATGCTCTGAGATTACCAGATTGGTTTCCAGTCTTGATGTGATTTCCGATATAGTCTGATTCAAGTTCGGTAACCTTGGTGTGTATTTGGTCAGCACCGAAGTTGTAGTATTCGATATTCCTCACAAGTATAGAATCGAATGAATCTTTTCCAGAAGACGGACCTCCTTGGGCACTTGTTGTTCCTCCAACGATTTCTTTCACTTCTACATACTTCATCGCTTGACTTTCCATGTTCCAATATGCGCCACTGTGAACGAAATTCTTTGGTTTCGTTACATGAGGGCTGTAGTTAGGGTGGTTCTTCCACTGGTATCTATTTTCATAACCTCCATATTCATTGGTTTGACTGGNACTATGTGGCGACATTTCCCAAAGCGGAGCAGTGTTGTAATGCAAATGGTTGTGCATGTCGATTAATCCGGGATAAATCGTTCCATTTGTGTCATAAACCGATACATTATCTGTGTTTATTGGAGGAACAGAACCATCTGACCATACNGATACAATGTTTCCATCAGTAACCATAACATTCCCATTTTCGATAACATCATTTGGTCCAGTCATAGGAACAATTCGACCTTGCAGGATGTAAGATCCTGTGTGGATGTGATCTCTAGGTGTATAGCAAGTTCCTTGGTCTGAAGAGGGATTAGGATCCTGCTTCCAAAGGCTACCATTGGCAGCGTAGGTGTAGACTTTGTCCCACCAGGAATCTTCTCCAGGGTAAGACATAGTGGAAATTAAGTTCCCTTCTTTATCCATTAGATTAGCGCTATCCGCATCAAAATAATCGAGTTCAATTCCCGTATTTGCCCTGTAGAATACTATCGCTTCCCCGGCTGCAATTGTTGTATTCCATCCAATTCTACAAGGAGGACTTCCCTCTCCAATATTGTCATCTAAAATCCAATCTGAAATATCTACATCAGTGGTTCCAGTGTTTCTGATTTGGATGTACTGGTCGCTGTTAGACCCAATCTCTCCATCACCATTCCAATCGGTTCCATTGTATGCAGCACTAGATGCTGAAACTAGAATTTCTTCGATTACAATCCCATTATCCGCAGCTGCTGAAGGTGTGAAAGGAATCAAGGCCCCGAGCAGAATTAGGACGACTACAGCCGTGCGCATGACCCTCTGGAGTGGTTCAAGCACATCAATTAGTATCCTAATTTGGACTAAACCAAAAAAGGATAATATCAAAACATAGTTAGCAGGCGTTGTTTCCATGCGCAAGGCATTGTTTCTGATACTGATACTAATGCCGGCTATGTTCGCAGGCTGTTTTGGCGAAGATAACCTCACCCAAACAAAAGCAAAAGAGGAGACTTACTATCTTGAACCTTGGGAGCGTTCTTCAGAGATATACCAAGATACAGACGTGTTCAGCAGAGTCACCGAAAACGGCACCTCTGGTATAGATGAAGTTAGAAGCGTTTACGTTCCAGTCGATACGATAACCGCTGCAGATGGTGGCGCAGGTTTGACAGGTGATGCAGAGGTACATCTTGGATTATGGCTGCCAGTTATCGAAGGATGTGACTATGATTCACCAGACGTAATCGATGAATGTAAAGTTCCAGTCATCGCTGAAATAGGTCCGTACTACAATGATGGAGATGTAGATGCATTAACACCTGCAAACAGATTAGGGCGTTTCTTAATAGAAAATTATGTTCCTCACGGCTATGCTGTTGCACAAGTATCTGTATTCGGAACCGGTAATTCCAATCACTGCATGGACTTGATGGGGACCGATGAACAACGAGGCATTGATGCAGCGGTGACTTGGCTTGGAAGCCAAGATTGGTCTAACGGCAANGTTGGAATTATCGGTAAATCNTATGATGGAAGCACACCTTGGCAGGCTGCAACCTTCGGCAATGAGTATCTTGCAACAATAGTGCCNATGTCTGGTTTGATTGGTGTACACGAATTGATGTGGAGAAATGGAAGCATGGAAGCTAGAGGCATGATTATGCACAATGGTGTCTATGGGTCATTCGGAGTAGATGGCGATGCAGATGATGTTCAAAATGCCTGTGAAGGNTACTTCGAAGGATATGTGAATGGNCCTGCNGCTTACCTAAGNGGNGGAATGGTAGATTTCGCAGGNAATACCTATTGGACAGAAAGATCATTCCTTGACAGGGTATTGTCTAACTACAATGGTTCTGTATACATTATTCAAGGAATGCAGGATTGGAACGTAGACCCTCACATGGCTTTCCCAATACATCAACAAGTTGCCGATGCAGGTATCGAAATCAAAACATTAGCAGGCCAGTGGGCGCACGATTATCCTGACCGAGTTGAAGGGCACAGTTCCCAAGGTGCTGGAAGAGGACAAGAAGCATACCCATACACCCTCCGATGGGACTGGGCTGATGAGATGTTGTATTGGTTTGATTGGTATCTGAAAGGTGAAGGAAGAGCACCAACATTNGGAGTNGAAATGCAAGACAATAGGGGTGGTTGGAGATTTGAGACTACTTGGCCATCAGAGGATACAAATTATGTTCAGACAGAAGTATACACGCTTGAACCAAATGGGGCATTAATGGGAGCTACAAGAGCCCCAATTACATTTTCTTATGGTCCTTTTGAAAATGACACCTACATCGCAGGAATGCCTACACTTCATTTGTCAGCGACACCACATACCACAAACAATGGTCATGTCTTCGTGGAAATGACCGATGAGGCTGGAATACACTTGGGACATGCAGTAATGGATCTTAGATTCCATGCTGGAGGTAGAGATGGTGTGGCTACAATTCCTATTGGAAGCACNGTATTAGCAAAGATGGAATTCATGCCTATGGATGTATTTTTATCAGCAGGTGAATCAATTAATTTCATCATCACAAATACAGGTGAAGATTATGTTCCAAGTCCAGCTGCTGCTGGAGATTTCTCAATTAATTGGGNAGAAAGTATACTCACACTNCCANTAGTTGAGAGNACATGTGATGATTTATTCCAAGCGCCAATGCAAAATTATGGCGAGGAAGCAGGAAGAATCTGTTAATCAGAATCTTCCCAAAATCGAGTTGAATACGTCTTTAGCATCCCCATTTGACCTTTCAACCAATCTTCTGACAATTAATTCAGGTGTTGACTTAGCAAGATAATTCCTCTTCGGTGTCCTATCTACGATTAATTCTAGATTTTCATCTAGTCCACTCGCTTCAATACCATCTGTTCTGAGTTCTTTTCCAGACGCTTCGATGATTGCTGGAGCCAAATGTGTAACAAGTAACATACAAGTCCCATCATGATTTTCTGCAGCCTCTAACATACCTGCAATAATTCTAGCACCGGCGCCAGGTTCAGTGATGGCTTCTAACTCATCTGCAAGGATTAACTTAGAATCGTTGTTTGAAACAACGTTAGCAAGTTGAAGAAGGGTTTGTTCTAATGCACCTGCGGACTGTGTCCCGCCTGCTTTTGCAAGAACATGTAATGATTCAATCCTACCAACCTTGGCAGATTCAGCTGGTACTGGGAGTCCCATGTGTGAAAGAATAGAGCAATGTGCCAATAATTCCAACATGGTTGTTTTACCACCACTATTTGCACCAGTCAACAAAGCAATAGATTGTTTATCCCCTTTATCTGCACATTCTCCTAATCCATATGAAACAGGATCTGCAATTCCATCAATAAGTAGATGTTTTCCATTTTTGATGCTTATTCCGCCTTCTGATATCTCAGGCATTACCGCGCCAACATCATTTGCCCATCTTCCAATAGTCAACCACTGGTCTAATTCAATGAGTTTTCTTATCGCTGCTTCACACTTCGATTTTATTGGTGAAAGCCGCCTTGCCAATGAAATTAGTCGATCTGATTGGGTTGTTTTGTAGAGGTCTTCTAGTTGCCCATCTATTTCATCAAGAACGCTTCTATTTACTTTAGTTGGCCATTCAGCCTTGAATACGTTTCTTGGGCATCGGATGCCGGCTGTATCAAGTAATGTTGCTAACTCATTGGTAGCGGTCTCGATTGCTTGTTCAATAGCGTCATTTGTTTTCTGAGCCAATTTACGTTGTAAAGCAGCGGCGTCAGCTAACGCTTGAAGCATATCTGCTCCGCTCAAATCCATGTTCACATTNTGCATTGCTTCATCTACTTCCGCATGAATCTGGGTTTCCAATTTTTTTGCTAGAGGCCATAATTTATCACGTATGTCAGCAATAGATTCTGCGTCACAATTATTCGAAAGTTCATTCAAAAGGGGTTCGAGTTGTGGGATTCTAATCTGATTGAAATTTTCCAAAAAACCGCTTCCTTCGGGCAATTGAGTCAGTAGCCTAAGAGTTGAATTATTTGCTTCAAACCACTTCACACATCTTTCTGGTAAAATCATGTCAATTGATGCGTCCTCTGGAAGAACGAGCCATCCCTCAGGTATTTGCGATGGCCCATCATCTCCTACCCAAGTTACAGATTTGAATACCTTGTAATCTTTCCATGTTTCTTCAGGTGATGGAGAAAGGACTCTACAGTATCTTTTCAGTTCCTTGATTGGATTCTTGGAAACTACAACTCGTTCAAAATGTGTATCAATATCAGTTGGAATTCTCAGGTTTTCAATTTTATAATCGGTTNGCATTGCTTGTGTTATCAAATCTCTTCTTTCAGCAGGATNTNTTATTGGCATCAGATTTTTTAGTTTTGATTTGGTTCCAGAATTAACTGCATAGGATGCGATGTGAGATACCAATTCCTTGTGTAATCTAACCGCTTCCTTTGTCGCTAAAAATCCATCAATTCCNTTNAGGGAACGAGCTATGTTGTCGGCTCTGTTTAGAGAAACTCCTTCGACTTCAGCAATAACTTCAGTTTGGCCATCTGTTAGAAGTTGTATTACCTTTTCTTCCGTTCCAAAGTGGTCNGTCAACTTCTTNGCTAAATTAGCCCCAACTCCNGGTAAAGATTTCAGAACCATNGNTGAAAATGACTGTCAAGAGGTTTTGAAGTTAAGGGTAACAAACCTACGTAAAATAGAATTTTTATTGAACTTACTGTATGGCTATACGCTTAGTAAATTGGCATTTCAACTTCAACTGCAAATAGTGGGTCTGGGTCGCTTGAATCATGATATGCAACAATAACTCCGCCATCGTTTAGAATCGCTAGAGATGCGAAATCGAAACGGATATCATTTCCAGCACCGCTAGTAGAATCAAGGTCTCCCAATCCGATATATGTCAGGGTGTCTGGAGCCATTGATTCAGAATATTCTCTGACGTGATACAATACGTCAACATCTGGGCCTTCTGCAGATTGATATCTTACATTCAAAACAAACAAATCGAGAGCGCCATTTGCTTGGAACTCCCATTCTTCTATTTGCGCCCAATTCTCATCACTATAGTTTTGCGTAGCCCAATTAGAGCCTCCATCGAATGACAGGTGGTGGGTGAATGTAGTTCCTGCTAAACTTACGCAATGAATAGCGCCTGTAGTGTCGATTTGACAATATTCGCTTGGGAATTGCACATCATGCCGATTCCAATTCAGTGAAGTGTCGAGGAACGCAGACGTCCCATCATTGAAATATTGCGGGAAATACAAACCTCCACTTGGAACAGGGAAAGCCCGCATTTCTTTGTGAGGCTTGTTGACATCGTAATACTCTGGAAGATTTGTGAAATTAAGATTAATATCCTCTAGCCCAGGGTCAGAGTTGCGTCCTACAAATTGGAAATTGTAGTAATTTAATCCATCAACGCTGATTTGACCACCAGCGTTTTGTGTTTGGTGCCAGAAATTAGAAACAACTAGGCTAGCCCAATCTCCGCTACCAATGTTTGATGATATTGGACCAATGACTTCAACCTGCCATGATCTATCATAGAACGGTTCAGTCATTCTATTGTAACACCATTTCCATTCATCTTCGGAAGCGTCATACAATATGGCGTAGAATTTGTCAAGTTTACCATCTCCTCCAACATAAGGGAACCAGGACATAGAGATGTAATCTCCATTGGTAGCTTGTACGATGCTGCCTTCTCCTAATCCTTCTTGACCAGGATTTGTTGGAACAGGAGTTCTACAAGTTGGGTCAGTGAGGAATTCCGGGATGTAAGTGTCCCATTCATGTCCTCTGTCATTAGACCAGACGGGATATTCTCCGCCTATGTTTAGGATGTCTCCATCTATTGAGGTAGCAATATAGTGTTCACAGCAATTGCCTCCGTAATTCTTGTCGAAAACAGCCCATGATGTCTCAGTGCTCTCATTTGTATTCAAATCAATGGTTAGAAATTCCCAAGGGTCTATGGCAGGTATTGGGTCAATAATCTCGTATGTTTCCCAAATCGAGGAACCTACATTTTCTTCTTTTGCAATAGTTTCTCCTTCTCCAAAACAACCAGCAAGGACTGTTGACAAAGCAAGTAAAAGTGCTAATTCTCTACGCATTTTATGACCTCGAAACGTTATACCATATTGTTGAGCCATCTACCTCGAAGGATTCTCCATTTCCTTCACCAACTATGAATTCTGAATTGTTTGCTCTGGTTTCGCTGATGATCCATTTTTTATCCTGGTCAAATAGTTCTGGTGCATTTTGCATCCAAACCTTTAGCGAAATCGTATCTTCGATTTCAAGATTCATATCTTTCCTAGATGCTTGA
>PBXF01000015.1 GCA_002727515.1 Methanobacteriota archaeon
AGTTCTCGATGCATTTAATTTGGTTTTACATGGGGCATTGGGAATCAAAAAGAGATACCATAAGCCTGGTTTCAAATTTGATGACTGGTTAAAGAGAACACACAATACAACAGTTACTGGTGAAGATTGTAATGTAGGTGTCCAACTTACTTTAGAAGACCCCAGTGTTGGTGTCGTTATGATTAAACGAGATTATTGGTTTGAAAGAGCAGGTGGCTCTGTAGACATGGAATTAACTGTGCGAATTAATGGAAAGCCACTTACGCTGGAAGTGGGTGAATCCAAACACAATATGGCTCAGAAATGGATTGAGGCTTTCATTCCTGTAGCTGTTTCACAAAGGTTCCTATTCGATGGAGAAAAACTTCCTGAACTTAATTTCTCAGAAATGAATCAAGAGTTTAGTAGTGGCCTGGATGACATACTTGGTCAACAAGCAATTCAACAGCTAAATTATCACCTAAATTCGGTGATGAAAGCAACTACTAAACAAATGACTCCTGAAGAAGACCAGAATGCGCTGGATGATTGGTTTGCCGAATTGGAAAAAGCGAGAACATCAGAATCACAACTGAAGTCAGAGATAGAGGCTTTGAAGAGAGAGTTCAGCATTATGAATTCTAGATCTACAGAACTTCATAATATGATTATGTCAAAAGGGAATGAAGAAGGAAAAAATCTAGGTAATGCTCGAGCGGTGCAAGCACGTGCGGCAGCTCACCTCGATAGCAGGAGAAAGGAATTAATCCGAGTGCTTTCGGACTCGCTACCATTCATGATTGCAGGCCTACCAACCGATATCAATGATTGGGGCATACAAAATACTGTTGAATTGATTCAAACTAATCTGATTTCAAATTCTGCAAGAAATATTTTAGATAAAATTCTCAAGAACCTTGACCCGAGGCTGGCGAAAAAAGAAGAAAAAAGATTGATGGCCGCACTCGATGATGAACTCACCAAAGACGAACTAGGTATTCCAGATATGTTCCAATTCTTAAGTAAAAGCGACCTTGAAAACGTCCTTATTAATCATGCTATGATGTTTAATGATCTATCAGGGAATGCAGAACAAGTGATTGGTGAAAGTGTCATAGCACTATCAGATTACAGAAAAAAAACTGCTGAAATGATTGCTGAATCCGAAAAGCTTGGCCTAGCCAAAATTGCGAAAGAGTACAAAGAAATCTCTCTCAAGATTGGAGAAAGTAGAGGAGAAATCCGAAGTAAAGAAGGTGAAGTCGCCAAGTTACAAGCATTAATCACTGAAACTGAAAATCAAATTTCAGCCATGCAAAGTCTGACTGAAGCGGATTCAAAATTAAACAAGCGATTAGAATTAATTCTTGTTATCAGAAAAATCATACTTGAATATGCAGCAAAGCGTAGAGACTCATTGTCTAAACCATTGGAAGAAGGATTTGCTGAAGGATTCAAATTACTAAGTCGTAAATCTGAAGCAGTAAAGAGTGTGCAAATTTCTACAACAGATTACTCACCATTTATCGAGATGGAAGGTTACGATGGAAATTGGTTGGACAGAGATTTATCTGCAACAGAAAAACAGCATGTCGGATTATCAATGCTATACGCAATTAGTAAGTTATCTAGGATTCCTCTACCGATCGTCGTTGATACACCGGTATCAAGAATGGACAAAGATCACAAAGAATGGTCTGTAACTAGATTCTACCCTAAACTATCCCATCAAGTAATAGTACTAACAACAAGTGATGACCTTGGAGATGGTTTATTTGACGAACTTAAGGAATCTGACTGTATCGCTTCACAAATACTGCTTGAGGAAACCGGTCCGGCAACAGCTAAAGCGATTCATACAGGATTGGAAGAGTTCTTTTGAGGTGAGGAAATGACATTAAATAAACTGCATAACACTACAATTGTTAGTACTGAATTAACTCACTCGCGTATCAAGAAATTAGCCACAAAAATTGGTGTGTCAGAAGATATTATTTCCAGGCTAGCTCTCGGAATATCGATTAGAGAAGGCCCTGTTTCAGACGAATGGGTGCCCACAAAATTCAATGATGAGATTATTCCAGAAAGTATTAATTCGGGTAAATCCCTAAAAGGAAAAACCCTATTCAAAAATGAGTTAGCTCTTTGGATGGTTCTTTTATCAAATAAAGAGGGAAAAATGGATTCAATTGAAGCCGCTAGAAGAAAATTTATACTCCATTGGGAAAGAGGTGTTGAGATAATCACAAAAGAAGATAATGGAGAAGATTGGATTAACCTAATCGCTTCACTCTACTCTCCCCAAGATTCACAGTAAATGGCTTCGTGGGTTAAACATGGACGAGGCCTCTGTGCGCTATACAAACGCAGTACTTATCGACGATAAGCAGCGCACGCACCTCAGTGATTTCCTACTTCATGCAGACGGCACATGGTCTGAATCAAATGGGGACGAGGACGTTATTCACAACCTAGATGGTAGCAAGAAACTGATTACACGTTCGTTTCAAAACTGGCATACTCATTTGCCAATGCAACTTAATGCAAGAGACTTTTCAGATGGTTTACCATTGGAAGAATGGTTACAAAAATCGATTTTTCCTACTGAAATGAATCTTACAAAACAATATGCAAAAATCGGAGCTCTTGCTTCTGCTCTAGAGATGATCAAAACTGGCTCAACATTCGCTTGTGACATGTACCACTTTCCAGAATCTATCGTATCAGCACTAAATGAGGCAGGACTCAGAGGAGTTGTTTGCGGACCACAAACACTCTGGCCGCCGCAAGAAGGAGGCGATAATGGTAGCGTTAGAAAATTACTAGATACGCAATTAGCATCTAATTCAAAAGAAGACAAGGTGCAGTATGGAGTAGCGACGCATGCTGTATATACGTGCGATGAAGAAACCCTATTAGGAGGTAAAGAACTTGCAGAAAAACATGATGCTTACCTTCACGTCCATATCTCGGAAACAAGAAAAGAGGTTGCTGAATGTTATGATAAATATGGAATGTATCCTGTTGAATATCTAGATAGTATTGATTATTTTATTCCGAATAAAACAATCTGTGCTCACGGTTCTTGGGTCAAGAAATCTGAGATGAGAACAATGGCCGCTAGGGCTGCAACTTTGGTTCATTGTCCTTCTTCAAATATGAAATTGGCTTGTGGTGGGACTGCTTCAATTCCTGCATACCGAGATGCAGGAGTGGAAATTAGATTGGGAACAGATGGACCTGCTTCAAGCGGTTCCGGACTAGATATGGCACATGAAGCCAGAATGGCGTGCCTAGTTCAAAGGCATGACCACTGGGATGCTTCTGCAATGCTTGCAAAAGAAGCATTCGCCATCGCAACTGCTGAGAGTAAAGACTGGGCTGTATGGGATCTAAATGATATCAGAATGAATCCTATTGGCAAGGATAATGAAAGGCACATCTCGAACCTGATTTACAACGGAGGGCAATGTCTCGACCTTTGGGTTGATGGTAATCCCGTAATGCAATCAGGAAAAGTAACTACCATCGATGAGTCAAAATTCCTAGAAGAATTCAACGATGCGGTTGAGGATTACTATTCATTCTAATACTGAAAGCATGGGTTTTTACCTAACCCATTTCATTATTCAAATCTCGAATGGATGTGCCTTTGCCGTTTAGCGGGTCGCACTTAGGCGTGAAGCACCCATTCAGAGTGGTGGAAGGAACTACAACCCAACTGTTAGTGTACGGCGCACGCCTTATGGAAGACCTGGTTCAATTCCAGGACAGTTCAGTATCTTCTAGAACGATTTAAATCATAACTCAGATAGTCAAAGTTTTGATTTTCTTCCAACGCTGCTTGAGTTAGTATATCTGGTTGTAGATATCTACCTCTACCGTATGCATCATTATCTATCTGGTGTTGATAGTTTTGCTTTTCTACCTCACCCTGCATCTCTGCTTTGAATTCATTTTCTCTGACATCTTTCATCAGTTTTGTTTGTATTAGAACCGCATTTATGAACAAAGCTAGTCCAATTAATTGTACATCCATATCCGTTAGCACTACGTCAGATGGAATTTGACCATTCATTATGAAATATCCGTATATCACGAATAGGGTGCCTAAAGCTGATGAGCCAAATAGGTAGAGATTCTTACGCATATATCGNTTGATAAGGAAAGAAATTCCAACAAGAATACCGCCCATAACCTCTGTTCCAGAATCATAACCATGCGANTCGAGNATTGAAATTATGAACAGCATCGTTTGCAGCGAAATGTAGGCNGTTACTGCAAGTGACAACAAATTGACTGCGGTGAACATAAGTAAACCGAACGCCAGTATTATACCGATTGTAACATCGCTTTCTGGATATGGAATTAAATCTCCAACTTCTTTGTATATTATTGCACTTGACAAATTTCCAATCGCACAACCGGTCAGAAATGAGAGAATTTTGATTTTTTTTGCACCCCTAAACATTAGGTACGCGCCGATAATTACTAGGATTACACCAAAAGTTGGGCCTCCCCANGAATCTATTTTTTCCCAGACATCTGATGTGTAACCCATTCAAGTCCCTCAAATTAATCAGTAGGCCAACAAGAAACTCAATCCAAGTATGACATAACAGGCAAGTAACATTGCGCCTTCGAACCAATTTGTTGTTCCGTCTCGGAGAATAGAATTAGCGACTAATACGGAAATAAACGTTGCAGCNGTTTCAAGAGGACCAAATTCTAAGGAGAGGTCTACACTCATAATCCAAGCAAATATCACCATTAATGGGGCTACAAATACCGCTATTTGAACGCTTGAACCAATAGCAATTGCTAATGACAAATCCATTTTGTTTTTGCCAGCAACAATAACAGCAGTAAAGTGTTCTGCAGCGTTACCAAAGAATGGAAGTAAAATTACGCCAATAAATAATGCTGGCAATTTCAATTCTGTTGCAGCCTCGTCAATTGAATGTACCAAAACCTCAGCCATCCACCCTACCAAGATNGTTGCGAGAATAAGTAATNTCCATGCATCCTTGTTGGTCATTTTAGGCTCTTCATGTTCTATTTTTTCATCTGATTCAAAAATATGAGAATGCGTTTTTAGTTGGAAGAAAAGTGCTAACCCGTATATCAATAGCAAAACAATAGCTGCATATCGTGAAATTTGTACAATACTATCAAATTCGCCTCCACCAATACCCACTGCAGCAGGAATTAGCATTGCAAGAACTGCGATCAAAAGTAGAGAACCACTCATGCTCTGTGCTGGTTGGCTAAAGAATTGCTTTCGATGATTAATACCGCCCCATAGAAGAGATAACCCAAGAACTAGCAACAAATTTCCTAGAATACTTCCTATTAAGCTCGCTTGCACGACTGTAATCATAGTTTCCACTGTATCTGGATTAGTTGTTGTTGCTGCCGTGTAAATCGCAAGTGTTGCGATAATTATCTCGACCGCATTACCAAANGTTGCGTTCAATAACCCCCCTAGAGACTCACTCGTTCGAAGCGCTATTTCTTCTGTAGCATGTCCCATCAATAATGCCAATGGCATTATTGCAACCATAGAGAACAAGAAACTCATGCCGTTATCTTTTGNAATTAAAGAGAAATAAACTGTGATTGGTACTGCAATTAATAACCAATTTAGTTTGTTATGAAATGGACTAAATGCATCAATTACGCTAATCGTCGGAGTTGCATGTTCTTCTGACACGCTATCACTTCTTCGTCGGTCTTCGCTTCACTGGTTTACGACGTGGTGCCGGCCTTTCNCTAGTTTTCTTGGGCCTAGGACGTCTGCGGACTCTCTTTGGTGGTTCGTCATCATCATCATCGTCGTCGTAATCATCATCGTCGTCATCGTCGTCATCGTCATCATCTTCTACCTTCTTTCGACGACGCTTGGGTTGAACTACGTTTACTGCGAAAGGATCATCCTCATCTTCATCATCCATTGCCTTAGATTGTGGTTTATCTTGAGTTGCCGGAGATGTACCCGTAATTACAGCCATATCAGGTTCTGCTGAGGTTCCGATGAATTCACTCATCCAATCATCTCCGTCATCCTCATCGTCACCTTTGCCTTTCTTTGGTCCAGACATTGCTGTGGCTATAACAAACAAACAGGTGACAACTGCTAGAAGTGATACACCTGCTGTAATGTAGGCTATCATATACGGAGGGTCTGTAGAATTAAGTTCTCTGTAAATCTCTTCAGGTTCATCTGCGACGGGGTTAGTGAATTCACAAATTGTTTCACCATCATCTCTATGTCTACACCAGTCAACGATGAAGATAACATTCTTGGTTCTCTCATTTCCAGCAGTATCAATTGCTTTGACAGAAACCTGATGCGTGCCTGGTAAGAAACTACCTGAGTTGAACTCCATATCAATAGTCCAATCTCCATCATCATTGATTGTAATTCCCGAGACATCTCTCCATGGCTCTGTTACGGCTGTTACTGGGTTTCCGTAGTTTTGCACAAACCTCATCTGCATCATTTCTATTTCTACATCATCGGTTGCACCCGCTGTTACCATGAATTTGTTTCCATACAGATACATTGCGCCATCTCCAGAATCAGTTGGGCTGAATATGTTCACTTCTGGTGATTTGGCATCAATCCAGAAATCTGAGATCCTGTGTTCAACTGAATTCAGAGATTCATCGGTCATGTTGATTGTTATATCTAATTGGCCAGCTGTCGAAGAGCCAGCAATTGAAAACTGAATGAAGTATTCAGGACCTTTATTTGGGTTGTTTATGTTTTTCGAAAGCAGCACCATTGCTTGTTCACTGCCTCCGGTTAAACTTCCGCCGTTGGATGCGGTAATGTTGACCATTGGGAATTCGTCATCAGGATTCAAAAGTTCAGACACCTCTATTCTAAGAGTATAATCTCCCTTGATTAGCGATTGCTGGCTTACTGGCACATTGTCATCATCGTTNATTGAATATGTTATAGTTGGAGCTTTCGTATCTTCCTTGACTTGAATAGCGTTTCCGCCAACACCCGGAATAATTTGTGGATTCTTATTACCAAACTCATCTGCCATTATCACAGCATACCAAACATCCATTTCTGTGTCTTGCTCTACTGCGAATTGCGAGGTAATTGATGCGAAAGAGTTCTCATCAATTGGTCCTGCTACAAACTCCCAGCCTTCATCTGTATAGTTTGAAATTGCAAACTCTGAGTCACTAAATGGCTCACCCGTGTGTTTGTAAATAGAGTATGTCTCTCTGTCTTCGTCGATTGAATTCAACCATTCGAGATTTACAACACCTAACTGACCAATCATCTCAATATCATTTATTCTAGCTGGCTGAGGAACTCGAGTATCCTCTGTTATTGGCCCATAGACATTCTGTACAAGTTCCTTGTACATCACAGGAGTTGTACAGCCTGGGCAATTGTATAGCGCTTCACTTGTTACGAAGTAAAACGTATACGCGGAAATAGTATCATCAGGTATAGTAGCGTCGAATTTCTCAACTCCATCTGGAACACTTCCCATCCAGATCATTGACTCGTTTTCAACAAATTGGGAGCCCAAGACTCTGCCTCCTGCTCTCCAAATATGGTATCTCTCTCCTTCAACCCCTGCTTGGTCGATCCATGTTACTCTAGTTGTGCCATTTCCAATAAATTCAGCAAATACATTGGTTGGTTCTTTTACCCAGTTTTCATTAGAATCTTCAGTGACTGTTTTACAGACATTGTAAGGAATGTTAGTATTGAATGAGCCGTACCTATCTACTACAACCACACAATAGACATAGTCTCCGTATGTGTTGTAAGGCACTGTATATTGGAACTCTGATACATTTTCCGGTACAGTTGCGATTAATTGAGCATACGGATTATTTGTACTAGAGAAGATATCTCCATGGCGGTATATCCTGTATTCTTCATTAGTCTCAGTCAGTATATCATCCCATGCGATAGTGGTAACTCCTGTACCATTATTTGGAACAAAGAATGCATCGACTGAACTTACAAATGGTGGAGGTGAGTTGTCTTCAATGACTGGAGTATCCATGGAATTTTCTGATAAGAACCTAACATCTTCGTAGTCATCCCCAGAATCTGTCCAATTTTTTAGAAGATAAGTTACTGAATAGAAAACGTCTCTATTTGTNTGAGGAGGGACGTTTACAACATAAGATGTTTCTGTTGGGGTCAATGTAGCAATCGGACTGTATTGACTGAATAGGATTTGTCCGTTTGACCTAGTAATCTGTTGTGTAGTTTGCCAAACGTGAATTTCGAATGCATCTTCACCCTCCTCTGGTAATACAGGATTGATGCTGTTGTAATTTATCCACTGGACTGTTGTTGTGCTAGTCGCTGGATTATAAGTTGCATCGACGTTGAATGGTGAGCGAACCGGTGATGTCTTTTCGTACACAGGAGTGCCTGTTAAACTCGCANATGGTGTTAGAACAGTTGTGAAACTACCGTTTGGTAATTCAGATACGATTCCATAGTAATAATCGCCATCTACTCCTGCGCTAACTTGGAAAGTCGTACTATGGCCAGGGTGTTTATTCTCCAAGCCACGGCAATCACCAGGATTTGAACCAATCACCCCTTTATCACAAGCGATAACAGAATAGAATGGATTGAGAGTTCCAACATTTGCAGATGTAATTATGTCTGCACTCCTGTAGACGTGATATGTGGTATTCCACAATCCTTCAAGCAAATCGAAGTCTCCACCTGAATCTGCAATATTTCTCCAACTGATAGTTGTTTCTTCACTCACAGGATCAAAGGTTGCATTGATGTACTGCGCTTGAAATTCATCTGGTTCTCCTTGATCTGCAGTTGCACTTGGAACCATTGGGATCGAAGAAAATAGCAATACAATCAGGACAAAATAAGTCAGTTTACGATTTCCGCTGTTCAGCATGTCGCCTGCCATCGTTCTGTCGGTTTCCGTGATTTGGTTATGAGGATACCGCCGTAGGCGGTACAAAAAGTGCCCAATTTTGGACTCTTCAGAGGTTTTGAAATCACTCTTCATCGGTGCTATCAGTAACAGTAGACATAGATAGAGGCTTGGTTTTGTCCAAATCTTGTATTTGCTTTCTTGCTTTGACAAATCTTACCGCAAAAGTGTAAGCGCCACCAAGACCTGAAATTGCGATTATAATGGATATAGGATTTATTTCAATATCATTCCACTCCCCGAATGAATCAGTGCCCAAATATGCCATCAGAGCACAAGAAAGCAACGCAAAGAAGGTCAAAACCATCCTATCAGCTCTACTAAAGCCGCCGTAATTCCTTGCCCCTGAGACCGCTTGCGCTTGAGTTCCTAAATATGAACCGAACATTGTAAGCATGGCAGCAAGCCATGCTAATTCTACATGCCCAAACCAGTACAAGTTGTATCCCAATGCTAGAATCCAAACTATATCCAATACTCTGTCTAGAGTATGGTCAAGATAGTCCCCCCATCTTGTTACCTTGCCGGTAGCTCTTGCTAGATTGCCATCTAAACCATCCAAGGCCATTGCTGTCGCCATCAAGAATGCTGCAGCAACGAACATTATTGCTCCTTCAGTTCCACTTTCAGCACTCATCATCAACCATGCTGAAGCCAGCCCTGTTGGCAAGGTCAGCCATGTAAGAATTGCAGGATTTACTCCTTCCATTTTGTTGACTAAAGGGTCGCTTATTTTTTTGAAAATGCTACGTCCCTTTTCCAATGCCATAACGATGCCGAAACAGAGACGCCTTTTGTATTATATCTTTGAAATCCAGTCAACGGCATCAAATGGAGAGGTAACATCAGGACAACCGGATTCTATCCATTCTTTTATGCCAGAATCTGATTCTATCTTTGGCCTTTTATCGTCCAAGATATCAGGCCATGGCCCTCCCATCATCTCAATTTCTACATTTTGATCAACCTTAATTTTTGAATATCCTCTCGATTGTAACCTTTCTTTCAAAACCTTTGGCTTACAACGTAATATGATTATCGCATCTACTGGAAGCAGATGAGATAAATGACCATCGATTAATGTTAACTCGGTTGGTTTTACCCAAGATTGGCTTAATTTTTCTATGTCTATTGGGGCGGCTCCGTCGACATCAACCTCACCTATACATTCGTATTCTTCAGCCAACTCATGAACTGAAATTACTGGATAGGCTAGCTTTGAGCAAAGTGTGGTTTTTCCGCAGCCAGGAGTCCCTGTCACTGCTATTGCCTTGATTTTTGACTCCATTCAGAAAACCGTAGTTGATTAATCAATTAAACAGATTGTATGATGTGACCTAATTTCCAACATTTAACCGATGGTGTGAAAAGAGACTACTCTCAGGTTACCTTATGTTCGGAACGACTAATCCAGAACAAGCGATTAGTCAGTTGGAGGCTTATCACAGAGAAGGGCGCTCGGAAAGAGCAGAAGTAATGGCTTCAGCGTTAGTAGACCAATTAATGGCTCAAAAACCAAGAGATGATGCAACCCAAGATTTTCTAGTTCGAGGATTAAGGATTCTTGCTGCTGTATTGAATAGTAGAGGAAAATACAAGAGAGCAAGAACAACAATAGGAATCCTTCACAAACAAAGAAATATTCTCGGAAAATCGATAGGACACGATTTTGTAGCCGCTGCTGCAGATTACCATCTAGCCGGATTCATACACTCTAATGCTGGTAAAAAAAGAGCAGCCGTCAAGGCATTTTCAAAGTGTGAAAAACTACAGCCTGGACATTTAGCGGCAGCTCTTGATATGGCTGAGCAGTGTGGTAACAAAAAAACTCTAGCGAAATTAGTACCTCAGGCAGGGGCTGTGATTAGTAAAAATGGGGCTTTTGTTCTGGAGATTGATTCTAGACCTCCAGCCGATGCCAAGAGAATCGGTGAAATTCTTGGTGGAGAAATTCAGTCTGACATTGAAAGACAAATCACAGCAATACAATCTGGTGAACAGGCTGCTAATGCAAGATTACAAGCAGCGGTCGATTCATTGATACCCACTCATGACTATCATGAATACAGTTCAAACAACTGATTTTGGTAGCGGGAGATGGATTTGAACCATCGATCTACGGGTTATGAGCCCGTCGGTCGAACCATGCTAACCTATCCCGCTATGCATCGACTGCGATAGTCTCCATTTTTGAACCCACCGACATAAATATCAATTCATAAAACGGGAGGTTTTTGGATAAGGACATGCTAGGGTATACTGATGAAGAAGAACATTAACCTGTTTGTTGTGCTCTTTAGTTTGCTTAGCGCAAGCCTATCCGGTTGCCTTGGCGGCGAAGATTCAGACAGTAGTGGTTACTCTGGACCGATTGACCTAATCGTGTATTACGACACCACTTCAGGAATGATTGAGACCACTGTAAACAACGGGCAGCAAGGCCCAACAACAGGTGTTGAAATCTCATTTGACTATGCTGACACAACCTCAGATGATGGAAATATTGTAAAGATTACACTAAATCCTGATGACGGAAGTACACCTATTGAAGCAGACCCTTCCGACAATGCTGTGATAACTTACACTTGGCAAACTCACGGCATATTCGATGTAGAAATGACGGCTGAAGATGAGGCTGGAAACACTAGGTCTACCACAGTAGATATCAGAGTCGATATGAATATTGTTTGGACTGATACCAATACTAACTCTGCATCAATGACAATCGACGCCACTCCAGATTGTGAAGATGGTTTGCCTCTACCAGATAGAATAACTATCACGTCAAAAGTTGAAAACCCTAACACATTTTTAGGCACCAACTCAGAAGTTTCATGGACATTACAAAACCCAGAAGGAACCGAAATTGCAAATAATGCAGGAACTATCCCTAACAGCGGAGAAGAAACCTGGGACTACACAACTAGAGACATTGTATCTGGAAATTGGGGACTTAATGTCGAGGTTACAGAAGGTGACAACGTGAATGTAGAGAACGATGTTACAATTGCCTACAAAGAAGGACTCGAAGGTCCAGTAAACCCTCGCCAAGGGTGAAAGTAAAGTGAAAGTAAACGAAAACTGTTCAGTCTTCGTTTTGTAAGGGTTTATTTGACTCCGAATACTTTCAACTTTCAGCTAAGAGACCTTATTTTGTTAATATATGGAACCACTATAGTAACAATCATGGCAGGAAAGTCAAAGACAAAGAAACAGAAAGAAGAAGAAGCGGCTCAAGCAGAGGTAGTAACAATGGAGGAAGATTTGGAACCTGAAATCAAAATCGAAGACCTACCAGGAGTAGGTCCAGCAACTGCTGAAAAACTGCGTGAAGCAGGTTTCGATGAAATGTTGGCATTAGCAGTTATGAGTCCAGGAGACCTTGCTGAGCAAGCAGAATTAGGAGAAGCTGTAGCAGGGAAAATCATCCAGGCTGCAAAGAAGATGGCAAATATCGGCGGATTCGTATCGGGATCTGCGCTCTTAGAAAGAAGAAGAGAAGTAATGAAATTGTCAAGCATGGTACAATCCATTGATGATTTATTGGCAGGAGGATTCGAAACTCAATCTCTTGTTGAAGTGTATGGAGAATTCGGGTCAGGTAAAACTCAAATTGGTCACCAATTAGCAGTAAACTGCACAATGCCTCTTGAACAGGGCGGACTAGATGGAGATGTATTTTACATAGACACAGAAGACACATTTAGACCAGAAAGGATTACACAAATGGCTAGAGGTCATGGATTAGACCCAGAAGCAGTTTTGGAGAGAATACACGTAGCAAGAGCCTACAATTCTGCTCACCAAATGTTATTGGCTGAAGAAATCAAAAGAATGAGTAGAGGAGTCAATGTAAAGATGATTATTGTAGACTCACTTACAAGTCACTTTAGAGCTGAATTCGTTGGAAGAGGAATGTTAGCAAACAGACAACAAAAACTCAACAGACATCTAAAGGATCTAAAACAACTAGCAGATGTTAACAACGCACTAGTATTGGTAACTAACCAAGTAATGAGTAAGCCGGATGCACTTTGGGGAGACCCAACAAAACCAATCGGTGGACACGTACTTGCACACGCATCAACATTCAGACTGTATCTAAGAAAGGCAAAGGGTGGAAGAAGAATTGCTAGATTAGTAGACTCTCCAAACCTACCTGATGGTGAATGTGTTTACCAGGTATGCGAAGATGGCCTTCGAGATTAAGGATTTAGTTCGATAATCGCTACATTATGCTAGGGACTTAGCGGCATATTCAAATTACTTGTAATGAGAATTGCCAATATGCGACATCTGATTGAGCGCGTATTGGAGCTATCCGAGGAAGAGGAAGGACCTGCTATTCGACCAACAAGCGTTGAAGAAATGGAATCGAATGATACTGAATTGAGAAAACTTTTGGAATCATTACAGCCAAGGATCAGAGTGTATGGTGTAGGCGGAGCTGGATGTAACGCAGTGAGCCGCTTACATGAAGAAGGATTATTTGAAAACAAATATGTCACGGGACATGCAATCAATACAGATGCCCAGGCACTATTGATGAGTCCACTCGAGAATAAAGTACTGATTGGAAGAACTGCTAGAGGACGAGGAGCCGGTGGAGATCCCACTAAAGGAGAAACAGCAGCGCTCGAGAGTGAAAGCAATTTGAAGAAAATTACTCAAGATACTCAATTAGCAATAATTACTGCTGGAATGGGTGGAGGTTCTGGCACAGGAGCTGCTGGACATATAGCCAGACTTGCAAAAGAACAGGGAGCATTGACGCTAGCAGTTGTTACTTATCCATTTAATTCTGAAGGTGCACTAAGAAAGCAAAATGCAGAATGGGGTCTAGAAAGATTAAGAGAATATTGCGACACAATACTTGTAATTCCAAACGAAAGATTGTTGGAAATTGAAGGTGTCCGTGACCTTCCAATAGCAAGTGCATTTAGAGTAGGGGACGAACTACTAGTCAGAGCAATCAGTGGTGTGACTGAACTTCTTACAACTGATGGAATGGTAAACCTTGACTTTGAAGATTTGAAGGCTGTTATCAATTCTGGTTCTGGAGTTGCAATGATAGGATTGGGCGCAGCAAGTGGCCCTGGAAGAGCTGAAGCGGCAACGCTCGAAGCCTTGCATTCACCATTACTTGAACTAGATATTTCTGATGCTAGAGGCGCACTGATCAATGTAGTTGGAGGCCAATCCCTAACATTGGGAGAAGCTGAAAGATGCGCTCAACTAATCAAAGAAAGAGTTTCCGAGAATGCTCGCATAATATGGGGCGCTGCTGTTGATGAATCACTGGGTGAAGACATCAGAGTGATGCTAGTACTAACGGGTGTAAGATCTAATCAAATTCACGGTGCTAGCGAGAACAGGCAACTACGTGCATTAAAATCAAGGAATATTGAATTCGTGAATTGATTAATCCTTTGCGACGAAATATATGATCGCAATCAGGCTTGCGATACTTATGCTACTGATTACCAAGAAGCGATTTCTATTGTGGTCGTCACCAAGTTCTGGCGTAATAATCTCACCTGTATAATTCACACCAGGAATTGCAAGCGCTAATGAATTCCATTCATCGCCAGTACTCTCACCGTTTCCATTTACTGCGTTACCATGTATAACAAAAGTAACCAATTCAGTATCACTCACAGGAGCAACCCAACTTGCATTCCAAGTTCTTTGTTTGTTGATTGTATCGTTATGAGTATATCCGCCCTTGAGGTACTGCCATTCGTCTGCAACAACCTCACCCTTTGAAATAATGACTCTGAATCCACCTTTTGGATGTTCTTGCGAAGAACTTTCAATAACTGGACTGTTTATTGTTATCGTGAAATTATACGTGACTGATGAATTATACATCTCTGGCAAGCCAGAAACGATAATTTCCGTAGTTTCATCTTCTCCACCGTGACATAAACATCCTCTGTCTGCTTTGTCATCTATACCGCCGGGTAGACTTTGAACAGGGGAGAGAAAACACAATCCCACCAACAGAATTAGAGCGCTTCTCACGATTATGCGCTTATGATTTTTTTAATTCAATGTTTGCATTATATCTCATTAAGATGGATTGATGATTTTAGTAAAGATTCTCCTTTTTCCAATATTTTCCAATGAGTTGCTCTACCTTTGCCTACTGAAATGACAATATCTCTATCTTTCAAATGCTTCATGTGATAAGATAGTAATTGTCTGCTAGTTTGTAATTTTTCACGTAAATCCTTGGATTTAATTCCTATCGTATCTGCTTCGCTCAATACCTGCAAAATAGCAACTTGCATACCTGTAGCCGGACTTTGAAGTTCTTTTAGCCTGGTTTGATCTATCCCTGAAGTTGCAAATCTTCGCACTTTAGAATCCAACCAAGAAATGATTCTGCCTTCTTTTTCCAAAACTTGAATATGATGAGCAGTAACTCCGTTTCCCAAATCTAATGCATCCCTTAATGCTGAAAAATGAATGCCGGGATGAGCTTCTATGAAACCTAGAATTCTCCCCCTGGTAAATACTCCTTTATCGCCCCTATTCGCTATGGCTAATAATGGACCTAGAACTGCTAAAAGAATTGAATATCTTGCGGATTCGCTAAGAATAATTGCGGTAGTTGTAGATGTCAATAGTCCTACTGCCATTATCGCCATCATTGTCAAAACTATTACTTGGGTTGCTGGTAAAACCCAATTTTCAATACTATTTTTTTCAAAAGGCGTTTCTTTGGCATCAGCCTCTGGCACATCCGATTCTGCTAACGCAAATTCAGCGGAATCATCAGCAGATTCTCCATCGGATCTACTTGAGTCAGATTCAATATTTTCTTCTGGAGGTTCTGTTTCTGTAGAAAATTCATTTTCTGATTGATTTTCCTCTTCTTTTTCGAGATTATCAATAGAATTTTTCCACTCATTTTGAATATATTCAAATTGAGGAATGGTCGGTATTATCAGTAACAATAGTAATACTGCGAGGACTCTCCAACCTAGTACCTCCTTGCTCAGCATGGTATACCATCTACATCATACATTAGAGATTCATGGTACATAGGTTTGACCATTGGCTGATACATGCATATAATAACTATAAGATAACAAATGCTGTCGGAGAGATATCATGTTACCGTTTGAAGAACCAGACAATCATGAAGAGGAAGAAGAGATTGACCCCTTTAAGGAACTAGAAATAGGAACTGCTGTAAAAACACAAGCAGGAAGTAACCCTCTAGCAGCTTTTGAGGAAGATGACCCACTTGCGGCATTTGAAGAGAGTGACCCCCTATCTGCCTTCGACGACTCAACTGATGATGTTGCAGAAGAAGTTGTAATATCGTTCGATGATGAAGTTGTGCCTGACATAAAATCTGAATCCAACAGTTCTGAGGATAAGGCAGAATCGACATACAAATTACTACTCGAAACTGTTTGGGTTGATGACATTCTAGACCCCTCAGAGGTTGAATTATTATCAAGAAAGAGAAAGGAACTAGGCCTGAGTTTCGTAAGACATTTGCAATTAGTTAGAGATATAATCGAGGGATAGATTTGGCACCAACCCCCTTCGAACATGGTCTTGCGCTAGCATGGTCTGATGGTGCATTATCAAGAGAAGGGGCAGTAATGCTCGAAGAATTACAAAAGAAACTCAAACTAACCGACGAAATGAGAGCCATTCAAGAAGAGGCATGGTTGAGTGATATATCAAAAAATGATAGGAGATCTTTCGGCGATGGAGACCAAATTCTTCGAGAATGGTTGGACACTCTAAATGATTATCAGTCTATGTCAGCGGCTGCCAAATCTATGGGTAAATCAGCACTTGAGGTAGGACTATCTAAGAATGCATGGAAAGAAGCCTATGCATTTGCAGACGGATTGGGTCTAGGAGATGATTTAGCAGTAGGAGCATGGTTGGAAGAACAGGTTGAACCGATTAAAGAATGGCCTGCTGCACTAGATCCTCTTGCTATAATACTGGGGCTTGCAGTATCAATGAATGAATTTTTCAAGAAGAAAGAAGTTCAATTCATTGAAGGTAAACCCGCAATCTCAGTAACTACAGAAGATGCAAAACCTACACAAATTAACTGGATGAACGACTTATCCCCATTGCTAGAGTATAGGTGCGCTTGGGGTTGGGCTGGTGAAGAATTAGAAATTACTTCGAATGCTCCAGAGGGTGACTTAGTATATCACAATTCAATACTAACATCCTGGATTAGAAAATTAATTTCTATGCGAAACAATCGAGGCGAGGCATCTTTGAGTGGCCTTCCTAGTAACTTTACTGTTATGCCTTCATCGGCAGATTTGTCATTGACTGGTAATAAGATAACATTGTCTGTAATTGTAGACCTAGGAGAAAATGGTTTGGTCAAACCATTTGCAAGTGTTACAGTATCTGGTAATGCCACGCCCGATGATGCTCCNGAAAACCTACCNGATAGTTGGCTTGCCATCCATGACGGGCTTGCTCAGTTATTGCTNCANGCAATAGAGACACTACCCAAACAAATCTTAGTTGCATCAAACCTANGAGATTCNGGAATCTCTAATTTANCTTTAGNCGGCGACTGGATTGTTGCTCANGTNAATTCATGAATAACTGTTTCATGAGTTATTTTGCAGTCTTTTCGTATGCTTTGAGATACACTGCAATACTTTTCATGTGATTTATGGACTACTCTTTCGACCAATTTTTTGGGCACATCTCCAACAACATGGTAAATCATATGTATNGATGTGAAATATCTAGGCGATTCGTCGTTTCTGGTTGATGAAATTTCTACCCAAACCTTGGAGAAATTTCTTTCTTTCAGACCAATCACAACATCGACAATAGAACATGCACCTATTGATTGAAGNGCAATCTGCATTGGACTTGGACCATTTTCCCAATCTAATTCAATGACCTGTTCATTAGAATTGACACCAATCAATCCAGTTCCTCCAGTCCACTCCACTCTGCCTTCCATACCTATCCGAATATGGTGTAAGAAATGAAACCACCGTCAACCGCTTTGTTGATGAAGGGGGTATAAGTCGGGACACATGAGCAACATGTCAGGAACACCAATTACCATGGAAAATGGAATCTTATCTGTACCGAATGACCCACTGGTTTACTACATAGAAGGAGATGGAATTGGAGTAGATATCACTCCTGTAATGATCTCAGTTGTTGATGCTGCAGTAAGTAAAGCGTACAACGGCGAAAAACAAATCCANTGGGTTGAAACATTAGCGGGAGAAAAAGCCTTCAATCAGACTGGCGANTGGCTGCCAAAAGAAACCCTCGACGCAATGAGAAGTGGCTTGGTATCAATCAAAGGCCCATTGACAACACCAGTTGGAGGAGGAATCCGATCACTAAATGTTGCTCTCAGACAACAATTAGACCTGTTCGCTTGTGTAAGGCCTGTTAGATGGTATGATGGAACACCATCACCTGTTAAAGCCCCACAAGATGTTGACATGATAATTTTCAGAGAAAACAGNGAAGATGTTTATGCCGGAATTGAATGGGAGGCTGGTTCAGATGATGTCAAGAAAGTAATGGATTTCCTGGTCAACGAAATGGGAGTTTCCAAGATTAGATTCCCTGATACCTCAGGNATAGGAATCAAGCCGATTAGTAAGGAAGGAACTGGAAGAATTGTTAGAGCAGCAATAAAGTATGCAATCGACAATGACAAGGACAGCGTCACTCTAGTTCACAAAGGTAACATAATGAAATTCACCGAAGGCGGATTCAGAGATTGGGGTTATCAACTATCAAAAGAAGAATTTGGTGCAACTGAATTAGATGGTGGGCCGTGGTGCACTCTCACAAATCCAAATACTGGCAATACTATAACAATAAAAGACGTAATTGCAGACGCAATGCTTCAACAAATAATCACCAGACCTGCAGAATATGGAGTATTGGCAACTATGAATCTAAACGGAGATTACATCTCTGATGCGCTAGCTGCACAAGTAGGAGGAATNGGAATTGCTCCTGGTGCTAATATCAATTATGACACAGGNATCTCAATTTTCGAAGCAACCCANGGAACAGCTCCTAAATATGCAGGACAGGATAAAGTCAATCCTGGTTCACTAATTCTGTCTGCAGAAATGATGCTAAGACACATGGGGTGGAGTGAGGCTGCAGATCTTATTGTGAAGGGAATGGAAGGAGCGATTTTAGCAAAAACCGTAACCTATGATTTCGAAAGACTCATGGATGATGCAGAACTATTATCTTGTTCTGAATTCGGAACTGCAATGATTTCACACATGTGATATCAAGTTCAATTGTTGATATTTCTGCTATTTGCTATAACGCCAAATCCGAATTTTTCTTCTACTGCTCTAGCAACTAAAGTGAAGTCTGAATCCCTTGTGGCGATAAGAATACTTCCTATTTCACCCAGAGGTTGGTTTGCCATTGAGGCTGCAAGACACATAATTGTTTGATCTGGTTTTTCAGGATAAATGTCCCTATCGTTGATAACTGACCTGATTGGTTCTCCATGTTGCCTCTTCATTGCTGTAATTTCATCATAAACTTCAGTATGATCGATTAAGAATTCTTCCAACTCTTGTCTAATCTCTTCGTCATTAGCCTCATCTTCAAGATGCAAGTCCATTGGTTTCCAAGTGGAGAAGTCCTTGACTATTTGTTTTGCAATATTCTCGAGTTCTTCTTGATTTACTATCTTGTCTAACATGTCTTTGTCGACGAGAGTGTCATTAAATCTAGACTTTATATTCTGAACATCTTGTGTTAGCCCGACTAGTTCTTTGCTTACTACCTTGGGAATCCACAAGTGAATCTTGCCCTCATCTGCTCTATGTTTCAAAACCCTATGGAAACGACCTTTTCCTCCGACATCCAAAGAAACTTCTGAAGAAATCCCTAGAAGATTTGAGACTCTATATTGTAATTCATCCATTAGAATATTTGTATCAATAATGACTAGAGGACTTAAGTTTAGATTTCTTAGATATGCTCTTTCTTTAACTGGAAGATTATTCCTGTGAGTTGTAAATAATCCACGTTCTGCCTGTGCTAATCGCTTGGTATCCATTAACGAAAACTTACGAGAATCTTGAGCTCTTTCTAAGAGCATCAAGCCTTCTAGAGGTTTCTCAGTAGAGGCTTCAGTAGCAATATTGAATATATCTTCAGTCGAGGGGTCATGCATCATTGCTTGTGCGTATCTGTTCTCAAATGAATAACGATTGGACCTTCTTCTTTCTCTTTGTAAACTATTGATGGCGGCTTTGACTCGACCTGAAAAAGGCTCTATTGGTAAAGCACGGCCATGAGATTTTGCATAATTCCTCAATAAATCTAATTCTTCTTCGGAGTATCTTGGTTTTTCTACACGAGTTACCTTACCGAATTGATCTTCTTCTTCAACGATGACTGTTTTTCTTACATATGATTTTATCATCTTAGTTGCATCGTCAGTGTTTTTGTTTGTCTTAGCCACTTTAGATACATTCAGATATAATTGGAATCTCTTTGTCAATGCTGTTTTCAACGCAGGTTCCTTTTCTAATAACTCAACTGCTTCATTCCACTGTTCAGCATGTGCAAAGTGTATGAGCGCTTTTCGATATAACAAAATTTTGTGCTCGTAATCAAATTCGATATGATCTCCTGCTCTCTTGTAATCTCTTGCCGCATTCAATTCCTCGCCGTTTGTGAAGTGTCTTGCTGCTCTGGCAAGAGTGTGCCAAGGCGACTGGGGTTCGTTCTCTTGATACCATTTGACCAAATTTGGAACTCCTATATCGTATTCCAAAACCAAGTGTTTGACAGCCTCCATCATAGGTAATGCTGTATCAGAACTTGCTAGTAATCCGTCGAGTAGTTTTANAACACTATCTTTCTTGTAACCTGTTTGTAATAACCAAGATGCTCTGTTCAATCTTAGAGTATCTATCACAGCACCAAATAGTCTCGACTCCAAGGTTGATAATTTTGCATCATCGACGCTGGATGCAAGGACATCGATTACCTTTGAGTCCGCTAAACCATCGCCACCATCTTTCAAAGCCTGTCGACAATTATTGAATGCCTTAATTCCATTTTTATCAAGGGTTGAAACCAACCAATCGTCATCTGATTTAGCTGCTCCATCTAGAAGGAGAATTAATCCTCTGCTCGCTTCTGAAATAGATTGGGGAACCGTGGCTGTTTCCACTGTAGAGAGAGCTGTTCTCCTAGCTTCGCGAACGAGTTTGAAATCTCCAGCTTTGAAGTTCGCTGGAAGCAGATGTGCTACCAAAAGAGTTGGATATGGATACTCTGCACACATTTGCTCATTCCCAATCAATAATTCTGATAGTCGTTGTAGATCCATATTTTGAGTGAAAATATCNATTAGTGAATCCACTGATGTTTCTGAATTTAATTCTAAAATTTTCTTTGCGGCTACGTACCTTAGCCCATTTGAGGATTCGGTATCGTTTGTTATTTCAGCCAAGGATTCAATTGACAATGTGTTAATCTGTCTCTCTAACCAATCACTGGCACCATCTCCTAATTTCTTTACAAGCGAAATCAGGATTGATATATCTGCATCGGCTTCAATCGATAGTGAATCCAGTAAATTGAGTGCTTTTTCAGACTCTCCCTCTTTAACGAGTGCAGATAATTTCCACCACATCAATTTCTGCTTATTTTTACTATCAATAATTAATCCAAGACCTTCGTCTAACTCCTTACTTTTGAGTTTCTCTGCTTCTTCCGGTAATAAATTCCAGGCCGCAATTTTCCTAGCAATTGTTAATTCATCATCACCTGATAATTTTCTAGTTTTATTCCAATTCTTGGATTCCCCATTACGTAGGTTAACTAAATCAGTTAATGCATCGGATAACTTAGGATTTGATTTCTTTAATTCCTTCAGATTTTCTTTAGCGTCGTTACCCAGATGAATATTGACAAGAGCGCTTATTATACTTGATTCTCCTTCCAGATTTTCAAGACCGTCTATATCTCTTAGTCCTTTTTTACCATTTAGTTGGGCTTTTGCCTTCTTTATGGCCATTTTTACAGATGCATTGTTTATTCCTGCTTCTAAACTTGATAGAGTCTTTGAAAGGCTGTTTGAATTTGATGGATCGATAAATGCTGAACTAGAATCAATCTCATCTGATATTTTTTCATCAGCCTCTGTCTTTGGAAATGACATAAATTGAGCAAGTATAGGAGTACTCTCAGCCATTTTATGCCATACTGGATGAACACCATTAGTGGCACAATTATTTCTTAAATCTTCGACGGATTCATCATTTGATTCATCCCAGTCGTCCGAAAACAAAGATTTCCTAATCAATAAAATGGCTAGCCTGTAAGCATCACTTCCTGAGCCCGAAATCAAGACTTCAGAGGTTTCAGGTAACCATTGTAGCGGACCTGCGTTATTTGACACGCCCCTTCTGCTTCTGGAAGTGCTCCTAGACCTCATTATCTGCGATGGTGCACTATCATCTTCATCACTTGGAATCTGAAGTTCGTAAAGAGCTGAAAGAAGTAATGATTTCCAAGGNTTTTCAAGCATTCTAAACTCGGGTAATTTAGTGACTTTTCTTTGACGAGTTTGAGGGGATAGATTCTCTATCATCCCAGCGTTCAAGCAGGTGAGAAGGTTCGATTCTTGCAGCATTCTCACCCCTCCTATTACATTGCGAATAGTTGACCTCTTTAGAGCCACCGCTAGCATTGACTCTGCAAACAACCATGACCATTAACTGGTTAGGATAGATTAATGGGAGTAACAGACACTATCATATTGTTACTCCATCCAATTACTGCGTCTTTGATTATTGCTTGGATGTGGTGGCAATATGGTTGGAAAGAAAAGTCGAGAACCCTCAAGGGTGAAGACCGTATTGAATATCTAAAAAGACATGAAAAAAACGGTGAAAGAATCCTTATTTTTGCAACTCTATCTGTTCTTCTTGCATTTACTGCTAGATACTACACAGGAATCGGTTTGATGCCTGAAAGTTTGCATGGTTTCACCGGCCCAATCGGAATAACATTGCTCTGGATAATGACAAGATGGGGCAAAAGAGCAAGAAGGGATAAAATCGCTAGAACAAAACACGGCAGAGCGGCAGACCTTCTCATTATTCTAATGATATTCCATTCATTCCTTGGATTCCTTTACATTTTCAAGATTCTTTGATTTTGGTGATAGCCAACTCGGTGTCCACCAATTCCACTTACCCATCAATCGCATTGTAGATGGAACGACAAGAGCCCTGACTATGGTAGCATCCAGCAGAATTGCTAATGCTAAGCCAAGTCCTATTTGTTTTAGGATTACTACAGAAGATAGTCCAAATGCCATAAACACAACGACCATAATTGCTGCTGCACCTGTGATCAATCGACCTGTTTTTTGTAATCCATTTGCTACAGCCTTGGTGTTATCGCCGGTTATTTCCCACTCTTCATGAATTCTTGATAGCATNAATACTTCATAATCCATAGATAACCCAAATACTATGCAGAACATAATCACAGGGTTCGTAGTTTCAATGGGTTGTGGTGTGAAATTAAGTAGGTCGGCTCCATATCCCCATTGGAATACAAACACAAGCATTCCAAATGATGCAGATATCGATAAAATATTCATCACAATGGCTTTGATTGGAATAACAATACTTCTGACCTGAATGTAGATTAGTACAATTGTAGATATGAAAATAAAGGCAATAGCGACAGGTAATTTGTCTTTTATAGCGTCTAATATATCAAGGCTGTATGCTGCAAAACCAGCTACCATCAGACTGCCGCTCTTACCTGTTACAAGTTCCCCTAACAATTCGTTTTTATCTTCTCGAACATCTGCTACGAAATCTCTTCCATCCTCACCAGTAATCGGGCCACTGAGTGAAAATACAATGTAGGTTACATTATCTGAAATAAACTGTTCACGCATGTACTCTCTTGTTGCAATTTCTTCCACTGTCATTTGTTCATCGGGAGTCAACCAGAAGTCTAGGACTTGGGTTTCACTGATACCAACAATTGGGTGCATGGCATATCCGAAAGCGTCGATAACTCTGTCATCTTGAATCGATTGATTTATCCAGTTAAACATGATTTTCAGATTGTTTTCTGATAGTGGATCTTCACCATCAAAATCGACCACTACCATCGCTGAGTTTACAGCCCCTTCCGGCCATTTCTCATCCATGTGTTCGAAACCAACTCTGGTTTCATCGTCAGGAGGTAAAGCATCCCTAGATGCAATTGAAAAATCTGCTTGCAAGAATGGCAATCCTGCGCCTAACAAAATAATCAATGTCGGAATCAAAACTGCCCAGGGTCTGGCCATTACTGTGTTTGCAATTCTTGCCCACATCCCATCTTCATTGTCATTATCCGTACTGAAAGAGTAGGGAATTTTCCATTTGAATACCTTTTTTCCTAGAATTGCTAAAACCGCTGGAAGAACCACGATTGAAAATATCATAGCAACAGATACGGCCAATGTTCCTCCAATACCCAAACTTGGTAGTCCAGTATTTTCGAAAAATAGCATGCCCATCAAACCTATTGCAACGGTTACGCCACTGAAAAATACTGCTTTCCCAGCAGTAGCGACAGTCATCGCGGTCGATGTTCTGATATCCCTGCCTCTGTTCATTTCTTCTCTGAATCGATTGACCATGAATAATGAATAATCTACGGACACTCCAATTCCGATTAGAGTTATGATATTCAATGCGTATTGTGTAACGTCTGTAGTATTAGATAGCCAAATTGTCAATCCCATAGCAGACAATACCGTGAGAACTGCAACGCCAATCGGTAACAATGCTGCGATTATCGTNCCAAAAACAATTCCAAGAATTATCAATGTCAGAGGAGCAGAAATTAATTCTGCTTTNATCAAATCTTCTTGTATGCGTGTATCAAATGTTACGTCTATGGCAACCGCGCCTGTTCTCCAATCATCAAAATCAGAATCAATTTCTATTGATTCATAGTTTTCTGCATAGAGTTCTTTTGCTTCTTTCCTNTCAAGGCTNATGATAACACGATTTTTAGCCCAAAAGCCNTCGTCTCCTTCGTAAACATAATCATTTCTTTCTTCGCCTGTTTTCGTCCAAGAATACTCAATTGTTACTGTCTCNTTGCCTAATTTTTCAAAATCTGCAAGTGCTTGAACAACCGCATCTTGCCATACTTCTGAGGTGTCATTTAGTGTGTCATGATGAACCAAATAGATGAATCCTTGNACATCTTCCTCTTCACCAAAAAATGCATCCTCGACAACGTTTCCCGCCTCAACGGATTCTAAGTCNCCTTCGCCCCAAGATTCTGCCCAATCAGCACCCATAGAAATTAGTGAAGCCATTAGAAAACAGGATAACACACCAATTATCAGGACTACTTGTCTATTGTCATAAGTAAATAGCCCGAGTTTGAAAAACGCTCGATGTTTGATTTTTTCTGGGTCAGTAACGCTTTCCATGCTTCCCGCCCATAAATTCAGTATTTGAATTGATGTATCAGTTAGGAGAATTCATATCGATAAGGATTCGAAACTATCGAATTAAATCTTGATTTCTTCGGCTCCAGAGATCTAGCCATTTTGCAAGGTTGTATTTCTTATCATCTTCTGTTAGATTTGTTTCTGATACGCTCATTGGCTGAATTCTACAACCACACGCATTGGCATGCCCGCCCCCAGTCTCGTCCAACAAAGTCGCTAATTTTGATAAGTCGTACGGGTTTGCCTCCTCCCGAAATGAATTAGCGTAAAATGACGCACTCAGAGCGGGTCTGTCGACATCTTCTATTGTTCCGTCATAAAATCCATGAATAACGCAACAGGCTAGTGCCTCTGAACCAGCTATTGCAGTTACCAGATATCCATTTGTCCTAATTCCGGTTTCAGATAAATCACATATAGCAAGTCCATCAACAATTTTCAGATGCTTTTTTACAATCAACTCATTCTGTTTTCTTGAGTTAGATAAAGAATCTAAAATCGATTTGTGAGAATCCAATATATCATCGAGATTCATCCCTTCCGCAAATTGATTCATAACTTTCATCATGTGTTCTGGATTTGATAGAGAAAGAGACCTAGAAAGCCTCAAGATTGGCCCATCAGCCAGAAAATCATCTAATGGTATTCCGCCAGAATCTAATTGGTCGACTATGGGCATAATTTCTTCTAAGTGGCTCAGATTAAGTTCACTTTTCATCAAATCATATGCTGCTCTAGCCGCAGATGGTGTATCTCTCCAATGACAAATCCCTCCTTCTGCATGAAATTCTTTTTCTTCTTCTGGATTTGGCCTATTTGTAAGATGGTGATCCAAATACAGTCCGCAATTAGGNTGGAAAGGTAGGTCACAAATTGCCGTGTTCCTATCTATGATATCGTCTAAAAAACCCGCTCTTAACAACGCAGGATGAGCAAAGTGAACCTCTAATTCTGGTTTGCTGGACTTCAGAACTGCAGCCGCCATCAAACCATCTAAATCCGAATCTGCAACAACTCTAGTGATGTTTTTTAGAACGGACATATGGCTATCCAACAATACCAGTTTCTTGAATATGTTGTAACGAAATAGGAGAGGCTAAGAATGAGTGGCAATCACAGATAGATATGGAAACCTCTTGTGGTGTTGTGTTGGTAAATTTCGGCTCCATATTGCTGCTACAATATCCTCAGGGGCACTGGGATTTTCCAAAGGGTCACGTTGAGGAAACCGATGTTTCAAACATGGCTACTGCTGCTAGAGAATTGAATGAAGAAACCGGAATCAAAGATATCGAATTCGTTCCAAATTTTGAATTTAGAACATCTTACAATTTTAGACACAAAGGTAAACTGATCAACAAACAGGTTTTTTGGTATATTGCAGAAACTGAAACCATGGCAGTNGAAATAAGCCATGAACATAGAGAACACCTATGGCTAGATTGGAATAGCGCCATGTCTCAACTAACGCATGAAGAGAGTAAAGGTGTATTATCTGCTGCTATGCAGCATATGTCTGAAATTGGAAAACTAGATCAATGATTTTTACTTTGACGCTTTGTCATTTCTACTGTTCCTTTACTCCTTTTTCCTTTTGGAATCCAAAGTGTTTCTTCTTCACCTAAACGATATGACACCCATCTTGTCATAACAAAAATCCAATCCGAAAGGCGATTCACATATTGAAGGGTTAGGGGTCTTAATTCACTTTTCATTCCAACCATTGCTCGCTCTAATCTTCTAGTAACTGTTCTGACAAGGTGTAAGTTTGCAATAGGACCAGACCCCGCTGGAAGAATGAAACTCTCGAGAGGGTTCAGTTCCTCATTCCAAGTATCCATCTCTTCACATAATCTGTCCGAATCATTTTCATCTAGTAATTCCATATATTCAGGGATACTTTCGAGTGGGCAAGCTAATTCTGCACCCAAATCGAATAATTCACTTTGAATTCTACCAAGTGCTGAATTACATACATCTTGTACTCTTCGAACTGTTATCCGTTGTCCACCATCTGAGTGAGTTGCAACCAAACGATTAATTTCCATCAGAACCATTCCGACTGTAGCATTTAATTCGTCACACAAACCTACAATCTCAATTCTAGAATTATTCTTCTTGACTCGAGTACCATCAACAAGAGAGGTTTCACCACCGTCTCCACCGCCTGTATGGACTTTTGTTATCCGGACCATGTACATCCGAACCTATGCTTCAACAAGAGGTCTGCGGCCGTTAATATCGGTGTCCATTGGATGCCACCACTCAATATCCTCTTCTCCTTGNCACCATGAATACATTACAAGGTGTCCNTCTACAACGCCGTGCCATTCTAATAATCCAGGCTCAAACCCTGCGATTCTAGCACCTAATGGCTCTAATTTGTCGCCGATTAATTGCCACTCCTTGACGATGTTGCTAAGCTGTCCTGCTAATTCNTGAACGTGCTCATGGAATGGAGGAAGAGTCTCGACAATAATTTCTAGTTCTTCAGTCAAATCGTGGGCTAAATCCTGAAGTGATTGAAGTTCAAAAAGGCATTTCTTAGCAATGGGTAACTCATTTCTTGCTTCTTCAATTGTGACAACTTTGCAACCTTCCGGAATTGCTAACAAAGCCATTTCATCCAATAATTCTGTCAAACTCATCGGTTGGCCTGCAATTGGAGGAAGATAGAATTCGTCATCCATGTCCCACCACTTTCAATGAGGCTTCTTCAATTATGTGGTAAAATTGGTTCNGTTGAAGTAGTTTTTTGATCCAAATTTGTGTAACGGTCTGAAAACTTTAGAATTAACAAAACTGCTAATGTAACCCAGATACAGACCTCAATTGCAATAATTATCCATGCAAATGGCCCTATCGAATCAAGAATCACGTTGGCATCATATGGAGTTCCGTAAATTCCCAAATAGACGGATTGCGAAAATAATGATGCCCCAAACCATACTAATACAGCATACCAGCATATTGTCGACAAAGGCCAATCGTCCGTAGTTTCCTCTCTTTCCACAATACTAAGTTACTTTCAAGGATATTAAATGGTTCGTTTATTTGTATCAAAAACAAAATATTTCTGTATATTTTGAATATTAAGCGCTCAAATCGGATAACGCCTCATCTATTGCCTNTATCCATTCAGGGGCAACAGCATCCTCTCCTCCAGTTTCTTTGAGTCTTTTTTCCCAATGGTTTGCATCTTCCGTATTGCCTAAGAAAGTATGAATCTTACTCAGGGCAATCCATGCCATTGGGTTCAAATGTTCNTCTTCAAGATCCCAGGCCTTCTCAAAACAAGCTATCGCTCCTCTATCTGTGCTAATCTGGCCTTTTTGCAATGCGAATAACCCCGCTTTTGACCATGCTANAGGTAGTCTTCCAATCAATAAACCTCTGAATACTAGCCAAACTTGTCCCAAACCGATTGCTACAATTGTGACAAATGCAATGATTTCTTCTGTTGTTGTCAATTCTGGCCACTGAATTGACATGAAGGCTGTTACACCTACGCAAAATAGTACTCCAGCAAAAGGAGCGACGATTACTTCTTCTCTAGTTACAAGCATATTCCTGACACCCCTCACTAAACCGAATGATCCAAAAATCATCAGTATTGCAATGTGAACATTGACACTNGTAGGACGNGGTGCTGTTTGCCCGATTGCCANNAATAACGCTAANGTTATCAAAATATTACCAAATCTTTTGGATGGCCCNGGAAAAGGCTGTCTTGGACTAAGCACGAGAAGACAAATTGCGACAGCAAATTCCAATATTAGGAACCACCAAGTCTCCATGCTATTTCCCACTCAGATTTGATTATTGAGTCTTTGTCACACTCTGTGATATGATGTCCCTTTCATAATTTCAGANGCCCTNTAAAGTTGCTCAACTAAAATCGCTGCTGCAAATTCATGAGGGAATGTCAACGTTGAAAGAGATATTTTCTGATTTNGCAACCCTCTAGGAAAACCATCTGCAGGCCCGATGGCAAGATTAACATCCTTAGCAAATAACTGCCATTGTTTGAAACGTTCAGAAAACTGGATGGAGTCGTATAGTTCTCCTCCTTCATCTAACAAAATAGAGCCCTCAGGTAATTTTGAAACGTATTGTTCTGTACTAAGTTTAGAATTGTGCACCTCAATTTTAANTTTTGATTTAAGACGTTGCGAATAATCATCTATCAAAGATGCAAACCTCTTGTCTGAAGGTTTTCCGTGCAGGTGTAAAATTATGCGCGCCATGTGATGCCCAAAGCGTTCTACCCCAAGACTATTGAGTTTGAACCATGTCCCGTTACTATGGGTTGGTGGCCTTTTGCCAGAAAATCACAAAGTCGCAAAGTCCCAGATGTGATTAGGAGAGATACCAGAACATGGTTATCAGATTTACAAGAAATCTGTGAAAAGAATTTCGATAGCCCTGAGGAAGCTCGGAGGCAAATTCGGCAAATGGCTGGAGAATGGAAAGATGCAAATTCGGACGGTATAATGGATGATTCATTGTTTGAAGGACTCAACATGCGTGCATACAGGTTACTGAATTGCCGAGATGATGAGTTTTCAGATTGGTTAGATAATCTAAATTTTTGGAAACCAGGTTGGCGTCCAGAAGGACTTAATGAAGGAAATGAATCATGAAGGAGACCTCTCTCCCAAGGGACATGGGGAGTGTTGGAAAACTGCACATGCTGCATACTTGTCCATTTTGTTGGAAAGTACGTGGATTGTTGGAACATCTAAACTTAGATTACGAAGCCATTCAAATCAATCCAATGAAAAGTAAGAATCTCCCCAGCGCTCCTGAATGGAAGAAAGTCCCAATTTGGGTCGATTCAAATGAAAAAATTCATGTTGATTCTACACCTATAATGAAAGAAATTGATGCTGCGCTCAACAATGGGGAATTGTGGGCTGCTGAAGATGAAGAAAGGCGGGATAAATGGCTAGAGTGGGTCGATCTACACATGTCCAAAGCAACTATTCCAATTCTGTACGGAACACTATTTTCAGCATTGAAAACAACCACTAGAGTATCCAAACTCGAAAAATTTGGATTCTTTTCTAAGAGGCTCTACGCATGGGCAGGATTCCCAATAATGTGGGGCATAATAGCCAAAAAGAGAGTCAAAAAGGATGGCAGGAAACCAAAGAAACTCTGGCATGATTTACTCAGTGAATTCACAGACTCATTTGACGGAAAAACATTCTTCGGAGGAGATTCTCCAAATTTAGTAGATTTTGCTGCCTTTGGATATGTTAGGTCTATCTCTCCTTATCCGCAATTTTCGCAACTAGAAGATCACGAAAATGGCATGAAATGGTATAACGCAGTAAAGAACACTTTGAGGAATTGAAATGTTTTCATCACAAGACCCCCATGGTCTAAATTTGATTGAAATAAAATCCTGCGAAATATTCCTTGGAACTGACAAAGGAGGGTGGGTTCATGCAAATGAAAGACCAAGGCATCTCGTTTCNTTACCCAACTATCAAATTACAAAAGAAGTAATTTCAATAAGTCAATTTAACAAGATAATGGGAATTGATGGNAAATCAGAAGAGCCAAAAGACATGGTCACTACAGAGGTCATAGATGAATTTTGCAAAAAATTGTCCGAACATTTCGAACATGAAGTAAGATTACCTTCACAGTCGGAATGGGAAGCAGCAAAAGAAAAACTGTCGCTTCCAATGGGGTGGACTGAATTGTTGGCTGATGAAGTAACAGGAAATCATAGAGGTGCACCTTTGGATGGAAGACCGCGAATTGGTGAAATGATAGGTCCTCTATCTGGCCACAGAACTTCTCAATCTGCACATCCAACAAAAGAAGGAGTATATGCAAGAGTAACCACACCGGGTGACCGCCCTCTGCCAAAGGTTGGTTTCCGTATTGTCATATCTCCAAAAAGGACTGGAGAAATCAAAAGAGTGCCAGATAATGCAAATCTGATTTCAAACCTGAAAAGTGAGCTATTCTGGATTTCGTTGATTGGAGTGATACCCAGTTTTTGTATCCCAATCATCAGAGGTTTCAGTTCATATGCGATAGACGGATGGGCAAATCTACTGTTTGGTGGATTGTGTGTTGGATTTGTTTCTGGGGCTTTCTGGAGACCAAGAAGAGCGACTTGGCATTTAGACGAGAATGGGGATGTTACTCGGATGAAAGATTAGTCCAGTAGGACTCTTTTCTTATTGCATCCAAAGCACATACTGCTGCCATGTTGACTATGTGCCTTACACCGTCAGCCCTTGCTAACAGTTGAACCGGTTTATTGAGGCCATCCAAAATAGGCCCTGTCATTTCAGCATCGCCCAACTGTTCCAACAATTTGTAAGCAATATTTGCTGAGACTAAATTCGGACAAATCAAAACNTTCGCTGGCCCATCAAATTCCATGAATGGATACTCTGTCTGTACATTCGGGTCTAAGGCAGTATCTGCTTGCATTGGACCATCGATGATTAGTGACGGATCCATCACTCTAGCCAATTCAACTGCATCTTCGATTCTTTCNGAACGTTGGCTTCTACTACTACCAAAATTCGAAAATGATAGCATTGCTACTTTTGGNTCGACNCCAAATCTTTTTGCGACTTTTGCAGTTTGAACTGCAATATCTGCTAGTGTTTTACTATCTGGATAAACATTGACTGTTGCATCTCCCAAGAAAATCAATCTTCCTTTGACCACCATCATGTAACATCCGATGGCACAGTGACTATCCTCATCGCTACCAATCACCTCAAGACAAGGNCGTAACACATCCGCATAATTTCTACTGACTCCGCCTAAGAAGCCGTCTGCATCTCCACATTCGACCATCTGTGCCGCAAAGTAAGCTCTGCTTTTCAATAACCTTTGAGCATCAACAATAGTCATTCCCTTACGACTTCGATTTGCGAATAAATCAAGATCATAATTGCCAATTCTTCTTTCATCGTATCTAGGATTAGTAATTTCACATTCAAATTCTATTCCTAACTCCTGCATTTTCTCAGTGATGCTTTTCTTATTACCGAGCAAAATTGGTTTGCATATTTTTTGTTCAACACACTGTGCTGCNGCTCTGATGACTTTCTCGTTATCGCCCTCTGGGAAAACAATTTTCTTNCCTTTGCCCTTTACTTGATTGAAAACTCCGCGCATTACGGAATAAGACATTCCAAGTCTTGCTTCTAACGATTCTTTGTACCTTTGCTTGTCGAATTCCTCGGGTGAAAGTGCTGCTATACCTTCCATTACAGCAGCTTCTGCCACGTCTGCTGCCTCCCAAATTAATACACGTCTATCGAATGGTTTTGGAATGATATATTCTGGCCCGTACTGCATAACTTCACCTGCGTATGCATGAGTTATGTAGTCAGGAACTGGTTCTTTTGCTAATGCTGCTAACGCCTTTGTTGCTGCCATCTTCATTCCTGGAGTAATATCTCTAGCGCGGACATCTAACGCTCCCCTAAAGATGTAAGGGAATCCCAAAACATTGTTCACTTGATTTGGAAAATCAGAACGGCCTGTTGCGATAATTGCATCGCTCCTGACTGCAAGAATCTCATCGGGCATAATTTCTGGAGTGGGATTCGCAAGCGCGAAAATTATTGGCTTATCTGCCATTTTTGAAACCATTTCGCCAGTGACTAAACCTCCCTTGGATAAGCCTAGAAATACATCAGCGNCAACCAAAGCATCGGCTAAATTTCCTTCTTCACAATTTGAGGCAAACTTCGCTTTATACTCATTTAATTCACCTGCATCTAGCCGCTTTTTGGTCATTATACCTTGAGAGTCACACATCAAAATATTTTCAATGTTTACGCCTAGTGCAACATAGTGAGTTGCACATGCTATTGCTGAAGCACCAGCGCCTGCTACTACAACCTTAATTTTTGAAATATCTTTTTCTTGTAATTCTACAGAATTCAATAATGCAGCACCGGAGATAATCGCTGTTCCGTGTTGATCATCATGCATGACTGGAATATTGGTTGATTCAGAAATTCTTCTTTCGATTTCGAAACATTCTGGAGCCTTGATATCCTCCAAATTTATTCCACCAAAAGTCGGTGCTATGTTACAAACGGTTTGAATGAACTCTTCAGGATCTTCGGTGTCTATCTGAATGTCGAAAACATCTATGTCTGCGAACGTCTTCAATAACAGCCCTTTTCCTTCCATTACAGGTTTAGAAGCCAATGCGCCTATATTTCCAAGACCGAGTACTGCAGTACCGTTTGAAATGACTGCTACTAAGTTACCCTTTGAAGTGTAGCGATAGGCATCTTCTGGTTTATCTGCGATTTCTAAACAGGGGTATGCAACACCAGGCGAATATGCCAGAGATAATTCATGAGCAGTAGAATGAGGTTTTGTTGGAACTACCTTAATCTTCCCTCTAGGATTGGTTTCGTGATAATCTAATGATTCTTTTTTTAGTGTGTTTTCACGCCAATCATTATCCATAGCGCTCCCCCAATATACTTCTCGGATACATACAGGGTTTGACCTTTGTGTGACAATACGCAGAAAAACGCTCAATAATATAAGCAAAAACATCAGCCATCGNTTGAATATCAATGAATACTATAACTCACAATGATGCATCTGCTTCAAATACCATTGATATCGCATCCCACAACATGAAAAGCAGAAGGGGAGTCTCAAACGCTGCCNTCGCTTCAAAGAAATCAATTTCTTTGGTTCTTCTAATGTTAATTTCCTTGCTTTCCCCAATTCTAACAACTCCNGTAGTAAGTGCACACGAAGGCCTCAACGAGACCATTTGGCCTAAGCAGGGAAGTGAAGATACAGGATGGTACTTTTTGAATGCAACTGGAGCAAACCCTGCAAATGGTTCCCAAGCTATAGCAGACTGGGATCTCAATTTTGCACCCGGTGCTCAATTAGATAATGTGTCGATGGAAATCAGAGTTGATGGTTCAGAAGATGTAATGGCATACAACCCAATGCTAATTTCTCCAGATACTGGCCAAGTTATTTTCGACTGGAATGGAAATGGATGGCTTGGCCAAACCGTAGGATTTGATGCTAACAATCCACACCAAGGACGACTTTCACCAAACGCTGATGTTGGNGCGGGTGTAACATTACCCTCCGGTAGTGAAATCACAGATTTTATTCTAGAGGTNTTAGCACCATCAGACCCATTCACCTCCTTAGAACCTGTTGATATCAGAATCAACGATTATGCAATACATCCAGACGANGGAAGAATGTATATTGCAATCGGAGATTATATCATAATGTTAGATGCAAATTCATCGCCTAACATTATCGATTTATTCAGGATTGAAAGTTCAGAAGATGAAAACACAATCTATGATTTAGAAATCGATGTCNCAAACAATCGTATGCTTATCGCCACNTCTGAAGAAGGTGTGATGTCTATTGATTTGATGGACACCTCGTGGAATAGTAATTTACCTGACGATCCCTCTGGTGATGGTTTTACAGAATTGCACATTTCATCCTCTGGAACTCTTCTTGCCCTAAGCGAAGCGGGAATTTTCAAGATTAATACTGCTGGAACCGGTTGGACACTCGAACAGGCAAGCGGGACCACAACATGGCCAACTGGAATTCCAACGAAAACCTTCGAACATAATGGGGTGATATATGCAGCCCTTGAAGCAGGAGGTGTTGGAAGATGGGATGTTGCAACTAATACTCCATTAAGCCCCTGGTCTACGGCAAATTCACTTCATTCTGACTATGTAACAGACTTCTTAATCAGTGGTAACCAATTGTTGATTTCATCCTCAGATAATGGGGTAGCAAGGCACGATTTGAGTGGCGGATTCTGGCTAGCAACCTGGAATAGTGGAAATTGGCTAGCTTCGGATTACGTTGTGGGAATGGCTACAACTAACAACCAGGTTCAGATTATGACAACTGTAGGAGTTCAGTATTACAACGTAAACTCCGGCTCATTTGTTTCATCTACNTCCTTGACTTCTCTTGGCCTATTAAACGAGGGGACTGATTTACTATTTTGGCCTAATTCNGGCTCAAGAAGTCCGTCAGTTGATACCATACTCGTTACGGACGGAAGTGCAATTCTAGCAAAACTTGATCCTACTCAACAACCAGTTCACACAGGCGACTTAATAATCGGCAGTGGACCATCCTCCGGTGTTATGTCAGATGCTATGCAATTCAACGGTGTTGTATACGTTGGAAGTGAAAATTATCTTGATAGATACTCAATTAGTGAAGCGCGATGGCTATCGTCGATAGACATTGGATATGAGATAACACACCTTGCTAATGATGGNTCTNAGATAATGGTTGGAACCGATGGCGGAGGAGTAAAGGTAGTCAACACTCAAGGAAATATTACTTCAACATGGGACACCAGTCTTGGATTATCCTCTGATGAGATAACTGGTATTGATGTCGAAGGGGATTGGGTAGTTGTAATTCATTCAGGTCTAGGAGCGTCTGTATTCAATTCCTCCGACACAAATTCAGTTACCACTTTGACAGAAGATAACAGTGATATTGACTCAAATTTCCCAACTGGTGTTGCAATTCATAATGGTGTTGCATACATCGGAACTCCTGAAGACGGGTTGAATCGCTACATTATCGCAAACGACTCATTCCTTGGTTCGTGGGTTTCAACGGGAATCAATGATGTTGATTTCGCACCATTGGCAATTCTTGGAACTAATCCTCAAGTCCTTCACATGGGATTACCAGGATATGGTGTTGCAAGAAAAGACCTTTCTACCGGAGAAATTTTGATTCCACTTACTCAGAAACCAAACTCTCCGAATGCAGGTTCCACAGAAATTTTGCCTACTAACCAAGTATTTGCATTGGAATCCTATTCTGGCCTGTTGTTCATCGGAACCTCAAACGGAGCGATTAGATGGGATGGAAATACTGCGACTGCGCTTCCAAGAGGGAGCTCTTGGGATCGTCAACCATCACAATTCTTTGATTTTGCAATAGAGTCCGGAATTGCTGGAGGNTCCATTTATGCTGGAACAAACATAGGTGTTTGCCTATATTCGGTTGCAACCCTCGGACTCATTGATTGCGTTAATGCACAGGACGGGATGCCTAACTGGGGTGTTAACGCTGTAGGATTTAACAGCACTACGATTTTCGGAGGAACTACGAATGGTGTAGGTNTGATTGACAAATCATCTCGTAATGTCTATGACACATGGGAAGCAGGGACTGTCACCAATTCTGCCATGGTCGAAGTCATAGACGATATTGCCTACATTGGATTGACTGGCGTAGGTGTTGCTAGGTATGATATTCCGAACAACAAGTGGTTGCCAACATGGACTGAAAACAACGTACTCGATGGAGGAAATGGTGACGTTAGCGGCCTGGTAGCAGATTTCAGACCTGGCCAAATTTGGATCGGAGGCTCTGATGGTTTCCAGTTAATCAACGTAACAACAGGCGCCGAAGTGTATGATATTGAGAAAACTAGTAGCCTCTGGGACTTTGGAAATGGTGACCCTTACGATTTAGCTATCTACGGCGACACCCTATACTATCACCAACAGTACTCTTCAGATAGCGTCTTTAGAATCGATATTGCAAACTTTACATCAAAATCTACACTTGATGCAGGGGCNCAAGTTGGTGAAAATGGTGGCGATGTATANGGCATGGAGATTATTGNTGACGTGCTATATGTCTCTGTNGCAAGTGGACAATGGTGGCAAACCCANGGCAGTGGGGGAATAGCCCTCTACAATCTAACAACCGACTCTTGGCAAGCAGAATTNTCGCCGAGTGGAGCGATCAACAGAGTAACATCCCACATCTCTTCGAATGGAATTGAGTGGACATCCTGGGGAGAAGAAAAATTAGAGGCGTTTTATGCTAATGGAACCAAACTAGGAGAATGGGATGACTTGGAATTCCCAATTCGAGAGATTGTTGAATTTGATGGGGAAACTCTGTTCGCAACAGAAGACGGTGTTGCAAGATTCGATGAGTCCTCTGAACAGTGGTTATCCGATTGGACGGCAGGAAATGGGCTACCAAACTCTGCGGACGATATCGTATATGAATTATGGACTAACGGTACCGACCTAGTAGTGGGTACTGCAAGGAACCAGGGATGGAGTGGTATCGATGGAGAGATTATGCATCTTGATTCCAGTGGTTCGTGGACATCTTGGGATGGAGGGTCCAATGGCATCCCTAACGGATATCCGATTGGAATGGAAATGTGTAACGGATTATTCCACGTTTCAATGAATGCAAATAATGGCGGAGTTGCCAGATTTGACCTTACCAACGGAACTATTGAATCCGCTTTCACAACCTCAACTAGGTTGGATGATGGTAATGCTGCAGCAGTTGCATGTGATGGTGCGAACAACATTCTCTATGTAGGATACCACGAAGATTCAGAACCTATTTCGCGTTATGATTACAACAACGACCAGTGGCTTTCTAGCCTAACATCCTCATCCCACAATATTCCTACCGACCCAGTTTGGTGGGGAGCGATGACATACGCTGCTGGAAAACTAGTAATNGGCTACGATATTGGAACTCAAGGAGATAATGTAATTGGCGGCGGTCTTGCTATACTATCTGCAAACGGCGCCACAGTTGGAAATGCAGGAATTAGNTCCACAGGTTCACCTGTAACATCGGTAGATTGGCTCGGAACACAATGGTTGATTGGACAAGCTGGAGGGACATCTGGTTATTCGCACGTCGACACAATCGGTCAATTGGGGCAGAATACAATTCGCGCATTACCAAACCTAGTCAGCGGTCAAGTAACTTCGATTTCAGGCAATCAAACCCACGTATGGGTCGCATCTGCTTCTTGGCAAAATACTGGCTCTGGAGTGCTTCAAGGAGTAAAATTGTCCAACGGTTCAGTCGAATGGCAAAAGGGCTGGACCATTCCAGCAAACGCAGCTGTAACAGATATCGAACTTGTAGGCACTGATTTGTATCTTGCAAGCAACAATAGAGGGCTACGTCTCCTGGACACAATAAACGGAACTCTATTGCCTCTACCAACAGGAATACATAATTTCCAGGACGGTCTCAAAGTAGTGGGTGATGAACTATTCATCGGATTGTCAGGCACAAATTCAGTGAGTGCTGGAATTCAAATTTTCAATACCACTACCGATACTTACACNGCCGGAAGATTACTTGCAGGATTACCATCGAATAACATCAATTCCTTCCTTACAGTAACNGAAACAAACAGCTTTGGCCAAATCACTTCTGAGACNNTTTACACTGCAACAAATGGTGGTATTGCAAGATGGAATGCAACCGGTGACAACTGGGAAACTGCATTGACTGCACTTGACGGATTGCCAATATCCTTTGTTGAAGATATTATAGAAGATAGTAGCGGGAAAATTTGGATAGCTACTCCATTGGGCCTTTCCAGTTATGACCCGACAACTGAAGTAATCTCAACAATAACTCCTGCAAATGGATTGATGGGGACATCAACTTGGGGATTAACGACTGCGACTATTACTACTACTGTTAATGGCCAATCAACAACTTCTGAAAATGTGTTCGTTTCTCATGATGGGCGNGGCATAGATAGACCGGGAATCAGTCAAATTAGTGCCACGACAAGTGCAGTCCTAGCACAACATCAATTTGATCAATTACCGTCTAATTCCGTTACTGCTGTTGCATCCGACATATGGGGCGTACACATTGCAACAGATATTGGACCATTAACTCAATGGGTAAGGGGAACAAATCAGTTCTATGTTAGTGCTAACACCGTATTAATGCAGGAGTGGCCCGTATACTCAATGCGTTCTGATGGAAATTATCTGATTGCAGTAGGAGACGATGGTGCTACAGTAATTTCTGTTGGAAACGGATTCACACAGTCATCTATCGATAGCAAATACAGAGAGTTCGATACCAATGGAGGTAGTGTGATTTCCAATTCGCTAGTTGTATTAACAACCTCAAATGGATTGCGAATGTGGGATTTGAACAGTGGAGAAGAGTACGAAACTACAACGCTCAGAAGGGCAGATCCTGTATCTCTTGGTTTCCAAATGCAATTTCAAGATGTTACAAATTACACACACCCAGGTATGCAATTTAGCCTAGTTAACCAAAACTCAACTGTTACACTTTCAGATGAAGGGTATGAAGGCGCACATGGAGTAATGATGCAAGCAGTCCCATTGACAATTTCTTCGCCTGTCCAAGGTGCTGCGACATGGGCTAAATTAGTAGATTTGAAATGGAATTCAACTCTGAACCTATCCTCNGATCCAAATTTGCAATCTAGTATGCAATACATCGTCGATAACGGAGTTCTGCTAAACGGCACAAGACACGTAAACATACGAATGCAATCTACAGTCAACAGTAGTATGTGGGTAAGAATGACATATGATTGGACTAGAACTGAAACTCCAATTCAGGGCCTATCTCTNTGGGATAGGCCTGATGATGGAGGTTCTACGTTAATGGCCAACTGGACTTTAGTTCACGATGAAGATTTCTCCAGATACCTGGTCTACCTAAACGAAGGGCCGTGGTCTTCTCAACCAACTGTAGCTGATTTACAACCCAGAACTGCAGATGCTTCTGTTAGCATCCATTCCAGATTACAAACAGAAATCTCAACAATTAACTCTCAACCTCTACAAGATGGAGTTGAATACTGGGCGGTTGTAGTTGTTGAATACAACGATGGAAGATTTGGAACTCCTTCGACTCCATTTGGACCTGCTACCCCAACAGACGAAGTTCCTTCTCCACCTGAATGGGCTGAGGCATACACGGGCGATGAATATGTTTCCTCAGATGGCGAGGTTTTCCTGGAATGGGCACAGTGTACTGCTTTAGATTTACAAAATACAAGAGTTTATTCTGCAACTTCTGCTATTACAGATGTCTTCGGGCTAGAGGTTCATTATGAATTGCTACCTCAAGTTGGTAACTCTACGAAAATAAATCTCGAATACGACAGTGTATATTGGCTTGGTCTCACTTGCTATGATGAAAGTGGCCAAGAAGATTTGGCAAACGCCACAATAATCGGGCCAATTGTTCCTAGCGGAGGCGTTGATGATGGAGTTCCTCCACCTAAATTATCGGGAGTCTGGGCAGAGGATGTCCCCAATGACGATGGTGGAAGAGTCCAGATTGGATGGACTGCATCAGAGGAACCTGACTGCGCATTTGTAAGAGTCTACATGAGACCGGTCTTGGATAACGAGATAAATCCACCAACCAACGTCGATGACTTCCAAGATGCAATTATCGTGCCAGATTGTGATACAAACATGACTGTAGTTGATTCGCTCGGAGATTTCCCATTGGTAGATGGGCAACCTTACTGGATTGGCGCTGTTGCTTTCGACAAGTGGCAAAATGGTGACACTGGTGATGTAACAATTCTGGAAGTTACTCCATATGTGAACAACATAAATGGGGGTTCAATACCTGAAAGGATAACAGAATTGAATGCATGGGATCATCCAGATGATGATGGTACTGCAATCGATATCTCTTGGGCTCCTTCTGAGGTTGATGATTTTGATTATTATGTGATTTGGGTTTCAGAATCTGATTTAAGTGATGTAACTGAAATTTGGGAAAAGGGTGGAACTGAACCAGGAATATGTGGCTGTATTGTAATGGACAAACAATGGATTGATACCTCAAAGAGTCCAATCTATCTAACAATCAACACTGCTCTATACATCCAACCTAGCGTAANCACAGAATTAGAACTTATACCAAAACAAATCATCCCTGACATNGAGTTAAATGTTGCAATTACTGTACATGACATCAAGGGTAATGTCCATCTTGACAATCTGAACAAGGCAGTTGTAACTCCAATTGATAATCAAAAGGATGACGTAGCACCGGAGAAATTAGTCAACATATCACTCTCAGACAGGCCGAATGACAATGGTAAAGCTGTTCTTCTTGAATTCGAGTTATCTGAAGAAAGTGATGTAGCATATTATGAAATCTATGCTGCGGCGTTTTCTTTTAATTCTGTAGGCCAAGGTGGCGCAAATGGACCTACTCAACCAGTAAAGAATGTCGGCAGAGAACCAACATTCCCTATAACAATAGATATGCTTGCATTTGACACAGAGGTTGTTCCAAATTTACCCGTTACAGTTGCAGTGGTGCCTGTTGATTGGTCAGGTAATGCAATCAGGACTGATTTGGTAACAGCAACAGCAATTTCAGAGGATGACGGAATTGCTGGAGATGGTTCATATCTCCCTGATATTGAAGGAATAGAGCTAGAATGGGTAGATGGGGACATACTCGTTACTTGGGATCATACAACTGATTCATCGGTTCGTATGTATGAAATCTATATCTCAGATAGTGATTTCTCATCAACAACAGAAGCTGATTTAGTTGGAGAGGTTGATGTATCAAATTCCTTCGTGATTTCAAAATTAGATTATGAATCGCTTACAAATGAATCATCATGGTGGATTGGCGTATCTGCTGTTGATGATGTTTTCAATAAAGAAGACATTACCCCAGAACGGATAGGCGCAGAGGATCAGAATTCTCTGAAAGATGATGATGAAGGAAGTTCAACCGTCGACCTAGGTGAAATCCTTTCAACAAACAACATTATGATGATGATTGGTGGTTTGATTGTAGTGATTTTACTAGTCTTTGTTCTAAGAGGCGGCGGAAGAAATGGTAAGTCTCGAAGAAACAAAGATTACGAACTTCAGGAAGCAACTTGGGGCATCCAAGCNAGNGATGGTTGGGATGATATCGGNAACTTCGCAGGACAAACAACTGCTCCTGTAGCACCGCCTCCACCGGCAATCAAACCAGTTGTTCAAAATGACATCTTCGCTGCTGCGGACAGAATTCAGCAACCTGTACAGAATCAACAGCCTCCAGCATGGCAACCACCAAACCCGCCGCAACAGTCTAGACAGAATCAAATAGACACTTCCTTCTTAGACGACTTGTTGTGATGACTGATGACTAGCCCGNNGACGGCAGTATTTACTACTGTGAGAGCTAAAAACGGACACTTGTTTCATTTAGATTTGCACATGGAGAGACTAGCAAAGCATGCTGAAATTCTAGGTTTGGAGGTTCCAGATATTGATATTCCTGAAAATTTAGATGGGCTGGTTAAGATAGANATTAATTCAACTGGCTACATTATCAATGTAAAGAAATTTTATCAAGAGCCACACATGGACGCAGAGGGGATTACTTTCCCTGCTCCAAGATGGACACGAAAAATCAATGGGACAAAACATGGAAATTGGGAACCTTACCAAAAAATCACATCTGAAGTATTTGAAAAGGGTGCTGATGTTGGATTGCTAGTTCACGATTACTGTATAATAGATGGTGACAGAGTTACACCTTTGGTTCTAGATAATGATGGCGTTGTATGGATTAGCGACTCAAGTTTGGGCGGGGTTGATTCGGTGACTTTCCAGGCTTGTAAGCCAATCATTGAAAATGCGGGATTTGTTATTTCCGAAGGTCGACTCAACGAAAAATTGGTTGCTCATGCAAAAGAAATTGTGTTACTGGGATCGGGAATGGGTGCTGCTCGTCTAACTGTGTTAGATGATGTTGACATTGGAGATGGATCAAATAGTTTACAGAAAATTTGTATTGCCGCATTGGGAGAGGATTGGCCGTGATAGACAAACTACTATCCACTTCTGGTGACAGTATACTGTTATTATCTGGAGGGCCCAGTTCTCATCTTGCTAGGAAGAACCTGTTTGCAAAAGATATGAAAAAAAGAATAGTGATTCGTCAGCCAAATGTTACTCCTCAGGTTCATCATTCTCCATTGAATGGTGAAACTATTTTGGAAAATACTGAGGCAGAATTTTTTGTTAATGTAGAGAATTTTGATGGGAAAAAGTGGAACCTTGAAGAAAAATTTAGAGAATCAAGGCTGGATTTGTTATTGAGGAGTTTGAGGAAATATACACCAAAAGGTTCAGTATGGAGCGGCGCATTATCGTATGATTTAGTTCAGTGGACGCAGCCAATTAAATTACAACATCCACCAGCAGAAGGAGAAATTTTGGGCATACTTTGGTTGGTAGAGAAATGGATAGAAGGAGACTGTGTCATCCCGGAAATAGGGGCTTGCAAACGTGAAAGTAATGAAAGAAGTTCACATAATGATGATGAGCATGCCCANATTGTTTCACGAATCAAAGATTCAATAACAGCAGGTGAGTTATACCAACTTAATTTTGGAAGAACTTGGGAAGGTAGTTTGAGTGAAGAGCCAAANACGATTTTTCAAAGATTGGCNATAAACAATCCCGCTCCGTTTAGCGGTTACATCGAAGCGCCTGATTTGGGTATAGCTTTGGCATCATCATCGCCTGAAATACTACTTGAAATAGAATCTGGAAGGATTATGACTGCTCCAATAAAAGGTACAAAGCCTAGAGGTGCAGATATCGATCAAGAATCGTTACTTAGACAAGAATTGGTTTATGATAAAAAAGAGCGTGCTGAGCATAGAATGCTTGTTGACCTGGAGAGAAACGATTTGTCCATTGTCTGTGAATCTGGAANTGTCAAACAGACTAGATTTGATGTTGAAGCATATTCAAACGTGCAACACTTAGTATCGCAAATATCTGGAAATCTAAANCCTGNAAAAGATGGTTTNGATGCTCTACAGGCNTTATTNCCGGGAGGGAGTATTACTGGATGTCCAAAGACNGTGGTATGTGCAGCAATAGATGAACTGGAAAAGAAACCGAGGTCGTTCTGGACTGGTTCAATGGGTTGGGTAGATGTTCATTCAGGAGATTCGATTTGGAACATCATGATTAGAACACTAGAAGCTCGTAAGATTGGAGATAATTGGGAAGGCAAAGTGATGGCTGGCGGAGGCATTACGATTGAAAGCAACCCCAATGCAGAAGTTGCCGAAGCTACTTGGAAAGCGTCTGCTTTGAGGAGAGCATGTGGTTGGCTTAGTTCTGATAATTCCTTGATCCCCAAAGGAGACTTGGGGATATACCCTTTGTATCTTGAACACAAAGTCCCAGTTGTTACAGAAAAATTCGACCTTGATGTTGCCTTTATTGACAATTTAGATTCCTTTAGTTACAACATAATTCACTATTTAGAATTACTTGGTTGTAAGGTCGATGTCATTGATGGAAGAGGGGAAATTCGGGACTTTGAGCATGATGCTATTGTAATCGGCCCCGGGCCAGGAAGGCCAGAAATTTCACCCTTGACCATGCATGCTGCTGGATTAGATCTCCCGGTACTGGGAATCTGTCTAGGCCATCAAGCAATAGGGATATCTCGTGGAATGAACCTTATTGAAAGCCCATACGGACCTGTTCATGGAGTGCCTAGTAAAATAATATCAAATGGCAATGGCCTAATGAAAAAGGGCATCTGCAAAATGACAAGGTACAACTCTCTAATTCTATCAGGCGATGGTGATTTAGAGATAACTTCAACGGACGAAACAGGTACATTGCCGATGGAAATTAGAAGCGGAAATAAATTTGGAGTTCAGTTCCATCCTGAGTCGATAGGCTCTGAAAATGGTATCGAAATCTTTTCCCGATTTTTAAGTATGATAGCGCATTCTTGAAGTGGGGTCTCTTTATCGGTTGTAACATGCCGACCTGTCGCCATTGCTACAGTACGTATCCCCGTGAACAATTTATTCATGGAAATGGTCCAAAAACGCAGGTGTGCGTAAGATGTGGCGTCGAGAAGGGATTAGTCACAAAAGAAGAGGTTGCATCTTACTATGATGACTCAACTGCGAATGCTAGGTTCTCTGCGCTCGCAAGAAGATGGTCGCCCCTAATGTGGCTGAGTATTCTTTGGATTGTTTGGATTATGTACCTAGGAGACGTAGACCCGTGGGGACTTTATTCTCTAATTGTAATAGGTGCGTTTACATTGATTGTTCCAGTCTATATGCTGTTTTATTCCTCAAAACATATGGCAGTAATGACTAGGTTAACACCTGACTATGAAAGGCCAAAGGGTCACTGATTTTTGTAAATAAGTGATTATATGACTGACGAATCTCCTAGTGAAGAAATTCTTGACGCAATTATTTTTGAGGATTCAAATAAACAGCCTCAAATCCTTGCAATAATCCTTACAATCTTGTTATTGGGTTCAACTGTGTTTTATTTTATGCAATCAGATGATAACAGCACGGGTAAGAGCTTATTTTCTGACGATTACTTTTTCACTTCCAGTGACGTATTTGTAACAGATTCAAACGGTATGCCTGTTAATGTCAAACCGATTGAAATGAAATTCTTTGCAAGCGATGTTGGCGAGGCTGCACCTGAACCAAGTGTTGGAATAACTTCTTCTGGTTGTGTATTCTTTATCGCTCTTGAGAAAGTAATGCGTTCCTGCGACGGTGGAATCACGTGGGCTGAAGTTCAGGGACCCGCTTGCTCCCCAACAACAAGTGATCCCTATGGCTGGGTAGACCCTATCACCGACAGAGTGTTTGGTGTTCAAATGATTGGCCTAGAAACATCATGGATTTGCTGGAGTGATAATGATGGACAAAGTTGGTTAGGAAACCCTCACGATTCTGGCACTACACCAATTAATGACCACATAAAACTCGCAACCGGACCTTGGACAAATGAAGGATATGGCGCACTTGCAAATGGTAATCCTTTAGCATTCGAAACCGCAGTATATTACTGCTACAACAAGCTTGCAGGTATTTTCTGTTTCACTAGTTTTGATGGCGGAGCAACATTTGAAGCTGGAGGTCAAATTATCGGACTCGCCACCACCAACGGGGGGTTGCATGGAGCAATTTCAACTGCACCTGATGGCACTGTATATGTCACCCCGAGAGTAGAAACCCCGACTGTAATCGTTTCTAAAGACAATGGCTTTTCTTGGTTTGAAAGAACTATGGGCGAAGATGTCAGCACGCCATATCCTAGGAAAAATTCCGAAGTTGCCACAGATACTGCGTCGAATGCATACCATGTTTGGACAGGAGCGGATGAAGGAATTTATCTCTCAAGAAGTATTGATTCTGGATTGACCTGGGAACAAGATAGCCTTAGAGCAAGTCCGATTCAAGTCATTTCAACAGCATTCCCACAAATTGATGCCGGCGATCCTGGAAAATTTGCAGTTACATATCTTGGTAGTGAAAATGTTTCATTGTTAGGCACGCCAGACTTAGATGGAAATCCATGGGATGGAAATGGGCATTACGCCCCTAATGAAGTCCACTATCATCTATATGTCACGTTCAGTTTCAATGCTCTCGATGAGGAACCTATATTCCACACACGCAGAATTTCAACTGACCCCGTTCAAGTAGGGGCTATATGTTTGAATAGCGGAGATTGTAGAAGCGACCAAGGTGGCTCAAACCGTAACCTACTAGATTTCAATGATTTACACATTGACAGAGAAGGAAGAGTGTATATTGCAATGGCTGATGGTTGTACTGGTGAATGTGCAACATCCGAAGCACCAACCCCTGCAGATTCTAGGGATAATAGGGGATTCATGTACATGCTAGAATATGGGCCAAGTCTGTTAGAAGAATATGGAATTTTAAATTCTCTAAATCCAGATGCCGATTCTGCTCCAACTGATGATTCATATCTGAAAATTAATTCTGAGGTTATAGCAGTAAGAGAAGACTTTGATGACGACCTAATTCTTTGAATGTATTTTGATAACATCGTTATCATTGCACTCATAATCTGCACCGACTACTCTTCTAGTTCTAGCATCTACAGCCTTGATGAAACCATCTCCAAGGTCAGAATGAACCTTGTAGGCCAACGATTTTGCAGTGATCAAATCAGGTACAACAAATGCATCAGGAAGTATCTTACCATCACCGTCTTTCCATGCGCTCTCATCTGCGACTGGGTAAACTACAATATGATTCAAGGCTGAAAATAAAACATCTGAAATTAATTTTGAGACACCTGTATTACCTAATCTTGCCAGTTTATTTTTCATTGTAGAAAGAGCGTTAGATTGTGCCTCATTGAGATTGGATTCATTCAGAATAATGAAATCATTATCACCTGAATTATAGCTGATAATTCCTGCAGAATCCGCCCTTCTTAGTGCTAGTTCCATATCCGCCATCGTAGGCTGAACCAGTCCGTCTGAATCGACAACATCCCAAGTTTGTTCATTTGTTGAATCGGCTTTATTTGCAGCTATATGAATAGGGAAAAGTTGTCTTCTTATCTCAACTGCTAAATGTCGGATTTTGTCTTCTTCCCAAACCCAAGGTGTGTCTATATTTCCTAGATTTGTTCTCATCGCATCCAATGTTTGGAGGATTTGCGGCATGGTGGCCCCTAAACCAGTGAACCTTTCCAACAGGAATTTACTAAACCCTTTTTCCCCCTCGGCTTGCACCTTCTTTGAAGCCCTTGACCAGCCGTCGTTTAATAATCCGAATATCCAAGAATCTAATTCAGAGGTTAGAAAATTGACCTCTGAAATTATAGAGGCCCTGATATCTTGAAGTTGGGATATTGGATTTCCTTCTATGTCAGTTGTTCCTGCTGCATCAATTACCTGAATTAATGCATTACAGTTTGCCAAATCAGATAGGAATGCATTCCCTCTTCCTCTTCCTTCTGAGGCACCTGGCACCAATCCTGCAACGTCAACCAAGAAGGTTGGAACTAGGCGCTTGAAACCAACACAACTCCCTGTCCTAGGCTCACAAATACTCCCTTTTCTTTCATCAGTTTCGTCAACGGGAGGCAGACGACCGTCGGCTTCTAATTTCTTCCTTAATTCTTTACAGGGACATTCATTAGGAGATTCAATAAATGCAACTCCAACATTAGGCTCAATTGTACAAAATGGATAATTGGCAATATCTACTTTAGCAAGTGTTGCTGCACTAAAGAATGTTGATTTACCTACGTTTGGCTTACCTACCAAGCCAATTCGCATTGCATCACGCCTTGGTTATTCTATCAATTAAGTCAGCCTTGGTTCCCGATGTGTCCAGACCCATTGAGTCTGCTAAATCTACCAATTCTGCCTTTTTCATCTTCTTTAAATCTGAATTGTTTGAAGGCTTGCCGCCTCCTTCAAGTAAGGCCTTAGCTTGCGCAGCCCACTGGTCACGCTTGACTCTTCCAGGGAAGAACTCAATTGCTTCGTTCACTGTATCCTCAAGTTTACTATCCATCTTAGAAATCTGTGCATAGGTAAAAATTCCTAGAGCATTTAACTTCTCTTCGATGAATGGCCCTACTCCCTTTATGGCTTGTAGGTCTTCCTTTTCAGAGGACTTTGCGGTACCTAGAACACTAAAGTCAATCTTCGAAGCGTTTGCTTTGACTCGCTCTAATTCTTCTCTCTTCTTGATTTCAGCTTCAGTAGGGGCGTCTGTAGACTCTTCTTCGGGCTCTTGTGTGGATTCTTCAACTACCTCTTCAGGTTCCTCTTCTTCAGCAACTTCTTCTGATTCTTCCTCATAAGGAATGAATTCAATTCCTAAATCGTTTCTTATGTTCATTAAAGCAATGTCGATTTCTGGAAGGTTGATTTTTCCGTCGGAGTTTATGTCCATCATACTAACCAACTTCTCGATATCCCAAGGTGGCAGATCTGCGACATCTGCTACTCTCAAAGCGTTGGCAAACTCGAACATGTCAAGTTCACCAGAGTCATCTACGTCAGCCCAAGCAAAGAATTGAGCGGTTGTTGTACCACGGCCACAAAGCCACTTTGTTAACTCAACTAAATCTTGGTCGTGCTCAACAGGGAATTCGTCAACCTCATCATTGTGTAACCCTGCTGATACTTCTATTACTGTCGAGCCGCCTTCTACTTCTTCATCAGTTCCGCCGATTACAAGTGTTGTGTCAACACCAACTCCTCTACCCAATAATGACCTAATGGTTGTAGTTCCATCCACTAGGTTATACGTTGTAATATCGCTAACGTTAGATACAGGAGTTTCAGAATTTGTGCCAAATAGTAGCGTCTTAACAACTGTGTTTCCTGCCATTATGTAGCCCATTACAACACCATAGAATGCAAATGCACCAACTAGTGCAAATCCGCTGATGCTTGTGGATGTATCTTCAACTTCTGCCTCAATTAGCGCATTTTCTGACCATCCGTACATCAAGAATAGAATTGTAGAGATTAAGCCTCCTGCAATCACGAGCCATGTTGCCATACCCGCTGAACCGGTTAGCGTTTTCTTGCCAGACAGAGGATATGAATGGAATAACGCACCTAAGCAGAATAATCCTCCTATTACATACATGAATGAATTGTTGATTACGTCAGCCACATTTGCCATTGATCCATCGCCTATCATTACATTCAATCCGGTGAAGTATCCGATTACTGCGAATAAAGGCAGCATAATTGCACCCGCTGCAACTGCTGTCGCCCCTGGGCTGTCTACGACTGCACTTGCGTTGCCTCTCATTGTTGCAATCATATTGGTAGATGCTGCAAAGACTGGGAATAATCCCATAGTCACTAAAATAGCTCCAACAGACTGTGTTAGATTGCCTGCATGATTCGATTCTGCTAAGAAGAATGGGGGAACTGTTACGAATAACAAAACCATAGACGCTTTTGTTAGGCTTCCTGACCAGATTGGCTGACCTGTAACGTGAGACAGAATATGATACCCAACTGCAAACATCAGTGCAAGCGGTGCCCATGTTGACAACATAATCTGGGCGACCCAAACTGTTGATGTCCAATCTAGTGACTCTCCGAGAGCTGTGCTAATCTTACCAAAGATGATTGTTAACAAACCTAGAACGAGGAACCACGATGGAACAGATATAGGGGAAGTTCCTCTGTCTCCAAGAGTGATTAGAGAATTGACCATTAGACTTAGCGCCAAAAATGCTGAAACTATCCCATAAAGTGCTATTTGAGTTGTCTCAAAAGTAATGAAATCATAGTGGTCTAGAACTGTTAAAATCAAACCGAAGAAGACTTGGCCTGTCCATGCTAGAGCAATGAATGAAGCGTTGGCTTCACTAGCTAGTTTAGCGCCACAGGTTCTGGCATGAGCAACCAAGGCACCACCAACAAGTATAGCGAACATTGCTGTACTCATTGCAACTGTGTTGAAGTAATTTAGAGCACTACCATCGTCGTAGCCCCAACCGATGTTAGACAGAGAATCTAATGCAGATGGATCGTATGTATGCCAAGCAGAGAGGAATCCTCCTACTCCAGCAAGAACTAACCAAAATACACCAGTCTGCATCCAAGTCTTAGCGCCGTTACCCTCTTTTTCTTGAAAGAGTTCTGTCACTGGACCTGCTGCCTTTGTAAGTAAGAACATCCCAAATTGCCTTAATGGCTGAGTCATTCCTCCGATTCCTTTCTGTATAACATTCGCAAACACGAGATATGTTACTAGAATTACTGCTCCGGTTGTTATCGCTCCTGACATAATAGCACCTCAATCCGAAAGGACGCCCCCGACAAGATTAGCGATTATCATTCCAGTTCCAACTAATATCCCAATGAGGTAATACCAGATTCCTGAGCCTCCAAGATTTTCCATTAGTGGTACAATTTCACCAATTACAGGCATATTATCCCATCCGAAGATGTTGCTATACATCGCAAGTAAACCTGCAAGTCCAACAAACATTATCACAATAATCATTCTTGATGAAGATGGTTCAGCAACACCCTCAGAAACGTCTGGCAAAATTGTAGAATTGGCCATTTTCTCACCTTGACCCCATAGGGGTCAATTACTCCACCGATGATAGAGTCATAAAGATTGACCAGCAATAACTTACGGTGAACGCAGATGATTTAGCGTATTTCCACGACGATTCATACCTGCTCCAAGTGGTATTGGCATGTTTCGATCTATGTCGATTTCGGCCTGCCAGATGCTTTTACAGTCGCAATCTAGACCTTCAAATTCCATTATGTCACCACTTACTGAATACCTTTCAATAGCGGCAACTACTTCTTCATCGCATTTACCACAATTGTGTGAACCTCGAATCTTACCACCGGCCGTCGGGTGTATAATCAAACGACAAACTTGGTCTTCAGAACCATTTCCTGAATTTGATGGATGGATGTGCGGGTGAACACTATGTATCAACTCAACAAGAGACCACAACCATGGTGGACGATATTCATTATTTCTAAACAGCCTATCAATCACTGTACCATTTTGTATATTCATTGGATTTACACTTATTTCATCACTCTTTTCAGCAACATCTAAAATCCATTTAACTCCGTGATTTAAAGCGTCTCCTTCGCTCATAAATGGTGGTTTGAACATCAAATATGTCTTGACTCTCAAACCAAAATGGTTCAAATTTTCAACTGCTTTATCCCAGCTCTTAGTGCTGAATCCTTTGTTTACATGGAATTTGAGAACTTCATCGTCGTATGCTTCGAGTCCTATAGCGACTGAAAATTTTGGATTTATAGAAGTCGCCCATTGGAGTTTTTCTTTTGACAGTTGTTCAGTTCTACTCTCCACAACTAATTCTTTACCCATTTCATGGCAATCGCGGAGTACTTTTTCTTGGAAATCAACTGGAATTTCTCGATCTTCAAGGAGGCTTCCTGATGTGTAAACTTTCACCATTCCCATCTTGTCAAAATCATCGAATTTTGACAAGGCGTTTTCCCACTGCGCGTGTAAATCCTGGCTGGTTACATCGTCTCTTGTGTCGTTAAAATAACCGCAGAATGTGCAACCACTCGACCACCACCAATGACAACCTTTGGTTCTTAGAATTACAGTAAGCGCTGTTGTTGGTGTTCCATCGGCTAATGTCTCGGGAGTATAGTAAACAGTAGCAGGGAATCTTGCATCCCAAGAATGCTTCCTTTCTTGTGCCCAAGGAGTATTAGCTGGTGCTTTTATCAAATCGTGAATTTTTAGTGGTTTTTCTGAGGAGGAACCTATCATTGTAAGTTTATTTTCCGCCATAAAATCACCTCCATTTGTCTATTGATATCTTCACATTAATGAGGTTGTGAAGAAATTAACAATATTAGATTCGTATTCCAATGTGTCTGTAAGCATCAATGTTACGTGTTCATCACTTTCCATTCCATCTCCAACATCGTATCTAATGACCGAATCTTTGAACCAACACTCAATGTTCTCTTCATTGCCATTTTGTAATGCTTCATTGCACATTTTTTCGCCATGATGTGGGCGGACTCTTTTGTCTTGATTTCCGTGAGCCACATACATGTGCCTGTCTCCTATTTCGGTACCGGCATCAAGTGGATAATACTCAATTAAATTTTGATTTGCAATGATTTTTCCTGCAAAAATTCCTGCACCGCCCAAGAAAGTTGGATATCCTTGAAATTCTAATTCTTCAACTACGATATCTCCCATGTCGGAGTATCCTGAATCCAACCAAACTGCTTGCATCCTATCATCTAAGGTGAAAGCAATAGCAACGGTGCCCGCACCCATAGAGTTTCCAAATAAACCAATTTTATCGGCCTCAGCACCTTGCTCATCGATTAACCAATCAAATACAGTCACAACGTCAGCCCATTCATCTTGACCACCTGAAACTCGATTATCATCAATAGAAGATTCACCGTGATCTCTTAAATCAAAAACGATGACATTGAAGCCCGCTTTTGCCATCATACCAGAAGGTATGAGGAGTGCTCCGTCTGATTTACAACCTCTAATTCCATGAACAAAAATAATCCAGGGCATTGATTCGTTTTGTTTTAGGAACCATGCTGAAAGAAAAATGTCTTCATCTTTATTTTCTATTGTGGCATTTTCATATCCATCCCACCAATAATCAGAAAGTCCTGTCATAATTTCTGAAGAAATGTTTTCGCTGTTTTCAGATTCATTTAACGGAACTTCGCCTCGCAGCGGAGCAAATTGCGTTGGTGTATTCTGGTCGAAATTACCCCAGCAATCGGTGTTGGTGTAAGCAACACCATTGTATACAATAGAGCCTGCAAAATAGTAGCCAACAGGCATTATTACGAATATCATCAAAATGAAAGGGAGTAACTCATTTTTGATTCTCATCTAAACACCTCTGTATAGAATTGTTGAACCTGCTTTAACGAATTCTCCTTTGGGGTACTTGTCGTTTTTATCCTCTGCGCTGATAACACAGGGCTGGAATTTGTCAGCAGGTACTCTTACGTCTACTCTGCTCCCTAGACGTATCATTCCAAATCTCTGACCTCTTCTCATTTCATCGCCTTCTGAACTCCAAGGAATTATCGTTCTGGCTAATGCGCCTGATATTTGGTTTACCTCAACGATTAAGCCATCTTCTCTTTGGAATAATGTTCTAACTCTTTCATTGTATTCGCTTTCTTTTCTAAATGCAGGAAGGAATGGCCCTCGTCTCTTCCCCTTACCTGTTCTGTGCTCCATGCGGGTTATTTTTCCTGCAACTGGTGCACGATTCACGTGGACATCAAGTGGAGACATGAAAACCGCAATTCTCCATACATCTGTTGATTTTTCTTCTCCTTGTGAGACTGCTTCCCATCTTTGCTCTGTAGTAAAATTAAGTGGTTCATCACACGGCTTTTCGAACCAGGTTCCAGTATGCTCATCCTCAACTGTGTTAGATAATTCATCCTTTGAGGGGCGCCTTCCAGTCGCTCTTTCTCTTTTTACAAACATTACATGACCATCTGCTGGAGATACGATGATTCCTTCATCCCTTGGAATTGGCCTATCGGGATCTCTCCAAAAATTAGCAAAGAAGGCCGCAATCATAAGCATCAATATTCCTAGACCTGGTCCTATTCCATATAGAGGATCAACAAACCAAGATACCAAAATAAATCCAATCCCCATCAGAGTTGGGGTTATTACTGGAAGGAAACCACCACGGGCAAGTAAAGCCAAGGGCTCACCTCATTGGCCTTCCCATGGGTCTTCAGAAGTTCTCCAAGTTACTTCTGGTTCTTTTTCGGGAGTTTCTTCTGTGGACTGTTCCTCTGCAACTTCGGTTGTTTCTGGTTCAGCAGCAGTTTCTTCTGTATCTGTGCCGTTCATTTTTGCTAAGAAATCTCCAGCTGCTGCACCTAATTCTGAGCCTTTCAGATATTTGTTGCCATCCATGTCGTATGCTTTTGCAAATTCAACGAAAGCATCTCTGTCAGTGATGCCGTTTTTATCCATCACTCCTTGCAAAACTGGTTCAGACCAACTCCAATCATCATCAGAATCCTCTTCTGCATTATCTGTTGCTGATGATTCGGTTGCTTCTTGTTCTTTGACTTCAATGTCTTGTGCCTCTTCAAGAGTCATTTCAGCGGCTCTTGCTTCGACCATTTCTTCCATTCTCTCAGCGATTGCCCTACCCATGTGTTGAGATTGTCGTTCTGCTTCAGCAGCAGTTTCGATCATCTGGTATCTCTCTTGAATTGCTTTGTTCAAGTCTTCGAATAATGACATGTGGCTCATGTACCACTTATCCCTTGTATTCAATTCAACAACAGCAAGACGTAGGTCATTATCGAGTTCTTCTGCGATGGAGAATACCTTGCCGAGCCTGTCTTTTTCCCTGGAATATTTTTCTTCCATTTTCTGTAATTCTGGTTCAAGGTGTTCCACTTGCTTACCAGTTTTACTAGCTTTCATCTCAAGGTCTCTGATTCTCGCATCTTTTTCATTTAGAAGCGCTTCAAGACTTTCTTTTTCTATTTCTCTTTCCACGATTTCTTTTTCTAAAACTTCGACTTCTGCTTTTGTATCTAACAACTCTTTTTCTTGTTGCTCATACGCAGCATATAATTTCAATAATCGGTCAGTCTCTTCTTCAAGACGTTCCGTTAAATCTTTGATTTGTGTTTCTGGAGTGATGGTTCCGGTTTCGGACATTATTCTCACCTTAGGCTACGCCTAATTATTATCCACATTGGCCTTACATATCAAGCCGACGCTTGAAGATGCCATTTTTTTACACTTCTTTAGTCTATTCAAATTTTATCAGTTGCACTAACTAATTCGCGTGCAATACTAACTTCGCCCATTGAATGACCAGCATCTGGAACAATTACTAACTCGCTGTTTTTCAGGGATTTGTGCAATTCCCAAGCGCTCTTAGTTGGACATACAACATCATATCTACCCTGAACGATTACGGTTGGTATATGTTGAATCTTTTCAACATTTTTTAGAATATATGCCTCTTCAACGAAAATACCATTGATGAAATAATGACATTCAATTCTCGCAAATGCTACTGCAAAATCTAAATCTTCTGCTTTGTCTAAATATTCCGGGTCAGGGAATAATCTACTCGTGGCCATTTCCCATCGTGTCCACTCTCTCGCAGCAGCCCTTCTAACTTCCACATCATCACTGGTTAACCTAGAATAATATGCTTCAATCAAATTATGTTGTTCTTCTGGAGGAATATGATCTCTATAAGAATCAAAAGCATCGGGGAAAATGTGACTTGCTCCATCTTGGTAAAACCAATGCAATTCACTTTTCCTACACATGAAAATTCCTCTCAATGTCAAACTTAACACTCTGTTTGAATGATGTTGAGCATAGATTAGAGAAAGTGTAGAGCCCCAAGAGCCACCGAAAACATGCCACTTATTTATCCCAAAATGCTCTCTCAACATTTCCATATCTGCAACAGATGCTTGTGTGTTGTTATCGTTTAGTTCAGCGTATGGGGTAGACTGTCCGCAACCTCTCTGATCGAATTGGATTATGTCGAACTTTTCTGGATTGAAATATTGCCTGTATGAAGGTTGACTTCCGCCACCCGGGCCGCCATGAATTACAATAACTGGAACGCCGTCTGGGTTGCCAGCTCTTTCCCAATGTATTGTATGAAGTTCTGAAACTTTCAACAAACCTGTTGAATGTGCCTCGATTTTGGGATAGAGAACTCCATCAATTGAATCTGAAGATTTTTGCATATTACTCGCAAATATTGCAAGGTCAAGTTTCTTTCGATGGAGGTGGATTTATCGACATCGATTTTTTGCGAGGTTTATGACGATGAGAAAAGCTACAGATGTGTTCTCAGATTGGGCTAAAATTGGAAAGGACGAGGGGATGGAAAAAGGACATTACCCTTCGGTTTCTGCTATGATCGAATTAGCAATGCCTCACCTAAAAGATGGCTTTACTGCAATCGATATCGGCTGTGGCAATGGCTGGGTTGTAAGATTACTTTCAGAAATGGGCGCCTCTCATTCAGAAGGGGTCGATGGAGCAAGTGAAATGATTGCAAAGGCCAAACATATCGATTCTGAGGGCAAATATTCTCTAGCCCATCTCCCTGGCTGGAAACCTGAAATGAAGTTCGATTTCATTCATACAATGGAGTTCTTGTATTACTTATCTAAACCTGAAATATTCCTCGAAGAAATCGTTACTGATTGGATTGCTGAAGGAGGAGTTTTTGTTGCAGGGGTGGATCATTACTTGGAAAACGAAGATTCTCTTTCCTGGCCCGAGCATGTAGGCGTTCACATGACAACCTATTCAATTGACCAATGGAAAAATCACATGATTAATGCCGGCTTTACCGATGTTGAGATTCATCAAGTAGCGGGTAGTGAAAATTTCCCAGGAACTCTGGTCATGATAGGCCGAGCGGGTGACCTTTAGGCCCACATAATTTGATGCTGCCACTGAAGTAGGGGCATTGGCGACAAGTACCAATATTTTCTTCTGAAAGTCTTTCTGGAGGTGTGTAATTTTCACTTGCAGCAGTAACTTCACCAATCCAATTAATCAGTTCATGCAAATCATTTAGGGATTTTTTGTATTCCTCTTCTGTCATTCTAACCACTCTCCCAGATGCTGCAACATGAATAGCTGGTGGCAAAATTTTCCTCCTTGAAGATTCGGATTTCTTAGATTCCGATTCTTCAAGAGCCAATGAATAAAGGGCTAATTGCAATCTATGCTTGTTTAGGATTTTCTTTTCTGCCTCTGTCTTAGCAAACGGGCTAAGAGGGTCAACAACAAATTGTAAATCGTGTCCTTGGTCTGATTCTTCTGTATTGAATGATGATAAACAACCTGTTGTTTTTGAGTCCACGACCTGTAACCAGCCCTCTCCGTTTTCATCAGTTAAGGCTAGCACTAAGTCAATTCTTCCATTGAATATAGTCTCAATAGAATGGATTACTGATGCATCAACATTTTCTGTAGGAGTCCAAATTTGTCTTGTTATTCCTTGTGGTAATTTATTGATAGATATGTAAAATGGCAGTTCTGTTCTCAAACCATCAACCTTGAATCCATCGAATTTGCCGCCTTGTGTCATAATACCAAGAATCCCATCTCTAGTCAACTTACCCAAATGAGCTAACCTCTCCCTTGTTTTCTGTAACATTTCTGAATCAAGTATTGAGCTTTGGTCCAATACTTCATCTAAGATTTTATCATCTGTAAGTTTATCATTTTGCTGAATTTTCCAACTCCTATCTAGATTTTTAGAATCAGAACCAGGATTTGGCAAACCTATCTCAAGCAACCTATGGAATAGAGAACCAAATTCGGTTGCTTTAGGCCATTCTGATTTTACCTCGCTTGAAGGAACAAATTCTAATTGTTCAGCTTCCCAATTTGAAATAGAGTTTAACCAATATCTTCTCCTGCATGCCCACGAACTATCCAAAGAGTGAGAGGCTAGCGGTAGTGTAAACTTTGTATCAATCGGCTTATTTTTAGATGGTTCCACAGTTATTGATTGAAGTGATTCGAACCTGTTCTTCCATTTCTCAACAACAGATTCCGGTTTACTTGTCTCGAAACACTGTGGCTGATGGAATATTGATATCGATGATAAGGATTCTTTCCTCAAATATGAGTTTTTGTACAACTCTCCAGGGTTTATACATAGGGTTTTGTTAGTTTGATCTAGACCCCCATCAGACCAAACGCAGCCTTCGTTTCCAGATATTATGCTTGAATGTGCAAGACCGTCTAGGAACATTGCCCCCATAGTCTGCCTTCCTTCTCCTCTCTCTATCTGAATTGCACCTTTTTCTGTGATACTTGAACTTGGTAAGCCTCCAGCAATAATTAGCCGCTTTTTTGCTCTTGTTAATGAAACGTAAAACTGTCTTCGTCTTTCGGCAAGTTGCTGGCCGTTATCGAACATACTCGCTAAGGCCCAAGAGCCGCTGTCTGGTTTCTTATCACCTCGCCAAGGGTGAATCCTTCCTGCAATAATATCAGGAGTGACTAGTACATTATCTGAGGAGGCAAATGATGAATCCCTAGTTCCTGTCGAAAACAGATCATACAAAACGACAACTGGAGATTCCAATCCTTTGGAGCTGTGAATCGTTAAAATCTCTACTGCGCCGCTTGAACTCGGAGAACTACTCTTTGGCCCATCCTTGCCTAATTCCACCAATCCATTCAGTCGATTCAGTGTTATTGCTGAATCATTGCCTGACGATTTAGCAAGTTTATCATAGAGATTGACCCAGTTTTCAACATCCTGCCTATCTCCTTCTTTAGAGAAATAATATAGCAAATCAGAATAATCTATTGCCGCATCAATTGCTTCTCTGAGCATGCCATTCTCTTGGAGATATCTTATTCTTTCAAACAGCGATTTTACTTTCTCATTTGGACTATTTTCGATTAACAAGTCTAATTGATTTTCATCTTTATTTCCAATAAATTTAGAAATCTCTTCATCGTTCAAACCGAATATCACTGAACGTGCAACACCAAGAGCAGCCACCCTGTTATTTGGGTTTACCAATAATTGTAACAATGACATTAGCGGTTTGATTACAGGCCGATTTAGTAGAAGTCCTTGCTTATCGGCCATAGCTGGAATCCCATGATTTTCAAGCGCTTGAACTAATAGCGGTATTCTTTTTCTCGATGCTACTAGAATCATAATATCTTGAGGTCTAAGATTTGATTCGGGTTCAGTAACGTCAATCCAAGATTTTGCCTCAGAATCATAAATCTGGGCTTTTGATTTATTCAATAAAGAGGATAAGCGCTTCGCTAGTAAATCTGCGCACAATTCCAAATCATTAGATCCTTCATGAACAAATGGGTCTTTGGGAACGCTAGGATTCATTTCTAATCTTAATTCACTGGTTCTCGCAGGTAAAATCCATTCTAATTTACCATCATCAAAACCTTTCCTGCCAGCCAATAAATTCTGGGATTCTGCATGCCATGGGCCAGGAAGAGTATGATGTCTAGAATCGAATGTATCTTGGAAAATATCATTCATTGCATGTAATAATTTAGGTGAAGTTCGATAATTTGTGGACATTTCGATATGGCCTTCAGCCCTTTTATCTTGAGAGGTTTGAGGTAATTTCTTATCAAAATCGTCCAGTGCAAATGAAATTCGATCCGGCCTTTTAGCATCAGAAGATGCCAATTTACTAGCTACTTCGAATGTCGAAGATTCCCCACCCTTACCTGGTATTGGACGGGGGTCTCGGGAACTATCTTTATCCAGAAGATGATGAAGCCTATTCTCCATTAGTAATTCTTCAGAATTCATTTGACGGATATAACCCACTGCTCTTCTCATTACAGTGACTTCTGCTTGCCTAAATCGATATATCGACTGTTTCATGTCACCAACAATACAAATTGTTGGATCCCATTCTCCTGCAGGTGGCGGAGGTTCATTCGACTCTAGTTTTCTTCTTCCCCATAACCTAGCTAAAAGGCGGAAATGTTGAGGATTAGTATCTTGATATTCATCTATGATAAAGGCTCTAAATTGCCTTCTTAAATTCCGAAGCAATTCTATTCTTCTCATCAGGTCTGTGTGTACTTCTTCATTTCCTTCACTTGCTGTAATCGCTCTACTTAGGTGGTCATCTTTCCACGGCTGGTTACCCATTGAGTCCAAGGCATCTCTAACATTTGGAGGATACCATTTCCTACATACGGAAGGGCATCTTGTAAGGAGAAGGTCTTCTGCTAACCTGTGCATATCATCGTGGTCTCTTACTCCCTCAATCGCTTTTAATTTAGTTAGAATCTCTCTTATCCCTTTGTGAACAACAAATAAATCACTTATGATTTGCAATTCAAGTTGTGTTGATAGTCTTAATTCCTTTGCTGGAGGTATTTGCGGAAGTGGTAAATCCAGTCGAGGAGGATGCGCAAGTTGGCCAGGAACTTCCACAGGCGTATTGATTACAGGGTTGAATAAAAATGAGGCATTGCCTAGATTCCTCAGTAAAAAGGCCTCATTGGTAGCCATAATTTCCCTAATCTCATCTGATACTGTCTTAACGTTTGTAAGAATAAGTGTCTGAACATCTTTGGCTAATTCACAATCCCTATTAGACAAGATTCCAGATGGCCAACCCTTACTCTTTGGAGGTCTGTGGTGATGAAGTGGTTTACAATTCATCTTTTTCAAGTTAGATTCTGCAATTATTGAATGGGAAACTAGCCATATCCATTGCAATTTTTCGATTTGGCTATCGCAAGAAATCGTACAAAGATATTGAATGTAACGAAATCTTGTCATACCGACGGGTTCATCCGCACCCAAAATGAACCCTGCGCTACCATCTAACCAGTGGTTACACCACTGAGTTATTAGTGGCCTAAATTCATCGTACCAATCATCAATAAAATCGCTTACAGGATCTATGAATAGTGACTCGAAATCTTCAACATTAAGTTCTGTAACATTTTCAATATTCAATTTACGTGAAGCTTCTTCGACGAATAATGACTTCTTTAGCATCCCTCTTACTACGGTTGCTGACGAATTTTGTCCTCCGAGAAGGACTGAAAGACGATTTCTTGATTCAAGGAAACCTTCGATATTTCCGGTTAGTCCTAGTTCTACTCCATCGGTGCTACTCTGTAATCTCCAAGCGGCTCTTATTGCCTCTTCTCTCAATATTATTGAAGAATCTTCATCTATCTGTTCTGTTGCTGGATCTTCTGAAACTAAACCAATCCATGGAGTAACAATCGAGGATAAGAATGAGTCGATAGTTGAAATTGGAGCATCATCAAGAAGCGATAACAGCATCGCAACATCACCTTGATTTCTCAATCTTGTATCGTGAACCCCTATTTCATCTTCCTTGGATGGTTTTTGTGCTCTCAATTTTGTTATCTCTTTTCTAATTCTGGCTTTTAATTCAGAAGCCGCTTTACGAGTAAATGTGATTGCAACCGTTTCAGTAGGAAGCAATCCCGGCCATTCCTCTAACGACGTTCGTTCCCTTGCTGGGCATCTTATTGCCCCTTGGCCTTGAAGTGGAATTCTTGGTGCAGGTGGTAGTAAAATTGTAGACCTCTGTTGTCTTGATAATAGATGTTGAATGTACCTACTAGCCATAACGGTCGTCTTACCTGTACCCGCTCCTGCATCAATGGCGATATGGCGGTCAACATCCAAACCAAGAGATTGTGAACGGTTGAAATCTACCATCAATTATCACCTCTTTTTGCACTTGGGCATGCATCAGATATTCCACAATATTTGCAAGTATCAGTAGAAGGCTCAGGATGGATATTACCAGCCTTTACGCCGTCGATTACCCTTGTTGCAGTGGTAATTCTCTCTCTCATCCAAGCTCTAAAGGGATTGGAAGAAAATTCTGCATCTTCACCTGGTAAGCGATAGTGTCCATGTGTATAGTTAGTAATCGTCCCAATTTCTAATAACTCAGCATATTGCTGGAACTCTGGATCTAACTCTATCCTGTGAATTGTATTGTTTCCAACTGTTGTTACACCTACTCCAATAACTCTGTCACCTGGGTTTGAAATCTCCCACGCTCTAGCATACAATGCTAATTGTAATTCTTGGAAAATGGCTTTCATGTGCCTCTTATGGTCATCGTTATCCTTGGAACCATCTACTGATTTAATATCCCTAATTACAACCAATCTTTTTGATTTTGGGGGTTTGTCTAGTTCAAAATCTAGAGGTATTATTTCAGCAGCATCCTTGTCGACCAAATCATATGGAAGATTTACTTCGTCAACTCTGTCGATTCTACCATTGATAAGTACGTCCACATCAGATTCAGGAAGAGATACGTTGGCGAAATTTTTGCCCCCAACTGAAATTTCCCATTCGCAAGCTATTGGACTTGCACTTTGTAAGGCATAATCTGCGATAATCATTCTACCCAATCTTCCTCCAATAGAAATTTGAGTTTCTCCTTCTATGTATTCATTCCAAGTTTTGGGGCTTACGCCAACTAAATCTCGGCAGCGATGAGCGGCAATTCCATCTACTCTTTTCATCCAAGTTGCGATCTGTTTTACTGTTTCCAAACCGATTTCCCATGCATCATTAATTTCCTTTAATGATCCAAGATGTAGTGGCACAGGATAAGTTGGAATTTTTTGCTCATCCAATCCATGACTTCTGAGAATTGATTCTTCGACTTGATGAACTATATCGCCTCTAGTTATTGCTGCTAAATCTTCTCGAAGTTTATCCTCCTTTGCAACGTATTTATGCCGCTCATACCATGCCTTTCTAGGGCAATCTAACCATGATTGTAGCCTTCCTTGAGACCATACTTTAGGTGGTTGAAGTTTTGATTTGCCTCTTCCCAAAATCGAATCTATTTCCATAAATTGTGTGGAAGGAGGAGATAGTGGTCTAGGGTCTATTGGGATTCCTTTGTGTTTTTCTCCTTGTAACCCGAGATGGGGCCATTCGGTTGCAATCCTTCCGTTGGGAAGAGAATATTTCGAGGGTAGTAATTTCAACCCAGAGGTTACAATCAGATTTGGCGCTTCTTTGAAGGGATGAACATCTCCTTCTTCTAATTCAGGAGAAAGGTTACGTCGGTCGATTTGATCTTCTAGAATTTCTTTTTCTGCAGAAAATAGCATACCGTTTATGTTCATCGGTTCTTGCTCTGGTTTCCTTTGTTCAATTATTGAAGTTCCAGATCTTTGGATTGAATCCCTAGGTAAATTGCCACTTCTGTGTGTGATTACATTATTGTCGATTATTTCCATTGAATTGACTCTGAAAACAAGTCTTGTTTCATCATCAATAGTCTTCCATTCCCATGCTCTGTTAGGTGTTTCGGGGTGCCAATCATCAGCGTGTATAAACTCAGGTGGTTCATTTAACAAATCTAAATCACCAGTTTGAATTAGATTATTTACCCATTCATCTAAAGGTCCAGAGAACTCGATACCATCCTCAAGAGTAGCGTCAATCAATAACACATTTTTTGCACAGTTAAGAAAATGTTTGATTTGATGTCTTCCTTTTCTTAGCGGTTCATCAGGTCTATGTAATCCAAGGTTCATTCGAACATTTTCATCTAACCATGGTACTTGTGAATTTTTCATTGACCATTTGTTTGAATCTGCCCCGCATAGAATAATGGTATCAGGATTCAACCCATATGCTTGAGAGTAATCCATGATTGATATGTTGGAATCATTACCTCTTGGTGAAGAGATTTCTGTATTTTGAACGATGCTTTCAACGACTTCGATTATATCCGTGTTTGAAAATTCAAATCCTTCGAGAGATAATTTGGAAATAGTAGAATAAAATACCTGCAAGCCTTTGATTGAATTCTTTGAAATTGAGGTTCTTGCAGCCAATACATCCCAACTTATTTTTTCTGCTAGGGAGTTAAACCAGTCGATTACGTTTGTTGGGGGTGTCGGAAGAGGTAAATCTTCTTCGCTTGAGCAGCCTATATTGAATCTAGAATCCAATTTTTGATCATACGATGGAAGGATGGGTTTCATCCAATTTGCAAAGGCTGCTAGCCACCATTGAGATTCTTCTAATTCTTGCATTCTTTTTGACTTATCAATGCCTGCTCTCGGAGAAGCAGATGCCAGCGTTGACAACCACCGTGATAGTGTTCCTTTTCCCCCTAGCAGATGGAATCCTCTTGCCAATTCCATCATAACCTCTGGATGAAGTTTAGGCTTCCATTCCTCAGATTTTGGATGTAGTAAATCGGTAAATGAGAGGTCTATTGGAAGTTCAATTTGTTCTTGAATATCAACAAGTCTTGACAATGACCAAGCCTCTTCTCCGTTTGAAATCTTCATTAGTTCAAGTAATTGTGCTATACCTGGGATTTGGATTAATTTCTTACTCTGTGCACCTATCTTTATGCCATAATTGTGTAGATGAGGTTCTAGCTTGTCTGCTAATGCCTGGGGGTCGCCTGAAACAATGACCGTGTTCCCTGATAATTTTGGAATAATATTAGCGATGGACAAAACTTCATCCGATTCTCTTTCAATTGTAATTCGGTGGATTGAAGTCTTGTTTTCAACCCCAATTTCTGTTTTCCAATTTTCAACATCGGCAGATTTTACAATCTCGTGTTCTGGAATCCAATTCGGTAATTCTTCTGAGGAAGCAACTGAAGAGATATCATGTATAAATTCGCCGTGATATCCAAGTCGGTGTGAACCAGGATTTACTAATTGGTGAACACCTGTAAATCGTGAAATTAGATTTAGCAATTCGAGCCTTACTTCGCTAATTCCTGTTGGGTGATCTAGCATCACGATACCTTCAATATCAGATATGCTAAATGGGGGCTCTTCTGCCATCGCTAATTTGTCTAAAACATCGCGTTCTACTCTAAGTGGATGTGTTGAATTGAAACTTTTTCCAAGATTGCGCAATACCTCATCGCAAACCTTAGCACCCGGGTCTTCTTGCCATTTCCACGGATTTTTCAAGGTAGATACTTCTCTGTAAAGTGATAACAGCCTCCTACTTTTTGACCTGCTCCATCTAGCCTTAGGATTGCTCATCAGGCTTGTAAGCTTGAAATCCTGATATGCTCTTTCCAATGCTTCATGAGTCCTTTCAAACAAAATACCATCATCATCCATCACAGACGGAAGTCTCAAATCTAAATGAAGGATTGAAACTAATCTTTTCAGAGTCAGATGTAAAGTAGTGTCAATTAAACCAAATCCGTCAGCTTTGTATAAAGCGTCTATAGTTGCTTTTCTGGAGGATTCTGAGGGATAAATTATCATCAATCTTTTCCCTGAGACAAGAGACTCAAACAACCATTCCGGCACAATCTTTCCAGACGGGGTCTCTTCCATCGTGACTCCTTGTGAAACAGATTCTGTATCAGACATCATTGCAATCCCCGCCTAACGGTTTATCTTAGCGACAATGGTTCTTGAACCCATGCATTAAATTGTGTGATAACAGTTGAATGTAAGTATCTACTGGGTGGTTGTATGCGGACTTCTGTGATCATTTTTTCAATGTTGTTGATATTATCTTCCATTCCTTCATCACAAGCAGGAAAAGCAACCTCTGTAGAAGGTCAGGGTGCGGTATTTGGAGGAGTCCATGTATTAGCAAATGATTCGTACAATTCATCAATGAGTTTCGAGCAAATGCCAGCGATTGTCGAGGATTATACAGCAACATGGTGCACAAACTGTGTGCAGGTCGAACATGCCCTAAATGATGTAGAAGAAAATGAAAGTATGCAACAATATCACTTTCACAGATACATAAATGAAAATGAAGACCCACTAGGTTCGCAAGAAGGAGACGATAGGTGGATTGCAAGATATGACGACCGATTGCCCCCAACGGTAATTTTCAACGGAACATTGATGCAAATCGGAAGCGTTCCAGATTCTGAAAGTCTACAGAATGACTTCACATCAAATCTCAGAAATCATCCTTTGAATCTAGGTGAAGGCACTTCTTCGCTTACTTACACTGCACCAACAGGTGAATCTGGTGCAATTGTTACATGGAATCTTGTAGTTAACATGGAGAATTTCCCAGCAAACAGCACCATTAATTCCTCAATTTGGGTTGTAGAAGATGTTGCTTACTTCCCAGACGGAAGCAATGGTGAAAATTACTATCATGAGAGTGTGAGGTCGATAATTGAATTAGGTTCAGAATTATCCGGAACTAAAGAAATCACATTACCTCTGGCATATGATGGCGACGATTTGGAAATCCATTTGATTCATGAAGTAATTCTACCAGAACCAGAGGAGGAAGTTGAACCAAAAACACCTGTTGAAGGTGATGATGGAGATGATGAGTCCTCTTTACCAAGCATTAGCTTCGTCAGTGTAATTGCAATCAGCATGGTTGCTGCAATTACTGCTCAGCGAAAGCAGCAATAATTCGGTCTACGTCTTCATCTGTTATGTGAAGATGTATGGCAACTCTCACTCTGTTGTAAGGAAGATCAAACATATCAATTCCAAAATTAGCAAGGGATTCAACTAATTGTTTTGCATCTCCTGAATAGTTGACATAAACTAAATTTGATTGAACTGCATCTAAATCGACACTAAATTTTTCCATTTTATTGATTTCTTCAGCAACACGTCGTGCTCGAATGTGATCTTCTGATAGTCGTTCCACATGATGGTCTAGTGAAAACAATGCTGCTGCTGCAAGAACGCCTGCTTGTCTCCAACCTCCTCCAAACATTTTTCTCCATCTGTGTGCTTTGTTAATGAATTCTTGAGAGCCTACGAGTACTGAACCTACTGGCGCTCCTAGTCCTTTGGAAAAACAAATTGAAACAGAATCATAATCTCTGCACATCCTTGCAACATCAACTCCTGTAGCGATTGATGCGTTGAATATTCTAGCGCCGTCGATATGAGTTGAGCACCCATTTTGTTTTGCTACGGCCGCAATTTCATCCAATGCCTCTTGAGTATAGCATGCACCGCCTCCAAGATTGGAGGTGTTCTCTACGCAAACCAAAGTACAGTCAGGGTAATGTGAGCCTGAACCCTCTGCTTTTCTTATTGCAGATTTGACTTGGTCAGCCGTCATTATTCCGCCCTCGCCTTCAACTAACGCAATTGATGCACCGCAGAGTGCTGCATAACCTCCTCCCTCATATCTGTAAATATGCGCTGTTTTGTCGCATACAATTTCATCACCAGGAGAAGTGTGAGTTCTCAGAGCAATTGCATTCGCCATTGTTCCACTAGCAACGAATAATGCTGCCTCTTTTCCAAACATCTTTGCAACACGGTTTTGCAATTCTATTACAGTGGGGTCGTCACCTAATACGTCATCACCAACTATCGCTGATTCCATGACTGCACGCATCGCCGCAGTTGGTTGAGTTATGGTGTCGCTGCGGACATCGACTCGGCCGGAAGGGTGTTCGCGCATATACGTGCTAAGATGGATTGATTCAAAGCAGTTTCAGGTCACTCGTGATTGCATCCACTGTCATTCTTGTTGCAGGGCCTATCCCTAAAACTGTAGTTGTACCTGCTGGGATTTCAGTTCTACCTGCGTCTTTTACAAGATGCGATACTAATCCTGCTGCAAGTGATTTTGCGTACAACTGTTTTAGATGTGTCTCGTCTTCTGCTCTGACTACGATTTTTCTAGAACCATGATTATTCCAACGTTCAAATAATCTCGGTGCTTTTTTCCTCGCTTTTAGTGCACAATCAACTGCAGCNTGGGCGCACTGAGCCGCAAGTTTTCCTTTAGATAATTTCAAGTCGTCTCTTACGACTAAGATCATAGTTACTTCATCAGGCGATGATGACATCGACTTCACCAACTGAATTTTCTTGTAAATCTGGAGTAGAATAGTCTTGCAATAATTTGACTATTGCTGGTGCAAACCAAACTGCGGTGAATATACTAGCCATAGCATGCATGATGTCGAAAGGTATGCCATTCAGTAAATAAATCAAAAATTCTGTTGATGACATTCCTACATGGTATACTGATAGCGACACCCACCAATCAAACAGAACTGACAAAAATGCCGAACTAATGATTAATTTCTTCATAGCCAACTCATTGTTGTAAACAATATTGATTTTAGAACCTATGAATGCAATAAATGCCCAACCGCTAGCTTGGAATATTGTCCAGTAACCATGTGATAGAATAATGTTGGATAGCATTGTTGCCATTACCGCAAAGGCCATTCCTCTTCTGGCTCCCAAACAAGCACCCATGAGTAAACACATTACTGTGAGAGGTTGAACATTAGGAAATGGTTCCAAGACAACTCTACTTGCTGCTGCAACCAGAGTGAAAATTGTAAGAGTGATAATCCCTTTCTTATCTCCAAAGGATGGTTTACACAATAGTGCGTAGCATACCGTGATAATCCCCACATTTAGCAACAACATCTCTGTCGGTGCCAAGGATGGACCATGCACGCCATCTGTGAGTACCATATTGAGACCTGAGAGGGCATGAGTCTTGAACTTCACGCTGGCATCCATCTTACAACGCTATCTTCTTCTATGCTTGCAGATGTCATTCCGAGCGAAGAACGTTTACCATCAATATTGAACTCCCAGCCATTTCCATACTCCCCATTGAACGAGGTAATCCAAAGACCTAATTCGTGTTCTTCTGTAACAATGGAGATGTTGTTTTGCGACGTAACATAAACCGTTAGTTCTTCAACCGTATTGAATCCTGTAAATCCACCAAATTCAATTTGCTCGTTTTCAAATTCAATAACTAATACTTGGGTTCCAAGCCATTCATCAGGCCAGTCATCTTCCCAGTCCGTACTCTCCGGGCCTAGTTTTTGAACTTCTTTCGACCAATTTTCAGCGAATTGAGGGAATACAAGAATTAGAACTATGAAAATAAGAGTTACTTCCTTTCCAACCTTTTTGTTAGTTTTGAAAACCTGTGGAAGGACGATGATCGCTAAAATAGAAACTATGACTACGGCCAGTGCCGTAGATTCTTGTTCAGTAGTTTCTTCTGATTCGCTTCCATGAACAAATAGTATTCCGTTATCATTTCCAAAAGCAAGTATTCCGTCTTCCGTGGAGAAAATGCCTGCAGTAGTGTAAGTTCCAATTTCATTGAAGAGAACTGTTATGTCAGATTCAAATGTACTAACTCCCCATCCTCCATCTTGATTATTTCTCGGGAAACTAACCGCTTTTTCCCCGTTGTATGTTATGCTGGTTATCTCACCATTTGTATGGAAATTTTGTTTACTAACNATCTCACAAACGTTCGAACAACTCATCTTGATGACATGGTTACTTGTTCCCAAATAAATGTCATTCCCTTGTTGAAGCGGTATTGCAGGTGATGAACCCTCAGTTGAAATCAACGAATCATTCAGATAAATTTCAGAAGCGCTTGTTAGTTGAACGTGAACCAAAATCCCTAGGTTAGTTACCAACGGAGCATGCCTAATTTTCCCATCATAATCATGCAATTTAGTAGCTATTCCTTCATTTGTTACCGAATACAATGAACCGTTTTCATTACCGAGAAGATACCTCTCAGCATCAACAGTTACTCCATTCCTCCAACCTAATTCATTTAGATTCGTATGAAATTTTACGGTTCCATCGGCTAGGCAAAACGAGCCAATTCCAGACCTCGTTGGAACAATTAGATGGTCATCGTCTATCGCCATGGAGCCTGTTATACCCCAAATTTCTACCTCTGTCTGTGCTTCCCAAATTAGACTGCCATCAGAAATTCGTAAGGCTGTAATCTTGCCGTCTGACCACCCGGTCACTATCATTTCAGACCATGAGCCACATAAGCCCGAAGAAGAGGGGACATGCAACAAAGGAGACATGTCATGATTGACTGAAGTATTACTTCTGAATCTCCAATTTTCTTCACCTGTTTCTAAATCAAATGAATAGATGTTCGGTCTATCATTTCCAGACCAGAATCCCGATGTTCTGACAATAACTTGTTCATCGACAATAATCGGAGATGTGGTGATATAGCCATTTTCCAAATCTTTTTCCCAAGAAATATTTTTTGAAAATGATGCACTAACTGTGCTTGTTAGAAAAATAACTATTGCTAAATAAAGAGCAATTTTCTTCATCAAACATGCCTCTGAATTACTTCTCTGAGGAGCGTGCTAACCTGTTTTCCATCAGCAGCACCCTTGCATTCTTTCATTACCAAACCCATCAAAGGACCCATCGCAGCCATGCCTTTTTCTTGGACAAAATCCAATCTACTTTCAACCACTTTTTCAACAATAGAAAGTAAGTCCCCTGCATCTGCTGGCTTGTAACCCATTTCTTCTGCGATAGATTCTATCTGCTTCATTGATGGTGATTCGTTTTCAAAATGAGATAATATCGGATTTATTCCCTCTCTAGTCAAGATTCCTTGTTCTTTTGCCGCTAGAATTAGTGCCATTAGACCATAATCAGCTTGATTTTCTAAAATCATAGTCGCCCATGCTTTGAATGGCAAACCATTGGCATGGGCTACAAAATGGTCATCAAGTTCTCGAGAAATTAACTGTTTAATCTGGTCTTGGCTGATATCATATTTTGACAACCTATCATGCCTTTCTTCTTGGGTCATAGGTAAATTTTCTAAAATATCAGCCCACTTTTCTTGTGATATTTTTAGAGGAGGAATGTCGGTCTCAGGGTACATTCTCGCTCCNCCNGGCAATGGTCGCATAGGAGTAGTAGTTCCATCTTCAGGGGAGCCTTTCTTAATCACTACATTTCTTACTTCCTTAGGGATTCTATCGAAAGCCATTATCGCTCTATTATGTACGCTTTCCAATGCTAAATCCGCTTGCCATTTTGGTGCGAGACATAGCACAAAAGCATCAACATCTGATAATTTTGATCTTACAATATCAACATGGCTTTGTTCAATTCCGTATGCTGGCAATTCATCTGAATGGAAGATTCCTGCTACACCTGCAAGCTTTGCTGCCCCTGCTAACTCCCTTCCTAGTCGCGGCATTTGGGCTCCATCTTCATCGAATTCTTTCTTTCCAATAAGGCCTGAAAATCCAGGCAAAGGTAGTGCCATCATATGGTAATTCTTCTCAAGGCCAGTTTTGACCATCTTTGATTCACAATCTGAAAAAACATCTGAAACGTCTTCGAGGCTGAATTGTATTTTTTNCCTCAAGAAGGATTCGACATTTTCTGATTCTAGTGTTCTATCCGGCGTCAATAATGGTAATTCGTAATGGGTGCGCAATTTATTCGCAAGTCTGTAAAAATGGAGCTGACGTGCCATTTCACACCTGATTATCTTTGGAATCCATTCCAAATCCTGACAGCCTTTGATCTCAACCCTGTCTCCGCACATAATTGAAACATTGAGGTCTTGTCGAATACTACCTAGCCCTCTCCTTACTCTTCTTGTATCTCTCAGTGTTCTACCTAGAGCAATCGCAGTTTGCTTAGCNTGGTCGGGCGATACTATGTCTGGCGAGGTGGCAATCTCAATCAAAGGGATTCCTAATCTATCTAAATTCCATGTTACTATTTCGCCATTTGGTGTTAATTCGCTATCTAACTTCCTAGCACTGTCCTCTTCAAGACACAATACATCAACGCCAACAGGGCCACCATCTGTATCTAAAGTGCCTCCGGTAGCAACCAGTGTTGTCCTTTGGAACCCACTAGTATTTGATCCATCGATGACTGTTTTTCTCATAGTTTGAAGAAGAGGTGTGGGGTGAGCATTAATCATAGCTGAAACTGTTAGGGCAATATCCAACGCTTGGTCGTCATGAGGAAGAGGAGGTTGATCGTCTAACTCGATTAATCCCGCATTTGGAGACTTGCAATAGATGAATGAACGATTCCTACGAGCCTCGAATCTTGCAGCAATATCCACATTTCCGCCTTCCCCTACTGCAGAGCGTAATTTTCTCCTAACTCTTGGCCATGATTCTGGAACTGTATCAATTGTCACATCATGCATTTCACCAGGTTGCCGAGAGTGAAGTTTACCTGTTGCTAACTGTTGATGTACCTCGATACCACACATGAAACCAAGGGACTTTGGGTCCAATTTGGAAGGTGTNGNAACATCACCATTAGGTTCCATGCAATCACCGGTATGAGGTCTTAATTATCAGAACATCGTTCAAACNGGTTGAAGTGTGTCATAGCCACTTGGACGCATCAATCTTCCATCCCTGCAGAGCATATCTATCAAATCTTCAGCGACGTCTCTGGTAATGTCTAGTCGCCCTGCTTCTGTGAAAACATCCATCAAAGCAACCACTTCACCGGTTTCAAGATGTATTCTCTTGACGATTTCTAAAATTGTTCTCTCACGATTTCGTGCAGTTGCTTTCTTACCTGACTGAATTGTAGTTTCATCGAAATTATCCCCCATCAATTCATATCGCCATGTTTTGGTTATTCTGATTGCTCTTTCCGCATCCTCCATGGTCGCTTCTTGTGATAGTCTCACTCTTGCAGATGCTTGCGCAAGCCTGTATAATCCTTCAATTGCTCTTGCTGATATTGCAATCGAATCATTTGATTCCCCTCCTTGCCTGCGAGTTTCAACGTAGAATTTTGCCAGTGCATCTTGAGCATCATCTGTCAATTGTGGATGAATTGTCCTCTTTGCGAATGCTACATATTTTCTAATCAAATCTCGATTTACAATTCCATCTTTCTCGTTTACGCCTTCGGTATTGGCTACTTTGGNAGGATCTACTTCGCTACCTTGTTCAATCAAAATCTCAGGTGTTGCTTCACCTCTATTTTGCATGATATGATTGGCTATCATGGTATCAAATTCTGCCTTAGGTTGGTCTGTTAACAACCAGATAACGTCGAACCTAGAGATTAGCGCCGGTTTGAGGTTTATCTGTTGAGTGAAGGGAACTTCAGAAACCGGTTCAAATCTACCAGCCTTGGGGTTTGCTGCTGCTAAAATTGCACAGCGGGTTGAAAGTGTGGCATTTATTCCTGCTTTGGAGATAGAAATTCGCTGTTGTTCCATCGCTTCGTGCATTGATGATCTATCGTTTTCATTCATTTTGTCGAATTCGTCAATTGCTGCAAGACCCAAATCTGCTAATGCAAGAGCTCCCGCTTCTAATGTCCACCTTCCTTCTGCAGCGGAGTCTTGGACAGCAGCTGCGGTCAGACCGGCCGCTGATGCGGACATTCCAGAGGTAAATCTCCCTCTTGGTGAAATTTGNGACATGTATGAAAGTAACTGGGATTTNGCAACACCNGGGTCTCCCATCANCAAGATGTGAATATCNCCTCTAAGCCTTGTTCCATCTTTAGCCTTAGANGCAACGCCTCCAAANAGTTGAAGCATCAAAGATTCCTTTTGTCTTTTCATTCCAAAAATTGATGGAGCAATAGAATTCGTAAGGATTTCATGAATTTTTTCATTTCTTGCAAGTTCCTTAATCTGGCTTTCTTCCTCATCAGAAATTTGTATTTCTTCCAGAGGTATTGAATCTCTTTCAATACTATGTATTCGCAAAAATATGTCGAATATTGGAGTCTCCTTACCTGATTTCCTTTGAGATCGAACAAATAACATACCATTAGCCGTGACTCTATCTCCTGGGTTTAGTTTTCCTGCTAAATCGTGTTCTGCAATGCAAAGGATTCGCTCCGGCTGGACACCACCTCTCAAATTTTCAGGAGGCTCTTGGAGTTCAATAAATTGAGTATTGATAAGAATTGATTCCTCGACACGTTGGACAAACCTTGTTTGCCCTTTTCTCCTTCCACATCCTCCATCAATCTCGAAACATTCGATTGGCTCAATCAATTCCTGTTCGTTCGGCTGAGCAACTGAAATCGAGTGGCCACACGCTATACAAACGAATACGCCCTCATATGTTCTAGGCAAAACCTTGCCAATTTTTGTTGCTATAGCATCAACTGAAATCATCGTGCCTAAATCTTCTGAACGAAGTTGTCTGACACTTCTAGTTGTATCAGATGGGAGATTAATTATTCTTACAAATGAAATGATTCTAGGAGATCCTAATTCAGCAAGGAGTAGGCTTAGTGCTTGATTNGCCGCTTGCGTATTGTTCTCTGGTTCTTCGACGATTGACAAAGCAAAGTCCGGATCAAATGATTCTACGTCCCTGTATGATACTTCTAAAGATTGAACATCCGGCCAAGAAACNTCAAGGTTGTGTATTGCTTCACTGTAGTTATCGACCAAAAAAGAACGCCATCTTGCTGGCAAGTCAAATTCCTGAATTGTCATACACTTCCCCCCTACTGGACATTATCAGCGATTGGCGACCACCTATAATGATTGAGGAAAAAATTTCTTCCCCCTCGTTTCCACTGGAAGTNATTCGCATTACACAACCTCCATACGCTTCCATTGGAGGACCGCCAAACACATCTTGTAGATGCCCATCGCAGGAACATGCCCGAGCACTCATTTGAACCCATCCATGGAACAATTGAGAGATTTTCGTTTTACTCTGATAATCTCGAAAACAAACTTGGAGACCCGAAATTAAGAGAGGTTATGGTTCACATACCGCCAAATAATGGGGAGCCTTTGCCTTGCATAATTTATCTGGCACCCTTTACAGGCACTGGTTTCGGAAGAGCAAATTGGAGAGCCTTTNCNGAAACACTTCCNCAGCGTCATGAGCGNCTTGTGAGNGAAGGTAAGATGATGCCGGCCGTTCTAGTAATGCCNGATACGTTCACTAGTTTAGGCGGAAATCAGTTCATTAATTCAGAGATAATGGGGAATTGGGGCGAATGGCTGCAAACTGATTTGAGGAATCANATTTTGGAAAGATATGATGTTTCTGGATTCGGATTAGTTGGAAAATCNAGCGGAGGTTATGGTTCNCTTGTTAGAGGAATGTTAGATGANTGTTGGGAAGCAGTTGCTTGTCATTCTGGAGATTGTGGTTTTGAGTTAGTCTTCGGTATAGAAATGGCAAACGCACTAACTCATCTTGCAAAATTTGGCGGTAAAGACGCGTTCCTAAAACACGCAAAGGAATGTAAATCCCTGTCTGGAGACGATTTCCACACCTTAATGTTGATTGCAATGGCGTCAACCTTNAGTGATGGTGAGTTGCCTGTAGANGAAAATTGTAATTTCAATGAAAANCGGTGGGCNGAATGGAAATCATGGGANCCACTCTACATGGTAGAGGAACACCAAAATCTCCCTGCTTGTTGGATTGATGTTGGAAATAAAGACCAATACAATATCCATTACGGACTAAAACAACTCCATCAGAGAATGAAAGAATTGAATGTTGAACATGTTTGGGAAGAATTTGATGGCACTCATAGCGGAATAGATCACAGATTGGACTTATCATTACCNTGGATAGCAAATAAAATTCAGTCGGCATAATGATGAGGTTGATTCATTTCGTAACTCACATGGCAGACAGCCTTGACTATGCGAGTAGTGGAGTTGACATCGACTTAGAAGGTAATGCCGTAGGCGCTTTAGTTTCTGCTTTATCCAATTCGGTTCGTAAACCTGGGTCACTTGGAGCTCCAGTGGATTTGCCAGGAGGTTTCGGGGGACTAATAGAATTCGGTGATAATTATTTGGCATTAGCAACTGATGGAGTTGGTTCAAAACTATCGATTGCCACAGTAATGAATCAGTGGCATGGAGTAGGTATTGATTGTATGGCTATGAACGTGAATGATTTATTGTGTGTAGGTGCAGAACCTATCGCATTTGTAGATTATATCGCCGTTCCAAAACCTGACCCGAAAGTCCACGAAGAAATCGGTAAATCTCTTGCCGAGGCTTGTCGAAGAGCGAAGGTTACTCTAGCAGGCGGGGAAACTGCAAGTTTACCCGGAATTGTCAATGAATTAGACCTCTCTGGAACTGCGTTAGGCTGGCTTCCTAAAGGAAAAGAAATCACTGGTTCAAANCTGCAAGAAGGCGATATCCTGATTGGGCTTCCTTCATCTGGAGTACACTCAAATGGCTTTTCCTTGGTAAGAAATGTGGTCAAGCATTGTGGAGCAAATTGGTCAGATGATGCTCCCTTCCCAATAATCGAAAGCAGAATAGAGAGGTTCTCTGAAGGAAACGTATCCTTAGGAGAGATATTTTTGAATCCAACTAGAATATACTGCGACGAAATAGTCGGATTAATTCAAAACGGGCCTTGCGATTCGTCAAAAATTCATGCTATTTGTCACGTAACNGGAGGAGGGCTTTCCAATTTATTGAGATTACATGATAGCCTTGGCTGGCACATCGATAATCCGTTACCAATACTGCCTGAATTCNATTGGATACAAGAGAATGGAAACGTAACTGACAGAGAAATGCACAGAACTTTCAACATGGGTTGTGGAATGATAGTGGCCGTTTCAGCAGATGTTGCGGATGATGTTTGTAAATGGCTAGAAAACAAATTGCCTGGATGCCNAGTAATTGGAAGTGTCGTAGATAACGGTAGGAAAGTAACCCATACTAATTCTGAAATACTCTTCGAACATTATTGAGGAATAAAGATGCAAAACGAGGCATGGCCAGGTCATAAATGGCTTGAAGGGCGGACTATTGTTCACCTTAGAGACCATCAACAAAGACCCTCCCACATGCCTAGAGGACCAGCAGCAAAAACCGGTGAAGGTTTTCTCAACCCTGCAATGGCTCCAGCCAGGACTAGGTCGGTTATGTTACTAGCAGACGCACTCGAAAATGATTGGTTAGTGCCAGAAGGTAAGATGATTAGAGCTCTAGATGCATTATGTGCGACTGGAGTTCGCCCTAGAAGATGGCGTAAAGAAATTCCAGACCAAGAAAGGTTGAGAATTACTGCAAATGATTTGGATTCTGAGGCTGTAGAATGGGCTCGAAATTCCCACTCTGAAAACCCAATTGGCGATGGAATTGATTGGGAGCCAGAGGAAGGCAGGTTTGCTAGAACAATTGAGGGTATTGTAGAGGATGGTATTCATTGGATAAATGGAGACGCAATGAATTTGATGACGCAGGCTCCGTTTCAATGGATTGATATTGACCCGTTTGGCTCCCCTGTAAAATTTCTTGATACTGCAATACAATCAATATCAAGAGTTGGTGTTTTGGAAGTCACTGCTACCGATACCGCAGCCCTATGTGGTTCTGCTAAAACTAGCGCTCTCAGAAGATATGGATCAGTAGGGATTACTGATTCATACATGCACGATGATGCTACAAGAATCCTCCTAGGAACAATTGCAAGAATTGCTGCTATGCATGATAAATCGATGCATCCAATTATGTCGCTATTTGATGGACATCATGTTAGAGTAAGTGTTTTGTTGAAGAAATCAAAAGATGAAGCTACAAAGTGGAGAGATAATATTGGTTACAGAATTCGGTCTGAGCCATATCACTTTGCTAAATTACCTGAGGGAAAATATTCTGGGCCAATGTGGACAGGCCCTATTTTTGATTCCGACATCGCATCTAGAATCACAAAGCAAAAGGCAATTGAATTATGTTCAGGAAAGAAAGAGGATTACCCTGATGATTGGACTGAGTTAGACATAGAGCATTCAAGAAGAGAGATTGAAAGGTCGGTTGTTCATATCTCAGAATCCGCAGAATTATTAGCGAAAGAACACCTTCTAGTTGCAGTAAACGACCTAGGGATTGCTGCACAAATCAAGCACATTCCTTCTATGAAGAAATTGAAGGCCGGTTTGGAAGAAAGAGGTTTCAAGATGGCAAGGTGTCACATGCCTGAAGCGATGTTTGCAACTGACGCTGATTGGAGTACAGTTCTTGAAATCGCTCGTTTAGCCGAATGAAGGATCATTGTCGTTTTCAGGTGCGGGAAGCATTGTTTGAGAATTCTCGAAGACCTCCCTAACACTGTCTTCGATTCTTTTAGCATCTTCAAGAAGAGTAGTAAGAGGTATCTCAATTTCAGTAAAATCGCTAACAGCTTCAAGGGCAATTGCAGCAGCCCTTGCATCAGGATACATTGGATTACAATCCGCCAAAATTGCTGTAACATCTAATCCTAACCTATCTCCTTCAGCAATAAGATAACCTGCAATTCCTGCGACAATACCTTGCTTTATCGGATCTACACCAATTTCTCTTAGTCTATCTCTGCCTTTCTTTGAGGAGCTCACTCCGTACAGGGAACCTTCTCTGTCATCGATATTTTCCCTTGCTACACCGTCGATAATTATCAACTGGTCAAATCCACCTCTAGTATACCATTCTAGTACTGTATTTGCAAATAGGATGTCGCGCTCCGGGCCGAATCTGACCTCTGCGGTGAATACGCCCACATTATCTCCTTGGTATACTCTAACCGGATGTTTGGGGACCTCGTGATGAATTAGTGCCATCGCTGGGAATTCAGCATTCAGGACTGTTCCTAATTGATCTAATTTTAGTTGGCTGATGATGTGAGAAGCTGCTATAACTCCAACCATACCTACTGTAGAAAATCCACAAATGGCAACGCCACTAGTTGACGGATCTGCATCNTGATGCAAGACAAGGTCGTATTTTTGCATCTCCGCCATGATAAACGCTCCACAGATATAGTTCAAATCAGTTACGAAAAAATCATTCTACAAACTCTGACCAGTCTTCCTGGCCTTCCTCGCGATACCACCAGACACCAACTTCATCTTCATACCATTCAGTACCATGCTCGTCAACAGAGATTCCTGTGTCTTCCTCAGTATATGATTCCTCTTCGTATTCTTCATCATACTCTTCTTCGTAACCGCCCTCATAATCTTCTTCGTAATCATCAACGTCTTCAAAGTCAGAAATCACATCAGGTCTCTCGGGCGCTTCATCATCTATTGTGCGATCTTCAATTTCATCAAGAGCTACGCCCACTGGAAGTGGTTTGTTGACTCTTTCTCTCTTTGGTAAGTCTTGTTCAAANTCAAGATCCTCTTCAGTCCAGTCTTCAATATCACTATTTCTGACTCTGATTATAACTATTACAATCAATGCAATTACNGCAACTCCACCCGCAGCACCAATGTAAATCAATGTGTTATCGCTACCTTCCGTTTTGTCTTTTGTTGATTGTGAAGGATTAGTTTGATTATTTCCTTGTTCATTGTTGTCTTGTTCTTCTATTTTCAATGTCCAAAGAATTTCAACAGTTCTTTGGAGATCTCCAACAGTTGTGTAATCGGTTGGACCTTGCCAAAAGTCGATTTCAATATTTCCTGAAGACAGCAAGGAATCGGCAAACCCGTCTTGGATTGAAGTTACAATTGTCACTGTTTTAGATTCGCCAGATGATAGATTGAACTCGCTTTGCCCAGCCTCAGGTTCGAACAAGATATATTGTGGCCATTGAGACCAGCCATCGGCTTCAAGAGAAATATCCACAGTGAAATTATTAGGATTGTTAAAGATACAATCTATGTCTTGATCCATGGTAGAATCAATCTCTATAACACCGCAATCTACTGTTACCAAGTCCATTGATTCAGGAGCCCATGGTTGTTCAACGGTATCATTATCAGTGCTATTTTGTGATATTTCTGTTCCAAATGGATGGATTGTAATCAACAAGTCGTCGTCAGTATTTATCCAAGATGGTTGAGAGAAAAATACTGTCAAATTTCCACCTTCATCGAAATCAATGAAGAATATTACAAATCCATTACCTATTGTTTCATCTCCAGATGTTGTATTATTAGTTGTATCATTAGTGATAGTATAGCTTAACGTGAGACTGTTTAGCAGGGGTTGTTGTGATTGAGTTGTTGCTGTTACATTTACACGAATAACTAATTCTCCATCAGAATCAAGTACAAAGTATTGTGAACTAGCAGATAATTCTGCTCCAACTGTAATCACCGAAGTTACATTACTACTAGTAGATGAAATTGGACGATTAGTCTGATTACCTTCATAGCCAGAATAATTGGCATAGAATGTTACATCACCGTATAAATCGCTTGCAAATGCACCTATATCATTAAAATCATCTAGACTAATGTCGTCCCAATTTGTGGAAATTAGATTGCTTTGCTGTTGAGTAACCATAGTAATCGTTACTTGGCCTGTTGGAATGGAATCTACACCATCAACTGTTACTGTAACATTGAGATCAAACGGTTTCCCAATTTGAATTTCTTCGCTAACACTCAGTGATATTTCAACAGTACTCGGAACATCTATTCGTGGGAATTCGGGTCCTACAGGACTCACTTCCATAGTATAATTTCCATACATGTCGACAGCAACTATCGCAGCATAGTGAGCAATTCCGTCAATTAGACCTGTTGCAATAGTAGTGTTATTGCCATAACCAATCGTCATGTACGGTGTAAGAGTACTAACATTGCTGAAATTAGTATTCTCTATGTATATGTTGTAATAGTCGATACTAGCATTTGGCTCATCCCAAGATAGATTAATTGCTCCTCCCATATCTTGGTCAACATCATTCATAGTTAGGTTCTCAATCGCAGCCGGAGGAGCAGGATAAGGAATCGTAACTTCTAACAAATTTGAGAGGTTTGATGTTTGTCCAAATTGATGAATCGAACGAACTTGATACCAATATGTTGCACCTACTGTAACATTCTGGTCGACTGTCACATTAATCACAGGTTCTTGATACGGGTCATCAAGGGAAATCCCATCAATTGCTTCAGCTCTAAACAATTCAAATTTATCTGCAAAATTTCCTGATTCAGCAGGATCTATCCACTCAAGTTGAACGATGTCATGACTCAATATGGATGTCCAAAGATATGGTGTCGGAGGATTTACTGAATTAGGTGCACCTGGAATGTGAATTGCTGCTAAATTTTTCAATTTTACTAAGCCTGAATCAGTTGAATTTACTGCTATTGTGATAGAAAAATTACCCACACCTGGCGTCATCTCTAGATTCAAAACATTGGTCAAATTCCCTGTGGGATGAGGATTTGTATCAATCAAAAATGATGCATCATATGCTATGCCCAAATCTGTCAAATTGAAGGTTCCGTTACCGGTGCTTGTTACTGAAAAACTATTGTTAACCATATCTATTCCGTAATCATATTCCGTTTTAGAAGAGCCTAATAAAACTGGATTTAGATCATCCATAACTCCATTAAACATATCCGTCATAACTAAACTGTCTAGACCATTAGTTGAATCTCCAGAATACCCAAACGCCATCATTTCATCTGTTCCGTCTCCATCAGCATCCAGTGAAATTTCATACCAACCGCCGATAAATACTCCCTTAGTAGATTCCCCTGCTGCAATAATTTGTTCAACAGTTCCATCTCCGTTCATATCCATTGTGATTATGTCGGATGGCATCGACCAAGGTTCTAGTATTTGCAACGATTGTGGGCCTATTGTCGTCGAATTTATCGTTCTGTATGTTATATTCCCTTCAAGTGTTGTCGAAGAGCCGTCTGAGATTCCGGTTAGTGGAGTCATGATCTCCAAAATCCCATCTCCATTNAAATCAGAAATTGACGAATTTGCAATGTTGAAACCTCCTATAACAGTGGTTGTATTCCATTGTGTTCCGTTGTTTATTTGTAATGAATAACCAATATCATTCTGGCCTACAATCTCAAGGTCACCATCACCATCTAGATCTGATACTATTGAGTTCTGTGTAATCCCGTCAAATGTGTAAATTGGACCGGCAACAACACTATTCATGTAAAACCATAGTGTCCAATGCCCAGAAAAGTCTCCAACCAAAATGCCAATTGTTCCGTTGTTGAAAAAGTCAGCTACATGCATATTTGCTAAGTTGGCAGGTATGCCAAAACTACCGTTCTCCATCACAGTTTCAGACACTGATACATTCAATGTATTCGAAACATTATTCCATCCCTGAAAAGACACTTCTCCAGAGGTGTGTATAGCTATCACGTCATCGGAGCCATCACCATCAAAATCTCCTAGGTCACCTGCAATTAGCCCGGAAGAAATTGTGATGTTTCTAACGGGTTCGAATCCGGTATTGTTTGCAATGTGTACACATGCTAAATTATTAGTTGTTGAAAATACAACAACGTCCTGATTTCCATCTGCATTGATATCGCCAGCACTAATGGATGATGCATTATTGCAAGTGTTGATGGTTTGACTTGGTGACATTTGACCCGTTGAATTCCAATCTATGTACATGAACGAGGATGAGTTATTTCCTGACGGTTCCAACAAGAACAATGGTTCTGGCATACTATCTCCATCAATATCGCTCTCTATTGCTTGCTTATATTCACCTATTTGGAAAAAACCTCCTCCAACATCAGGAGAAAAGCTGGCGTTGAGATTAGAGGATTGCAAACTTGAGTCGGGGGGAAGCAATATTCCAGGAGTCATTACTGTATTCGAATTAGCAGAAACTGTTGCGTATTCCAATCCCGTGTAGAATACATTCTGATGCCCGAGGTCACCAAAACCAGTCTCATTGAATTCCCATTCATTANTGCCATCATTTGCAACATCAACAAAAACTTGTCCAGGGCTTGGATTTGCAGAATTTACTTCTATAACGAAACTAGAGGCTATGAACGTAACATTTCTAGGAACCAAAATCGATGAAGATAAATTAGAACTATTACCATCTAATGTTACGTCTAGAGAAACAAATCCCCCTTCGAACATGTCGATTGTGGTTGGGGTTTCGTCTGCAGAAACTGAGGTTATTGGTAAGAAAGAAAGCATCAATAAAACCACAATTAAAGGGGCTGTAAAAAAACGGTTACTCTCACGCATGATTGGTATTCGGAAGGCACTCCTTCATGTGCTTATCCTTGAAATATCAATTTGGAAATTACTTTTTTTGGCTATTGTTATTTAATTTTTCTATAATTTTACANCCTAATTNNGATNNAAAATGGCNCACTAGTTTCGATTTNGNTGAGNATTTGTCTATATTATCTCTTGAAAACGAACGAATAGAAAGGTTATCTATAACTTGTTAGTGGACCACTCTGTTGGTGCTTTTTTGGAGGACGAAGCGAGAGTAATAATTAGAGCCGGTGACGTTGAAATTGACCTGTCTGGCGCACAATCCAGTGTGGATGAAAGATTGGTTAGGATACGCGATGACGATACATGGTCAATCGCATTATCAAGAATAAGAAACGCAAGAGAGAAAGCGATNAGCGCNGCNGTTGAAGCTGCTAAAGCAGCAGGCCTTCCAGAGCGNGGTTCTGCTTTCAAATCACTAATNGANAACTGCAACTTAGTAAAGAAACCCGATCAAGTTCTTGGAGCAATTCACTACTTGAGAGATGTTGAAGGGATTAATGACAGCCCGCCGAGAGTAATAGACCAGTTGTTTGAAGATTCGGGTTTGGAGCCGCCTGGTAATCTCTCACTTTACTTGAACAGACTCAAAGACAGAGGTTTTCTAGTTACTCCTCCCTCGGCTAAAGAAAGAAATCGCTACGCTATTTTAACCCCAGAAGGCCGAGGACATCTGGACAACAAAAGTAGATACTGAGGTGAAATAAATGGTAATGTCGGGTAGTAGCACCGACAGGAAGGAAGAGCCCTTGGATTGGTCTTTTCAAAACCATGCTAAAGCTCTTCTTCGAAGAGGAAATCACCCAAAATCAAACTTTAAGCGGACAATTTTAGATTCCGCTGATTTGACTGAAGGTAATTTTGTAGACTCTAATTTTTCGAGAGCCTCCATGGTTGAAGCCGACCTGATGAAGTCTGCTTTTGATAACTGCGACTTCAGCGGTGCTGATTTGAGAAAGGCTAGATTGAATCTTTCCAATTTCAAAAATTGCTCTTTTGCAGGTGCTGATATTAGAGGAATAAGAGGGAGATACGCTATATGGCAAGGCTCCGATTGGTGGAATGCAAAACTGGATGACGATTTAGCAAAGGTATTGGCAAAAAAGTGGCCGAAACCCGAGGATGCTTGAATAGTGGAATCTGCTAGGCCTACTATGCCAGTGCATCTTTCGAGGAGAGTTGACTTCCCTATGGTTGACATGGCTGGGGTCTCTTATTATCCAAGAATATTTGACCTAGCACACCGGTTTTTTGAAGAATCTTGGGATGAATTATGCGGAATAAGTTATCCAGAAATCATCAATGATTTGAATTTAGGATTTCCAGTTGTTGACGTTAAGTCATCATTCATCAAACCTCTAAGATACGGCGATACAATAGATGCTGAAATTTCCATCACAGAGGTTGGAACAAAATCTTGTAAGTGGAAGTATGTTTTTAAAAATCAGCAGGGCGACCTATTATGGCAAAGCGAACAAGTTACCGTTTGTGTAAACATGACTACCATGGAGTCTCAGAACATACCCGAATTATTGAAAAAAGGATTGGTGGATGCAATTGAGTGATGATTTTTCAATTCGTATGAGTTCTGCGGATTCGCTCGCACCTCCCGCTGATTTATTTGCAACTAGGCCTGATAGAAAGGGACCCAAAACAATAGGATTGTTGCTGGTTGTAGGTTCTATAATGATGATATTGGCTGCTTATGGAGATATTTCTCTTGCTAACACTGACCAATTAAGTCAAGAAGAATTGGATGCCTTGTTGACTAATGTTCGAGAAGCCAATAATCAAAATATTACCGATGAAGAATATCAAGAATTCCACGATGAAGCAAGAGANAGTGGTGCATATTCACTTAGAGGTTGGAGTGTTCTTGTTGGAGGTTTTGCAGTTGCAGTAGGTGGAATTCAAATCTTCAGACTAAGATCTATCGGAGTCAAATTGGCGTTAAGTGGGGCGACTATTGCGGCTATTGGGGGAGTTTATGCGAATTACATGATCTACAACATATCGGTAGATATGCTGCCTGATGCATTGATTTTGGCTAACAAAATATCGGGATATCTATGTGGAATATGTATGGTAGTTTGTGCTGCAACATCTGCTCTACCTATACTCAATGCATCTGCNAGAGCTGCACTTGACCAAAAGGTCGAACTATTCGTCGAAGAAGAATAATGGCGGCCCCACCGCGATTCGAACACGGGTTCGTGGCTCCGCAAGCCACTGTGATATCCAGGCTACACTATAGGGCCTAAACCAGCGACCTAGACACCCCATTTAAGCACGACGGGTTACTCAATAAGCCATGTAAATTGGAGCCATCCTTTGCTTTCTGCAAGGCGCTTGAACTTCCCTTTTGCATTTACTGCAACGGGGTTACCAACTATTGACATGAAGTATGAATCTGCAAATGTATTACCATAACCCCAACAATCGGAAAGATTGTGTTCATTCTCTTTGGCATCTTTTTGGACAATGGGAACTTTACCCTTCCTTCGAGGAACATCCCAACCAATCTCAGATCCAGAAAGGATTCCCTTCATCTTCTTAGGCCCGCAACCATATACAGCATCCATTCCAAGATATTCGCCCATTGCTAGAGCCATAGGTTTGACTGTGGCTGTAACAAGAATCAATCTATGACCTTGCTCCCGATGCCATTCAAGTCTTTCCAATGCTTCGATTGGAATCATTTTCCCTAGTTTTTCTTCTACTAATTCCTTGGAATAACTGTCTAAGTATTTCCAATTGCAAAGAGAAAGATGCCCTCTGTTTCGTGCTGCATCGTAAAATGAGCGAAACCGAAGTAGATTGCTAACTAAGCCAAGTGTCCACATTGCTGTGCCCCACGGTATCCTCCATGGGCGTCGCTTAGCGACAAGTGCGGTAAGGGTCTTTTCGCTAGACGCATCNAATAGTGTCCCATCTAGGTCAAAATATGCGGCTACGCCTGCCATGTGTAATTCTCGCGACGCCCGCCTTTGATTGTGTCGCCTATTCTTCTGCATCAGGGCCATAAACGCGACGACCTGCTGTGTGGTCTTGCCACCATCTAACGTCTGTTTTTAGATGTCTAGGGATAAAGAAACCAACTTTTCTAGGAGTTAACCCGTGGTTTCTGAATTTCTTCTCATTTGATAAGTAAGAAACAATAGATTGTGCACTACACCCTGGATTTGCAAAAATAAATCTCTTTATTTCATTTGTTAGTGTTCGCAGTCTTGCTTTCTTTTGAGTACCGATTCCGTTTGTAGGTGGAGCCATACAACAAAAATCATCATCAACCATTATGAAAGAATAGGGTATTATCCCAAGAGTCCCAAACAATAGGATAGATTTTGAAGCAGTGGCCTGTCGGCTAAAACGATCGTCATGGTTGATTCCATAGTTATCAAGCGCGTTGGCATTCGTGATTACCTATCAATAGACCTTGAAGTTGAGATGAATAATCCAAACGATATGGACTTCAGACCAAGAGCGCACATTACAGGTACAAGATTTTCAATCAGTTCTGCTACATCGGGTAAAGAGATGGCAAACATAGATCTTGACTCNGAGCAAATGGAAGCCGCTGAAAGAGAAAGACAGGTCGAATTGCGGGTAAAATTCAGCGTAACTGGAATGCACGGAAGATTGAATCACATTCATCCAATTATAGCAGATGGCAAAGCTAAGAAATTGGCTAATGCAAATTGGAAGACTGTGCAACCAATTCANTTTGGTTGATTATTCTTCAGCAACTTCTGTTAATTGCGGNACTAANACCCGGATTTCAATCTTCAAGGTCCAGTCATTACCTTCATCAGGATCAATAGTCCCTGGGATAAATGCATCGGGGTCAGCATCCTGAGCGACTACTGTCCAAACCCATTCTCCTTGGCCAAATCTAGCCCCAGGTTGATTTAGCAATTGCTGCATCAGCTCCTCTGCGCTATCTGCCTCAAATACTCCTTCTTCTGCTCTAGGATTTAATTTAGAAGCATTTAATTCGGCCGATGTTGATTCGTTTCTTGTCAAGTTACCTGCAGTGGTTGTTGCTGATTTACGATAACCATCCTCAACGATGTTTAGTGATAGTGTAAAGTTATCTGGTGGCAAAATAAGGTCTCTTTGTAATTCTAGAATTGCCTCAAAAGCAAGAATTCTAGCCCCATCGCCTGGAGTCATGTTTTCAGACCAAGTTTCTCCTTGGGCTAAATATTCGTCATAGTTCCATGTTAGGGTGTTTTCAACCCAAGCGACTTTGTATTTTCGAGGTTTAATTTCGATGTTGAATAATTCAATTGCGACACCTCCATCATTGTCGTCTACTGTTAGTGAGCCAGAGATTAATCCGCTCGAGTTTGTGGGCAAGTAAAGAATAGAGTCACTAAAATCTACATCATTTCTCGGATCTCCATCGCCATCTGAATCTTCAAAGTGATTAATATCCCATTTGAAATCCATTTTGTTATCTTCAGGATCAAATGTTCTAGATGCATCTAAAACAATGATGTCTCCACTTCTAACTGTCTCTGGATATGTAAGATTTAGTTGAGGTGCGCCATTTACTTTGACCATTACATTGGTTGAATCAGTNCCTCCTTGGTCATTTGTTACAGTTAATTTTACGTTAAATGAACCATAATCAAGAAATTGGTGCGAAGTAAATGCTGAAATTGTTGTCGCTTTATTACCATCGTCAAAATCCCAGAGATATTCAGTAATCGTACCTTCAATTGGGTTCGAATCTCTTGCATCAAAAGTAACTTCTTCGCCTTGCTGTATTTTGTTTGGAGTAGCAGTAAACATTGCTTTAGGATCAACTTTAGTGTCTAAGACTTGACTTGTGCATCCAGCTAAAGCTTGAAGGATGAAAAGTACTGAAATAAACAGCCCACTCTTCACCTTCATGGCTATGGCTATACTTTTTCCTATCTAATTGTGTTCCCTATCTGGATGTGTTAAAGTTCTACTTCCTCTGGTAAATCACCGATGATTTCAACGTTTTCTAAATGTTCTTCGACATTTGTCTCNTCCACGGTATTCAAATCATAATTAGATCCCATTTCATCTTCCATCAGCGCTTCGACATCTACGTCTCCTGAATCATATTCTGGGACGGTTTCAACAACTTCTTCTAATTCCAATTCAACCTCTTCTGAATTAAGTGCATCAAATGTTTCTTCAAACAAAGCATCTTTATCCATTTCAGGCAACTGAATGGTTGATTGTTGTTGTTTTACCTCAGGCTCAGTTTCTTTTTTCTTGAACCAATCCTTGATGCCCATGTNTCCCCATCGGAGTTTGTATCATAGCAATTGTGTAGTGATGTTCATGAGGGTCCTACCTTTGGAATAATCATGGTCGAAATACTAAACGGGTTGAAAGTCCTTGCCTTCGACCTTGAAACCACAGGGATTTCTACAAATTCAGACCGAATNGTTCAGATTGCGTTAATCGGTGCAGATGAGCATGNTTCTCCCATTCATGAAGACATTCTCGTAAATCCGCAACGACCNATTCCAANTGGGGCTTCAAATGTCCATGGAATATATGATTCGGATGTAAAATCAGAACCTGTTTTCAAACATTTTGCAGAAAAGATTGCTAATTTAATNGAGGGGTCAGTAATAGTCGGGCANAATGCTAGAAGATTTGATATGCCACTTTTAGAAAACGAATTCTTTCGCTGTGGCATAAATCCACCTAAACCGATTGCAGTGTTAGACACACTGGAGATGGTTAGGAGATTGAAAATTCCCAGGCCTCACAATTTGGGTGCTCAATGCGCAAGACATGGAATAGACCTATCAAACGCTCACGATGCTGCTGCAGATGCTGCGGCCTCATTGCTTCTGATGTGGAAAATTATGAGAGATCATCCCTCAAGTTTTAGAAGGCCTGTTGAAGATGTTGAACAATGGTTAATTCATGGTGAGGTAAAGAAGGAAGAAGACCAACTCGGTAGGTCAATACAAGATTTAGAACCATTTGATAAAAATGGTCGGATAAGAATCGATAATGGAAGTTATATCGTGAGTTTTGGAAGGAACAAAGGCAAGACTTTGAAGACGATTAAGAAAGAAGACCCTGGATATCTTAACTGGCTGCTGAACGGAAATGGAATAGAGGATATTGAAGCAAGAGATAAACTAAAGAGGATTTTTCTATCCTGAAATGGGAGACCATGCCAATACATCGCACCAATGTCCAACTCTCCAAATTTCTCTTTTTGTCATTGCACCACCAATGAATATGGGTCCNTGATGGTTTGATGATAGCAATTCCTCCAAAGCTTCTTTGCCTCTTCCGTCGAATGAAATCGGCACCTGTAATCCTGTTGGCATCGCNCGACCTTCTGCGTTAGCAGGCTCNCAAATTTCAGCAACTCCTGACCCATTTACAGAATCGTAGTGATGTAGTAAAATAACAGAATCAGAAAAATCATCTGTACCAAGTGTGCCGTTTTCTAGTCTCCAGGTCCACCAATGAGGNCACCATGCTTTCCAATCNCAAAAACCTCCACATGATTTTGGACCAGGTGTNGGNTCCATNGGGNTNGNNGTNACTTNNGTTAATTCCCAGGCCTTTAGTGCATCTCCAATTACTGGTTCGCCCTCTGCNAGGTACCTAGTTGCATTTTCAGTATACCACCCTTCNGTGATTATTGGNGGNGAATCTGGATTATTTGATTGAAGAATATCTCGATATAGTAGCAACTGTCTTTGAACCTCTTCCTTTAGTTCTTCCTCTGGCGCTCTGCCAGTTTTTAGGTCTGCTACAATCCAAGATTTTACNTTTCCAGATTCNTCAACATCTGCGAATAGCATATCTAAACGCCCCATCAATTTATCATCGNNAGTACGTAATTCCCCTTCGACTGCTATTACTCTTGATTGCAGTTTCTTCCATAGCCCTACGGTAACATTTAGTGGNGTTACCTGGCTTGAGTCAATAAATTCGAGTAGCATTTTGATAGCTCCTCTCTGCATTCTTTTGGCCTTATCATATTCTTTTTCCTTCCACATAGGTCTACGTGGTGTATTAAAGAAAATCTCCTTTTCTTCTTCCCATCTTTTCTTGAGATAAATTTCAGCAACATCAGGAAGCCATCTTGCTTGGTTGTCATCTCTTTTTTCTAAATTTATTTGCAATAAATCTTCAATTGATGCATGTACTGCTGTACCCAAACTTGCTGCCATACCAGCCTTTCTAGGTAGTCTCTGTCTACTTAGCCAATACATCCTAGGGCAGGTTTCATATCTATTCCACGCTGATGGCGATAATGTATGTGTCCTCTCCTCTGCCATATGCAACCGTGAGAGGTCAACCTTCTAATTGGTTAGGATTGAATGAACTAAACTTGGGTCTAGGTTAAACATGAGAACTTTTGTCACCTGTACATGCAAGATGCGAAAGTTTGGTTAGACAAGTCTGTCGATGTTGAGGATGCGCTGGTAATATGTTGCTTTCCAAGCGTTGGGATGGTTTCTAGCATAGTAGCACATTTTTTGATTGATCATCTCAAACTTGAATTCGTTGGAGGCGTNGCTCATCCAAAACTTCCGCCTTTGAGTTTAGTAAACAANGGAAAGCCNATGCCACCAATCAGNGCGTACACAGGAGAGCCAATTTGTAAAATCGAAGGTTGCGACAAAGTCNTACTTTTGATGAGTGANTTAATTGTCCCTGAACCACTGGTAAATGATATTGTCAACGAGTTATTTACTTGGTCAAAAGATGCAAAGGCTGCAATGGCAGTTTTAGTTGATGCATTCGCTATGAAAGGCATGAAAGGCGGANTAAATGGTGAAGAGCCTTTAGTTGAATACGAAGATACCGAAGAGATTGACGTGTTAGGAGTCGCTGCTACAGAAAAAATGAGTGAAATTTTGAAGGATTTGGAAATCCCTCCTCTTGAACAAGGAGTAATCAAAGGCATGACAGGTGCTATGTTAAGCCAAGCGTCCGCTAGGAAAAGGAACATCATGAGCCTGATGGTTGAAGCCGATCCAAGATTCCCTGATGCAAGAGCTGCTGCGGTAATTATTGAGCATTTGAACAAATTATTGCCTGTNGTTGAATTGGATAATGAACCATTAATTGAAGAAGCACAANAATTGGAAGAACAAATTCGAATGATGATGGAGGGTGCCTCTTCTGAGAGTCCGAGTCAGACTTCAAATTCTATGCTGTATGGCTGATTTGGAAATCATAATTATTCCAAGAACTGCAATCATAATACTAGCCCACAGAGGAAACAGAAACACTGTTTCCTTTGGAACCAAAAATAGCAATGTTTCTCCTCTGGAATATTCTCCNCCGATTCCAGCAGTTGCAAGCATCAAACCAACAGATAACAATCCAAGGCTCGAGTGTTTTAGGTCTACATCTGCTCCTAATTTCCTATTCATCAAAACGCCGATTGCTATCCCTGTTGATGTCATTGAAAGTAGAACCTTATTCGCTAATAATGGGTCAGTTATTCCTTCGCTTGGTGTGGAATTAATCCCTGAGATAATTGCGAATGGTGTTGCTATTAGACCTCCCAACAATGCCCAATGTGCAACGCTCTCTCTCGAAATTGGCCCTTTTCTAATGAGGCATAGCAGAAATGCAACACCAGATAATGCAAACATTCCAACCGTTAATTCAGTTGTAATAACGTGGAAGGTACTCGAAGATATCATTGATTAGTCCCTCCTTCCAAGGAATCCAAATGTTCCTGCCCATAGTATGCCCATTGCTCTTCAGTCCAGCCTTCAGGTATTCCTCCTTCGGGAATAGGTGGACCGTTGCTGTCTGATTTCTGAGAAAGTGGATTATCAGAATATTCTTTCAAGAAAGAGACGGTTGAGGTTCTAAAACTCAAAACTAAACCAAGACATAACAATAACAAGGCAGCACCTTGTATGTACAGATTGGTTTCGTCAATTTCCCAACCCGGTGCAGATGCTGTTAATCTAAACCACGGTGAGGTTTGAGTTGGGCCTTCTCCTTCCATAATTACACGCCATTCTACAACTCCTTCGTTAACAGAAGCTGGGATTGTAAACTCACCATTCGTAACCTGAAGGTTTGTTATTTGCCCACCATTCTTTAGTTCGACAGATACTGTTTCGGCGAATAGCGTTTCTAGTTTAATCGTTGTAGATTCTCCGATTTGACGAGAATTGGGAGGTTGCCAATCCGNTGATAGCCTAGGAAGATCTTCTGGAACTTCTATGACTTCAACAGCAAAAGCAGATGAAATACCTGTCATAGATACCTCTCCTTCTGGCGTGCCATGTTGAACAGCGAGATACATCTGATATGTTCCAACCGATGATGGTGCCCTAAGTGTCCAAGTCCTGTTTACAGTGTTGAAAGGTGAAAAAGAATCTACAATCTCAACATAGTTATTTTTGCCACCATTTGGATCTGTTATGATTTCCCAACCATCATTGGAGGGCAAATCTTTGGCGCCGTCTGAATTGATTAGGATGTTATATCCAACCATATTATTGGAACTTACCTCAACATTTCCGACTGAACTTGTCATGTCAAAAAGTAGGCCTGCGTAAACTTGGTCAGGGAACTCAAGGGCAAGGGTAGCACTTGATTGGCCGTTAGTAGATGGAGCGGAATGGCAAGAACCTGCACAATCTCTNGATCTCACATCATCACCTTTACCACCTGGATTAGCAGTGGAAATTGTCGATGATAATATCAGTAAAACGGATATTATAATCAGATTAAATCGCATTCAGTCCCTCCTTTGAATAAATGAATATGAGACTCCTCCAATTCCAATTATTATCATAATCATGCTTAGAACCATGCCAATAGATTCACTTGGCCCTGGTGCATCTGGTACTGATTCAGAATCCAATTGCACGCTGCTGGTTGAAGTAGGAGATTGTAACTCAATTTGTTGGTTATCTATTACCGGATAAACCGTAAACGAATGAGTTCCAGATAAACTTGGAGAGAACCTGTACTGATTATCACTAGTTGTTGCAATTACTTCTCCATTATGAGCAACAGCCCATAATTCAGCATCTCCTGACCAACTGATAACAACCTCAGTTCCGTCTAACTTGGTTGTAACATCTGTTGCCAATGGTGGCTCAACTGAATTGAATGATGATTGAATCGAATCGCTATCTCCCATATCATCGAATACTTTGACATCTAAATCTAATGATTGTGGCATTACTGTTGAATAGGTAAGGCCTTGATGAACTGCTATCCCATCGATTGTCCACAGTGCGTTCACAATAGACCCATCAGAATCAGAGGAGTCCATTGCAGAGAACATCACTAACTTTCCACGAGTAAGAATATCTTCTGTAGAAATCTGAGCTGTAGGTGCAATGTTAGTAATCGTGAACTGTATCTCTAATTGTGTACCGTTTTCAATTCCGTCATTTGGAGTAACNATTGCAAGCCAGTTATCTCCAGCAGCAATGCTAGATGAAGGTACGAAATTAGAATTAAACGTGGTTAAGAAATCATTCCTNTACCACTGCCATGAAACATTTACAGTGTCANCATTAGCATCATCTGTTTGTACTACTGGCTGTAAGTCNGTAAGAGCGTTTTGACTTGTTTCTCCACTGAAGTTGACTGTTGGAGGTGAATTGATGATTGTCAATGTGTCAGTTAACTCTGCTGAGTTACTGAAATCTGTATCTCGAATCTTTAGAGTTAGAGTGAGTATGTCTCCATCCAGTGACCAAACCTCAACCGGATCTAAATCATCACCGTCTAAATCAACCGCTTCGTATGTGTATGTGGCTTCATTTTGGAAGTAAACTGTGTCTTGGTCCAAACTCATACTGATTAGAGTAGGTGCTGAATTTTGAATTACAACGGAATTACTCTCAACCCAGTCAGAATATAATGAGCCATCTGTAGCCCTTACTTTGACCTTCCAGGATTGCCCTTTGGATGTTTGTTCAGAAGGTAATGTGTCGGTGGTAAATGCTGTTCCTGGCCATTCGTATTCAATAGTTACAGAATCTCCATTAGCATCAGATGCAGATGCTACTGCAATCAAATCATCAACCGTGGTGTATGGGCCGCTTAAGGTAACGCTGTCAATTACTGGTGCNACATTATTACTTCCTATTGTAANGCTAAGAGTAGTGAACCAATCNCTNTCTGCTTCTCCGTCGTTAACCTTGATTTTAGCATGCCAAATATCTCCAGATCTTATTGCAACAGAAGGTACTTCTGAATCACCATCAAATGCGTTTATTTTTGACCCATCGAGATACCATTCAATACCGCTTATTGAGCGAGCATCTCCATCTGCATCAGATGAGCTCATAGTTATCGAGAGATTATCTTCATCTGTGGCTGAAGAAGGACTTATTGATGCTGAATCAACTACTGGAATTGAATTTATCACAGTGAGTGAAGGACTAGTTTCAGTAGTCCCAGAATCTTGGCCATCGCTAGGTGTTACCTCTGCAAACCAGGTTTCTCCTTTTGTTGTGAATGACGGATTGACAGTGGAGGAGTCGTCTAGGGCAGTTACATGAACTCCATCTCTAAACCAGTGTATAACCGTGCCAATTTCTGTATCGCCATCTGGGTCATCAAATGTGTAGGTCAGAGTTAGAGTTGTAGTAGTCACCGGATTAGATGGTGATAATTGTAAATTAGAGACAGATGGGGCATTATTTGCAGGCGGAGGCACCTCTGGCACGGTTACAGTAGTTGTTGCCCAATTATCACCTGATGTGCCACCATTACCATTTGCTGCGTTACCTGCAATGTCAAACGTCACCAAACCAGAACCTGAAGATGGGGCTGTCCATTCAAAACTCCAAGACCTGTAACTGCTGCCAGTTATACTATGAGTTGCTTGGTTGCCTTGACTGTTAACATTCACTAACATCAGCCCCATACCAGTGCTAAGTGTTCCTTTGTCCACTTCGAGAGAGAATCCACCATTATTACTTGAGACAGTACTACTAACTGAAACAGTGAGAGTATAAGTTTGTCCGGCTGTGTAAGTAGATGGTTGGCCAGACATTGATACTGTTGCTCCGCCAGAACCGCCGTGGCAGCCCCCACAACCTGAGGATGAGTTGTAGCGCCCGCCACTATTTCCCTCTGTCAATGGAGCAAGTGAACAAAGAAAAATTAACACCATTAAAATTGAAAGAATATTCTTGTTCATAAACGAGCGATGTTCTGCTGAAATTTATAATCGTTGGTTACAGGTCATAATCAAATAGCGTCTTAGGGGCTTTTTGTTCAGGTTCGTTTCTTCCATACAAAATGTCTTCTGACCACACTTCTATTCCGAGAGATTGTGCTTTAGATAACTTAGAGCCCGCCTTTTCTCCAGCGATTAGGATATCCAAGTTGGAACTTACACTACCCACAACTTTACCTCCCAAATTTTTGATGAACAGGGCTATCTCTTTTCTTGGACGAGAAAGAGAACCTGTAATGCAGAACGTTTTGCCATCGAATATTCCAGATGCTGCTTTCGCTTCATCTTCGATTTCAATAATCTCAGATAATTGCTCGATCAGACTTCTCCTAGATGTGATGCCATTTCTGAATATTTCTGCCACTTTGTCTCCTATACCATCGATTTCTGTAAGTTCATCATTTGTACCTTCATCAACCCAGAGAAGTAATTNTTGAAGTGATGAAAAATGTTGAGAAATTACTGTTGCTACTTCCGGCCCGATTCGTTCTAATCCTAGAGCATGAAGGAATTTTGATAATTCTAATTTTTTGGTTTTATTCAATTCGCTAATGACATTGTTTGCGCTTTTTTCACCCATTCTTTCAAGAGATGAAATCTGATTATGGTTGAGTGAATACAAATCTCTTATATTTTCGATAAGGCCTTTTTCTAGAAGAGTTTCAATTAATTTTTCTCCAATTCCATCCATTTCCAAAGACCTGCACCAATAGATTAGGGCTCGGGACGTTCTTGCTGAACAATCTAATGAAGTGCATCTAAGAAATGCTCCATCTATTGATAAATTTCTATCGCAGGCCGGACAGCTTTCTGGTACTATGACTTGCCCATCAGGCAAATCAGAAACAAAGGGAGTTCCATCTGCATGGAATCTATTTTGTAAATCTTCAATCGTTGCTGGCCCGTTGTTTTCAATTATTTTTGGAATCACGTCACCTCTTCGAGTGATTGTCACTTTGTTTCCAATTATTAGATTCAACCTTTCAACCTCTCCAACATTGTGTAATGTTACATTTTCCACCGTGACACCACCTACTGTCTGTGGAGCAATTCTAGCCACAGGTGTAACAACTCCAGTTCTACCTGTTTGCCAATCTACCCCTAGTAAAACAGACTCAGCCTTTTGCGAAGGAAACTTCCATGCTAGAGCCCATCTTGGATGGTGAGCGGTCATTCCGAGGTTTTCACGTTGATCTAGATCGTCCAATTTAAACACAATACCATCTATTTCGAATGGATATGATTCTCTTTTTATTGACCATTCCCTAGTATGTTCAATCATTTCTTTTTGAGGAGTTTCGGATTCAAAAATAGTCCATGGCGCAGGTTCAATTCCGATTTTATTTTTCAATAGGTCCAATAATTCGCTGTCATAATTTACATCAGGAGGAGAGTTCACAAACTTTACATCATATGCACAGAATACTAAATCAGAAGCATCTGCTTTTCCATCACCGTGTTTTTGTCGTAAAGCACCCGAACATAGATTTCTGGGGTTTGGTGAAACCTCTCTGTATTTTTCTTCAAAAGTTTTCAGGGGCATAACAACCTCACCCCTAATGTGACAATCAACGGGTAGTTTCAGTCTTAGTGGAATATTAGCAACCTGTTTAGCGTTGAGTGTTACATCTTCGCCGCGCTCACCACTACCTCTTGTTGCCGCTCTGTGGAGGTTTCCTGAGACGTACTCAAGAGAGAGGGCAGAACCGTCTAATTTTGGTTGTGCAAGGTATCTCTTACCACCAAATGTTGATTGGGTGACGAAGTGTGTGATGTCTTCATCATTCACTCCTTTGTCTAAAGAACGCATAGGGAACATATGTTCGACCTTTACCGTTCCAGGAAGAGGTTCTGGTCCGACCTCACTTAGAACTGGATTTTCAGGGTCGATGGTTTTCAACTCATCCCATAACTCATCAAATTCTGCGTCTGAGATTTCAGGAGCCGAGTGATTGTAATACAGTTCTCTATGGTATTTTATCGCCGACGTTAGCTCCTCTATTCGGGATGTATCGGCCATAAAATCAACTCTTCTCCGTCTAATATTAACATCACGAAAATTTCAATCCCAAGAGTTGTACATCTGGTAAAGGACATCGTGTCATTATGATTTCTTCCATTATTCTTATGTGAATTTCTGCAACTACTGCGACTACACATTCAAACATATGACCAGCGTGAGCATGAAGGTCGTTATCTGACCAACAGCAATGAATGTGTGTGAAAGGATTCCCATCTTCTGTCCTTGCTATGTTACCAGAAAGACTGACCAGTTCAGATGGCGATTGCAATAATTTTCTCTGATATACTCCTTCGTCATTCATGTATCCATACAAATTATCCTTTGTTCTACCAATACCGCTAGTTATCGCTGCAGCATCAAAGCCAACTTCCTCAGCAAGACTCTGAAGAGATCGATGAATTTCTTCACCAGGGTCAAGTCGAACAAAGAGGTCGTCACCGCTTCTTCTCCATTCCATAGGATAACGGTTCAGGCGACATTTGATTAGTATTCGCTTTTTTTCACAAATACAATACGAGAGTTCTCATAATGAATCAAGGTGGAAAGGCTATGTCGGATGGCGGCCCGCTTATACGTTTACTTCGGCACATGAGTCCACACAAGTCAACCGTAAGGTTGGCAACTCTATGTTCTGTTTTGAATAAGATTTGGGACTTAGCACCTCCTTTACTGATAGGATTAGCAGTCGACGTAGTAGTGGAGAGAGAAGATTCATTCTTAGCAGGTTTTGGTTATCCTGACCCTTGGCACCAAATCCTCATACTGTCGGTAATCACTTTTTTGATATGGGGATTGGAATCTATTTTCGAATACTTCTATGGAATTTTGTGGAGAAATTTAGCNCAAACAGTTCAACACGAAATGCGTTTAGAGACATTCAGTCATGTACAAAAACAAGGCATGGGGTGGTTTGATGAACGCCAGAAGGGTGACATNTTAGCTATNCTCAATGACGACATAAATCANCTTGAACGGTTTTTGGATAAAGGAGCAAATGATCTATTGCAAGTAAGCACCACTGTCATAGTGGTTGGAGCCGTTTTCCTCGCCATATCTTGGGAAATTGCGATTTTTGCTGTTATTCCAATTCCTGTAATTGTATGGGGCTCATTCCTGTATCAAAGAAAATTGGAGCCGAGGTACAGTGAAGTTAGAAAGAATGCAGGCAGATTAAACGCATTATTGGAAAACGATTTGTCAGGAATGTCCACTATACAGTCATTCACTGCCGAGGGAATTGAGTTAGAGAGAGTTGAAACCCTGAGTAATGAATACAGGGATTCGAATCGCAAGGCCATCAAATTGTCAGCTGCTTTCGTTCCTCTGATCAGAATGGCTATTTTAGTAGGATTTACGGCCACTCTTATCTTAGGAGGTAAACTAACATTAGACGGTAACCTTGCTATCGGCGCATACAGCGTTCTTATCTTTATGACTCAAAGATTGCTTTGGCCGTTAACGAGATTGGGTGAGACCTTCGATCTATACCAAAGAGCCATGGCGTCATCAACAAGGGTTCTAGATGTACTAGATTCACCAAGTGAATTAACTCAGGGTGATTTTTCTCCACCCGTTGAAGAAATTGAAAAATCAGACATCATTTTTGAAAATGTTTGCTTCGCATATCCGAATAGGGAAAATGTATTTTCAGATTTGAATCTCACTATTAAGGCAAATAAAACGCTGGGCGTGGTCGGAGCAACTGGTGCTGGAAAGACAACCCTCATTCGATTGCTACTTCGGTTTGCCGAGCCAAATCAAGGTCACATAAAGTGGGCGGACGAATCCTTACCAACTTGGAAATTGGAGACACTAAGGAAATCAATGGCTCTAGTTGACCAACACATCACTCTATTTCCGACAACGATTATGGAGAACATCCGATATGGTAACCCACAATCATCTGATGATGAAGTTAAGAAAGCTGCTGAAGTTGCAGAGGCAATAGGATTCATCGAATCACTTCCAAACAAATGGGAAACCATGGTTGGCGAAGGCGGTCACAGACTTTCGGGCGGCCAAAGACAAAGAATTGCGATAGCTAGAGCGGTATTGAAGGATGCCCCTCTTCTTATTTTAGACGAGGCAACATCTGCTGTAGATAACGAAACTGAAGCAGCGCTACAACGTTCGATAGAAAAAATTTCGAAGTCAAGAACCACTGTTATTATTGCACATAGACTTTCTACAATTAGGAATTCTGATACCATAATAGTCCTTGATGGCGGCGAGGTTACAGAAAGGGGTACACACGACGATTTGCTCCTACAAAATGGTGCATATGCGCGTATGTGGAATGTTCAAACTGGTAATATCGCCAGAAAAGATTCATGATAAAAAACGCTCCTTTATATTAACAATGCCAAGAGAATTGGTTGATAGAAATGCTAACAAATAAGTTTTCTAGAACAATAAGCCTGCTGATAATCGCAACACTGGCCCTTGCAATGGCAAACTCTGTGAGTGCTGACAATGTAACTGTTGGAACAGTGTCCGATATGATTGACCCCGCTGAGAAGTATGACGGAGAACCTCTACAATTGTTGACGTTCTTCTTGTTCTTCGTAGGATATATTTCGATGGGTGCTGCATTCGTCTTCTTCATGTCTGAAAGAAACAATGTCGCTCCTCAATATAGAACAACAATGACAATTTCTGCATTAATTGTAGGTATTGCTGCATTCCACTATTACTACATGCGTGGAGTTTACACAGAACTGGGAACAGTTTCTGTAGAATACAGATACATGGACTGGATAATTACTGTTCCATTGATGGCACTAAAATTCCCTTCCTTGGTAGGAAAGGATGCAATTACCGATGCTAAATTCCTAGGAATGGGCTTCACTGGAGTCTGTTTCACAGGTGCGCTAATCATGATTGGTTTCGGATATCTAGGAGAAGCTGGANTCCTTGGCGGAGGCGCAGGTGGCTGGGCTGGTCTTATTCTTGGTGGAGTAGGATGGGCAATGATCATCGTCGCAACTGGTACACCATGGTCTAGTGGTAAGGGAGTAGACAACGATAAAATCGCTCCTGAACTCATGTGGAGCGCAAACGCTCTAAGATGGTTCATTGTAGTCGGTTGGGTAATTTACCCGATTGGATACCTATTCAGCCCAGGTGCAGACCTAGGGTTTGATGGAAACCAGGAAGTTATGGCAGTATTGTACAACATTGCTGACATGATTAACAAGATAGGATTCGGTATCGTTGCATGGATGGGTGCAAAGAAGGCTACCGAAGCAATGAGCGGCGAATAAGCCCTCATTCTTCCTCATCTAGAATAGCCTGAATACGAGACATTGCGACATTAAGGTCGCTTCTATCGCCGCCAAGGGGNAGGGGTCCAAATGGACCCCACCCCTTGCGCAATAGCATGATTCGTTTCTTAGGCTGCTTTTTTGCCAGTGACAGTCTTGTCCACTCATACTTTTGTCCATCTGCAAATAGATGGGTTGTAGTAACCGCATACCTCTTTGGCAACAATAGAGATATCAAATGTAATGCAAGAAGTATATCCCACACCCACACATAGATCGTGGGTGTGTCTGATAATTCAGCTAACGCCCATGGTAATGCCATCATAGCACCTACCGTCATCATGTTAGCCCATTGTCTAGAGACTTCTTCAGCCTGGTTACTTTCCCATGCGTATACTGTTTCGGAGATATTTCCTAACTTGGGAATGTGCAATCGTTGCTTGGTTAACCACCATGCGTCCCATGCAACAATGATTGCTAGTGTGATGACACACAGTTGTGCCATAAGCACTGGATCTGGTAACGTATTTGTCAGATTAGACATTACTCCACGACCTGTTTCCTACGCAGAAGTATGATTGCTGCTGCAAGGAACAAGAAGACAAAGGCGATAATTACAACGCCATTACTTCCTGACTCTTCATCGTTGTTTGATGATTCAAGAGAGTCTGGGACTCCATCGCCATCGTCATCTGCATCAACTGTTAACCAAGTAGTTACGCCTGGTGGACAGTTGAGATCGTCTGGTTGGCCATCATTGTCTGTATCCATGTATGCACATGGATCAAGCGGCCATACGTCCCGANTGTCGAGTGAACCGTCATTGTCNTCGTCTGTATCGTAAATATCTGGACCGCAATTTAGATTGTTCTCTTTATCATAATAATCATCATTACAGGTTGCTGTCCAGTCACCATCAGAATCTAATAGCGTTATTTCAAAGGATAGTGAATCTGTTGTAGATACTCCCTGTTTGTCTGTTACTTCTAAAGTTAAAACATACAGTCCCGCTTCTAAATCTGTAATGTTATTACGCTCATCGAATAATTTCATTACAGAAGTTTGTCCAATTACAACATTCCACTCGATTACTAGATCTTCGTTTGAATCTAGATCATCACTTACCAATGCCCTAATTGGTATTACTTCGGTTTCCATAGCTCTAAAACCTTCATCTGGGACTACTATTTCAGCAACAGGGGGCTGATTTGGAGTCATTAGGAGGGAAATAATTTCAGGATTTTCTAATCCTATATCGTACTCACCGATCAATTCTGGTAATGCATCCCCTTGTGCTGAAATTGTTGCTTTAACATAGGTTTCTATTGCATCTTGCTTAACCAAAATATATGGAATATCAACCTCAATATTGTTTCCAGAAATGCTAGTCTCCCATGATTGAATTAATTCGTCTTGAATTGTTATATCTACATCAACATCGATAGGCGTTCCTTCTAAACTAGCAGATATGATGTGTGTCGACCACACCATAATTTGACCATTGTCTACTGTCATAGTGCTCGGTTCAACATTGTAAAGGTCTACTTGCGCATTACTAACATCAACCGAACCTATGATGCTTCCATCATACACCTTTACTGGATTTCCATCCGATGCAATAGCAACGCTTGCAGAAATATCAACATCCTCTAAAATTAATGGTGCTGTTTCTCCATCTGTATGTAAATCGACACCTTTTGTACAAGCGACGATTGAACCCTCAGAAATAACAAGAGAAGAAGATGCTCTTCCATGGTGTGAAATTAATCCTATGCCACTGCCGCCGCAGTCTATTGCCAAATCAGAAATTTGTCCTGCAGTGCCATCTAAATCAACTCCTGGCGCCCCCGACACATTCAGTCCATCAATTGTAATGTCGCGATTGAAAGTTCCAACTAAATTAGAGAGTGATAATTCTTCCATAATATATCCATCTAGATTACTAATTGTAAGGGTGTTTGCTTCTAAATCGTTAATTCCACCATCAACTCCTTCAAGGGACACATCTCCATTTGCTTCAACTCCATTGATATCAATCCAAGATGCTCTCGCCCAAATTGTATCGCCTGCGCAATTCTTTATGTCTGAATTTGAGAGGGATAATTCTCCAGAATATATCTCCAAACAATTTGAAGAAGAATCCATCAGTGTTGTTGACGAAATATATACTTGTGACATACCCATGCTATTGATTGAAATCAAAGGTTCNGCCCCTCCGGAACGAGCNAACAGTGCGTTTGATATTGTCACTTGAGCATCATTTTCAACAGATAATATAGGCGAGCCTTCTACCAAATTTGTTCCAACTATGCTTAGGCTTGTATCTGATGAGTGTCCTACAATGAGACCTCCCCATCTTGCTCCGCCTCCTGTAGAAGATATTGTTGAATAACCTGTATCCATCACACCTTCCACAGTAATAGTTACTCCATCCGATACCCGTAACGCCACACCATCGTAAATTCTCATTGTTTGGTCTGAGGGTATAACTAGATCTGATGAGAGATAATATGGGCTCCAAATACGTTCGAGTTCTAGATATTCGTCTATTACTCCTCCATCTATTGTAGAGACGGTGAACGTGTGTTGTCTAGAAGATGTTGGGTTCCAAGTGATGTATTCAGTAATGTCATTCCATTGCATAGTTATGTTTTCGATATAAGACTCCGTTGTTCCTGATGAATCTACAACGATTGCAGATGCTGTCCTAGTAGCCTTTCCTTCAGAATTTGTTGTTACAGATTGTGACTGACCTTGTATGTTGATTGTCGCTCCTTGAACCGCTTCGCCCTTGTCTAGAACCGTAAGTTCTAGTGTATTTACAACCTCAAACTTTGCCCCAGTTCCTACGACAATGTTTCCGTCCACATTACCGGAATTTACTGTCACCCGACATGAATTGTCTAACTGGACATCTCCTGTGATTTCTAAATTGTATGATTGTATCGAATTTTGACATGTCGTCCACAAGACATTTCCTTCAACATGTAGAGATGTCGTCCCGACAGATGTAATGTCCTCAACAGAGGAGAAGCCCTCCGAGTGGATTTCTACGCTACCAACAACAGAGGCATCTACGCCAGAGAATGAGCCAAGGGTGTTAACCTTCAGTTTGGCATATGATGGTATCTCCAAGGTACTTCTATCGACAATTAAATGTGAATTCGCAGGGATGGTTATGTTACCTGTCGCAGTATGTGCGGAACCGTCATCAGTCATACCAAGGACAATCGTCTGACCTCCCGGTAGAAGCCAGTCTCCCTGTGGCATAATTGGGACTTGCATTAGGAGTGTGCCGCCGTCTGCACCAACTTCTGTAGTGACGGTACCCACACCGGCGAATCTAGCTAAGATTTCTGAGCCTGATTCCAATACAGGAACTTGTGCTGTACCAGAATTTGCAGTCCCTGTAAATCCTAGAGATTCCCATGTAGCATCAATTGGATTTCCTACAAGATCTTCGAATGATACTGTTACATCCCATATTCTATTTTCAATACCAGTATCAATAATCAGGTTTTGAGATGTACCATAGTCAAACTGCCCTTCGCCCTTTGCATCATAAAATAATGTACCAGAAGAAGTGGTAACCCACGAAGTTAATCTCGAGGTATTATCAATTACAGCACCGTTTTCATGGCTCGAGGAGGACCATGAACGGACCTTTGCGACCGAGTTCTCCATCTGTATTCCAGTATCTGATATTCGGGTTTCGAACATATCATTTATGTCTATACTTGATGAGTAAATTGCTANTCCAACGCTATTTGAATCTAAGAGAGATACGTCGTTGAATTCTGCTATTGAATCGTGTAAAGACATACTCGTTGCAAATCCATTTACTGTGACTGATTGAGACACAAATTCAGCATACCAGGCCTCTAATCCAATTGTGCCGGTTGCAAATTGATTGAAAGGAGTATTAATCTCAAATGCTGAAAAATTATGAATCCCTTGTAAAATATCAACTCCCTTTTCAGAACCTGTTGACATATTTAGTGTGGAATCTGATATCTGAGTTCCCGCTAAACTTCCGAACTCCATTCCAAGTCTGTCTGAGTAGAATGTCGAGTTATCGATTGTTACTGTCCCAGTTCCACTAGCAACTAAAGCGACATCAGAAGCCTCAATCATTGATTCAGAAATGTGATAATCGCCGCTTCCTGAAAGTGCTATGCCTGTCCAAGGGGCATCATAGGAGCCTTGTGGAGAGTTGAATGAACCGGTTAAATCAATTCCCGATAATGTAACATGTCCTGATGTTATTATGTCGATTGGGGTTTCGCTACTATCCGACACAAAGACTGCTCCATCTATGGTCAAGTTTCCAGCAGACCAGGTGTTAATCAAACGACTTCCTGTCATATCTAGATTAGATATGGTAAAGCCTGTAGAATCCATTGCTGTTATTGCATTTGTAGCTGCACCTGTCATTACATCTATTTGTCCACTTGCACCAGAGAATATACTTATTCCAGTACCGACCGAGCTCACGAAATCTATGTTATCGACATCTGAGTTGCCGCCTGACAAGGATAGGCCGTATCCAACTAGGCTGAATTCTCCATTATCCAAATCTAAATCGCCTGACGATTTCACTCCTCCACTCATATTATCGAAATCGATATTTGTTAATGAGACGGTGCCTGTGTTCCTAACCGCTTCTTGATCGATTGATGATGCTTCGAAATCCACGATTGTTGCCGTTCCACTGTTTTCTATTCCAATAATACAATCTTGCATAGTAATATTTGATGCATATAACACTCCATCATTGATCAGGCAAGATTTTGCATTTGAAATTGTAGTGTTATGTATGTGTGCAGTCCCATTGGATGTTATTGTGATGTAATCCCAAACTCCTGAATTATGAGAGCCGATACCTGTAGATTGAATCGAGGACATTATTGTCGCATCATTNACAATCAAAGTTCCTTCAACTTCCATCCANTAACTTTGCATGTCNATTACTGAACCTGGTTTTATGGTTAATGTCGTGCCCTTTGCNACNGTATAATTTCCAGTCATAGTGTAATTTCCGGAAATATCAGTATCNCCCGTAGTAACAGTNTCCGAGGAAACTAAAGGTGATGCTAATGATATCATGAATAGAACGGTTAGTGCAACTGCTCGAATGCGCATGAGGCACGCTACAGTTCATAGAACATCAAGTCATTGCTTAGAAGTACAAATTCCAATATCTTATATCAAGGCAAATGGGCCTGCCCAGATTTGAACTGGGGTCTGACGGCCCCCAGCCGCCAAGTATAGGCCAAGCTAACCCACAGGCCCTTGCCTTTGAGTTAGATTCATTCTAGTGCTGCGCTGAATGGTGCTACTTCATTGATTAAATCAAGATGTGACACAAACATGCGTCTGCAACAATATCTTTCAAATCCAAGTTCATCTAATACAGCTTCCATTTCTTCGCCTGCTGCAATTTTTTCGCTGAACTTTTCCCACTTATGAGCGACTAATCCGCCGCAACTGAAACATCTTACTGGTATAATCATGGTATCACCTGTATGACTTCTGCTTCTTTCTACGAGCACCACGTCCTAATTGGTGCTTCGGTTCCTTTCTTCTTGGATCATTCACAAGAAGACTTCTATCGAACCTTAGATACTCGTCTCGAAGTTCTTCATCAATTCCTTCTGCTCCACCGTTATAGTGGACTAATCCCCTAGCGATAGCAGTTCTAATTGCGTCGGTTTGACCCATTATGCCGCCTCCCATTGTGGATAGATTAATGTCAACTTTAGAAAGCCTGTTCATTGCATCTGCAATAATCAGTGGCTCCATTGCTTTTCTCCTGGATAGTGAAGGTTGTAGGATCTCGATAGGTTCACTGTTGACTCTAACGCGTCCTTTTCCGGCCTTCACAGTTGCACGAGCAATTGCTGTCTTTCTCTTTCCTGATGTGTGTACAATCTTTGATTTACGAGCCATCACTGCTCACCTCCGGTCCATCTGTGAGCAGGTGCTCCGAGGTTTTCGCTGATATCTCCCAATCTTACGAATCTCACTGGCAGATCTCTTCGAATCTTGCTGTCATCTCCAGCCTCGTGTCCTTCTGGAAGGTCTCCTGAAAGATGNCTTGGGCATCCNATTTCAACACGTAGGTTTCGTAATGCTCTCCTACCNCTGCTTTTTGCTTGGTAAGGAAGCATTCCTCTAACTGTTCTCTTGATTATCATGTCAGGCATTCTAGGGAAGTATGGACCCTTTCTTGCATGATTTAATGCATACTTGTCATGGTATGTTGCGAATACGGAAGATGGTTTTCCAGAAACTATTGCTTTCTCTGCNTTGACGATTACAACNTTGTCAGGNTTACCTGCTCTTGTACTCTTCAACAGTTTGTTAGCAACTGCACTAGCCAATCTGCCTAGAATAAGGCCATCGGCATCGTATACGTANGTTACTTGGTCAGCCAAGTATGTACACCCCCGATCCGCTTGGGTTTTCGTTCATTAGTTCAGGTAGCGTTAGGACTCTTCCTCCCGCTGCCTCTATCTTCTCACGAGCTCCGGAACTTACGCTGTATGCTGCGACGTCGTGCTTGGACGAAATTTCACCGCTGCCAAGTAACTTTCCTGGTACCAGTACAGTTACGCCCTCAGGGCAATGGCGGCTAAGGCGGCTCAAATTCGGTTGTGCCCAATTTCTGCGACTCTTTGAAAGACGCATTGCGACATCTCGCCACAAAGCAGTACCGGTCTCACGAGACTGTGCCTTTAACTCGCCGATTAAATCGACGAGATTTTGGTTTGTCTTGCTTGTTGGTTTACTCATATGACTCCCTCGATGCTTAGAAGCAAGTCGCCGACCGACCACCCTGTTATGAATGCACCGCTTGGAAAATTTCCTCAATCGCGCTGTAGTTGCGCGATTTTTATTGATTATTCGAACAGAATTTCGCCCTTTGCATCGAGTAACTCAACTGTCAAACCTGCCGCTCTCGCTTGGATGAGAATGTCATTGTGTAAGGTATCTGAGAAATCATCTAGTGCTTCAAGTGCAGTAATTGATGCAACATCTGTAAGTTGATCTATTAGGTGATTCAAAACACAAGATACACCGTATGCTTGGCCTGCTCTGAAGGCATGGTCGACTCCTCCAATTTCTGGATCCTCGGCTTTCATTCTGAGCATTACTTGCTGAGAATATGCAACCAAAGCACCGTAGATTGATTCGATTATTTGTGCTGCTTCCATATCAGTGAGCAATAGTTGGGCTTGTGATAAAGCAGCACGAACNGCTTGACCGTAGGTCGCGTGCGCCCCTATTGTATTGCTACCTTCCTGAATCATTGCTTGGTCGATAAGTGATTTCCAATCGCTCATGTTACCACGAGAACGTGCTTAACACATCAATCCTGCGGCTGTAAAAGAGCTAAACGTCCTCAGACGTTACGCTCGATTACTAGCCGTTTCATATCTTGAAGTTGGATTGCTCAGTGTTTTCATCAATTCCTGCTTGCTTAACACTGCCATCAGCAGCCACGAATTCTCCAGCCTTGGTTAGATTACCATAGAGGTTGGATTCATGCGTTTCTGTTCTAGTAATCATTCCACCGTCACCCAATGCCATTGACAGGCTCTGTGCGATAGCATTCAGAGTTTGAATTGCTCTGTCTCTATGGCTTGGACCTATTTCGTGGTCTGAGTACCGTGCTTCTTCGAAGATTGCCAGGAAGTCATCCAGTTGATCTGCTGGGACCATATGGAAGGCACCTCTAACGGCACTCTCGAATTCACGAGTAGTTTCGTAAACCTTCTTCATGAATCCATGTCTTCTGAAGTGCTTGACTAATTGCTTGTAACAATCAAAGATAATTGCAATATATTCGTTTGCTGCTTGTAATTGCAACATAGTATCTGTTAAGATACCACGTAGTGCTTCGACCTGCCTTCTTGCAACGACTCTCTGATAATACATTATTCCAGCAATTAATGAACTCAATAATACAATCACCAATGCCATTATCGTACTAGGAGTGAAGAATCCTGAAGCAGCGTCTGAAACTGATCTCTTTTTGTATTGTATATCTAAAGTGATATTATCGCTATTCTCTGCGAAGAATGTAGAGCCTGGGTAATATGCTTTGATTCGCCATTCACCGTCACAAGTCTCACCAGCGCAAGTTTTACCAGTAAACTTCCAAGTGAACGAAGCAATACCTTGTTCTGTTGTAAAGGATTCATTTCTTCCTTCTACAATCCACTCGTTCGACTCAGAGTCCCAGTACTCTCTGATGAAGTAGACTTCTTGGTTTTCTACAGCAAGGTCAAGCCTATCACGTAGAAGTGCAACTTCTCCAAATACATCGTCGTTAGTATCCAAACCGTTAGCTCCAACCGCTAGCCATGAAGTCTTAACCGAAAGGTCAACGCGACTTCTTACTAGAACCCACATATCGTGATAAGAGCCATTCAATACCTTGCTTGGATCCTTCTCACAACCTCCAGGAACCTGGACGTCTGGTTCGAATGCTACTCTCAGTAATCTGAATCCTTCTAATTCTCCACCGGTTGTTTCCACACCTTTGAGTGTCGGGTTTTGATCTCTATCGCCACTGAACCATTCCACCTTTCCATCAGAATCTCTTGTTGATATCTTAGACAGAGGCCTAATGTTCTTCTGAGGATCCAGATAGATATTCAAACACTTTCCGCCAACAGGTTGGCCGTTTGCTTGGGTTAANACAGCGTCAACGTGGAATTGTTCTTTCAAGTAAAGTACTTGGAATGCAGTTCCGTTTGTAGGCGAAACATAGGTTTCCACACTGGACTTGAACGGNCCTACTTCAGTAATCTTCAATGTCGAATTACTAAACACTGCGAATTCTGTCTGCACAGTCTTATTTTGGTAACGATATGCATCGTTATTGTCCCATGCAGAATATGTTACGGTTACCTTTGCCTTTCCAGCCATTACATCTGACAACGGGCAGGTGATCTCGTACTTTCCATCGAAGTCGGTTATGCCATCATAACATGCTACAGGCCCCATCGGGCTGTTGACCATTTCGTAGTTCACTCTGATATTTCTGAATGAAAGATTGGTACCAAGTTCATCAGTTAGTTGACCTGTTACAATCATTGGTTTTGGTTCAACTTCTCCAGTTTGTGGGTTTATTTTGCTAGTGTAAACAATTTGGTCATCAACAGATAGTGAAGTTCTTCCAATCAAGGAGAATCCGTTTGCATTGTATGAAAGTTGTACTCTAAAGTGATCGTTTCCTAGGATATCGACACATGGATCCCACTTTCCTTGCATGGAGAGATATTGAATCTCAATCATTTGACAACCTTCATTTGGTAGTGTCTCTCTAAATCTCAGATAGACAGAAACTGGTCCAAATCCATCGGGTAGGAAACTGTCTGGGTCATCTCTCAATAATTGAGGGTTCAATGGTGACACATTAGCCTTCAAACATCCAATTGCTTCATAATCATCCAATTGTCCGTTACCATCTTGATCTCTATCTGGGATTCCGTCACCGTTTCCATCATAGAAACACAGATGGCTTCCATCGACCTGAGGGTTTGGTAATGAAACCAAACCACCATTAGGGGCGAGTGTTGCAATAACTTGCCTGTGATAAACTCCTTCGAAATCTATTCCCTCATAAATTACGTCAACAAGTCCACCATATGGGGAATTTGCACCATTTAATTCTCTTCCACCAGAGTCTCTAATTGTAGCCGTCTTGTTGTCATCGGTAACCTGTGCAGTAAATTGCCATCTGTCACCAGATTGCCTTAGGTTAGGGTCCGTGTCAATGATATTGACAAAGGTTCTAGATACTACCCAAATATTTTGGCTATCTACATTTCCTTTCATCAGTAGATTACCATCATACTCGAATTGTAGAGAGTAGTTTCCTAGAGCATCGCTTGGGTTAATTTCGAATGGTATCGCAAATGTTCCAAGGTCATCGGTATAATTCACTCCACTTCGACCATCGAAAGACCAAGTCCATGTTACAGGAGCATCTCTTATTGGTTGTAGAGAGTTATCCAATAATCTAGCTTCGATAATTGTAGTTGTGTTTCTATACAATCTTGGAGTGCTAGTCATCTGGAATTGTGTTGTTCCAACAACTGACACATTGATGTAAGCGCCTGTTGCAGCAAGATTGGTTGAATTACCTGTAAAGTAGAAGGCGTTGTTTGTGAAATCAACTCTTACACCATACGTTCCTGCAGCGTATTGGCTGAACCATGTCCAGTTGTAATCGAAGGTCGCATCGCCTCCTTTCATTACTGGTCTTTGAGTATAAGCGGTTTCTCCGCTACCCATGAATTGCCCGTTTCCGTCAATATCAACCTGTAATGCAATTGGGTCTTGATCCCAAGCGTCATTAGTTCTGTTTGTAACTGTACCACGAACTCTGAACGTCTCTCCAGTATTCATCTCAGGAACAATTTCGCAACGAACTGGACTGGAAGGATCCGATGGGTCTACCTGTCCACAAGGCGGTAAATCGCTATCTCCGCCATTTACCAATGCGATCTTCCATTCAGTCTTATTTTCNGTGACATCTAAGAATCCTCTGAGCCTCTCTGCTTCTCCGGTAAGATTGGATAGATTTCCATCCCAAAGAGTTGGATAAGGCCTCAAGACTTTGGCTTCTTCGAATGTTATTCCAGCGTCATTTAGTGCTGGTTCTAAGAATAATGTTGCCCAGTTACCAAAAGTACCGTCTCCGTTGTTTATCGTACCGTCCCAGTAGTAAACTGCTGAAACACCACTAACGATTAACTCGCCTTCGATGTTCATTCGGTGCATTACCCTTACAGGGAATGGAGCCGATGTATCACCGTGCAGGTGCGGGAATGGCCATTCATCGGCCAATTCTGGAATCACGCTTGCGGTTATTTCGATATCGCCCGCAGGCAGACTTGTGTTAGTGTAATTATACCTAACAGGCATACCCTGATTATCTAACAAGACATCATGTCTCTTTGTTAGATCGTTCCAAGCAATCTCTTCATAACCACCTGGAATTTGGCCTACGCCATTATCCATTGTAGAGTTCCATCTAACCTGTTTCCATGTTCCGTTAGCACCAATGGACTGTACAAATGTTAGAGATGCCCAGCCATCAGAATCGGTTCTGTATCCGTCATTATTGAATCCTGTAAAGTTAGATGGATTGGTTCTGTTACCGAATAATCCGCCTGTAATTTCAAAGGAAATTGGAGAGTGTTTTATTCTGTTATCATACAAACCTCTTGTCCAATCAGCTGCATAATGCGCCTTGAAATCAAGCCAAAATGGTTGCTCATCGCTTCTGAAATATGTCCATGCAGAATAATCTACTGTCATATTTGCTTCTGCACCTACATAGTAAGACATGGATTGATTACCATTGAAGGCAAACATTTCTGTAACTTCAGCATACACTCTGTAAGTGGTATTATCTCCAACAAGAAGGTCTTCAGGATAGATAAATTGTCCAACAGTGAAATTACCCCACATATTAGTGATAACGTCAATGGTTTCTATTGCCGTTGTATTGTTTCCTGTCCATTCTACGTGAACCTGTACAGGTAGACCCGGTGCGTCTTCCAATAGACCAGATAGTGGATTTACCCATTTCACGTTTCCATTGAATATCGCTGGGCTTTGGGCATCCATCCAGAGTGTTTCTGGCATATCCAATGTAATGAATGTCGGAGCCTTATCATCTGCATCCAGAATACAATCGTTGTCGCTATCCCAGTCGCTGTTACACGGATCGCTTGTATGGGCGTCTTCAACTATGTCATAGTCTATGTCTATCCTAGAATCATTGTCATCGTCGTTATCGATTGCATCAGGGCCGGTTGATGGGTCTGAAGGGTTAGCAATACCTAATCCGCCGCCAAAGTCATCGTGNTCCCATGGGTTTGTTGATTCGGCGTCAAATCTCAATGGCCAAAGCAATACTTCATCTTCATCTGCCATTCCATCTTCGTCATCGTCTGGGTCGATGTCATCTCTCGTTCCGTCATTATCGTGGTCGAATGGAGCAGTCAGAGAGATTGCTGCCTCTACGTTGTTAGGAATCCCATCTCCATCAAAATCATCATCTGCCCAGTTAACAATACCATCATTGTCATGGTCGAATGGATGTTGTTCTTCTCCATCGAAACATCCNGGAAGAAGTTCTTGATCTACATCCATGATTCCGTTGTTGTCATCATCTGGATCTTCTGAATCAGGTATTCCATCATTATCATTGTCGACATCGTAGAATTTAGGTGACTTGAGTCCTTGGCTCATTACTCCCTTATCCCATACTGCTTGGAACCACCCATCGCCATCAACGTCCTGGTCATTACCATCGTCATCCTTATCNTCACAGTTTGTACCGACGAAGAAAGCATTACCGTAATCTTGGTTTGCATCCTCATCCAAATCATCGTTTGAGTCTACTTCGAAGAAATCCCAAATTCCATCGTTNTCATCATCTACATCGTTCCAATCATAGATTGAATCATAATCTTCGTCTAGGTCAACTGTATTGTTTGTGAAATCTCCGTCGACGTCGCCATCTACATCATTGGCATCTAAGTCAGCCCCCAATTCATCAGGGAAACCAACTGTACTGGCTACCGCTGTATCATCAAAGTTCCACTGCCAAATTCCAGTNGNAAGNCCAATCCATGTTAGGAATGCGTCTCTNTTGTCTGCAAGCTGNGCATATGACAGAGCGCTTTCTTCATCGCCATCTCCNCCAAAGTCATANTGGTAACATCCTCCCTGAGCGCCTGGAGTNCANGTCCATGTGGTCTTTCCTCCNGCTCCTTGGTCGAAGTGGAAGTCCGGTCTTGTNGAGTAAGGAGANCCGAATTGNGCGTTGGTTCCAGTCANNGGCATGTGGTATGCAATAGCGTACGNGTATCCACANGTCCATCCTGAACCCAATTGTCCGACTGTCATTCCACACTGTGTCAAATTGATNGTTCCTCCCATTTTCAGGTCGTTAACATCCAATAAACCATCATTTCCTTCATCTTGNTCCCACCAATCTGGCATTCCGTCGCCGTCTTGGTCAGAATCTAATCCGTTAATCANTGAATCTCCATCTGCGTCGATATCCCATTCGTTACCNCCATTGTANGCGGACCATCTTGTGAATAAGAACCAGTAGAATTCNGGAACTGCTCCGCCGGTTGGAACAGGCGTAGTCGGATCATACCCGTTGTAGTTTAGAATTACATCTTGGAAAGGATTTGCCCCCCAAACAAGTTCCCAGTAATTGTCTATGTTTGTGCCGTAATCTTGACTGTCGCCACTTCCATCGATGGAACCACCNTCGCCTATTGGGTAGTATGGTGTTGCATATGCGTCGGTTGGGTCGAAGTCAACTGATCCACAGTTGCCATCATCTGGATCGTACAAGTCAGATAATCCGTCGTTATCGTCGTCCCAATCAATATCATTGTCTAGACCGTCTCCGTCTATGTCAGTATCAAGATCATTGGGGCCGTCATCTCGGTAACGGCTTCCGTTTATGCTGTGGAACAACGCATCGTTATCGAAATCACAATCCCAATCCATATCGATGATATCCATGATTCCATCCCCGTCATCATCGATGTCATCCCAGTTTGATATGCCGTCTCCATCCCAATCATTGAATTGAGAGAAGGATGCTCTGCGAGTCAGACACCTAGGATCTGGATTTGTTGGATTTGGATTAGCTGCCGAGGTGCATGTAGCCATCCAAGCCTCTGTGTTTTTATCAAGTGGATAAGAATCGTTTTCATTTTCGATTTGGTCATCATCTATATCATATGCGAAATCAGATGCAATGAATTGAGTTTGAACTGCGTCATCAGGCGTTGGTGTACCTCCCAATTCTGGGTCTAACCAATCCCAGACAGCGTTGTAGTTTTGGTCGAAAGCTCTGAATCTGTCATCATCGATATCTGCATCATAATCCATCTCACAATCTATTCCAGCAACACCATCAGTATCTGCACCAGGTGTTTGGTAAGGGCTTGAATCTAATCCCGTATAGTCGTTTAGACCATCGTTGTTGATATCGATATTCCAACAAACGTCAGGGATACCGTCGTTATCATCGTCAGGGTCAGACATATCTAGGATTCCATCGTTATCATCATCTGTATCTGAACTGTCTGGCAACCCGTCATTGTCGTTATCTGGGTCTAAGAAATTTGGAATTAGATCTCCATCCAAGTCTCCGTCCACAATGGCCGTGAATGCTGGAGTTCCTGCTGCGCCATCACCATTTTCTCCGCCAGCGAAGTCAAAGTCGTCGTTNGCGTCGACTTTTTCAGCCTCTAAGTCAATGAAGTTTACACCGGCTGAGAACATCCTGTAGGAATTAAATGGCCAGTTTACAGGGCCGTCGTATAATTGTCCACTTGTTTCCATTGTACCAGAAATGTCTGCGTTATATGGGTGTTCGTCGATCCAATCTTTTATTCCGTCGCCATCATCATCTTCGTCGAAGTAATCTTGTACGCCATCATTATCATAGTCGCATGGCCACTTGAATTGGTCTATTCTACCATCGTTGTCATCGTCTTCATCATATCTGCCTGCGCCCGATCCATCAGAATCTTCGTCAGTAACTCCGTCGTTGTCGTGGTCGAATGGCAATTGGTCTGCTCTGTATGCAATTCCNACTGGTTGTCCAGTCAATGGATGGATTGTGCTTGCATTGACATACCTGTGCATTGAAACGTTTCTAGGATCCAATCCCTGCGCCTCAAGTGCTGCAAAGTCAATAGGACCTTCTAGAATTCCATCGTTATCATCATCCCAGTCTAAGTGGTCTTGAATTCCATCGTTGTCGTGGTCATAAGGATCTGTNGATTCACAACCATCGAACCTTTCAAGTAAATCATAAATTCCATCGTTGTCGTCATCAAGGTCATTCAAATCATTGATTCCGTCGTTGTCGTGGTCATCACTTGTAGACTCTTCTAGGTATGATCTGTATCCGGAGTCCAAACCTAGTGCAGTCATATCTTCTACCTGGCCATAATAAGCACCAGGATCTGACCAAGACAAATCCCAAAGCGCATCATGCATTTCCAAGCCGAAATGGGATGGCATGCCATTACTCCATTCTCCTTGGCCGCCCTGGTCCGTGGATTGGACAGGGCTCATTGCAAGTGGATCTGCGTCAACAAGATTGGTATCTGGCTCGTATTCTTGGCCTATGCTCGTAATCATAGCTAGCCAAGTGCTTGTAATCATCAACAACACTAGACCGATCGATACTGTTGATTTGCGTCGGTTTTCGATTTTCTGTATAAATTGCTTTTCTGAGAGCATAGTTACCACCCCGGAATCAACTCTTGACCTACGCTTAGTATATCAACAGCACTACGCGATTGTGCAGTATAGTATCACCAAGAAGTTTGAGTATCAACACTCGGAATTTGAAAGAAAGAGTGGGACTCCAGCGGGGGCGAACTCCCGCTGGAGTCGAAAGACCCGAATCAAGTGAACGGGTTATACGACCTGCTAACCTTCAACTAAAGTTTCAAAGTTCGAAGATATCTTCGATGCCGTCATTGTCGTCATCGTCGTCTTCGTGGTCTTCGATACCATCGTTGTCGTGGTCGAATTGACCTGTTAGCGAGTTACCGTCGTTAGATTCGAACCAGTCAGATAGTCCGTCGTTATCGTCGTCCGTATCTGTGCTGTCCCAGATTCCATCGTTGTCGTGGTCATATCGGTATGCGCCTGTAACGCCACCGATTTCATCCACGTCTAGGATGTCATCATTGTCATCGTCGGTATCTACAGCGTCATCCATACCATCGTTGTCGTGGTCGCGAGTGTAATCCTCGCCATTTGGACCGACGTCGTTGCGGTTGTCGATACCGTCATTGTCGATATCTAGGTCAACTGCATCGTTAATTCCNTCGTTGTCNTGGTCGTAGATGTTNGTGTTNGNATCNCCGTCNTNTGTTTCCTCNCGGTCATCGATTCCNTCGCCATCGTCNTCGNTGTCTTCAGCGTCNTCGATGCCNTCGTTGTCGTGNTCGTTTGGATTNTNNTCTAGNTCNTCNNNGATTCCATCATTGTCATCGTCGTTGTCTAGANNNTCTGGTATTCCNTCACCATCGTTGTCGTTTTCGCCGTTNTGCTCTTGGTTGTCNANCTGNTGNCCNTGTTGNTGGTCNTTTTGTTGNCCTTGNTGACCTTGTTGACCGTTTTGGGTNTGACCTTGTTGNTGCTGGTTNTGACCNTTTTGGCNGTTTTGGCCTCCTTGGTCTTGTTGGGACTGGTCNCCTTGNTGGCCNCCTTGTTGGCCACCTTGNTGTTGCTGNCCTTGTCCGTTATCCTGCTGCTGNCCTTGCTGTCCTTGCTGTCCTTGCTGGCCCTGGCCTTGTTGGCCTGACTGGCCTTGTTGACCAGATTGACCTTGTTGACCAGATTGTTGACCTTGCTGTGAGCCTTGACCTTGTTGGCCTTGTTGGCCTTGTTGACCTTGTTGACCTTGTCCTTGACCTTGTCCTTGACCTTGTCCTTGACCTTGTCCCTGACCTTGTCCTTGACCTTGTCCCTGACCTTGTCCTTGACCTTGTCCCTGACCTTGTCCTTGACCT
>PBXF01000016.1 GCA_002727515.1 Methanobacteriota archaeon
TTATTTTAAAAGGAAATATAAATCATTATGACAATAAAATAGACGATTGGATTACACTAGATGAAGGAGATGTTCAAATAATTAGATCAGGAAGTGGAATTTCACATGTCCAATACAAACAAAATAATGTCTGGTTCAATACAACCGATTCAAGTATTAGCTTAACCTTCGAAGAAGGAGAACACACAATCCCAATGAGAGCCGTAGACAATGTAGGAAATGTCGGAAATTCGATAGACGTTGAAATTAAAGTTGACACAAGTGAGCCGATAGGCATCGGATGGACTGTCCCTGAATTAAGCACTAGCATAATTGGCGCAGTTAATATTTCATTCAGAGCAGAAGACCTTGGTTCAGGAATAGATAATTCTTCATCAAAAATTCAATTTGGATTTGACCTCAACGGCGTTGGAGCAACCCCTGACCAATCTGGAAGGTGGATCGATTACGGAGACTCGGGGCTTGATGGTTCAGTTGCATTAGCATCCTGGATTTCAAAATCTAGACAGTATTTGATGTTAAGAGCTATAGTTACCGATAATGCAGGTAATGAATTAACTACTATTCCAGCAGCATATCAGATACTTCCAGGCAAAGACTTGTGGTGGAATGCTAGTGAGACAAATTTAGACAGATTAGTAGTTAGACCGGGAGATACAAATGGTAAAGTTGTAATCACAAGTTTACTAGAGGCAAACCAAGATTGGACTAATGATGTCAAAGTAATTCTTCAAGCAGCACCTGCAGACAGAACCGCTGATGTTGATTGGACAACTATGAAAACAGTAATAGTCACTGCAAACAATATTTCAGATGAATGTAACTGTGAAGAGATCACATGGGAATATACTGTCCCGAACACAGGACAATGGGATTTGAGATTGGTAATCGACCCAGACAACAGTCTTGATGAAAGAGATGAAGCGAACAACAATTACCATCTNATGGTNACNGGCGCATCNGTTACAGGAATNGGAGTTGTGAGTTCATTTGCACCNAGTGTGTATGCAATACTCATAGTCGGTTTTGCTTTGGCGATTTATCAGAAAAGGAAGACTATTCTTCCTCCCAACTGATTTCTTCGTCTTCTGCTAAAATCATCATTTCTGTGACTTCCTCTTCATTTTCAGGGTCTACTTGTGATGCTTTCATTCTACGGTTTCTTCGCTTAGCAACATCGGACAATCCAGGAACTAAATTTGAGAATTCAGAACCTGTGGTTTCTTCATCGTTCTTTACCTCAATGTAATCAAGAGATACTGATTCCATTCTAAATTTCTTCCTTTCTCTCTCAAGATATTTCAGCACTGTACCGTGTTCACTACCCGATGCTAGCATCTCGATTGCTTGTCTTGCATTGCTTAATCCAAGTCCTTCCCCGACTAATACTACAGTGGATTTGTAAATCGAAATTTCAGTATTGGTATGAAATTCAATCATCTTTCTAATCTTGCCTTCAGAACCAATTATGCGCCCTCTAATTCGTCGTTGCTGGTTAGACCTTTTTCCAACATGGTCTCTCAAATCTACCATTTCAAAGAACCAATCATCCTGCAATAATTGAACGGCTCTACTTGGAGCCATTCCTCTTCCTACCGCTTTGATTACGTCGGGTAGTTTCATTGCTTTTACAGGGTCGTATTCGCCTACATCTGGCCATATTACATCTATCTCTCCAGAGTCTGAATCGATGATAATGCGTTCGCAACCAGCGGCTTCTTCAAGCTCTTTCTTGGTTGAGCCTTTTGCACCAATTAATACCGCAATACGGTCTTTTGGTACACGAGGTAGGCTTTGTCGCATGGCCNAGCCTGTGAGCCTACCCTTCTTCAAGTCATGTATGACCCAATATTGACATTTGACATCAATAGTGCCTGTGTTTATTCCTCTTCATGGATTTGCACATGGGACAAATCCATTTCTAAAACATCAAACATTGCTTCGGCCAATTCTACCTCTATTCCAGATTTATTCGCCCATTCAACTAACCTAGTTACGTCTCTAACTAAGAATTCTTGACTCCTAGGATGAGATTGTATTACTGCTTGACCTACATCAATTACCACTGGTTTGTCGCCGTGCCACATGATATTGTATGGTGAAAAATCACCATGCACCAAATTTGCCTTTTGCCAGGCCACAGCCAAAAATTCCAACAATTCATCATACACTGAATTTGGATCTGGAACTTTTACATCTTTCAATCTAGGTGATGGTGCTGAAGATGTTCCCAAATAATCCATAACCAAGACGTTCTTGTTTACTGCTAGAGGCTTTGGCACAGATAATCCCCACTTGGATAGTCTGAGCAAATTTCTGTATTCTTTTCTGACCCATATGTCTACCAAATCTCGATGTCGTCTTCTCAATCCACCAAACCTTGGGTCGCCTTCGATATATTGAACTAAATTTTTGAATACTGCATTTGAAGTGTGAAAAATTTTCACTGCAACAGGACCGGATTCACCTGTTCCATGAAAAACATGGGCTTCCTTTCCTCTTGCAATAGGGAAATCTAGGGTGTCAATTACCCCCGATTTCATCAATTTGTATAGACTCATCAATGTCAGCCTATCAAAAACAGCATCGAATACTCGTCTATCCACCCATTCAAATGGACCTTCCCCCATAACTCCAGATAATCCGTTTTCGATTTCGCTAAACATCCGTTTATACTTTTTTTCAGACATCCAACTAGTGCCTTTTGAGGATTCTAATGATTTGATGAATTTTCTTGATTCCGAATCCATATGAATCTCGTCAGCGCTCTTTTTTTTACTTCTACGACGATTGTGTCGACGTTGCTTGGTATCTTTGGCTAGTTCTTCGTCCCAATCCTTAGTCACAAAGAACACCGCCATTCAATGGGGAATATGTATCAACCGAATAAATCGTTGATCTCATCGTCTTCATCATTATCGATGACATCGAACTCCTCTGTTTCTTCTGCTTCAGGAACTTCCTCTTCCTGAACTGGTGAATCGCTGACTGCAAACAATCCATCCTCATCTTCATAATCATCGGTTTGAGTATTCATACCGAAAATGTCAACTTCTGGTGGTAATTGTCCTTTTCTTGAAAGATAGAATGCTTGTGTTTTGGTATATCTGTGCTTTACGTCTGCTTTTGAATCTTGGAAATCCCACGGCCAAACAATGATCAAATCTCCCTCTCTTACCCATTGCCTTCTTCTCATTTTACCTGGGATTCTAGCCATTCGAGTTTCTCCGTCTGCACATAGGACTGTTACTCTCCTTCCTCCTAGAATTTGTTCAGCAATTGCAAACATCTCGTTGATTTTTTTGTTAGGCATTTTTACACGAATCTTAGAGGATTCCTCCTCTGCTGATTCCATAAGACGAGCTAGTTCTTCCTCGTCCACACTTTCTTCACGCCTACGGCCCATAGGTAAACCGAAAAGCCCTTCCTACTTGAAGGCTAATATCGGATTAATCCCAATCTAGGCTCTCGGCTGCTCTGTAACACATATCAATCAGAGTATCGCTGGATAATCCTAGAATGACAGTCGCTACTAGACAAATCCAAATTGCCATTCTGATTGATGCTCCGTATGGAAGAGGTTTCCTTCTTCCTTCCTCTGGAATATCTAAGAACATTACAACTCCAATTCTCAGGTAGTAGAAAACAGAGATTGCACTGTTTAGGAACATAGCCAATGCAAGCCACCACACCCAGTGTAAATCCGAAAATGAGACAGAGCCATCAACCCAAACTGTTCCAACACTTGTGGAAACAATTCCAGCAATCACAAGGAATTTCGACATGAATCCTGCAAGAGGTGGAACACCTGCAAGTGCAAGCATAAAGATGAACATTGCAGTACCAATCAAAGGATCTCTTCTTGCTAATCCAGATAATGCTGACAAACGACTTGCTCCACCTTCCATCTCAAGTATTCCAAGAACTAGGAATGCTCCTAATTTGAACGCTACAAGGACAAATAGATGGAATAAAACTGCTGCTACAATCGCTTGTGCATAGTCTACTGGAGCATCGATTTCTCCCCATCTCCAAGCACCAACTGCTGAAAGAGCCGCAAGCATGTATCCAGCGTGAGCAACCGATGAGTATGCCAGCATTCGCTTCGGATTGGTTGAACCAAGTGCAGCAATATTACCCCACGTCATTGTGATTACAGATAATGTGGCAATGGCGTAAAGCCAAATCGCACTTTCCTCGGATAAAGTACCTGAAGAATCTGGTAGAGTGATTACAACTAATACTCGAATCAAACCAATCATTCCCATTGCTTTTGATGCTGTAGCAAGAACACCTGCTACTGGTGAATTAGCACCTGCATAAGCATCTGGTGCTGCAAAGTGGAATGGCGCTGCGCTAACTTTGAATCCAAATCCTACCAATACAAGCCCTAATGCGATAATACCAAGGGTGCTTGTTCCACCCCAAGCATCGCGAAGAAGTGAAAGTTGTAGAGTACCAAATTCAAGATACATTAGAGACAAACCATAGAGTCCAACTCCACTTGCAACTGAACCAACGATGAAGTATTTGACACCTGATTCAGCTCCTGATTTAGATTCCTTGTGGAAAGCCACTAGGATGTAAGTGGATAGACTTGCTAATTCTAAACCAACGAATAGAACGAATAAGTCCTGTGCGAGTGCAACCAAGCACATACCAATGGCAGTTGTTAGCAGAAGAATATACAAATCTGCTTGCCTTCTATTATCATACATTTCATCCATTGATTTCTTACCCTTGAAGGTGTGTGCTGGTATTCTATCCAATGTAGCCATAGAAGCAAGTAAAACCGCTACTAAGAACAAAATTTCGAAGAACCTCGAGAAAGCATCGATTTTGAATAATATACTGTCTCCGCTGGTTATTGTTATTGTCTTCACACTTCCATCAATGATGTCTATAGCCATCATTCCCAATGTAGCGAATATAGTTGCTGTAGCTAACATTCCTGGGATTGCGGGAGATCCTGTAATTGCAAATCTCTTACCGCCTAAGAACCAAGGAATTTTTACTTTTGTAAGAGGGATTCTAAACTTTGAATTACCAAGGTTAGGAATTATGAATAGTGCTACAAGACCAATTACCATTACTAGTTCTGGAGATATTGCAGTCCAAAATTCTGTACTGAATGCCTCTGTACAGTTCATTCCTACCTCGTTGCATTCTTCAGGCGTCATTCAGATACCCCCCTTTTCGAATACCGTGTAGAATAATTGATACGTCCAATCTCCCATCATATCTAGTGCGATGAATGGGAATATTCCAAATAGAACGGTAAAGAATGCTAGAATTATCATTCCTATATTTTCTGATGTTGTTATATCAGGAGGTGTTTCTCCATTGAGTGATTCTGGAGGTTGTCCTTCATCTCCACCTTCGAAAATTGTCCTTTGCATAGACCACAGATAGTAAGCAGCAGTTATTGCTAATACAAATCCTGGAAGCAAAATCCACCATCCGTATGTGTGCCAATAAGCTATCATTAGCATTAATTCAGCAACGAATCCTGCAAGTAGTGGTAGACCAAGGCTTGCCATCCATGCAAACATCATGTATACAGCAAGATAAGGAGACCATTTTGCCATGCCTCGCATTGCTCCAATTTCCATTGAATGGTAGTGATGTTTGAAAGCCCCACACACTGCGAATAGCATTGGAGAAATTATTCCGTGTGCAAACATCATGAATAATGCTGCAGCGTATCCAATAGGTTGCATGCTTGCTATACCTAGTAGAATTATTCCCATGTGAGATACTGATGAGTAAGCAACCATTCTCTTTAGATTGGTTTGACCTAAACATACAATCGCACCCCAAACCAACGAAATTAACCCAATTGCCATAATGATGTCCTGATAGAAGACTAGTGCATCTGGGAACAGAGCAACTGGTAATCTCAACATTCCATAAGCGCCCATCTTCAGCATAACTCCTGCTAGCAACATTGAGCCACCAGTTGGTGCTTGAACGTGCGCATCAGGAAGCCAAGTGTGGAATGGTACGGCTGGTAATTTAACCAGGAATCCAAGCATTAGCATAGCGAACAGTATATTCTGCATATCTTTACCTAAGAATACACCATCTCCCTCGTTTGCAACCAATGCATTAGTGAACAGTACCCTCATGTCGAAGGTTCTGTTAGTTACAGTTCCATACCGAGAACCACTACCCTCAGGTTGTAAGAAATACAAGGTTATCAAACCAAGTAACATGATTACTGATGCAGCAAATGTGTAGATGAAGAATTTCTGGGATGCGTATCTTCTATCTTTACCGCCCCACTTTAGAATGAGGAAGAACATTGGGATCAGTGTTAATTCCCAAAAGACATAGAACAAGAATAAGTCCAATGCAACAAATACTCCAATTAATGCACCGCCCATCATTAGAAGAAGCGGATGATATGTTGCGCCATCTTTTTCATTCCAAGTTGTGACTATTGTTACTGGAATTAGGAATGTGGTTAACCATACCATTGGGAACGAAAGCCCGTCCATTCCTACGTGCCATGAAACACCTATTGTCTCAATCCAAATGTATTCTTTTTCCAATGCATATTCATTATAACCTAAATTCCAATCTACGGCTATTAACCAATCAAAGAACAGAGATGTTGAAATCGCTAGAGGGATAAGAGATGCCGCTAATGTGAACAATCTAATTGGGACTGCAATAACCTCTTTTCTAGATCTAGATTCTTGACTTGCAAAGGCAAGAAGAATACAACTAACAATAATCGGGAACCCTACGAGAGGCAAGCTTATCCAATCTACTTCAGAATCGCTGCTACTCATGTATGGGAAGAATGCCATCAACGCAGCCACTATTAGTAGAAGTCCCCCTACTAACATAAATTCCTTATTTTTGATATCTAGTGCTTGTGTACCACTCAATCAGGCCACCCCCCATAATAACAAGAAGATAGCCAGTGTACCTAATGCTGTCATCATAATGTAATCTCTTGCACTTCCAGTAGTTAGCGCTCTGAGTTTCGCTGAAGCAACTTGGCTTGTGGATTCTATTGTCTTGATTACGCCGTCAATTACATTCTTGTCGAACTTGGCTGAGATATAAGCAAATCCTACAACAATCTTCAGCATTGCTGCATCGTACCAATCATCGAAATGGAGTCTCTTTTCTAGGGAATATGCTAGACTTGAATTAGCCCATGCTGAATTGTCAAAGTTAGAATTCTTGTTAACTCTAGCAGACAAATCAATAGCCCATTGCATCCACGGTTTTGCTTCATCGTCATCATCAAGGCTTCCACCATAAAGGGCCATTGCAAAAGATGGACCGAGTATGAATGATAGCCCGATTGTGACGTATGTCAACACCATCAAGAATGGGTCATCATTTAGGAATACATATTGTAATTCGTCACCAACTCCGGAGAAGAAATTACTGTAGTGGCCTGATTGATAATCACCTAACCACGCTCCCGCATGCATTCCAGCCAGAATGAATGCTGAAAGTGTCATGAAGGTAAGAACAACCAATGGTATAGGAATCCAGGGGGTTTGTTCATGGACGTGCTTTGCAACGTCTGTTTTAGGTTTTCCAGCGAATGTCATAAACCACATTCTAGACATGTAAAATCCTGTCATACCTGCTCCAATTAGGACAAGCATAGCAGGGAATAGGAAGACCGGTTCTTTCAGTGCTACTTTCCATGCACTTGCAATAATTCCTTCTTTTGACCAGAATCCACCAATGAATGGAATACCAATAATGGACATACTTCCAACAAACATTGCTGTTGCTGTGATTGGCATTTTGTTAGCTAAACCTCCCATATTTGCCATTGATTGAGCATCAAAGTCGTCGTGGTGGTCATCATGATGATCGTCATCGTGTCCATGGTGAGCAACCTCATGGTGTGCATGATGCATTTCGTGTATTACCGAGCCTGAAGCCATGAAAAGCATGCCTTTCGCCATTGCGTGATTGAATAAGTGGAACAGTGATGCTCCTAGTGCGAATGTTGCCAATTCTTCGTATCCATTGTTTGCAAACCAAAGTGCGCATCCTAAGCCTGTGAAGATGTATGCTAGTTGGCTCATGGTTGAGTATGCTAGAACTTTCTTCAAATCCATCTGAACAAAGGCAATTAATGCAGCCATAACTGCAGTAATTCCACCGATAAATGCTATGATGATTGCAAGTGTGGATAGCGAACCAATATCTGCTGCTTGGAAGAATGGGAACATTCTTGCTACAAGATACAATCCTGCGTTTACCATTGTAGCTGCGTGAATTAGTGCAGATACTGGTGTTGGCCCTTCCATAGCGTCTGGTAACCAAACGTGAAGTGGGAACTGAGCAGATTTTCCTACAGCTCCAATAAACATCATACCAAGAGCAATTTGTAGTTCACTAGAACTTACTTTTGCGATTTCAACTGGATCGAAAACAACTGCGTAATCTAGAGAACCAAACATGTTCCACAGCATAGCAAGTCCGATTACGAGGAATACGTCTCCAACTCTTGTTGTCAAGAACGCCTTCTTTGCAGCATATGCGGCGCTTGGACGCTCGTAATAGAACCCAATAAGCAAGTATGAACAGAGACCCATTAATTCCCAGAATATGAATAACCATAGGAAAGAATCTGCGAGTACCATTCCTAGCATACCACTACAAAATAGTACAAATTCTGCATAGAACCTGTGGTTTCTATTGTCATTGATTGGATCAGTATTCATGTAGCCAATCGAGAAGATATTAATCAAGAAACATAGGAATGCTGCTACAAATAACANCATAACTGTCANNTGATCAATGTATATTCCTACCCCGAATACTCTATCGGTTAATGCTCCGTCTACTTCCCACCAATGTGTTTCAAACCATGTGAAGACATTGGTAGCGCCAATGCTATTCATGTGTTCTTTGATTACTGCAAGAGCAAGTATCAAACTCGCACCCATTACAGTTAGAGCAATGATTCCTCCTTCCTTGAGGTTCTTTACCCATGTAGGAGTTCCATTGAAAATTCTGCCCAAGAACAGTATGACTGGGAATGCCAGCATAGGCAAAAGAGGTATTANCACAGCATAATCTATAATTCCAGATTCACTCATCATATCACCTCAATTCTTCAAGAGATTAACCTCATCTAAGGAAATCGTCTCATGCTGATTATACATTGAAAGGAATATTGCTAGGCCAATTGCAACTTCTGCTGCTGCGATTGCTATTGCAAATACTGCATAGACCCAACCATTAACGTCGCCCCAATGAGTTGCGGCCGCTACGAATTGCAGATTCACCGCATTGAGCATTAATTCAATACACATCAAAACAACGATTGCATTCTTTCTACTGAAGGCGCCCCATAAACCAATTATGAATAGAATTGCTGCCAAACCGGAAACCCATGCTGGATCNATCATTCTTTTTCACCTCCAGTCAATTCCCATTCAAGATTNACCAATCTTTCATCACGAACAAGATATGCTGCACCAACCATTGCCATGGCCATCAAAAAGCCAAGGGCGAGTAGTGGTAACGCCCACTCCCCAAACAATGCGGATGCTAAATCAGAGGTATTGATTTCTTCATCGCTTGGNTCATCCCAGACTACATCTGCNGAAACCGCTGCAACCAATACTGCGCCTAAGAATACCAAACCAGCNCGAGCAAGAATAGACAATAGTCTCATTCGAAATCCTCCTCCAGGATTTGTCTTCTAGTGAGCATTATACCGAACAGAACGACCAACATTACGCTAGCAAGATAAACTAGGATCTGAATTACTGCTAAGAATTCAGCACCCATTAGAATAAAGATTCCAGCAACTCCCATGAAACAAAATATCAGACTCATCATTGAATGAGCCACTCTTTGCATGTAGACTAACCCCAAGGCGCCCCCGATGACAATTGTACTCATTAGGAAAAATATTCCAGCCTCGGTATAGTATGCTAGATCCAAAATCAAGCCTCCTTTGCAGCTTTCGCCGCTTTCTTAGCTCTCTTGTCTCTTTCTTTGCTAGCTCTCTTAGCTAGTTCTGAATCGACTGCTTCTTGGTGGTCTTCAACCAACAATCGTGTTCTGTCAGCATCCATCCACAAATCTTGTCTGCTAAATCCAGACATTCCGTCATATTCGTTTGTCATGAAGAATGATGTGAATGAACACGCTTCCATACAAAGTCCACAGAACATACATCTTCCAAGGTCGATTCTGCCAGATACGATTTGGTCATCAGCAGGATACAAGTCGGAAATTGGCACTATATCCTCAGTACCAGAATCATTCCATCTCATTCTTGCGCTGTCGCCTGTCAAGTCGAGCACCTCTCCGAATTTCCATTCATGTGGTGCCTCTGTGTGAGCAGTCGCTAGATTGAATGTTGCAATTTCTTGCTTCGCCTCGGGTCTTTCGACCGCTGCGAACTTTCCAACTTCTAATTCTTGGCCATATCCTTCCCATTCACCTTCTGCACTATCTAAGACATCGACTCTTAGTTCGGTTGTCATGTGAAGACATGAGTTAGGACAGATGTTTACACACATCTTACAAGCAGTACAAGTCTCCCAAATAACACCAATTCTACCGTTGTAGTTTCCAGGCACGAAAAGCCATGGCTCAATTTCTTCGACCCTTTCATAAGGATAGTTGACTGTTTGAGGTTTCCAAATAGTTGGAGTCAAATCAGTACCCGCTCTATCTGGAGCATAGTTGTGTGCTGAAATATCATTCAGATGCTTTGTTTTATGAGATCTCTGGAGAGAATCCTCATCAATAAATTCGGGGTGTGTAGTATTGTGATATCCGCTTGAGAATCTCTTTCCTATGAATTCATAGGTTCTTAATACAGTCAATCCTGTTATCTTAAATGGGTACCAAAATAAGTTTCTAAAATTCGGTTTTCCGTGTGGATGCGATGCCATAATTCCACCTCACTCCTTTCCTGCTATGTGCGTTCCCGCTGGAGTCATCGTTCTAACGTGGAACATTCTTTCCTCGTTTTCTTCAATGTACTCGTCCTTCATTAGAACAATGAATACTGCTAACCAAAATACTGTGGTGATTATCGGTAGGCCCCATGGAATATTCACTCCTGCAATTGTTAGGTCCCAAGTCCAACCACCCGCTACTGTGTCTGATAGTGTGTTTGCGTCAAAGAATACTAATCTGTAAATCATAGATAGAACAACTTGCAGAACTGCTAATGGAAGTAACATTCTCCAACCGAATTCCAAGATTTGGTCAGTTCTGATACGAGGAAGTGCTGTTCTTGCCCATACGAATACTACTGTAAAGATAAACCAAGCCTTCAGAAGAGTCCAAATTACACCTGGTATCGCTAGCCATGCATCTCCAAGATACGGTATTTGACCTATTGTTCCTGCGAATGGAGCATGCCACCCTCCCATGAAGAAATGAGCGAAGAGTATGCTCGCTGCATAAACTCTCATGTATTCAGCAGCGAATAGTAGTCCAAATCTCATTCCACCATATTCTGTCCACCATCCTTCGACCAGTTCAGCTTCTGCTTCTGGCATATCGAATGGAATTCTTTCGACTTCGGCGATCATACTTACCAAGAACAATACTGCTCCCAGTGGCATTAAGAAGAACAGCCAAGTTCCTGAAGAATGCTGGAAGTGCACAATTTCCAAGAAATTGAATGACCCTGCCATAATACAAACACCAAGAATCGAAAGTAAGAGTGGGATTTCATAAGCGGTCAATTGAGCAGCGCTTCTAATTCCTCCCAAGAGGGTATACTTATTGTTAGAGGACCAGCCTGCAAAGAATACTCCAAGTGGAGCTATTCCGAAGATTGCGAAAGCGAATAGAACGGATAATTCTGGATTCGCTCCATAAATTCCGCTGGATAATGGTATCATTCCCAAAATCATGACAGTTGAAGAAATAACTAGGAATGGAGCAAGTTCGAAAATCACCTTATCTGCTCTAGATGGCACCATATGTTCTTTCATCAAGAACTTCATTCCATCTGCGATATTTTGGAAGAAACCAGGGAATATTGTCACACCATACCAAGAACGGTTTCCAACTCTGTTGACCATTTCGTGTTGATGTCCTGAGTTTCCTGCGATCTTGTTCAACCATCCATTGATTGCCCCAATCGGCTTACCCAATCCGAATGGAACCATGTTCCACCACTCGCCAGCAGTTACGCCGTTTTCACCGACCCAAAGAGACCTAAGAGCGGTTGTCGCACCTCTTCTGTCGTTAACACGAGCGTAGAATTTTCTCTCTATCCACAAAATCATGAACATTGAAAGCATAATTCCAGCAAATGTGGTTAAACAGGTTATAAGAACGTAGAGGAAGAATGCTACATCATTTGCTGATGACTCAAGGAATGTGTCCTCGAACATGAATGATGTTAATTCTCTAGTGCGATAGAATATGAAGTCATGAAGTCCTAACCAATCTTTCATCAAATCACCTGTCCGTTTCTCCAATACAAGGGTCGAAACTACCCATAATCGCAGGTATGTCTGCAACCTTGTACCCAATCATTGTCTTCGCAACATATGGAATAGTGATGAAAATCGGAGATCTGATTGATAGCCTATATGGATGCTTACCTCTCCCATCTCCGCCTCCCTGGATATAGAAGTTTGATACACCTCTAGTGCACTCATATGTGCTGAAACCGGTTGCTCCTTCAGGAGCTCTTGTTGGCGCTTTTGTGAGTATCATCTCATCACCTGGTTGGTAGTGAGTGTTTGCTCCACCTGGAATCTTCTCGATAGCATCGAGTAGCATTCTACATGATTGTCGCATTTCTTCCATCCTAACTCGGTATCTGTCGTAACAATCTGCTCCCTTGACGCTGGTTGGCTTTTCAACCGCTGGCTCCCAGTCCAATTCGTCGTATACGGAATATGGATTTGTCCATCTTGCATCAGTATTTACGCCTGCTGCACGAATATTTGGGCCTGTAACTCCAGCGTTTATTTGGTCTTCAGCGGTAGCATAACCTACACCTTGTAGTCTTACCAACCAGATTGTCGATTCATCAAGTAACATCTCGTATTCATTGATACGGTTTTCAAAGAGTTTGATTTTGGCTCTCATACGGTCAGCCCATCCAATAGGCAAATCTCTCTTGACTCCACCAATTCTTTGGAAATTGTAGTGCATCCTAGACCCACCCAATTCTTGAAGTAAATCCAGGAACATCTCTCTGTCACGCAAACACCAAGTCATCAATGTCAAGTTACCAATATCTGGCCCAAATGCTCCAAGCCACATCAAGTGACTTGCCAATCGCTGTAATTCGGCAGCCATCAAACGAACATATTCGGCTCTTTCAGGGACTTCTGCTTCCAGTAAGTCTTCTGCAGCCATGACGTATGAATGAGACCAAGTCATTGCACTTACATAGCAAAGTCTGTCACAGTAAGGAGTAATTTGGGTAAAATCTCTTGCTTCACAGATTTTCTCGACACCTCTGTGTATGTATCCTAATTCTGCTTCGGTATCTGTAACGGTTTCTCCATCTACCTTGACACGTAATGTCCACAGTCCATGAGTCATAGGGTGCTGAGGTCCCATTGTAATCCACATCTCTGCCATGATAACACCTCACTTTACACGGCCCTCATCAACCGGTTTCCTACCAAATCCTTGCGGATCGTCATACATTTCATTGAAATCATGATATCGAATTTTATGTTGCTTTTGCAGTGGATGAAATCCAGACGGAGAATCGTGAGGATTGAGCACTCTGTGCATATTTACATGGCCTTCGAAATCAATTCCTACTAAATCCCATGTTTCTTTTTCATTCCAGTCTGCCCCTTCCCAAATATCTTGGATGGAGGGGACAGAAGGAGAATCGCCTGCCGGAAGAGGAATGAAAACTTCAAATTCCATCGGAATTTCATCGCCTTTCATCTTCTCGCCTTCGTATTGAATCATGGTATGTGGCTCGACATTCACTATTGGCCATCTGTGTAAATGATATGCAACTTCCCATCCCCTTTCTGGAGATCCTTCGGGATAGTGAGTTCCAGTAACCATTGCGCAATGGTTTACTCCAAGTTCATGTCGAAGGTGTTTTGCGATTGCTAACCACTGGTCTGGATTGCAAGTTATTCTTACGAAATCGTATTTCTTTCCAGCTTTATGTGCAACAACCTCTGATGTAACTCCAGCATCGGAAAATCGTGAATTCAGATTCTCGACAGCTGCTATTGCTGCTTCAGAATTCTGTTCTTTTGTGACAGTAGTTCCCATGATTATTCATCTCCTACAATGATTGGCTTGTCGCCATCACGGCCTGTTGATGGAGCTCCACCGATTCTGATGATTTTCTCTCTTAGTTTACCAAAACCATCGATTAATGCTTCTGGCCTTGGCGGACAACCAGGGATGTATACGTCTACTGGGATGACCGTGTCAACTCCTTCAAGAATATTGTAAGATTGATAATAAGGGCCTCCTGAAATAGCGCATTCGCCCATTGCAATGCAGTATTTTGGTTCAGGCATTTGCTCCCATAGCCTAACGATTGGGTCTGCGAATTTTTTGGAAATTGGCCCATTTACTAGCAATACATCAGATTGACGTGGGCTTGAGCGGAATAGTACTCCAAACCTGTCTCCGTCGAATCTTGGGGTTGCAGACGCTGCCATCTCAATTGCGCAACACTTGATACCAAGGTGGAGTGTGAATAGAGATTTTCTACCTGCCCAATTGAAGAAACGTCCTGCTAGAACACTTAGCAATTGTTTAATTTTCGTTGCTTTCAATGCCTCGTCAGTTACGTCTCCGACGACTTCAACGAGAGCTCTGCTGTTGAATGTTGTATAATTTTCTCCAGTTGTATCAGCCATGATTTCACCTCAAATGTAAATTCTACCTCTCTTTCTGAATACGTGCCAAACACCCAGCACCATTGTTGCAAAGAAAATCAACAGGACGAGCATTTCTGCTCCTACCAAATCTAATCCTGACTCGCTAGAGGTTGTGTTAGTTGCATCTACAGCCAACATTCCGCCAAGCGCCATGAACATGAATGCTACGTCAAAAACCAAGAAAATAATAGCATACCAATAATATTGGAAGTGGAATTGTATCATAGCTTCTCCTACCGGTTCAGAACCACATTCATAGGTTGAAAGTCGACGTGGATAGAGGCTGTGATCTCTTTCATAGCCCTCCATAAGCCATGATTTTGTCATGTGGGGCCTAGAGGAGTCAACCTTGGGCATAACAAAGAATTGAGTAATGAATGCACCAAGTGGAACTGCTATTCCAATTAGAGTGAGTAGTGCCATTGATAGATAGGCTCCAGTAACCGTTTCAGCACCAACCAATTTTACCACCACAACAGAAAGTTTTCACTCTCTTGGTACGGCTAATTAACCCCCATCCATAAGCGTTGTCCGTGACCACCTCATTTCGAATGAGGAAAAACTGACCCCTACGGGGTCAATTTCTGCGTTTTAGAAGCAACAAAGCCAAGCCCAAAAGAACCAATGCTGAAATTCCATAAAGGACGTTTGGAGTGATTAAAGAATTGAGCCCGAATTCTTCTGGTTGACCTTCAACAGTGAGTTCTAAATTCTGTCTTCCAACCAAGCCAATTTCAGTCGGTTCAGCAGATAGAGTAAATGTGAAACTATCCGCAACGTCGTTATTTTCACCCGATGGTCCACTTACCTTCGCCGTAACGATTACTGATTCTCCTTCTGGTAATGTGCAAATTAATTCATCTGCGCCCTTACATATGCCTGAGCCTACATGCCCTAGAATTANTGTCCAACCTCTCAGTCCGCCACTGTGGAATACTCTTACTTCGGATTCCACATTTCCAGTATTCGATAGTTCAATCTCAAACACTTGTGAATCGCCAATCTTTCCAAAGGTCAGATCTCTCTTTACATCGCCGTCTAGATTTAGATCTATTTCCATAACAGACTCAACTGAAAGAGAGAATGTCATACGACCTGTTCTATCTGCTGAATTCGATTCAGATGTAACTATGATTTCTAGCAGTCCACCATCTCCGTTTTCTGAACCGGAGTTGACGTTGACTACTAATTCTAATACGGCGTAATATTCTCTTGCATAGTGGGATTGAACGAGTCCATTAGGCTCAATTATATCCTCAAATACATCATCTGCATCACTTGCTATTGCAGGTGCGTTTCCTACTTGATAGAAGGTTTCTGTCGTGTTGTTGTATGCGCCCCAGCCTTTGTGGATAGTAATAGGCCCCGTAACCGGCATTCCTCTGTAGTTAAGAGATCTAGTAGCAATTCCAGATAAACCTGTTATCTCGAATACTGCTTCATCAGTTGCATCACCTGTATTGATAACTTTTATTTTGAAAACTTTTTCACCAGAAGGTGGCAAAATGAAATTAGTTCCCCTAGTCAATTCATCATTTGATATCATAATCAACCCATCCATGGAAAATTGCCTGTTGGAAAGTATAGATTTGAATTTAAATTCTATTTGATTATCTGGAATTCCATCTGAATTGCCGTCTCCGTTATTGTTGTCCCCCATATTTGTAATTCTAACAGTCATCTGGCTGTTTTCATATTCACAGTCAAGTGGATCTTCAGAGTCACAATTTGGTATTGTTACCACTAAGTACACTGTTGCAGAACTCCTCGCATCGATATCAAGTTCTGACATAACCTGGTTGTCATCTGTTTTGAAATATTTACTCCATGCTGGATTTGCGGTTTGAGATATTACTGTAAATTTGAAGCGGTCTAATGTGTTACCATCGTTATTTACAGTTATCGGGAATTCTACCTCAGTCTGGGAACTTCCCATTTGCTCATCGGAGCTTGCAGTTGCTGACATTCCATGTACTGCTTTTACTCTGACTGTTAGATCTTGTGTGGCATATGCTCCGCCTCCATTCGTTGGTAAAACAGAGAATGTAAGAACAACCTCTTCTGTTGCTAATGCATCACTAGGCAAAGAAATAGTCACATCAATTGTTCCTGACTTTTCATTGCTATGTTTAGAGCCTGTCGTAATTGTGGACGATTCAAATGATACCGCCCAACCGGTAGGTGGAGATGTTGATGAAACTCTGAAGGTATCTTGGCCATTCCCTTGATTTGTTACTGTAAGTGTAGTCTGTTGGCTTTGGCCTGGCATAGCATCGTAGAGTGCAAGATTTCCTAATGACATTGTTGCTCCTCTTGATTGTCCGACTGTAATCGAAATTGAAGACCTACATTTCCATGTATTACCATCCTTACCTTCAATGTAGAATGTTCTTTGCGTATTTGCATCGATTGAATCTGTTGGCGTAATATCAATAGTGAATTCTTTTTCACCGTCTAATGCTAAATTCCCAGAAGAACTACCTTCAACAGATACTGACCATCCAGATGGTGTTCCATTGAATCCTACATTAATTGACCATGCTGTATTTCCGTCGTTTTCAAATGTCGCAGTCAAACTACCGGTTTCATCAGGTTTGATACTCATACTTGTTTTGGACAAGTCTGCAATGCACTTTTTCAATTCTGGAATGTTCAGACTTATGTCTTCTGTATCTTCAGCGCTTCCGTTAGGATTCTGGTCGCCGGTTACAACACCCTTTACTTCCCAGCAATATTTCCTTGCATCTTTGCCATCTGGAACATCTAATGTTACCGTTACCCATTCAGATGAGCCGTTATCAATTGTTACTTGTGAAGGCTCGACATCGATTGAAAAACTACCGTCTTGGAAACAACCTGAACCTGATCTAGTGTCTACTGTTAGGTCGACTGTCTCCTGAACGCGCCCCGTATTTTCGACTTCTACATCCCANGTTACAGATGATTCACCATTCCAATTGATATTGCCAGGTCCATCTAGTATCAAATCTACTCCAAACAATGTTGAGCCCGCCCCGTCTCCAGCTGTTGTTGTCGCTGTCGCTTCTTTTTGTTCAGGCTGGGTAGGTGGAGTTACCTGTTCAGAAATCACTGCTGTAACTGTTGTTACACAGGAATCTTCTGCGGTTTGAGATAGTGTTACATTCAGGAATGTTTCTTCACTTGAGCCGGAATCTATTGCACCTGGTATTTGTCCAACAGTGGCTGAATAGCCGTTACAATCTTGGTCATTTGCAGCAGATAATTGAACAGTTACAGGATCTGAACCAAAATTTCTGACTGTGACTGTATATTCTGCTGTTTCTCCAGGATTGACTGTTTGTGCGCTAGGACTTATTGAAACAGTAACGTTGATTGCTCGACCTTCATCGTCAGCGCTTACTGGATTTGTAACTGTCGGCATTAGTGAAAATGCCAATAATGCAACTAGCAAAATACTAGGCCATTTATTGTCGCCTTTTGTGTGTCTTTGGCGGGGTTCCATGAACCCCGGTCGAGGTACTCCCATGAAAAGCCTATGTGCAATTGATTCATACTAGGATGCGTTTATTATTGCAGATTTATCGGCGTTACAATTTACACATTTCGTGGGACTGCANGCCAAGTGGTACCTTGCACCACATTCAGAACACCCAAGAATTTGCCCTTCTACTGGCAATCTGCACGAGAAGCATTGAATCACCATCTGGTTCGAGGAGTTTTGACCCCCTTTTGCTTGAGTTTTGCTATATTCAGATGATGACCTTTTAGATCTAATTTTCATAACTCCAACCAACGCAATTAACAGAAGAATGACGCTAATTGATGAGACTACTACTACGTAAATCTCAGAATTTTCATCAAGTATCTTGTCCCCTTCGCTAGTTATTGTGATTTGAGTACTTGGGTTTACTATCTCATCACCGCTCAATGAGATTTCAATTATTCCATCCCCTGGCTGATTGGATGTGATAAATAGTCGAATTACTTGGGACTGCCCAGTTACTAAATCTATTGAATCACTTCCATCGAATTTGATATCCCAGCCATTAGGAGCGTCTATATTTACAGCACTGGTAAGTCTTACATTTCCTTGATTTGTTATCGTTATCTGGGCTGAATTTTCTTCTCCGGTTTGCACTATTGATGGTACAGAAACATCCCAAGAAACCTCCTTCGTTTCGGCCACTAGCATTGATACTGTTTGATTTACAGATACAATATCATCCTCGATTGTTATCCTAAATTCTGGTTCAGATAAAGGAGGGGCAGATGATGGAATAATTACTGTACATTTTAGAGGAACAATATCTCCAACATTTACCTGCCCTAAAGAATCGCAATCTCCGAACAACCCTTGACCTAACGAAATTATCACATCCGGCGACCAGTCTGCCTCGCCATCATTTCCAACAAGCCACGTGTAATTTATCGGGACACCTGATGGATGTTTACCAGATCCGAAAATGTTGTTCCAGGAATCGCCATTAATCTCAATACTCATGAAGCTGAGGACGGGCTCAGGGAGTTTAACCACCGATACATCGATTGAATTTGCCCATGTAAATTCAGAATTCTCCATGATTAGTTGAATCTGCCCAGACTTTGCATCACTATTTGCTGTAAGTGAAACTTGTAGATTCAAAGCGTTTGTCCAAGACAAATTGATATCATCTAGGTTAGTATTTTGAGTCCAACCATTTGGAAGTTGCATCCTTGGTTGTAACTCTAAATCGACATTTCCTCTATTTTCAAGAGTATACTGAAGCGTAAACGCACTTCCAGGCATTATAGAGCCGATTGAGGTTTCTAGATCTATTGTTAAATTGGGAACCTGCATTACAATTATCGGCAATTCATATTCGAATAATCGGTTTTCTTCTGTTTGCGAAACTACCCTTAGGATAACTGTTAGTTCTGTTTGAGCCAGTGTCATAACACTTGGCGGAGTAAATGAAATTTTCACGTTCATCATATCGTCTTCTAGCATCAAACCAGTAGATGCTGAGTTAGCGCCACCCTCGGCTGACAAATCATCAAACCCAGCATACCATCCAGGAGGAGGTGTCAAGAATAAATCATAACCAACATCGTCATTTCCTAAATTGTATAATCTGACATCAACTAAAGTTTTATCTTGTGGATGGACTGGTATTTTTGAATAATCAAATTCAATTCTAGTCATGGATAATTTAGGAACGTCCAAAACCAAGGTGAACGGACTAGATACACTATTATCTTCATCAATTCCTAGGAGATTTATATCATAGAAACCAGGTTCTGGCCCGTTGGGATGAACCAGTGTCACATTAATTGATGCACTCTGTTGTCCGCTTAATTCAAAATCTACAATATCAAAGCCGACATACCAAGATAGGGAATTACCTTGAGGGTCATTTACTCCGGTTGAAGTTATTGTTGCGTTAGTTGTTAACAATGCTGTATTTGTTAATTTGATTTCCCAAGATGAGCTTGTGGCATTAATATCAGTTAAGGTAATTTGAGATTGGTCTGACTCGATTCTTACTCCAGGTGTTGTTACATTAACAACAACATCAAGCCGATTGTTTGCTTCATTAATCTCATCAATCAAATCACTACCATCGATGATGAAACTTAGATTTCTAGAACCTGCAACCAGAGGCTCCCAATCCCAGAATAAAATCTTTGAACCTCCCGGACCAATGTCAAATGTTTGGGTTTCAATGACCTGTCCTTCTTCTTCAAATTGGACTTGAACATTTTCTGCCTTTACATTTCCTAGGTTTGTGATTTCCATTTCAATTAATACTTCATCACCGACTTGAGGTATTGCAATATCTGTAGAAAATGATGAGCTTACTGGCGAGGGATCTGGACGTAAATCGTTTACTCCTATACCAGATACTGCTATTGCATATGGTTGTGCTTTGCTTCCTGAATGTTGAGAATCTGAGACCTTTACAGTCCAAATCCCTTGTTCTGCGGAATCGATCAAAACGACCTCAACATTGTTCAAAGTGTCATATGAGCCTCCTTGAATTGACCGCCCCTGGGAGAATTCATTTCCTTTGTATTCTACTCCACTAGGTGTTGTAATCAATAAATTTAGATTATTTACTAACTGGGTATTTGAAAATCTCGAACCTCTTTCATCAGACCATGCCAATACTGCTTTGAACGGCTGGCCTGGTGATGTGATATTGAAATTATAACTCTTTGAATTTCCAGAGGATGAAAGAACCGACCTGTCATCAACCCATATTCCTCTGCCATTATTCGGAGCCAATGTTCCTTTGAGGTCTATCCGCCCCCATCCTTCATCCATATTCGGAATGTCACGAGTTCCAACATCTCTAGCACCCAAAATCATCAGTGCCTTGACAAGTGCCCCTTGTGGCTGTGGTCTTTGAGAAATTTCGGTAATATATTCTCTAATTAGTGCCGCAGTTCCAGCAGCATTTGGTGTCGCCATACTTGTTCCTGTATATTCCAAGTACCAATTGTTAGACCATGTTGCTCCACCAACATCAGTGGCTTCTTGGGCACGACACGAGCGCACATAACCTCCTGGAGCAATAACATCAGGCTTTATCCTACCATCATCAACTGGCCCTCTGCTAGATCCGTCCATTATCGAGTTTGGAGCACCCTGATATCTATTTTGAGAATTACCTACTGTAATGGTGTTTTTTGCTGTCCCAGGGGCACCAATTGTATCACTATCCGGCCCATCATTACCTGCTGCAAATAGAACCGATAACCCTTCTCTTCCGCTATAGTACTGGTCATAATATCTAGTCCTGTCATCAACATCTTCGGAAGAAGCAGTGTATTTGCCCCAATCATTAGTTGATGATGATCCCCAGGAATTTGTGTGTATTCTAGCACCTTGGTTGAATGCAGTATTGAGCATATTGTTGATGCTGCTCCATTGGAAATTACCATTGTTGTCATTTTCCATCGCTTGGAAATAGAGTTCTGCTTCCGGTGCAACTCCACTATATGTGCCTCTAGAACCGTCGCCAAGTACAGTACAGGAAACGTGGGTTCCATGACCTGAGTGTGCGTCTGCAGTTGAACCGTCGCCGATTAGGTCGACGCTCGCGATAACTCTCGAACCAAAATCTCCGTGATCTTCATCCAATCCAGAATCTGCTACAGCAACTATTTGTCCCGAACCATCTAAGTCAGTTGTGTAATATGATCGCATTGCGTTAATATTCATGTGATTCCGTGCTTGGTCATTCCAATTTGTCAAACGAGGTTGCTCACCCACCCATGCTACCGAAGGCTCTGCCGCAATAGCAGCTACGGACTCAATAGTGACACCGTCATATCTACCAGTTTCTGCAAACTTGGAGCCATCTAGCTTTTCATTCGCTACCGATTCAATACCTTGGTGCAAACGCATGTTCCAATTGTCTGTGATATCAACACCTGGCAATAGTTCCTCTCCTCTCCAGGATTCAATTCTGACTTCTGTGCCTTTATCAGAATCCATTATAAATTCATCAACTAAAAGTGCAAGAGGCACTGGTTGTACCGAAGAAACACCAGAAATATCCTTCAAACTTGAAAGCCCAATTTGTGTTCCTTGAACCAAAAGTCCCGAAGGAGCGATATATTCTCTGACCTCTACTCCTACCAAATCTGAAACTGTTGCTCTAACTTCAGCAAATCTGTAGTCATTTGATACTAAAACAATTGCAAGGTCTGGCCTTGTTACCAATAATTCATCTGGTATCTCATACTCGAACAAAATTCCACTTGCGTCGTGGATTCCTAATCGAGAATGAGCAATTACAGACCTATTTTCCAATGCAAGTGAATTGTCTAAGGTACCCACAAAGTTACGAATTGTGTCTTTTGGTAAGTCGAATTTTATCCATTCAACTCCTGGTTCTTTTTCCTGTACGTCTGAAAACGAACTAATGGGTACTACTGAAAGAAGTAGAATAACCAGGAGTAATGCCGCTTTACGCACATATTAATGGCGATGAATGTTGGTTTTAGGTATTATCACTAATAGACTCATAAAAACCAAAATGCGCCATCACAATCATCCTTGAATTTCATGTTTTCAACCTCAAACACTTTGTGGGTAAATATTTCTGAATTTTCTTGTCCTCTAAAATCTACCCAATCTATCGAAATCCTGATTGTGTATTCTTCCCAAACACTGTAACCTATGATAGCTTGTTCCATTTTATCACCAGATATGCTAGTGAGACTTTCAATTTTTTCAAATTTCAAATTAATTGAATCATTCTTTTCAATGACATTATTTTCAGAATCAAGAAATTCAACTACGAGATGAACATCACTAATTGCTCTACTACCATCATTAATCAATTCAACCATTATGACGTGACCGTTTCTTTGGATGTATGTGGTTTCGATTTCGACATCATCTCGCGGTATAATCCAATACCAGGTTGACACTAACGAGCCAATCAGAATTAACAGCACTACGCCTGCTAATGCAACCCTCAAAGGATGTACTTTCTCTGAAAGATCTTTTACGAATTGGCCAACATCTTGAGAAATCTCGTGGAGTTCTTGTTCGTCATACTCCTCTGTCAACCGAACACCTCCGCTATTCCTGTCGCAATTAGTGAAGAGAACGGGTCAACAATCATTATGTGGGTTGTCTCTATTTTACCACCTGTTAGGCTACCTATTAGGGATAGATCGGTAACAACTCCATTTATTCCCACACTGGATGCAGTTGGTATTCCTCCAGTAAACTGAGCATCAAGTAGAACTCCTCTGCCGTCTATTTCAAATCCAGCAAAACTAACTTCTGCGTTTGATGTTGCAACGATACGGCCACCTGTAATTCCATCGACTACTATTATTGGATAGCCCATAATCAGGTGTTGGTGCACTTCTGCTCCTTGCAAGTTTTCACCAACAAGTTCAGCAGACAATAATTTCACTCCTTCCCTAGGGATTGAATCTCCACTTCTGATATACAATCTTTCGACCCCGTTTCCAGAAGCAGAAATACGGGCACCGTAATCTTCGGTAACCTCCATATTGAAACTAGTTGGGAGATTTTCTGCCAACATCAAATTACTTCGTCTAGTATTTTGTGCCTTACCTTTTGTTTCGATGAATAAATCCATTTCATCAGTATTTGAATAATAATTTAGTTCAAACATTCCTTGGAATGCTGTGACTTCATGTATGTCAAATCTATCAGATGGTTGCGCAGTGAGTTTCATCTCACCAGGCACATCTTTGATGAACATTGTAGACGGCCACCATAATCCATCAACCTTTCTGAGTTGTTGTAGCATTAGTGAGTCTGCAGCGTTCGGAGTCCCCTCAATTCTGTCCATTGGAGTTACATTTAGGGTAGTTTGCAAAATGTCTCCTATCTTTGAATACAAATTCGCACTTCCTGGAGCGTCAAATAATATCATTTCAGTTCTAATTCCTCTGATACGATTATTCTGTAGAATGTGGGCTGTATCTAGCCGTTCACCGATATCGTACTTTGCATCAATTGTTGTCCTCGGAATAATTAGGTCTGATTCTGTTACTAGAGTCATATTTAGTGTAACATCCCTTTTTAATTCGGTATCTAGACCAGTCATTACAATAGAGGTATCAGTTCCAGATAATCCATTCACCTGGATTTTGAAGACTGGTCTGGCAGGAGTCCAATCTTTGATTAATACGATTACTTCGAATGTTGGTATATCATCTTCTACCACTAAATCATACGATAATTTGATTTTTCCTGCTGGTAATTGAGGCATCCATATCTTCACATGCCAAGAACGCCTTTGATCGAATTGAATTCCTTCCTCCTCGAATAAATCTATGTCGATTTCTGCAAACTCTAGTTCAGAAATGTAACCATCTGCTATTGCATCTACAAGTAATTCACTTTGAGTAATGTCCGCTCTAGAAAAGGCTTTGATTACATCTGTGCGTTCACTTTCATCGATTTCCCAATCCTTTAGAGCCTCACTTACAATAAATCTTGAGCTTGCAGTGAAATTCATCATAATCGAGTAGTTGAACAGAAGTTCAGTTGCTTCTAAGACCTCTCCAGATACACCATGAACCCAATCTGGTTCTGAATCTAAATTTACTCCTTTCTTTATGTCCATTGTTAAATCAAATTCTTCTCCTGTGAGAAGGTCTAANCCTAGACTNACATTTTCTCTTGTATTAGATGCATCNCCTAGATTTACCATACTTTCAATTGCGAAATCATTGACTGAACTTCCNAAGTCAATCATTCCAGAAAGGAAGAAAGAAAGNGANAGAATTCCATCTTGTTGCCCAAATTCAGGTATTGTAATCATTTCAGAATTTTCTGATGATGGCAATGANAACTCGGCATTNGCTGGTAGAGGGTCAAGNTATACTCTNCCTGATAATCCTAAGAATTCATCCTCCCTATCGCTTACGTCTTCCAATAACAAACTGAACGGAGAAGAACCTGTCCGATTCATAATCAATTTACTGTTTCCTGCGACTGACTTTGCACCAGGTTGCTCTGGAGGAAGAAGGGTCACAGAAGTCAAATTTGACAGCCTGAATGACATACTTGCTTCACCTTCGTTCTGATTTATCAAAAATCTTGCATGGTCACCATCCATTGTTATTGGGTTTGAAGCATTCGAAATTTGAACTTCTATAGCACCAACGCCATTCGGTGCATTGAAACTTAGTGTATCTCCTAAATCNAGGTCGAATTCTGAAGGTAGATCGATAAGTCGCAAAGCGTTGTACTGCCCATTACCTTCACCACTGTAGGTAATTGTGCCAATTTCTCCAGTAGAGGTGTAACTAATTTGGGTTCCTTGTTGGGANATTGTCAAATTTTCTGGGCGGTTTGAAATCGATGCAAATTGTCTTACGTCTCCTTCNGTNGTATTTTCAAAATGATTTANATGGCCAATAATCAATTCGTCCCCTGAAATTCCATTCAAAGAAATCGTTCGAAGGTCTGTAGGCTGGTCATATGAATAAGATAGACCTGAAATATCATCTACGTTCAAACTCATTGCTACAGGAACTATAGTGCTCTCTGGACCATATCTACCCATTACGTTTGGGTTGTCAGAATCTTCTGCTAAGATAATGTGATTGCGTTCCATCACAGGGTGAGGATTGCTTCCGAGTGCTAATTTTACATTTCCAACTGTCTCGGTCTGCCTTTGAGTACCATCAGACCAAGTTTTCTTCACTTGTGAATAACATTGAAGGAAAATTTCACCACTAGATTCGCCCGCTGTACCTACAATTGCATCAGGAAGTCCATTGAGAATTGTTCCAATATCTAGAACAATTTCAACCAAAGTTAGCACTACATTATCTAAAACTTCGCTCAAAAGATCGGGTGCAGTTCCAAACTCGACCCTGACTCGATTTGATTCTGGAATCTCAAATGTACCAAAAATCGCTATTACCTCAGGTAAATCTGTTATCTCTACAGCCAGCGAGGACGTGTCAGTTTCATACCCGTGTCTTTGGAATGTAGAAACATACTCTAATTTGGGTATTTTCTCAGTAGATGCGATTAAAATCAGACTGTTCCATCTACTATCTGAAGGGTCGACAATTAGATTGTTACCGGCCTGGTTTATTGAATTATCAGATGTGAAATTTTTAATTGAGATTATCATAGAAAGTCGATTCGGCATATCTCCTGGGAAATTAGTCGAACCTGGAGCCTCTCCAATCATTGTAAAAATCGCATTAATTTCATCTTGAGGAAGAGTTCCTTTTGGTAAATCTCTAACCCATCCTCTTGAATCGGTTATGTTACCTAATCTCCCTCCTGCTTCCACGTGCTCCGATCTATCCTCATAATAGTGGAACCATAAATCAGCGTCAGCATCACTGAATATCTCAATGTTGTCGAACGAGTTATCTCCTGCGTTATCATTTCTTATGACTAAATCCACTTCTTCGGGGATTTCGGTTTCACCATAGATTGGGTGTAATCCAACATCGATGTATCCCAATTCATCGACTGGCCGGTCACCATTTGAATCTGGAGGAGAAAAATGCACATATCCTATGCCTATTGAATATCCACATTTGTGTTCCCTGCTCTCTGAATCATGGTCTGCAATAGGGTCGTACCAAGATGAATCTTGACAATCTGTTTGCGTATTTGCAGAATTATGATTTGGATTAGAAAGAAGAATTGAATATGGGGCTGTAACTGATGTTACCTCTAGTACTGAATCATCTCCTCCGTTGAAAATATTGATTACGTCTAGTATACTTAGTACAGTTCCTACTACATTTAGTTCCATTTTGTCAAGACCTACTCTGACCTGAAAATCACTCGGAGGTTGAGTGAATCTAGAATCAATTACAAGACCATATGATTCTGCATCTTGAGATGTAAATCCAAGATCGTATGCAACTCCTTTGATGAATGAAACTTCCATACTAGCCATATCATCCCATAACGGATTAGAATAATCCATAACTCTAACTCGCCATTGGAAATTTGGNTTAACCCATATCGACTGAACTGTCGGGACTAATCCATCGCTAAGTGTTACATCCCAGCCTTCACCTTGTTGGCCTAATCCAAGTATGGAAAGTCCTACAGCAACGTCAGCATTTCCATCTCCATCAATGTCTATTGCGTTTTCAAATAAACCAGCGCCATTGAAAGACAGTACATCTCCTGTAAAAGTACCATAATCCCAAGCCTCATATTGCGGGCCGTTATTTCTTGCAGAGTAATTTACGTAAAGAGAATAAGTGTTTATCCCAATAGCNAGAGGGTCGGAAAGGCTTGGTGGGTCAAACAAGGTGTCTAACAGATTGTTAGGCCANTCTTCAGGGTGTGTTGTAGGATCAGTGAGATATACGTAGGGTCTTGGCAGCATTGGTTCTAGAGGCTCTGTACTGCGCATTGAAATATCACCGATGATATCATCAGTTGCGAGTAATGCATCACCATCACCAATTTCTCTGCCTCTCGCTTCTAAAGCNGAAAGAATACCTTCAGCAGAATTTGAGGCAAATTCATCTTCGCCTGATTCAGCCTCAGCGTTAAGTGCATCAGCCATCGCCTGTAGAATTCCAAAGTCATCTCTTCCAATGGTTTGTTCCGCTTGAACTGGGCTGTAAACCGGTAACAAAAGAACCAAAATCAACACTATTGCAATCTTCTTTGAATCAACAGGTTTCGGGACGCCGGCATAGAGTAAGCGTACACTTTCTGCTGACATCAAACTGGTTCACGCTCTCAACCCAAATGAATCTAGCCCTAATTCGTATCAAATTTGAGCGTTTTTTATCGCTCAAATAACTGGTCACTTCCACATTTTGGACACGCAACTACAGCACTATTGACACCTTGAGGTAGGGTGACAGAGAACTTTTGCCCACAGGAACTGCAATCTCCAATCAAATTATGGCCTGCTGAATTCTGTTGTTGAACGGGTTGTTGGTTGTTTTGAGACATTTGTGTGGGTAGAGCAATGCCGCCACTACGTACCTTGCCAGTAGTTGATTTTGGCGTAGGTTTGGTTGTCGTAACTGGTTCATCAGTAAACGCTGCTAATGCCTCGTCGGTAAATTGACCTACAGACGCAGACTGCTGGAATTGAGGTTTGAATCCAGCATAAGGGTCAGCAATATTGGTATCATTTCCGTAAATTGCTGCGATTTCCTGTGCTTTCGCTTCATATTCAATTTGTTCAGGAGTCTTCAGCTGACCACCATCTACTACACCAGCAAGTTGTTCTGCTTTTGCAAACATAGACAAATTGGTTGTTTTTGTTATGTCTTTTACTCTAGCAGATGCTTGTTCAAAAGTAAAATTATTTTGCATCAGCATTTCTATTGCTAGGCGACGCTGAGAACCTCTATATCCGAACAGAACAACTCCTGTTACGACTATTACTACGAAAAATACCACTGCTACGATTGCAAATAGATTTGCATTCGAAGGAGGCTCTACTACTTCAATTGTGAAAACCTCAAAATCAGTATTATTTGATGCATCATAAACAGTCAGACCAATACTATATTTTCCAGTTTTATCAAAGGACAAAGATATCTGTTGACCTGTATAATCGTCATCATTTCTCGTATCTCCGTCGCCATTACTATCTTTCTCTAAATCTAGATCCCAACTGAATGTTAGGTTCGATTCGTCATCCCATAAGTCAAATGCGGTTGCCGTAAATTCGGTGTTTTCACCTTGATATACCTCTGAAATGTCCTTGATTGCACTCATGTCTAAGCGAGGAATTGTTGAGTCGTAAACGAATATGGTATCTACTGTTGAATTTGTATTCCCAGATGCATCTGTTACAGTCAGTGTGATTTTATGAGTACCAATATCCCCCCAACTAAGAGGCAGAGAATCGGTAGTTGCTGCTGGAGTGCCGTCAATATCCCATGATATTGAGGAAATTGCATGGTCATCATAAGAATTGGAAGACTCAAGAACCAATGTGGANCTTCTCAACAATCGCCACTCGCCATTGATTCCTTTAGTTCCCATGCCGCTAATTACTGCAATTGGGTCTGACACGTCAAACACCGTTATCTGATGTGATACGAATGTAACTTCACCTGTTGCCGATTGCGCAGTAGCATTGATTGTCTTCAAGCCTGGCGTAAGCCATGAAGCTTCGACCACGAAACCTGTTTCGTCAATTACATCATCTGAATCAAAATCCCATGACATTGAAGCAATTTGCCCCAAACTGTTAGGAGAATTGCTCCCATCAAGAATGATTGATTCCCCTATGGTTGTCTCTCCACTCACATAATCAACAATTGTAGGAGAAATTGTTGGGTCAAACCAGCCCATAATAGTGAAATGAAAGCCATTTGACTCTGCATCCGCCATCAAATTAAGATTTTTCAAATCCAGATATTCTGGTATATTCCAGTTGACGTAATTCATTTCATTGGGAAACTCATCAAGTTTCGTTCCAGAGATTAGTAAATCTCCACTTAATTGAGTATCTGATTGGATAAACAATTCACCTGAACCGGCAATTGGATGAATCCAATAATTTAATTCTGTATTGTAATCTACCATGAAATCAACTAAGTTTAGGCGCTCACCTGGATTGAGTAAAAAAGTATCATGAATAAGGGAGTATTGTACTTCTTCAGCAACATCAACATCGATAAGGAATTTTGATGTCATTCCACCCTGATCGCCAAATCCTTGGTCACCATCATGTGCAGTATTATCGAATACCAAATACCACGATTTGTCCGAAAATGAAGATGGTGTTTTCCAATCATACCACTCACTTCCGATAAATGATTCAAAGGATCCTTCGGGAACAAAGGATGACCTGTAATTTTGGCCATTCTTGTAAACAGAAATACCATTCTGGTCGAATAGTAAAACATCCATCGAATCATCCAATACATCAATATTTACTGATAACGTTGATTCAGAACTTCTTGTTCCAAGATTGACAATCAAACAAGCATTTGGTTCTACAGCTACACCAGTTGTTGAAGATGAGACTGCGGATAAATCAAATTCTGCACATTGAGGTGCTGCTCTACCTTCAGTTGCCGTAACGATTGAACCAAAGGCGACTGAAACCACAAGGAAAGCAACCAAAAGCGGGCGACCCATGANACGCCAAACCACCTATANAATTTCAAATTGCCTAAGTATTGACTGTCCAACCCTCGGTTGATTTTTGTAAATGCTTCAAATTGCAGTCAAGATCTAGTATCAGTCTATCTCCATCTGATAAAGCTACAACCGAAGAATGTATTTCCGATGCTTCAATTAGTGATTTTTCACCATTTTCTAGTCTAGCAGAAAAATGAGTAAGAGCTAGATGTTTTGCTTCGCATTCAATAGCAGTCCTCGCTGCACCTGATGCCGTTGAGTGTAGATGTTCGTTAGCAATATCAGAATGTTCTTGCAAAAATGTTGCTTCATGTATCAACAAATCACATTTTGTTTCTATAGCCTGTTCTGCAGTATCGCCAGAAATTACAACAGAAATCGATTTCTTGTCGGGCCCTCTAAATTCACTACCCTTCAACACCTGTCCTTCAAAGTCAACATCCTTACCTTCAGCAAGTTGCATAACAATTTCCTGCGGCAAGGATTCTGCAGATTTCCTGTCAAACTTACCTCGCTTAGGCTTAGATTCAATTTTCCATGCGAAAGAAGGAATTGTATGTTGGGTATTGATTGCAGAAATTCTGGTTTTGTTCAAAGGTTGGGGCAGTTCAATCTTTTCACCCGTGTTCATGTCTACCCATCTCGAACCGTCACCAAGTACCAATTTGATTTCATACCCCAATTCCTCGCTAACAGCGCCCAAATCCATCCACATATCATATTGAATAATTAGGTCTGATGGACTGACCTCAGGTTCGCCATCCTTGCCTAGGAGTACATCAATTACCTCAATTGAAGTTGGCCCAATAACATGTAGAGGTTCTTTCCTAGTATCCATAGCCATTGTTTGAAGCCAAGGCAATACACCCCATGTATGGTCTAAATGACCATGAGTAAGCAGAATAGCAGCAACTTTTGATATCTTTAGTTTCTTACCATCTGATTTTTTCAATAAAGATCTGTGTTCAACAAATCGATTTTGGAATCCTTCGCCACAATCAACAACGAAAATACCGTCTTCGGCTTCAACAATTGAACCTGATACAGACCTTCCTTGAGCTGGCCTAGCAGATGAGGTACCCAAGATGTGAATTTCAATTGACATTTCATCACATCAGTGTTCGTAAGGAATCGGAGTCTTTGGGAACCATCGCAAAATAACAACATCGCCAATTGAACGAACCCAGCGCCATGGTATTGTCAGATGCACTCCTTTCTCAACCAATTCTTCTGGACAGCCTGTAACAAAAAGGTGAGTCGCACAAAGTTCAGTACCATCGATTACGGTTTCCGCAACGAATCCGAGGAGTCGCCCATCAGGGAGATAGATTTCTTTGTCAATTAACTGTGATACGCTCATATCACTTGACATCTGACTCTCACCCATATAGCCTGAATAATAGGTACTCAATGAACCCAACGGAGAAAATTGTCGTAGAATGAAAATTCAAACTACTTTCCAATGTTTCCACGAGCCTTTAGAGATGGGCGTAGTTTTTCTGCGCCCTTACCCTTGTTGTGAAGACCTCTTCCACGCTTACCTGCGCTTGTTTTGCCACGGTATGCCCTTCCTCTGTGATGAGGTTCTGCAATCCATCCTAGGTCTTTGTCTGCCTTGATAGCAGGGTGTGAAGGATCTAGCATGATGACTTCGTAGTACTTGTGCTTACCATCTTGTCCAACCCAATACGAGTTTAGTACCTCTAGGTTTGGGAAGTGTCTGTTAACACGCTCTTCAGCGATTCTTTGAGTGTTCTTTGCCATTGTAATTTTGGAAATACCAGCTTTTGATGGCTTTCTCTTCATGTGAACTTTACCTTTCCTTAGACCACCACGGCGGACTCTAGTCCTAACCATGACGACACCTTGCTTAGCCTTGTAACCAAGTCTTCTAGCAGCGTCTATTCTAGTTGGTTTATCAATGCGACAATTGACTGGTTCTCTTCTCCATTGAACCATTCTATCTTGGCGCTGTTGGTGTGTTTGAGTGTTCTTTGGGCGATTCCATGTTGCTCTGACATGCTGGTATAGACCCTTAGCCATTTTACATCACCTGCTCCTTGAAGCGTTTTGGCGACTTCCCTTTCATATTTGAATACCGCGGTGCGGTCAATTGCTGGGAAATTAGGGATTGACTCATTTGTGTGTTCTTACTCGGAGGTGTGTGTCCCTTCAAATCACCGGTGAAAATGAAGTCTTGAAGGCTTTGGAAAATGACCGTGATATCAAGTTGGTATTAGTGAACAGAGATGAAGACTGCGCCCAAATTATCGAAAAATGTAAGGAGAAAAATATCAAAGTCATAGAAGGATCTTCAACTGATTTATGGAGAATGAGTGCTGACGGACAACAGAAGGTTTTGGCGCTTATTGGTAGAGAACCAGAGGGAACACTTAGTGAAATTTTTGAAAGGAGCGGAGCAATCTGGCTTTTTGATGGCGTAGAGTATGCTCCAAACTTAGGTTTTGGAGTCAGAACTGCAGAGGTCAGTGGGGCTGCTGCTGTTATCGTAAATGTGAACAAAACCCACGAAGAAAGGAGAACAATTCGTAGGGCATCAATGAGAGCAACTAGATTTATTCCTGTAGTTTATGCCACGACAGAAGAAATCTTAGCCGCATGCAACCGAAAAATTGTGGTTGCTGAAGATGTGGGAGGTAAAGCGCCATGGGATACTGACCTTACAGGAGATGTTTTACTCGTGGTAGGTGCCGAAAATGCTGGAGTCTCAAAAGATGTCTTAGATGCTGCTGATGAAATTGTAAGACTGCCCATGCCTGGATTTATTCCATCTTACAATCTCCAAGTTGCAGTAAGTGCCTTAGCGCTTGAACGACTAAGGCAAATCGATAATTGAAAATCACTCTTCTTCTCTGCGTAGTACTGCGATAAATCCTATTGTTACAGCGAGTAATGTACCCACTGCTCCAATTGCAGGTATAGCTGCTGCACCATCGGTTTCATTGCCGTCTGTTGCATCAGGTACTGTATCTTCAATGCCGTCACATGCAGAGCCAATACCGTCACCATCCAAATCCTGTTGGTCTGGATTAGGAACGTTTTGACAATTGTCTAAGATATCTGTAATTCCATCGCCGTCATCATCGGTATCTGCATTATTACCTATGCCATCACCATCTGTATCGATTTGCTCACTAGAATCATACGGGAATACATCTGCGACATCGGTCATACCATCATTGTCGTCATCTGGGTCTGCATTGTCACCGATTCCATCACCATCGAAATCGCCAGATTCTGTTTCATCGTAAGGGAAGACATCATTTCCATTTGAAACTCCGTCACCATCAATATCTGAGTCACAAATATCACCAATTCCATCTCCATCAATATCTGATTGATTTGTATTTGATTGGTTAAGGCAATTATCAATATCGTCGATTACGCCATCGTTGTCAGAATCATACTCACATGCATCACCAATTCCATCTCCGTCCATATCTGACTGATCTGGGTTGCTTAAATTCAAGCAGTTGTCGATTGAATCATCGATACCATCATTGTCCATGTCTGAATAATTGTACGATACTGAGAAACAAGATGTATCCGAAGATAGATTTTGCAGATTACCGCTTGAATCTACATGATTCAACCACGCTGTAACACAGTGGGTGCCAGAATTATTCAAGAAGGTTGAACCTGTTTGCTGATGAATGGTAGAGGTTGCCGTCCAAGAATAAATGCCGTAATCTATTGTTTGGCCAGACTTGTATACCTCCCAATCAACCTCGTAAGTAGCACCAGGTTGTAGATAATACGATTCAATTGAGAAATAAACCATATCACCCACATAATAACCAAAGGTGCTTGGGTATACTGAAATATTGCCCCAAGTTATGTTGCCTGTTGTATTATTTCCTCCAGTATTATTCCAACCTGTATTATTACCACCGGTGTTGTTACCGCCTGTATTGTTTCCACCGGTGTTGTTACCGCCGGTATTGTTTCCACCAGTGTTATTTCCACCAGAATTATTTGTTGGTTCACTTCCAACTGTCACGCATTCGCTCTCATAATCAAGATAGTTTGTGTATGAGTTGTCTGTATTATACAGATAGGCGTACATACAAATTGTTCCATTATATGATGGACTGAAACTGATATTGTTTATGTTGTAAGAAGATTGTGCGGTAAAATTGTAACTTCCGTTGATGTTATTGTAATATACATAATAATACACGTCATAATCTGAACCGTATGTTAGATCATCAGCTAAGATTTCTAGAATAACAGTGTCTCCAATCTCGAATTGGTTTCCGTTCGTAGATAGGTAAAGTTGAGCTGTAGCATTTGTATTATTACCGCCAGTGTTGTTGCCACCTGTATTGTTTCCGCCAGTGTTGTTGCCACCAGTGTTGTTGCCTCCAGTATTGTTGCCTCCGCTGTTTGAAGGTGCAAAGTACTGGAATGTTATAGAAAGAGTGGAATTCGGACATTGATGTGACCATGAGTTATTCTGCCCACAATTCATCACCGTAGCTTCGAAATCCAATGTAATGTTTGTACCATTTTGAATAGACGAATTAAATGTCAGTTGTGCGGAGTAAGGCTGGACTGCATAACTAGAATTTGACCAACCAATCTGATACCACCAACCATCATACAATCCATAAACATTAGAATTGTCTGCAGATGCATTAATTCCGGGGTAATTTATTGGGAATGAACAAGTGTTCACGAGATATACAGTGACATAATATGTCTGATTAATTGTAAGATTGCTCAGAATCAAACAGTGACCATCATTTAGGGTTGAGTTACCACCAGTATTGTTCCCGCCAGTGTTATTTCCACCGGTATTATTGCCACCAGTGTTGTTCCCGCCAGTGTTGTTGCCACCAGTGTTATTGCCACCAGTGTTGTTGCCACCGGTGTTATTGGCATATACAGAGATTCCATCATTATCGCTGTCAGCGAAGGTGTTATTCACATATATTTCAGCGTGGAATGTGTAATATCCTGCACTAAGCCCGTTTACTGCCCAATTGAAACTAGAGCTGTTATTTGTGGAAGTCCATGACTGATTTCCATAATAAATTGTGTAATTATTAGTATCATAGATCCAGTAGACTAGAACCATGTTTGCATTGTAAATTTCACAATTAACATAAATTGAGGTTGTAAAAGACTGATTTTCCATAACCATGTAAGGCGAATATGCGTATACAGATGTGTAATTGATATTGCTTCCACATGGTGAGGTGTAATTGCCGCCAGTATTGTTACCACCAGTGTTGTTTCCACTGGTATTATTTCCGCCAGTATTGTTTCCAC
>PBXF01000017.1 GCA_002727515.1 Methanobacteriota archaeon
CTCGTGATTTCTGGTCAAGGCGTACCGTTGCCATTATCCGACCGGCTGTAGTTCCATGTATAACCATATCCCATTACCGGAAAGTAGGTTCCATAGAACGGAAAAAGGGCTACCATATACTTCAACAATAGGATACTTGTCGGCGACAACATGGATGTGGCACGAGCCCTGTTAATGGTCATGGTTATGTGTCTTGCATCGCTCTCTGGATGTTTTGGTGAAGACGACTCTTCAGAAAGTATTGGTAGCGATAGTTTGCAAGTTTCTCCCTCTATTATTCCTGGTGGTGAATGGACTACTATAACCCTAAAAGCTAGTAGTGACATGAGTGTTTTCTTCCCATACTTTTTACAAGATCCTGGTTCGCTACGGGCACAGAATGGAACTGTTTTCGATTTGAAAAGTGGCGATTCGATTTCGATTAATGCATTATTCCCTCCGCGAAATTCCGACATAGTACTATTGATTGGGGATTTGGGAAGGGATGTTTGGCCAATAAGAGCTCCTGATATGTCGTGGACAGACTGGATAAACGGTGGCTATGATGATTCTTCGTCGATTATTGCTGTTCCAAATGAAGACGAGGGTGGAGAATGGAGATGGATAGTCCCTGAAGTTGAAGGTATTGAAAATTCAATGGATGACATCATTATCAAGACACTTGAAACGGTTAGAAGTCAAAGAGCCGACTTGACTGAAGAAGATGGTGTTGGAGCAAGCGACGGTTGGGTCAATGGTCGTGATGTTTACGAATGGGTTGATTTCATTGCAGATGATACTCCCTGTGCTACTTGTGGCCCGGATGGAGCTGTTGGATACTTAGATAGATGGATTGGTAATGCAAATCCTTCCTATGAACATGCAATAACATATTTCGAAGGCGTGATGAAGGGTTACAACTTAGACCGTGTTGAAGTCCACAGATTCCAATGGAATACAGCATGGGCAGTCAATATTTGTGGTTACAAAGATGGTTCTGTATATCCTGATGAATGGTTGATTTTTGGAGCCCACTTTGACATCGCTCCTCCTGTAGCTTACACCCCTGGAGCCGAAATAGGCGTTCCAGGATATGGAACTAGACATGGTGCTTATGATAATGCAGCAGGCTCGAGCATGGTTTTGAGTACTGCAGAAGTTCTTGCTGAATTTGATGCTAGGAGAACAATGGTGTTCTGTTTGTGGTCTTCTGAAGAAGAAGGTTTGTGGGGATCACGCTCGTTCGCCAATGATTTACCTGATGGTGTTACTGTAAGCAATTATCTGAATTTAGACATGGCTGGTGTGAATTACCCTGGCGACTATGCGCTCTCTGTTTACTTAGGGCCGGATGGGACTGGCGACGTAATAGACCAGTCTGGTATGTATTATCTAGCTGAATGGATCGGTGCTGATGCGCTAAATCTTGGTTATGAAATAGAACGTGGAAGAGAAGCGTGGCTCGAAAGTGGTGAAAGTCCGTTGTGGGGCGATATCTATGAAGACACAGTAGCAATCTACGAATCACCAACTGCCAGAAGTGACCATGATTCTTTCCAGAATATTGGGGTTGCAACCCTAGGATGGAATGGATTGGTAGATGGATATCCTTGCTATCACCGAGAATGTGACACGATGGAAACCATGATCGAGTATATGGGCACTGATGATTCGACAGGAATTAACAACCTAGTACACTCGTGGGATATTGTAACATGGTGGGCTGTATATGCGTTCTTGCATATGGATCAGACACCGGTTCCAAACGAATTGTAAAGAAAAATCAGACTGCCTTTTGTACAGAATGTTTTTCATAGAAAAGTAGCAGGTTCATACATGGTTGACATTCTTTGTCCGCATTGTGAAGAAGAGATTTCGCTGGATGATGATGCATCTGGAGAATTTGAATGTCCTTTTTGTGAAGGAGAATTTGAATGGGGAATGGAACAAAAGAAAAGGCCTAGTTCTGGAACTATCCAAGTCAATAACATCTCAACAATTTCACATATTGCACATGGTGTTTGTGCTGTGCTTCTTATTATTGGATTGTTCAGCAATTGGGTAGTCGCTTTAGATGGCGTTTTTGGATTAACTCCTTTTGGAATTAAAATTTCATTTATGGGCTTTTCAGAAACTGCTACATATTTTGAATTGTTTGAGGAGAATTTCGTAATTGCTTCGGCCGGTTTGCTATTCATGCTATTGGTAATTGGTGCAATTCTTATGCAAATATCCCACCTGGTATTCCGATTCATTTTCCATAAAATGGAAAATGGAGGCGACATAAATATCGGCCAAAGATTGGCATATAACGCCTACAAATACCGATGGCACACATCATTAGGAGCTTTTGTATTCGCCGCTGTTGGATATGCTATCGTCCAAATAGGTGCCATAATGTATGCAAGTAGTATAGAGTTGACTGAAGTTTCTATTCCAAAGCCTAGTGTATTTGCAATCTTCACCCTGCTTGCACTTTGCGGCCAATTCGTTCTAATGAACATGGAAAGTCGTGCAGAATGAGATTCAACCCTCGATAACTGGTGTTTTATCTTCTTCTTCTGTCCTGACCATTCTGGCCCAAAGATATGTTGTTCTTTTAGGTCGGCAAACTCCTTTTGAACATCTTTTCTTCCTTAGTATCTCATGTATTAGCGGTGCTGTAAGTACCATTATCCTCAATAATATATCGTACTTAGAAGATTATCAAACCTTTGGTTATCTGTTAAGTGTTAAATGATGGTAAACTAATTTGTTTCCCATTTTATTTTCACTTTCAAGGGACGTGTCCGCATAAAGATACTGTTCTACCTCGGCTGACTTCAGTTAATGGGCCGAACAGTTCCTACTTGGAGAAATAGAGTTGAAGGCGAATTGAATGCATTAAACACATTCAGAAGAGCTCTGAGTACTAATGATCGTAAATCGTTTGATGAATTGGCAGATGGTGTGAGAAATCGTAGGGCAGCGGGAGGAATGATTCCTTCAGTTGATGCATGGAAGCCGATGTTGATCTCAATGTTGCTGGAGTGCCATACAAAAATTACAATGCTAGAGAAGAAAATCGAAGATTTGCAGAGTGAGAAGTGATGATTTGCAAGGGTGGGTAATAGATCTCCAACTAGGCGAAAATGGAGATTGTATGGATGTTTGGATGATTAATAAATCCCAAAATATGCATAAAATTACTGTGCCTTGGTGTGCTAATATACACGTACATGCAACAAATAGCCGTTTGAGCAACCTAAGGACTTGGCTGAAATTGCCTGAAATCAGAAATCGTTTTTCCATAGGTGCTACAAGAATTGTAAAAAGACGATTGTCTTTGGATGCTTTTGAGTTACATAAAGTTCTGGAAATTGATGTCTTGGATAGCCGTAACATCAGAAAATTGGCGCAGCATGTTGAGTCCTATGGCGACTATCATAATTTCACACTATATTCTGTAGATGCCCATTTAGCACAGAGATTTTTCATTGAATACCGAATATCTCCATTCCAATTGGTTGACTGGAATGGCCATTCATTTTCAGTAATTGATGAAAATAATTCATGGCCGAGAATGAAAGTGATAGAGCTTGATTTTGATTATGAATCTAACAATGGTTTCAACACTGTCGATTCGTCAATCAAACAGGTGAGGATTTTCCAATGGGAAGAATTCTTACCATCAAATAATCTCCATTCGGTTATCAATAAATCCAATTCTAATAATGAATTGCTAGAGGATTTGATGTTGAAAATATCTGAAATAGACCCTGATATAATAATTACAAAGGGAGGAGATAGGTTGCACTTTCCTGCTTTGAAACATATTTCTGAAAAATGTGATTTCGATTTCAACATAAGTAGAAAAAATGTGAACATGGCTCCCAGAACGATGTCAAGAGTTGTCCATTCTTACGGGCAAGTAATACGAAAGGATTCGTATTTCCCTCTTCATGGCCGCTTGCATATAGATCTCGATGCTAGTTTCATAGTAAGAGAGGGAGGAATCCTTGGGCTGTTTGAGTTAGCCAGACATTCTAGACAATCTCCACAAGACATTTCCAGATTATCTCCTGGTTCTGTCATAAGTGCTATTCAGATGAGGGTAGCGATGGAAGACTCTGTATTGGTTCCTTGGAAAAAAAACCGAGCAGAGGATACAAAAACCGCTTGGGAATTATTGGTTGCCGATAGAGGAGGTATGTATCTAGACAGTAAACCTGGTGTTTACTCTGATGTTATTGAATTAGACTTTGCTAGTCTTTTTCCAAGTATAATAGCAACAAGGAATATTTCTCCTGAAACACTAAATTGTGCTTGTTGTCAAGCGGTCGCTAATTATGATTTAGATGGGGAGTTTGTTCCTCTTAATCCGGAAGATGCGAATAGGGTTTTTCGGGAAAGAAGCAGAAAAGGCCTGTTTGGTTCCAAATTATTTCCTTTAGAAAACTCCTCTGCACTACAAGTTCCTGGTTTGAAGACTCATACCTGCGCTCAAATCCAAGGTTTTCTAGGAAGAGTTGTAGCTCCACTAATACAAAGGAGGATGGAGTTAAAGCAACAAAGAAAAAGGAAAGGAGATGTATATGATTTGCAGCAAAACGCACTCAAGTGGCTCCTAGTTACCTGTTTTGGCTATACCGGTTACAAGAACGCAAGATTTGGAAGAATCGAGGCTCATGAAGCTATTTGTGCCTGGGCAAGAGAGATATTATTGACAACAATTTCTATTGCAGAAGACCAGGGCTGGAATGTATTACATGCAATCGTTGATTGTGTTTGGATTGAAAACCCGAATTTGAAAACCCGTGCTGAAAAGATCGATGCTGCAAAACAACTTTCTCAAAAAGTTACAGACGCTATTGGAATACCATTAGAATTCGAGGACATATATGATTTCATAGGCTTCTTACCAAGTCGTATGCATGGCTCAGGATCGCTTACTAAATACTGGGCACACGGACAAAATGGATTCAAATTGCGAGGTATTGAATCAAGACAGCACTCTACTTGCAAATGGATAGTTAAATTACAAAATAGAGCGTTTGAAATAATGAAAAAAAATTATTTTGAAGGGAGCCGATTTAATTCAATATCCATGCAAAATGAGATTGTAAAAATGTTACATATAGAATTAAGACTTCTTTATTCAAACAAGATTGAGCCTCAAAATTTGGTTGTTACTAAACGAGTGACGAAGCAGATCCATGAATTCTCTGTATCAACTTCAACACAACAGGCGTTAATCCGTGCAAAAGCACTTGGTCATGAAATACTTCCTGGAAGAAAGGTTAGATTTGTAATTACTAAGAATAAACCAAGAAAACCTGAATCAAGAGTTATGCTTTCTGAAGAATTAGAAGGGATTGATAGTGTTGAAATAGATTTTCAACATTATCGCGGTTTGGCTGTAAGAGCCATTTGGGCAATTCTATCACCTTTTGGATGGACTGACGAAGAAATTGAGAATGGATGTAAAAAATATACATTATTCGATTTCTTGGGTGTTTTCGATTCTAAGTCTACTATGGATGACTTTGCTTGTTGATTCATACAATGTCTCTTGATTTCTCTTCTCTTGGCGATATCCAGAACAATGGCTTGGAGAATGAAGTAACCACATCTTTTTCCTGCCATTAATCGTCCGAATTTTTCCTAAAAGGGTTGTTTGACATCTGTTTTGAACCAATGTTAACAAATTTGAATGACGTTGGGAATACGCTTTACTCGATGTAATTACAATAATACTAGCGTTGTATTCATTTGCTATTTTTACAAGTATATCCATTGATTTTCGAAGTAATGAACGGGCTTCATAATTATTTATTTGTTGATCTAAATGCATTGTTATTGGACCATCCACTATAATCAATTTTGATTTTGTGATTTTTATTTCAGACCTTAATCTCTCGATTAGATGTGCAAATTGATGAACTGTAAACCCTCTACCGATGAATAGTCCGTGTAGTAGTTTTTCGGAATCTGGAAAGGTGTGAGGAAAACTCTTGATTATTCTAGCCGGATTGAATCTGCAAGCACCATCTATCCAATGCACATATTCGCCTTTCATTAGCATCATAGAAGTCCAAGCCTCAGCGAATTCACGCATACTTTTACCGGAGTGCCCAGGTCCCTTCAAATGATACAAATTACCTAACCGTGGAAGTATCTGAATTTCGTCTATCATTAGATGATTGCGAGTCGGTAAATTTCTGGTCATATTCCTGTGTGATGGTTTGCTTATCAAGTTAATTTCAAAGCCCTGTATAATGAAAGTGAATGTAAATATGAAGGTCAATCGATAGTAGCATTGAGAAGGGGTTACCTCTACGCCCTTTCATGCAGAGGCCAATGGTAGCGGGATTTCTCGCATTATTATTTTGTCTCGCTTCGTTAAGTGGCTGTTTCGGAGAAGATGTTGATTCTGGCATTCGCGAAGGCGATGTTACCATCACGCCCAAGGTATGGATTGGTGGTGAATTCCAAGCAATTACTATTGCTGCAGAGTCAGACATCTCGGCGTTTGTTCCTTATTTGATATTAAATCCAGAAAATGGTTTCATACAGAATTCAACAGTAGTTGACATTAAAGCTGGAAAATCTGTACAATTAACTGTTCTTTCACCCCCTCGTACAGATACTGCCGTTGTGCTAATTGGCGAATATGGTAGAGAGGATTGGCCTATCAGAGACCTTACGGAATCTTGGAGGGTTTGGTTTGCGAGGAGTGGTTTTAGTAGTGATGATAATCAAGGAATAATGAGGATTTCTTCGAATACGTCTCTGGATGCTGTCGCACCATCATCTGATAATGGTGGAGACGTAATTGCTATTCGTCTTGGTATAGAAAGGCCATTCGCAGCAGCATTTAGCGAATCAGAAGGCGGAAGACATTCCATGGGATTAGTAGATGGTAGAACAGTTTTCAATTACATCAATGTGATGTCTGATGAAACTCTAGATCCGCTCGACCCTGCTGATGGAGCAGTGGGTTATCTTGACAGGTGGGCTGGTCAAGGAAACGCTGCATACGAAGATGCTGCACAATATTTGATTAAAGAATTGGAAGGATTTGGTCTAGAAGTAATCAATCAAAGATTCGTTTACGACTCAATCAATACTGGGCAGCAAAATCCCGAAGCATACAATATCTGCGGATATCGATTTGGAGAAGTAAACCCAGACAAATGGATGGTTTTTGGTGCCCACTTTGATATCGCGCCTCCTGTAAATGGTGGAATGATTTCCCCTCACTTGATTGGTGAGAGAACATATGGCACAAGAGTAGGGGCTTATGACAATACTGCTGGCACTAGCATGGTATTAACTGTCGCTGAAGCGATGGCAGGTTACAGCACTAGAAACACAATGGTGTTCTGCTTATGGTCTGGAGAAGAAGGTGGTAAGCGAGGTAGTGATTATTGGACAAACGAATGGGTGAAAGAAGATAATCCTAATGTCGAAGTTACCAACTATGTCAACCTAGACATGGCGGGGGTAAATTGGCCTGGCGGAGGCGGTGCTCCTTGTGGTGGAAACCACGGAGGCGGAGAACCAAATTGTGATCCAGATCCACAAATAGACCCAGATGGGTATCCAAAGGATGAGGAAGTTTGGCCAATGAGAGTTTACATCGGACCAAGCCTAGATCACGATGTCATGAATCAACCAGGGATGGTAAATCTCGCTATGTGGATTGGTTCTGATGCAATAGGAGTGGAAGAGCAAATGTCACCTCTAATAGGAGTTGGACATTCTGCAGATACGTGGAAAGTCGACGATTGGTTGGCAAAAGATAGACCAGAAATTATCGTCTACGAAGATACCACGGCTCGTTCCGATCACGCTACTTTCCAAGACAACCTGAATACTGTAACTATGGGATTCGGGGGTTTAGTTGATGGTTACTGGTGTTATCACCAAACATGTGATACAATAGATGAGATGATAGATTGGATGGATACAACTGGCAAGGACTACGGAGAAGAAAGAAGTGGTACAAGTAACTTGGTTGACGCTCTTGATACGATTACTTGGTGGGCGACTTATTCCTTCTTCCACCTAGATGAAAACCCTGTAAGAAACGCCTACTTAGACGGTTCAGAATAAATTAGCTATCTGGACTGCAACGTCAATTGCGCTCCATGTACCTGTAATCATCATTGCAAGCAAAGCGATGAAAGTAAGGAAAGATAGTAACCAGACTGTTTCGTTCCAATCTTTAACCTTAACACCATCTAATGGCCCTGCTGGTATCATGTTGAATGCACCAAGAATTAAGTTGGCCATTATCCAAAATACTACTCCATCATAGAGCATTGCTTTGAGATTGATTGCTCCATCTGTTATGTAATCCAAGTCTCCCGCTCCCTGAGAACCTGTTAACCCAAGAAGGATTCCTCCAATTGGAATACCTATCAAAAACAAACTAAAATTCACTGCAGGGCCTGCTATCGCAATATGGCCATTTTGTCTTCTAGTGACTAATCCTGCGACCATTACAGCTCCGGGTGCCATGAACACTATACCAAGGATTGCAGATAGTCCAAGGCCAAACTTCAAGCCACCTGGGTCGGCCCTAAACTCGGCCCAACAACCGTACTTTTTAGCCATAATTTTGTGGCCGATTTCGTGCAAGATAAATGCTGGTCCAACCGCTATTAACATCACAGGCATAGAAAGAAGTAGCATTAAACCCCATGATGCTGTTGAATCGAAGTTTGAGGTCCCGAACAAGCCGCCTACCCTCATTAGTCCCAATGCTAGTGTGAATGCGACGGTTGCTAAGATTAGGTGTTCTTTCTCTTCTTTACTAAAATGCCACAAATTGCCTTGATGAAGTTCAACCGGTTGGTTGCTGTTTACTCCAAAAAACCCTCCTTGTGTGTTGATATGGATTGTGCCGTCGTTGGTTTTGTGAGCGTGAACTCTGTGGATTTGCCGAGATGGCTTGGGGAAGAAATCGTCTTCAAGGATGTCCGCTCTTGGGTCCCTCGCCATCAATAAACTGTAGAGATGGTATCATTTGAAGCCTCGTGTGAAAGCATTCATGACTTCCGGTGTGCAGGGAATAGTATGGCGATGCCGAGAAGGGCGATGAAAGACTTGGGATTCCAAGCTTGTTGTCTTCGGTGTGATGCTCCTGATATCGTAGGAGGTGAAAGGTGTAGAAGTTGTATCAAACACCACACCAAGGTTAGAGATCTAATAGCCAAAGCCCCTCAATCCGATGAATTATTTCAGTTGGCTAGAGAGTTGTTATCTTTAGCTGCTGAGCCACACAAATATGACCATGACGAAGTCCATGGGTCGGCATTGAGGCAACAACAACGTCTTGCTAATTCATTGGTTGAGTCTAAACCATTACCGACGAATAATGACATTGAGGCTATCTTCGCAGCACAAAGTAAAGTTGACAAATCTAGCCCAATTCAAAATATTGCAAACCAGAATCCGTGGAAAGATGAGTTGCCTCCAGAGGAAGTTCTTGATCTAATGGCTAAGAGTTTAGAGCCTGAAAATTTAGATTATGGTGCACGAACTGTGCCCAGTAAGCCAATAGAAAGTGTAGATAGATCTGAACGATTGGGAGAAGACAGGAGTATGATTGACAAAATTGAGGCTGAAAAGGCTGCACAGAGTGCCCCTGAGGTTTTGAAAGATATTGTTGAGTCTGCAACTATATCTGAAAGAGAAAGAAGTCGAAAAGAGTGGGAATCTGCGAAATCAGATATTACAAAACTTCTAGATGATGATTTAGACTTATAGGTTTATCAGGAAGAGATTACTATAATCATTAACTGATTAATAAATTGTGATTTTGGCTGGTTTTATCACTCACAGCCTTCTAAAGTATATTTTACACGAGTTGTTCCTTTTCCTTTATTTTTAGTGCCTAAAAACTGGAGTTCCCCGATCTCAGAAAGGTTGCGAACGTGAGTTCCTGCACACGGGCATAAGTCGATATTGTCGCCGATTTTAATTACTCTTAATTGCTTAACAGAAATTGGTAATAAGTCCATATTTGTTCGTTCTGGAGGCATGATTGAGTTTATTTCATCTCTCGTCATAATACAGTCAGTTACTGGTATTTCTTCAGAAACCATCTCATTTGCTTTAGCGAACATTTCCTCAATCATATCCTCAGTAAATCGGATTGGATTAAAGTCAATCCTAGATCTGTCTGAATGAATTTGATTGCCAACTGTTCTCGCTCCATCGTACATTTCATACACAATTCCGCTCACTAGATGTTGTGCTGTATGCATTCTCATGTGAGCATGTCTTCTATCCCAATCTATGGCGCCATCTATTGTATCTCCAACTTCTAATCCATGATCATCGCCGACGAAATGCTGTACATCGGCTCTTCCTCTAACTTCGGTCACATCTACTTGTCCGCTATCCCATTTCAAAATCCCGGTATCCCAATTTTGGCCACCGCCAAGTGGATAAAATAGCGTTCTATCTAGCACAACTGAGTTTTCATCTACTGAGGTAACGGTAGCTTCAAACTCCTTCTGGTAACAAGCATCGATGCTCTCCATGTACAACTTTTCAGTCGCCATGTTTTGCTCAGGTGTTATCTATTCTCAAAGGTTTGCTTGTGCGTATTTCACAGCATTCTCGAAAATTTTCATTCCTTCGCCTAGGATCTCTTCATTGACATCGCTACGTGTGTGATGTGGGTGGAGGAATGTGGCATATGCTGCTTCGGGATGAGGCATTAATCCGAAAACTAGGCCAGTAGGATCACATATTCCTGCAATATTCCTAATACTGCCATTTGGACAAATTGGGAATGGTAATTCTTCATCTGTAATTCCAGAACCTGGTTCTGTTGATGGNTCTACATATCTTGTAACGAGTTGNTTGTTATTGGATAAANTNTCCAAATCNTCATTCGATGGCATAACAAATCTACCTTCTCCGTGTCTTACTGGNCATTCAATTCTAGTTATTCCCTTAGTCCATATACATGGGCTGTTAGGGTCAAATTCTAAGGTAACCCATCTATCTTCATACCTTCCACTATTGTTTAGCGTAAGGCTTGCCGATTGTTCAAAGTCTGGAACTTCCTTACCTGGAAGTAATCCTGTTTTAACCAGAACCTGGAATCCGTTGCAGATTCCAATGATGGGTTTGCCATCTGCTACAAATTGAGTTAGTTGTTCTCTCATTGCAAACCTCATTCGGTTGCCTAATAGTCTACCGGACCCCAGGTGGTCTCCGAAGGAAAATCCTCCAGGAACTGCGAGAATGTGGAATTCTGATAGGTCTCTTTCGCCATTTACAAATCGGTTAACGTGTACTCGTTCGCTTTTCCCTCCAGCGATATCAAACACCGCTGCTGTCTCACGGTCACAATTTATTCCAAAGCCAAACAAAACTGCTACTTTAGGTGTTTCAACCATCACTGAACACCCCCTGTCATGTCGAGTTTTCCTTTCCATGCAGAAACCATAGAATCGATCGGTGTTTCGATGATAATGTCGTCTCCATCATAAACAGCTAAGGTGTCTGAATCTGTTGTCTCTCCAAGATATGTTATACTGGAGCCTTTCATCATCTCACGGAATGCTTCCTTGTTAGATTGTTTTACGCCAACGATAATTCTNCCCAAGGATTCTCCCCATAGTCTTCCCCACAGGTCTGCTTCCCCAGGACCATCAATATCTATTGCAGCGCCTGTTCTACCACCGATGCACATTTCTGCTATGGCGACGGCTATTCCTCCCTCACTACAGTCATGGGCNGTTCTTACTAGTCCAGAGTGTATTGCTTTTGATAGAGATTTGTAAGATTGTAATTTCTTTTCGGGGTCAGGAAGAGTTGGAACATTTCCTCCTATCCCTGAAGCAATGCCGTTTTCTTTCAGCATAAATGCAAGTTCGCTAGCACCTAATTCTTGTTTAGACTCTCCTACAAGGTAGAGGCTCTCTCCTGGTTTCAAGTCGGAGGTAGTTGTGTAACGAACATCTGGCTGATCTCCAAATAGTGAGAATAGAAGTGTTGGCGGAATTGAAATTTTATTTTCTCCTGTGCCGTAATCGTTTTTCATCGAATCTTTTCCAGATATACAGGGGACGAAATATGCTCTGCATATTCGCTCTAATTCCCTATTTGCTCTGACTAATTGTGCTAATTTAAATTGGCCATCTGGTGTCTTTTTGCTTTCGATTGGGTCTGGCCAACAGAAATTATCTAATCCAGCAATTTTGTCTAGATTTACGCCTGCGCAGACCGCATTTCTTACCGCTTCATCTACTGCTGCTGCTGCCATTGCTCCAGCATCAATATCGCTGTACCTAGGAGATATTCCGTTAGATACAACCAATCCATGAGTTGAGCCATGGATTGGTGCTAAGACACCGGCATCCCCGGGCCCATCCTTTTCTACTCCAACGAATGGTTTTACTGCAGTTTGAGCAATGACTTCGTGATCATATTGTCTAACCCATGTCTCCTTCGATGCAATGTTGGGTCTTGCTAACATTTGCAGTAATAATTCAGAATGATTTGATTCATTATCTGGAATGAATTCTTCGTTTTGTGGTGGGGTCCATTTACTCTTTAGGCGTAATTGTGGCACTCCGTCGTGTAGGAATTCTATTGGTAAGGAGGCTACTGTNTTTGCACCNTGCATAACNTGGAAATCCCCTGTATCTGTGAANTCAGCCACCCATGTAGCTTCCACTTCGTGTAAATTTGCAAGCGCTTCGAATCTTTCGACATCGCTCTCTCTAACGGCAACCGTCATTCTTTCTTGCGATTCAGAAACAAGTATTTCCCAAGAAGAAAGTCCTGCTTGTTTTAGTGGTACTTTAGCAAGGTCAATCATACAGCCNTTGGTNTATTCTGCCATTTCNCCAATACTCGAGGATANNCCTCCTGCTCCATTATCTGTGATACAAGTGATCAATCCTAGATCNCTAGCTTCTAGAATCATATCCAGCATTTTCTTTTGTGTTATTGGATCACCAATTTGTACAGCACTTGACGGTGATTCTTCAGTTAACTCAAGTGATGAAAATGTTGCTCCATGGATGCCGTCGTATCCAACTCTACCGCCAACCATGTAGACCCTGTCGCCTGCTTCTGGATTCTTGATGTGTGACTCTCTGCCGTCAGCAAGCCTTCGGGGCATCATACCGATGGTTCCACAGTAAACAAGTGGTTTGCCGATATATCTGTCGTCGAATACGATTGCTCCGTTAACAGTTGGTATTCCGCTTTCGTTTCCTCCTACTCTAACGCCTGCATGGACTCCTCTCAATACTCTTGATGGGTGGAATAAATTGTCTGGTAGTTCGCCTTCCCAATCAGGTGGGCCAAAGCAAAATACGTCAGTATTAGCGATAGGTCTAGCACCTAGACCTGTGCCCAGAATGTCTCTATTGACCCCGACGATTCCTGTCATAGCCCCGCCATATGGGTCTAGTGCGCTTGGTGAGTTGTGAGTTTCCGCCTTCATGCACATTGACCAATTATCATCCCAAGCAATTACTCCAGAATTATCGTGGAATACAGAAAGTAACCAATCGACTTCTTCCTTCATTTCCAATGTAGGTTTCATGATGTGGGTTTTGAATAATGAATCTATCTCTGTATCTTCACCGGTTTCTTCGTCGATGTGGTGAATGTGGGCTGCGAAAATTTTGTGTTTACAGTGTTCAGACCATGTTTGGGCTAAACATTCCAATTCAACATCTGTAGGCGCTGCTGGTGGAAGTCCCATTATTCTGCGATGNTCTTGCACTATTGGGTCCCTGTAATGCGCTTGGATTGTGTGCATTTCTTCTAGATTTAATGCCAGAAGTCCTTCCTCTGAGATTCTAATTAGTTCATCATCTGATACTTCAAGATCTATCTCCGCTGGCTCTGAATACGAACTCTCTGCTACTGGAACGTATTCTATCATAGGAAATTCTTGGCCTTTTTCGGAAACTAATGCTCTTTCAATCAGTCCATTGTGAAGTTGTTTGGATAACCATTCTCCGCTAACTCCATCGGGTATTCCTGAAAATGTGTAAGTGATGTATGTTGAAACTCTAGCTTCATCACCTGCATTGGGAAAAATTGTCATAAATCCATCGAGGGCTGCTTTCCCAGGATTATCAGTAACTCCTGGTTTGAATCCGATAGTAATGACAACGTCTGGACTTTCTGGGAATAGTTCAGAATTATTGAGGTGAAGGTCATCGGTTGCACTCTCTTCAATAATCGGGTCTGCAAAAATGTCATCTGCTCTTTCCGATATTTCTTCAGATGAAATTTCGCTATCGATTAGAAAACCTACAATTGAACGTACTTCTTGAATTTCGACACCATGATCGGCTTGTAGTTGGCGTTTTACTGAGTTTCCTCTTACGTCCCTCATCCCATCTCCGAGCCTTGGGGTTGCTTCTACTCTCACCACATTTGAGGGCATCATCTACACCTGCCCCCTTCGGGGGCAGATAGGTGGCAGAGACTACCGTCCATGAATACTACGCTTGATGAAATGTAATTTTCTAGTCGATTACAAGATTTCAGACAGGAATCTTCCAGTATAACTTTTCTTGGATTTAGCAACCTTTTCGGGCGTCCCTTCTGCAACAATTTTACCNCCACGATCGCCTCCCTCTGGTCCTAAATCGATTATCCAATCTGCAGATTTAACCACATCTAAGTGGTGCTCAATTACGACTATTGAATGTCCTGTCGTTCTCAATCTTAGTAAAACGTCGATTAGTTGTTGAACATCAGAGAATGANAGTCCTGTTGTTGGCTCATCGAGAATATACATTGTATGTTTGTGAGGAGGGCGTCGTAGTTCACTTGCTAACTTCACTCTTTGCGCCTCTCCACCTGATAGTGTGGTTGCTGGTTGTCCAAGTCTAATGTATCCCAGCCCAACGTCATTAATTGTTGAAAGGGTGCGGTGTAATTTTTTATGGTTTGCAAAGAATTCAACAGATTCTTTGACTGGCATCTCGAGAATGTCGTGAATATTCTTACCTTTCCAGGTTACTTCGAGAGTTTCTCTTGTGTATCTCTTTCCATTACATATATCACAAGTTATCCAAACATCAGGCAAGAAGTTCATTTCTAATTTTATCGATCCGCCGCCTCTACAAGCTTCGCATCTTCCACCTTTGACATTGAATGAGAAGTGCCCTGGTTTGTATCCTCTCTCTTTGGATAATTTAGTTTCAGAAAATAGTTTTCTTATCTCATCAAACGCTTTAGTATATGTGGCCGGATTTGACCGAGGAGTTCTTCCGATTGGAGATTGGTCGATTACAATTACTTTGTCTACGTTTTCTATGCCCTCAATCTTATCATGAATTCCTGGTTGAGCATCAGTTCGGTTGATTGTACGTTGCAATGCTGGAGCTAATATTCCCGAAATCAGGGATGATTTACCTGAACCAGATACTCCGGTTATGGCTGTCAGGCAGCCGAGTGGAATTTTGGCATTTATGTCATTTAGATTATTTTGTCTAGCACCTTTAATTTCTAAGAATCCTTTTTGTGGTTTGACTCTTTTTGTTGGAGTTGGTATTGATTTTTTACCTGAAAGATAAGCCCCCGTTATCGATTCTTTTGCTTTCATTACATCCTTAGGTGGACCGTTTGCAACAATTTCTCCACCTTCGACGCCAGCACCTGGGCCAAGATCACACAGCCAATCAGCCTGCCTCAAGGTTTCTTCATCATGCTCAACTACCAGTAATGTATTACCTAAATCTGATAATTCCCTCAATGTTGCCAGTAGTCTTTCATTATCCCTTTGATGAAGACCTATTGATGGTTCGTCCAAAACATACATTACGCCTGTTAGACGACTACCTATTTGAGTGGCTAAACGAATTCTTTGAGATTCTCCACCTGACAGTGTATTCGCTCTTCGATCGAGTGTTAGATAATCCAATCCGACGTCATTCAAAAATCCTAATCTACTCTCAATTTCCTTGATGATTTCTTTTCCAATGAATGCACTTCTATCGTCTAATTCATCAGCAAATTTTCCTTCTCCTCTAAACGAACGAATTATTTGTAGTGCTTCAAAAACGCTAGCTGCTCCTATTTGCGGGAGTCTTTTACCCCCTACTGTAACCATTCTAGCCGCATCGTTGAGTTTCTCACCGTTACAGGACGGGCAATTCTCATCATTCATGCATGCTATNAGTCGNGATCTTGTTCGATCTGAGGTGGTCTCNGTGTAGGTTTTCTGAAGTCTTCCATANACTCCTTCCCATGGTTTGTTGTATTGATACAAAGAGCCTGTCTCTGAAATAAATTCGAAATTGATTATTGTTGAACCTGAACCATTCAAAATAATGTCTTTTGAATCCTCATCTAAATCGCCGAATGGAATATTTGTAGGAATGTTGTAATGTTGTGCGGTTTGTTCCATCAATTTTCTATACCAATGCGGGGACATTGATTGTCTCCATGGTATGATGCACCCCTCTGATATTGTTGCGTGTCTATCGACGAGTAGGTCTTCGCTGAATCTTCTTTGAACACCCAGGCCTTGGCATGCTGGACATGCTCCTAGTGGTGAATTGAATGAAAATACTCTTGGGCTCATTTCTGGCATGAATGCCCCGTGTTCTGCACAAGCAAATTCTTCGGACCATGCCATTGTTTCTCCTTGTTCTGTTCCTAATGACTTCGATCCTTCCTCAAGTGGGAAGTCCTTTTCAGGAATTTTAATACTCTCTATAGCTACTGTGCCGCCNCCGATTCTCAAAGATGATTCTACAGCTTCTGTAAGCCGTTGTCTTCTATCTCTTGTACACCTTAATCTATCAATTCTAACATCGATGTCGTGCCTTAGATTTTTGTCTAGATTATGGTCATCCTCAAATGATGCTTCTCTTCCATTTATTTTCCCTTCTGTCCATCCTTGCTCAACTAGATGGCGAAATAAATCAGCGTGGGTTCCTTTTCTATTTCTTATCGCNGGACTCCAGACAGATATTGCGTGGCCTTCCATGTGCCAAATAATATCATCAACTATTTCTTGAACTGTTCTTCTTGCAACCTCTACTCCACAGGTAGGGCAATGTGGTTTACCGATTCTAGCCCACATTAATCTTAGGTAATCCATTATTTCAGTGACTGTTGCTACTGTTGATCTTGGGTTGTGACTACCTTGTTTTTGATCGATAGAAATCGCAGGAGATAGCCCTTCAATACTATCACAATCTGCTTTTTTCATCTGNCCAATAAACTGTCTAGCGTAAGAAGATAGGCTTTCTACGTAGCGTCTTTGTCCTTCAGCATACAGTGTATCAAAAGCAAGAGAGGATTTACCTGAACCTGACACGCCGGATATTACTACAAATTTTCCTCTGGGTAATTTAACGTCTACGTCTCTTAAATTATGAGTGCGGGCTCCACGAACCTCTATCCAAGAGTCGTCCGTAGGTTTGCCCATACGCAGGGTCGTGAGTCAAGAGTTCTTGAGCCCTTGCTTATTGTTGTGGGCCAAATGGTATCGGTGCTTCAAACCTAATTGGGTCATCTGTAACAGGGTGTAATAATTCTAAAGAAGATGCATGTAATGCTATTCTTCCTATTGGATTTCCTTCTGCTCCGTGTTGATTGTCTCCTACTACTGGGCATCCAATATTTGCTAAACCAACTCTAATTTGATGTCTTCTTCCTGTTTCGATTGTTAATGAAATTAGGCTTGCGAATTCATCACTATCTTCAATACTCCAATGCGTGATAGCTTCCTTGGCATTAGGGTGTTTTTTATTCACAGCCTTTACTCTGAGAAATTTATCTTCTAGAAGCCATTCCCTGATTGTTCCCGAGTCGTTTTCTGGTCTACCTTCGACTAATGCGTGGTATACTCTATGTACAGACCTATCAGCAAATTGTTCCTGAAGATAGTCTTTTGATTGTTTATCTTTTGCAAANATCATCACACCGGATGTTTCTCTATCAAGTCGATGAACGATGTATGCCCACGCTTTTTTGTCTTCATCCTGAAGATATTCCATAACCCTGGAGTGTAGNGTATCTGGTTCCATTTTATTTGTCGAAATAGAAAGAAGGCCTGCTTGTTTGTTAACCGCAATTATATCTTCGTCTTCAAATAGAATTTTAATTCTCAATTTTTTCTTATTTTTCTTTGGTTTTTCAGAAAATTCCTCTGCTTTTTTCTTTTCTAAAATTACCACTTTACTCCCTGACACAACTATGTGCTTTGCTTTATGAATGACTTTTCCGTCAACTTCAACACGTCCTTCAGTAAGCATTTTTCTTAANGTATTCTTTTTTGAATCAGGGAATATATCAACTAGTATTTCCAGTAATTCCTTATCTGTATCGGCTATCATTTGAAAACCTCAAAGGTACATTATTTCCACTATTTTCCCCACTGGGTATTCTTCACCTGGTTGTAAAATTACTAATGCTTCGCTATGAGCCATACTAGCAATATTTCCTGAACCTTGATGTATTTTCTGAGTTGCTATCAATTCATTTTCNCCCATAGTTATCGATACTCTACGAAGGGTTAGGCAGTCTTTTGTTGGTTTAACAACTGTTGCTAGTCTAGCGAATGCTCTATTTTCAACAGGCCCCGTAGCACCGGTTAGGTTTCTAATCCATGGTGCGACAATCATTCTGAAAACGACATGAGAGCTGACGGGATTTCCAGGTAACCCAAAGATTGGTGTATCTCCCCAGAGACCAAACAGGGGCGGAGATCCTGGTCTGAGTTTAACCCGCCAGAAATCTAAGGTTCCTTCTTGTTCCATTATNTTTCTAACAAGATCCCATTCTCCCATCGAAACTCCTCCGCTTGTTAGGATTAAATCGCATGATTTAGATGCTTGATTAAGTGTTGACCTAAGATCGTCNAGAGTGTCNCCAACACATTGCATTCTAACTGGTTNATGTCCTAATTTTTTTACTAANCCTGCTATTCCGAATGAGTTTGATTCGTATATCTGGCCTCTGAGTAATTCNCCTCCTGGNTGAATTAATTCATCACCNGTTGAAATAATTGCAATTTTCAGTGGTTTGTACACTTTCAACTTANCATAGCCCATAGTTGCGCACATTCCAATTTGNGATGGTGTTAGTAATGTTCCTGCTGAAATTGCAACNTGNCCTTTTGTTAAATTTTCACCTTTNAATCGAATGAAATTTTTCATAGATTCTTTATGTAATGTTACTTTTTCACCATTTACTTCTGTCATTTCGATTTGTAATATCGAATCTGCTCCTTTTGGCATTGGCGCACCAGTCATTATTCTGACTGCTTGATTTTCTCCAACTACAATGTTATCTTCTTGACCTGCGGCCTGTATTGTTCCAATGATATCCAATGTAGTTGGTGGATTAATTGTATCTTTATGCCTCATTGCAAAACCATCCATAGCTGAATTGTCGAATGGTGGATCATCAACCTTTGATTCCAAGTCCTCTGCTAATATCATATTGTGACAGAAGTCTAAATCAATTTCATTAATTGAAACAGGGATTATCCTTTTTTGACTGATATCTAAAGCTTCATTGAGTTGGACAAAATATGGAACTTCTGACAAATAATCACCTCAATATTAACTAACAAAATCAATTATGTATCTAATCAAACTCAATGAAATAGCGATAAGGAATACAATAGTTACCAAATCCTTTGATACATATCTAATTGAATATTTTGCTCCAGTATAAGAGCAAGCGAAGATTAGAGTTGGAATTATAATAGTGGGTAAGTATCCTATTCTATCAATTAGTCCGCCCGCCATTCCATCATAGATTATGTGGCTAACCAATGCTACTGGTACTATTGTGGAACTTACTAGAAAACTGGTTCCAGCTGCTTTTTTAGAATCCATTTGCAATATTGCTCTATTTATTGTTACCAATACTGCGCCCCCACCAATCCCTAGGATTCCAGATAATGTTCCTGCCGTTGCAGCACCTATTTGATATGGGATTTTTTTATCTTCGAGAGCAAATTCTTTCAATTCTATTTTGGTTTGGGTTCTGTAAATTGATATAGTTTTTACAAACACTATTGCTATCACGATTGCTGCTATTATTTTGATTCCAATATCCCCTACTAAATCGATTAGCCAAGATGCCATTAGTGTTCCAATGATGGCCATAGGAATTGCTACCATTCTAGCTGAGTTTGCTACTTTGTTATCCGCATGTCCCGATTTGGAATGGGCGAGGCTACTACCAGAAGCTACCATGAATATCATAGTTAGAGATCCAAGAACTGCTTCAAGTATATCCCAACCAAGCATGTAATGTAGAATTGGTACGAATAATATACCTCCACCTAAACCCAATGGACTGAAAATAGTAGCAATTACAAATAAAGAAATTATTGCTAATATTGTCAAGATTTCCAAAATATCAAACCTTCTTATTGAAATTGGTCATAGCATCTTACAACTAAAATTACCGGTTGGTAATGTAGATTCGAATCAGTTGAAATCTTCTTGATGTTCACAATGTGGACATGTGATTGTGTATCGGGATTTTTTTGGTTTTGGAACTTTCATAATACTTCCACACATTTTACATTGGTGTTTGATAGTGTCTGGTTGTTTAGGTTTTTCAGGATCTGTTAGTGTTCTTCCAACATCTGTAGACCATCCGAGAGAATCCGAATACGAATCTTTTTTCTTGATTTTTGAACTTCTTAACGAAAGTCGAATCTTTCTTTTTTTCTTACGACGTTTCCCAGGGGGTGTTTTAGACGCCATGTCCGTGCCTTGATGTCACTGTATTCAACGACTTCGGATAAATCAGTCAATAATTNATTCAATTGATTATTTTNGATTCGCCGTTTATTGGTTGGTGTACTATNTGCCCTGCTGCTTCCAAATCGGCNACTANTGGGGGTCTTGCAACATTAGCATCTGTGTGNTAAACTACAACTGTCTCTGCTTCACATTCTTTNGCAAAANTAACTATTTCTGAATGTCCTGCATGAGTAGAAAAGGAAAATTGATGAACGTCNAANTCGATTGGTGTTCTTTTNTCCCAAATTGGTATGTGTTTTTCATCTAATAACATTCTCCCTCCAGAGCCCCTTGCTTGATATCCAGTGAGAAGTACTGCATTTCTTGGGTCTGTTCTAAGTCTATTTAGATACCAAATTGATGGCCCTCCATCAAGCATTCCAGATGTTGAAACAATACAATCNGCACCTAACGCCTTTTTCTTATCAGATTTAGATGATACTTTCTTACACCATTTCCAAGCATCTGATAGTTTTGAAGGGTCTCTTAATGCTTCAGGGTGTTCCATTTGTAATCGTGCTACAGCCTTACCCATACCATCTACGTGTACATCTAACTCTGGTAAGTATTGATGTAGCATCATAACTACGTCCTGAGTTCTGCCATTAGCAAAGGCTGGTATTAATGCAGTTCCACCTTTATCGGTAATTTCAACAATTTTATTCATAAATTTCTGAATTGTTTCTTGTTTATCCAAATGATCTCTTCCACCATAAGTTCCTTCAACAAATAAAACATCACATTTTTCTGGTTTTGCTCCCTTTGTTAGGGGAGAGTCTCTCGTGTCAAAGTCACCCGTGAAAAGTAATCTGTGAGAATCTGTTTCAACATTCAACATAGCTGCTCCTGGAATATGACCTGCTCTTGTCAATTTTAATTTCCACCCTTCATCTTCCCATCCTTCGTCAAAAGAATGGGTCTTCCAAGAAGAAACNGCTTCATCGATATCTCTTTTGTCCCATGCTAAAGGGTATCCTTCTAATCTACTAACTTTGTAACAGTCATTCCACATCATTCTACTTATTTCTGCTGTTAATTTAGTTCCATGAAGTTTGGTTCTATAATTCGAACATAACCAAGGAGCCATACCTAAGTGATCGATATGTGAATGTGTGATTATTGCATTTTTTATTGGNGGAGCTTCGTTAGGATATTTTGGNGGATCTGTAGGAGCTAGACCATAATCTAGAAGCATCTTAGTTCCTTTCGAATCTTCGAAAACACACCCAACGTTCCCTACTTCATTTCCTCCACCAAGATAATGATACCTAATTCCTTTCTCCGGTGGAATATCTGGATACGTAGTAGTCCTACCTGGAGAATACATTACCATATTGCAATCCAGATGGTATTGTGAGATGAATATACCGCACCCCTATGTTTCCACTGGAAGAAAATATATCGGGATGGATTTTATTTTCTTATGATGATGATTATTAACTAGTCGCGAACATAACNAATGGGGCTTACTTCGTCACTATATTTTTCATTCNTACTTACTTCTNTCACCCTTTATCTATGATCAGTTCCAATGGAAATAAAGGGGTATTTACACGTGCATCTAAATATTATCTCCGTAGTAATCATTTATTTCGAGTGGAATAAAAATTTAATTCTTCAAACATTTAAAATTAAAATTTNTAATATTTCCAAAGGTAATTCGGCGAAGCAGATTTGTGTGAGTAACCACTGGAACTGTCATGGCAGATGCTAGACCTCAGATTTTTGTGGTCGATGAAAAACTCTGCTATGGCTGTGGGGCTTGCATTGGACTTTGTCCTACAAACGCCTTAGACTTAATCGACAGATTAGCTGTAGTAACGCAAGATGATTGTACTTTATGCAATCACTGCATNCCATCATGTCCCGTATTCGCATTAGAAATAGTGGATGTGAAAAATTGATCTCTATAGCAGGTGGAGGTCTACGAGGTCTAAGTTGCGCTATGGAATTATTATCAAATAATTTTGAAGTTACTATTTACGAAACACGTCAAGAAATTGGTAATCCAGTTAGATCCCCTGGAATAATAAAGAATCTAAATTCGGAATATATCTCTAAGTGTAATGCTAAATTAACTGATAATGGATGGGGACTTAGAAGAGACTGGTTGGAAAAACAATTAGCAAAATCAGTATTAGATAAAGGGGGGAAAATTATTTTAAAAACAGAAGCGCCTGAAGGTTCTATTGATTGCAGAGGAGGTAAATCACCAGCACCAGGTTGGCCATCAACAAATAATGTTGATGCAAATTTAGTCGTTTGGAATGGAGGAATCACCATTAAAACCAACCTCCCTAACGAGTTTGAAGTAAACAAATTTGAAGAAAATAAATTTTGTTTCGAACATTCAGATGGTTTGATAGAATGTTGGATAATAGGCGATTTACCCAAAGCACCTCAAGGTTGGTTAGAATTAATTTCTGGTGAACATCCAAATTCAACAGAGATGATATGGGCTGATGAATCTATATTGGAAGGTAAAGAATTGGCCACAAAAACAATTCAATCCCTACAAGGAGGAATTTAACATGCTACCTGATTTTGGGTTGATGAATTACATTTTGGATAGGTCTGAGGGATGTAGACACGTAACTCTTATCGATCCAGGAAAACAATCTGCAGAAATTGCTACAAAAAGAGCTATCACAGCAATAGAAGCAGGTTCAAAGATGATATTCATNGGAGGATCAACAGATACTCCTAATGAAATAGTTCACNAGACATGTAAATCAATTCAAGAAGCTTTAGAATTGCAAATATTTGCTTCAAGCCAAGATCCAATATCAGATGAATCAAAATGGAAAATACCAGTCATGTTATTCCCTGGTGGTGCCCACGCACTATCTCCTGCAGCAGATGGAATAACTTTCATGATGTTAATGAATTCACAATCTAGAAGATTTCTAATTGAAGAACAACTTAGAGGAGCACCCCATTTACATAAATTCGGAGTCGAAGCAGTACCAACAGGCTATCTTGTATTTTCTCCAGGTGGAAAAGTTGGTGAAGTTGGTGAAGCCGATTTATTGAATGGTGATGATACCGAGTTAGTCAAATCATACGCATTAACAGCTCAGATGTACGGCTTTAAAGCCCTATATCTAGAAGCAGGCAGTGGTGCAGAAACACAAGTATCACCTAATTGTATAAGTTCAGCAAGAGAGGTTCAAGAACTATGCTTAATCGTAGGTGGCGGTATACGTTCAAAAGAACAAGCGAGAATAGCCGCAGAAGCAGGAGCTAATTGGATAGTAACTGGTACATTAACAGAAGATGCAGCAGATATGAAAGAATTACACTCTAGAATTTCAGAAGTAGTTAGTGGTGCTCAGTCTTCATCTTCGTAGAGAACGGGGTCTCCACTTCCACCAGGTGCAGCAGGTCTGTTTGTATCCACATCCATACCTTTCTCAATAACTTCAAGCGCTTTATCTAAATCAACAGTTCCACCCTCAGCTAGAGTCTTCATATCTTCAGAGTCTGGTGCTGAAATGGTTCTCTCAACATTTGGAGCGTTAGCATAAACCTCCTTTCTCAATTCTCTTTCATCATGACTTCTAACTAGAGACAAAGAGTCAGCAAACGCTTGACCAACAACTTCTCTAGTTCTTTCAGATCTCTTAGCGCCATGCAACTCATTCATTGCAGAATCTCTCTGAGTTTCTAATTCCCGAATTTCAGAAGTCCTGTCAGTTAATGCAGCCTCTAGATCCGATATTGTTAGAGACATTTGTTGGATTCTTTCATCCCTCTCGAAAACGTCGTTATGTAATCTTCTTTCCCTTCTTCTAAGAGATTCATATTCTCTATTTCTTTCGAGTAATCTTCTCTTCAATTCTTCAATCTGTTCAACCAAATAATCATGTTCAGCAGATACGGATCTTGGTCCTTGCATTACTCTTTCGATTTGCTCCTCAAGTTCNCCAAGACGCTTATCTCTAGCATCTAATAATCCTCTTAATCTATCAGCGATATCTCTCAATCTCTGTCTTTCCTCTTCNAATGCATCATTTGCCGCCTTTTCAGCATCCAAATCAGCCGATAGCGAATCAGCCTTTGCTTTCATCGCTCTAACTTCATCCGCAGTTACACTAGTTAATCCAGCTTCAGCAGCCCTTTCCAATGCTTCAACCAATTGAGACATTCGTCCTTCCATTTCGGCTATAACCTCATCTTGTTGAGTAGTCAAGTCTCTGAGTTGAGATGCTTCTTTTTCCAAATTTGCTTTTTCTTCAGCGGACACGCCCGACATACTTTCGGCCAATTCTCCTTTCGAGTCCTCCAACATACGTTCAAGGTGAATAATTCTAGCATTCGCCTCTTCTAAATGCGCTTCCGAGGCTCTTAATTGTGCAACTTCAGGAGCGACCTCATCTTTCCTTTCTGCTAGGTCTAATTCTAAAACCCTTAATCNCTGTTTTGTAGTGACTAAATCCTCATTTCTGTCGGCTAATTCTTGCCAAGCCACTAACACCTCTTCTACAAGTTGTTCAACAGGGTATGCGCGTAGCATTCCTTCGAGCGCTGCACGTTCGTCGCCACCCGTTTCTGAGATGCGTCCAATACCTCCGGAGGATGAAGTTCCAAGCGTCATTGAGACACATCGAACATTAACCATTCTTCAACCTTTCATTCCTGAAAGGGTATTAGAGGGCGTTTATGGAACCCTTAATTGATAGCGGTGTATTGCTCATCTGGCATATCTTGCGCTAATGCAAGTGCTCCCAGTGCCACTTTATCGATAGGTTCATCGACACAAGTAACGGTAACATCACCAATATCTGCAATTTCGTTTGCTACTGCATCTGCGATTCCATCGATTAATGATCCTCCACCAGACAAAATAATGTTATTTCTTAGAACTGGTTGATATTCNGGNTCTGCTGATGCNACAATAGATTTTATTGCGTTTCCAACCTTGTTGATAATCATTGTACATGCNGCCTTAATCAGGTCTCCAATATCAACAACTTGCTTCTTACCTTCAACAGATAGTTCNATCATTTGTTCTCTATCNTCTCCGTTNACGTATGAGAATTCNTCTTTCCACTTTCTAACCATGTCTTTTGTTACTTGAGCACCAGTGTACTTCTTCTTNACTAGTTCCATTANNTGCAAATCAATCCAGTCACCAGCTTCATTGATTGTAACNTGGTCTTCATCAGTTGGGAATACTCCATATAATCTTGCGATATCTGTAGTTCCTGCTCCAATATCCACTACAATTGAACTAGCAATTTCACCAATTCCATATGCTGTTGCAAACGGTTCAGTAACTACCATGATGGCATTTACTTGGCCACGAAGAGTTGCCACAAGATTGCTCTTATCTGTGAAAGAAACGTGGGATGGAGAACATATAACTCCGAAAACCTCGTCATATTCTTCAGGGTCTACAGACTCGATTAGGTGGCTAACGAAAGCTTTTGCAGCAGCCAGATTCGCCTCATCATCTTGTGCGACACCAGCAGCCATTGGNCTGTATAGATTACACGCTAATTTATTTTTCAAAGCATCATTTCCAAATAATACATCCTTACCAAGGAAATTCCTAGCAACAGGGTCTTTTGGTCTACCTACAACAGTTTCAATAGTGTCTAACGAACCTTTACTACTTGCGATAGTAGATTGGTACGTTCCTAAATCAATTCCTACATACAGTCTTTCTCCCATTTTTGCTCACCAAACCTTTCGGACAGTTAGTCCACAGTGTTTCTATTCTTGAATGTTCACCATCGTACAAGGAATCATTCTTCCTCAATAAATGGTGATTTTACTTGTTCAAAAACTTCTTTTTCAAAACGCCTAAACATTATACCAGCAGCCACAATTGCCCCCAACATAACTCCAAAAATACCCCAAAGNAAAGCTCTATTTTGGTGAGATTCAGAATTATCATCTCTNATACGATTTACATCGTTATTTTCNTCAAANGGAGAANTCCNCCANATTGTGAAATTTTCAGATATNTATTCGGTTGATTTTTGTTCTGTCCAAACCGAAGAATTATCGTCAACAACCAATATTTGAATCCTCCAATCTTCGTTGTTAATTGGCATTACAACCAAACCATCAGAAAAATTAATCTCACAATCAATCTCAACAACAACTTGGAATACATTTGCACAATCAGTAAGATCAATTGTCAGATTGGAATTCACTAATCTCAAAGCAGCATAACCACCATCTCCCTCATTATCAGTTATATTAACCTCAATACTCAATCCTTGAGAATGGTTTGATTTATGCTGAGGAATTGAAATTATATCTATACTAGGGGCAGTATTCTGCTCAAACTCTTTTACTCCAGTAGCACTCAATGCGAANCCCAANGCATCACCCTCAACNCCNANGGTGCCNGGCATACTGCCATTGTAGACAGATTTTGCATAAACTTCNAACTTAATCCAATCTAATTCNTGTACGTAATCTGAANGNANNCGAACCATTACTGTAGTTTCATTTGTTGAATTGTGAGNATAAGGTGTNGAGAAGAAAGGCGTATACAATTTACTATANCCATCNCTTGAAAAATTATCATCAAGTGCAAATTTACCGTCAGACGTGTTTACTATNANTCGCAAATCATCCATCTGATAATTTTCTCCTCTAGCATTGTAAGACATNACAATTTCAATATCTTCNNCTCCNGATGGNTGCAAATATTTACTCCATGATTGATTTTCTTTCAAAAANGGNCCATGNGCTCCACTTCCATTCCATGGNTTNGCNATNANNGACTCATAATTNGANCCNCTTTCCANAATAATATTTTGCCAATTTTCCACCCNAAAAGAATCATGNAAAAACAAAGGNTCTGATAAAGANTCTAGAGANGGTCTACCATAACCTTGCATANTATCTGGNACTAAACCATTAANNGGTTCAGCAGANANCGCTAACATACTTTTCAATAATGGACCAGATGGCGTGTAGTTGTGGTTTTTTTCAACATATTCCTGTAGCAACGCCGTAAAAGATGCAGCCATTGGTGTGGCAACTGAAGTCCCACCCATGCTATACACACCAGAATTCATGGAATCTGAAATTCCATCCGCCTTTGAGGAATTAACATTCAAACCAGGAGCAGTAACGAAAACACCCCTTCTACCATTTACATCCGGTCCGTGGGAAGAAGAAGACCACACTGACCCATTAACTTCAGAATCACTAGCTGTTACAGATACAGCATTTATTGCATTAGCAGGCTCCATTACAGTGTTCCCATTATTTCCTGGTGCTATGAAAACTAAAGACCAAGGGTTTTCAACAGACCAATTATCAATTATCCTACTTCTTTCAGTATATTCGATAGTATTATCGCCCCATGACCAACTATTGATTACAGCACCATAAGTCATCGATTCTTCAAGTAGCAAACTAACATTGGGTGGAACCCAACCATTTTCATTTACAATGTCTTGAAATATCAATTTCGAACCATGAGATAAAGATCTTATNTCCTCATTTCCATCGATTGGGTCGCATACCAACAATCCAGCAATGTGCGTCCCATGTCTAAATTGCGTGTGAAATGAATTATCAGAATCATCAATTGAAGTATTTACATGAATTATTTTCCGATGATTTTGTCCGGNTACACCAATTTCACTTTCACTGTCTCTAAAACAAGAATGATCCAAATCTATTCCTGTATCAGCAAGCGCAATTACAACCCCACTACCATTTAATGACAATAAATCGATATTTTCAGGGGAGGCATCCATGATATCAACCGCCTTAGAAGCGCTGCACTGGGGCGCAACAAGTATCAATATTGTTAGGAGTATTACCCTTCGCACAAAACAAGCGAAAACATACCCCCGATTCAACATTAACTCTGAATGTACCGCGCCAGCGCGTTTAAGAAACAACCATTTGTCGGCGGGATTATGCAAGCATACCGAGTTTCCGGCGTCGCTCCATTTGGAAGCCAAAGACAAAAGTTCTCAATCGACCTAGTTGCAGATTCTNCAGAGGACGCAGAACACCGCTGTTATTCCATCATGGGATCTCGTCACAAAGCTTCAAGGAGGTCAATTTCTATCGAATCAATTTCTGAAATCGACCCAAGGACTTCAACAGAACCACGTGTTACAAACGCTTTCAGAGATGAAATCGCTGCTGCTGGCGGACCCATAGCCCCAGTTTCAGAAGAAGAGTGAAAATAACGACGGGTTCTTGATAGGGAATCACTTCCCGATTGGTGAGGGCAATGTCAAACTCTTCAGATTTACAACAAATCGCGCGAATGGTTGATTTGAATAGACAACGCCTAGAAGAACTACGAACCCAAATTAATCGTATAGATTCAGTACTTTTTGAACACGAGGAAACCAAGACTGCATTAACATCGTTAAGCGAAGGCACAAAAGGGCACATCCCTCTTGGTGCGGGCGTTATGCTTCCACTTTCCTCANACATCACAACGATAGTTGATCTTGGGAGTGGAATATTCGGTGAACGAACACCTAGTGATGCTGCTGAAATAGTTCAACAACGCCTATCAGACTTAACAGAACTAAAACAACAATTTGAATCTGAATCAACGACTGTTGCTATGAGAATAGAAGAATTGTCCCAATCCTTTGATTCCTTATCTAAACAATTAACAGTCGAAAATCAAACCACAGATAATGAGATTGAGGAAACCAAGACGAAAACAAAACCTAAACCAAGACGAAGAAGGCGTATTGGTGACGAATTAACTCTTGACGATTGAAGTGATAAAATGGGTCTTTTTGATAAATTTAGAAAGAAGGTCAGAGAGGCGGCATCTGAAATTGATACCGAATCAATTTCAGCCGAAGAAGGGTCAATGGAGGCAAAGGAAGCCTTAGATTTCAAACAAGAAGTAAATCAAAAACCAGAACAAATCAATGATGAAGATTATTGGGAAGACATAGACGAAACCGAAAATTTAGAACTTCCTTCTTCTTCTGATGATGATTGGGATGATTGGGATGAAGAAGAAGAATACACACTCCCAACAAAATTAACTAGGCGTGAAAAGAAGATTCTAGCAAAGGAAGCAAAAGCACAACTAAAACGTGTAAAAGCTAAAGAGGCGGAATTGAAAAAGCGCGGGGGGAAAGAAGTTGGAAAACTTGCTGGAGCCAAAGTAGATTTACACATGATGCGTACAACAACTGGCAGACAATTAGTCGAAGTCAAAAAATCACCAGTTGGTAGTACAATAGTTGTAGAGGATTCAGGAATCAAAATAGACCTTGGCGGAGGAGTAGTAGAATCTGGCGGTCGCGTTATCAAAAAATCAGAAACATTAGACAATTTNATGGAAGAATTGGAATGGATTATGCTTGAATCAGATATTTCATCAGACGCAGTATCTTCCGTAATGGAGGCGCTTTCTAACAACTTAATAGGTCAAAGATTAAGAAAGGGAGCAGATATTTCAAAGGTTCTTGAAGCAAGTCTAAAGAGGGCATTACGAAGCATTCTCGAGGCAGGTTATTGGGACTTCTTTGAGAGCATTGAAAAATTCAAACAAAATGNTGACACCCCAGTTATCATAATGTTTGTTGGTGTAAATGGCACAGGTAAAACAACAACAATTGCTAAAATTGCCCACCAACTCCAATCTAGAGGGATGTCGGTAATTGCAGCAGCAGGCGACACTTTTAGAGCGGGCGCTATTGAACAACTAGAGAGCCACTGTGACAAGTTAGGAATCCGCTGCGTATCTTCCCAAAGAGGCGGAGATTCNGCTGCAATAGCGCGAGACGCAGTAGAGTCAGCAAGAGCAAAAAACATCGATGTTGTGTTAGTTGATACAGCAGGAAGGATGCAAAACAAATCAAATTTAATGGCGGAATTGGAAAAGGTAAGGAGAGTAACAAACCCTCACCTAACTCTGTTTGTAGGGGATGCGCTAGCTGGAAACGANGCTGTAGATCAGGCAAAGATTTTCCAAGANATGTTAAAATTCGATGGAGCGGTATTAACCAAATTAGACACAGATGCGAAAGGAGGNGCGGGNCTTTCTATNGCTTATTCAACAGAAAAACCAATCGTACTTTGTGGAATCGGNCAAGAATATGATGANATTATCCAGTTTGATCCCGATTGGTTATTAGAACAANTATTTGAGTGATAATATGGAAAAAGAATTTTTTGATGACGATATGAGNGCTCATTTCTTNCAATTAGTTCTGATGCTCCAAAGAAGCTCTATGATGCATATGGGATTATTACCTGATAGTGAGGGAAGAGTTCACTATAACTTGGGGGAAACCAAAGCCGCCATCGACACCTTGTCAATGCTCAAAGACAAAACATCAGGAAACCTGACAGACAAGGAATCAACTATGCTTAATGGAATAATTTCAGAATTACAGTTACAATTCGTCAAGGCTCCTGCTAGACAAAGAGCATTAGAAGACCAAGTCGAAGAATCACACGCGGTTAAGGAGACATTCTCAAACCCTAAAGAAGGCCCTTCGGAAATTTTAGTTGATGAAGAAGAATAGTTCAGTTTCTCAAAATCTTGCGGTTGTTTCATGAGTGTGAATAGTAACGGCCCTAATGACCATGACTCGAGTCACCGATACTGTAGATGAAGAAGCACCAACAGTGCTATTGGTTGATAATAACCAAATGTCTCTTCACCGCTTAACCTCTATTTTTAGGCAAAAAGAATTCAACATCGCAGTATGTGAAGACGGAGACAACGCAGTTGATGAATACATTAGAATCGACCCAGAATTAGTCGTATTGGCACTAGATATACCTTCAATGGATGGCCACTTNGCAGCATTNGAAATGAGAGAAAATAGCAAAGANTGTCGTATTTTATTCCTTGCGCCAAAGAGACAGGCAAAATTAGCACAGGATGCAACATACTCAGCAGGAGCGATTGGATGGATAGAGAAACCCATCACAGCATCTTCAATCGAGACNATTTGGCCTATGGTTCTAGGGCCCATTCCTGAAGCACCCGGTCTTGCGGATTTGGATGAAATCCACCCTGTCGAAGAAATGATTGAACCCGAACCCGACCTTCCAATACTACCNCTCCCCATCAATGATTTACCCNCATTGCCAATTAATCCAGTTCCCGTTCCTGNTCAGGAAGTTAAGAAAAAGAAGAAATCAAGCAAAGGTAAGAGACTTCTCATTGTTCTGGTTCTATTTTCTGCTCTTGGTGCTGCNGGTTNNTNTGNNTGGNCGAATGGACTGATGGGNTATNCNNNGCTTTTAATTCCNNNNGANNCNNNGCTAANNGGAANNAAAGCAATNCTTCCATCTGGTAATTGCTGTTTTATGTATTGGCCGGGGGCAACTCCCTCCAAACTATTCGGAGAGTTAGTCATTGGAATAGGAGAAGTCTGAACATCTTCAACAATACTACCTGCTGGCGCTCTGATCACTTCGGAAATATTGTATTGACTTGAGTCAAATAATCCAACATCTCCCTCCTTCATTCGAGAATCTAATTTGACATTTCCTTCAATGTAGTTCCAAACCATCCAACCTATGGCAACAGCCACTGGTATTGAGATGATATAAGCAACAAAACTCATCCTATCCCTCTCTTTCTAACAAAGCCGAATAGGACATTTCTGCATACTTTTTCGCTTCCTCAGCAGGATTATCTGCATTATGGATTCCACTTCCAACAATTATACAATCGGATCCCGCCAAAACCGCATCTCTTGGATTTCCATATCTTTGCCCCATAGAACCATCACCTTCTTTTAGATTGATTCCAGGCGTCCATATCATTTTTGCTTCACCAACTAAATAACGCAAAGATTCAATCTCATGAGCGCTTGAACCATTGCCAATAAATCCAAACACACCATCATGTCCTTTGCCTAATGAAACAACTTCGTTGGTGTAATCTTCATTCAATAGATTACCTCTACTTGACATTTGAGCAAGAAGTAAAACACCCCCTGCTCTAGATTCTTTTGACCAAGCAGACTGAATTCCATCTACAATATCTGGACCACTAATCAAATGAGCAGTTACTAAATCACTCCAAGATTTGATGTCATAAATTCCACCCATTTGCTTTTCTGTAATTTTACCTATGTCTGCAAATTTTCTATCCTCGAAAATCATGAGGCCGGCATCATTTGCTAAATCACAAAAATCAGACCAAGCACCTTCAGTCCAATCATCAACAAGATCTACATGGGTTTTCAAAGCAGCGATATAAGGTCCCACCTCATTTACTAAATTCACAAGCCCCTGCATCGTGTTTCTGTCAGCTGCTAAGCAAACCAGGCTCTTTTTCTTCACAACAGTTTCCATGTATTTTCTGGCAATTTCAGAATCTGCACTTATCCAACGTTGACCCCAGATGTCTTCTGCCATGTGTAAATCGAGGCTAAGGCAAGGTGTCAATCTTGCGCTTCAATCGACTTAATCGCATCAGTTAGAGTTACATCCACATCGTAATCAGGTAAATTTAGTACGCTAAAGGCATCTTTAACATCGTAATCGACATGAGTTCCTAAGGATTCTTTAATTCGTTTAATGGAGAGTTTTGGGTGTAAAATAGCAACTAGATAAGCTAACGGCTTAATCAATTTTCTAGAAGGGTATTTTTTATCTCTCAAAGAGGTAAGTTTCAAACCCATTTCTTTCATCCACATTCCTTTTTTGTGAACAATATACCTACCTCCATTTTCTCCAGCATCTAAAGCGTTAACATGAGCGATAGAAACATCTCTGACATCTACAAAATTAACATGNATGTCAAGTACAAACGGCGGGCCTGTTACAAAATGCTTGAGATATGACATAGACCCTTCAATATGTCTTTTGTGTAATGCGGGGCCAAATACAACCGAAGGATGTATTGTTACCAATCTAACATCTCTTTCCTTAGCCCAATTACGCATTATTTTTTCAGCTTCAGCCTTTGCTAAACCGTAAGCGTTTGATGTAGGAGTGGCATCATTACACCAATCTTCGTCTGAAAACACCTGCCCATTATGATATTTTGTAGGTCTAATCGCAGCTACAGATGATGTATGAACTACTCTTTTTACACCATCCATTACCGAACAAAGATTCCTAACACCTTCTACAGAAGGGTCTATTACCTCTTTTTGGAGATTCTTTGCACTAACATATAGGGAAGCAGCACAATGAATGACATCATCACACCCTTCAACTGCATGTTTTAGGGAATCAATATCAAATAAGTCTCCTTTTACTATTTCAAGCAGATCACTTTCAGGAAACATGGAAATCAAGGACTCATCTCTTACCATGGCTCTAACAGGTTTGTTTCTAGATATTAATTCTAGAACAATATGGGCTCCTATAAAGCCAGTAGCCCCGGTCACCAAAACAGGCATAGTTTAGCCAAACAGTCCACAGTCATCTTATTGTCGCATTGATTCTACGGAGTATTAATGCGGGCNGTCTACTTCGTGGTTACACTGTTTCTCCTAATCCCCCTTTCAGGGTGTATAGGTGGCGACGAAGCAGCAAAAGAAANCCCACAGGTTGACGAATATTATCCCGANATATATGATCGAAAAGATTTGGAATGGAGATGGAATGGAAGTTATTCAATGGTTCTAAATTCAGGACCTTACACAGCACTCCCTGTTCAAGAAGCGATGATTGAAGTTGATACATCTGATATTTGGGAAACAGGCCCACCAACTTCCAATGTCCACCTTTCATATTGGCTTCCTTCCAATACAGAACTAGGCGAAAAAGTGCCAGTTATCGGCATCGTAAGCCCATACTATTCCTTTGGCCAACCCGGCTCAGAATCCGGCGCAACTAATGTTGTAGCAGCAGGAAGAGGAGAATTCATTTTTGACAATTATCTTCCCCATGGTTATGCTTTAGCCCAAGTTTCAGTATTTGGTACCGAAGAATCCAGCGGATGTTTTGATTACAGGGGCGCTGGTGAAGGATTGGGCATTCATGCAGCAGTTGAATGGCTAGGTCAACAAAACTGGTCAAATGGTCANGTTGGCCTTTATGGTAAGTCGTACGAAGGTGCCACACAGTGGGAGGCTGCTGCATTAGGTAGTGAATACCTCAAAACAATAGTTCCAATATCNGGTACAACCGCTTTACATCCACTTCTTTACAAAAACGGTAGCGCAGAAGCAAGAAGCCAAGTTATGCATATGAATTATTTTAGTAGCACCGTTGATTACAATGGAGACGATTTAGACAACATATGTCCAGACATAGTTGAAGGATTATTTGCAGGCCCAGTGACTTACGGCTTAGGAGAATTAGATCCATACATGGAAAATTATTACAATGAAAGAAGCCATATCGACAAGGCTTTCCAAAATTGGAACGGGTCAATATACTGGGTACAAGGCATGCAAGATTGGAATGTAGACCCTCACCAGGTATTTGGCGGACCTTCTGGTACTAACTGGTATCTTGATTATACTGCTGCAGGATATAATGTAAGAGGGATGCTCGGACAATGGGAGCACAACTACCCCGACCAATGGAGCAAACATAACAATCAGGACAGCGGCTATGGCGGAGAAGCAATTCACAACATGACAAGGTGGGATTGGGGGCAAGATTTGTTTGAGTGGTTTGAATATTATCTCAAAGGCGTTGGACCAAAACCAGAGAACCATGCACAAATTCAAAGAAATGATGGCCAATGGAGAATAGAAGATGTCTGGCCACCAAACGATGCAACTTGGAATGAACTAGATTTAGCATCGTGTGATCAATCTGGCGATAGAGTAGGGGGCGCATCTGTTATCGGAGGNGGACTATCCACAGTTACCATTACATGTGCAGGATTCGCACAAGAAACTCATATCGCAGGATTGCCGACATTACATCTTGATGTAACCGCAGCATTTGATGGCGGCCAAGTGTTTGCTGAATTACAAGATGCGGAAACGGGGCTAAGATTAGGTCATGCTACTATGGATATACGTTATCATGCTGGCGGGTATGAACCACAAACCGTTTTCCCGGGGCAAACCCTTGTGATGTTGATGGAATTTCAAGGACTTGACGTTGTTCTCCCAGCAGGCCACGGACTCAAAATCGTTCTAACAGAAACAGGAGAAGATTACCTCGCTCCAGCTTGTGGGATAAACTGTCCAGTTACTGTTAACGGAGGAACTTTGTCACTTCCGACAATAATTCGTGATGGAAGTAGTATTCTGGCTACCCCTCAAGGNGAAGATGCTGCAAATAATCAGTGAAATGAGCGATTGCTCACACCACTCCATGAAATATCTAAAATCGATTAAAATTAATTAGTNATTAACCAAATAAATAATCAATTGAACAAAATTATTTACTAATAAGACACATTTGACAATAAAAAACCCATGATTATTGAGCGATTGTATAATATACCGCACTCCTAACCGGGAGCCCGATACCAATGTGGTCAAAACTAGAATACATTTGGCTTGATGGAAGAGAGCCAACACAAAGCATGAGAAGTAAAACGATGGTTAGGAGAGAATTCAGTGGCAAGATAGAAGATTGCCCATTATGGAATTTCGATGGTTCTTCCACTAATCAAGCAGACGGCAGTTCCTCNGACTGCGTTCTAAAACCTGTAGCGATATTCCCTGATCCAGACAGAAATTCAGGATACCTCGTTATGTGTGAAGTAATGAATCCTGACGGCACTCCACACGCAACAAACGGGCGTGCAACGATAGAGGAAGACGACGATGACTTTTGGTTTGGATTCGAGCAGGAATATTTCCTTTGGGATCCAGAAACAAACCTCCCATATGGATTCCCAAGAGACCAAACACCTCAAGGGCAATTCTATTGCTCAGTTGGAGCAAAAAATGCGTATGGTAGAGATGTAATCGAAGACCATCTTGATCAATGCNTAGAGGCTGGATTAAATGTCGAAGGAATAAATGCTGAAGTAGCAGTCGGGCAGTGGGAATACCAAATATTCGCAAAGGGNGCAAAGGATGCTGGAGACCAAATTTGGGTTTCACGATACTTAGCCGAGAGAAACGCTGAAAAATACGGGCTACACATTGAATGGCATCCAAAACCACTTGGTGCAACCGATTGGAATGGAAGTGGAATGCACGCAAATTTCTCAGATAGTAAAATGAGAGAGGAAGGCGGAGAAGAATTAATGACAAAAATCTGTGAAGCATTTGGTAAGAATATCGAGAAACACATCAGTGTGTATGGCGCTTACAACGACCAACGTTTAACAGGACTACACGAAACACAATCAATTCATGAGTTCTCATTCGGTGTGTCAGATAGAGGGGCATCAATTAGAATTCCAGTTACAACCAAAGAAGATGGATGGATCGGGCGCTTAGAAGATCGAAGACCTGCATCGAATGGTGACCCATACAAGATTGCAGCTGCGATTATTACAACTACGAAATCAGCTTACTGATTTGTTTCTGATTTTCTCAAGCGGAGTACACCAATAATCACAGCCAATATGACGCCCAGCGTCATTATATTGGCTACAATCATTGCGATAGAATCCACAAGAACGCCATATATTAGCCATAGTCCTAGTGCTACGGTTACTACACTAAATGTGGCTATTGATATTCCATCATGTCTTTTGTGAATCCAAACCTCCCTTATTTGTGGAATCCAGGCAATTATTCCAAGGACTCCTGCAAATAGGCCGATTGCCTCAATCCACATCTCTGCCATTGCACTCCCTGNCTGCATCATGTTTTGAACAATTTGAAATCATTAGTTAGATGGAAATGGTTTTTTGATAACAACTCTAGCACTACTCATGGCAAACAATGACCAATCTGCAAAAGAAGCTCTCACAAAATTAGCTGACGCAATGAAGGATAGTGGAAAGACAGTGAAGGAACTATTCGAAGAATTAGATCTAGATGGCGATGGGACAATAAATGGCCCAGAATTGTACAAAGGAATACAATCTATTGTCGGGGAGAGGCTATCTCCTGACCAAATATCAACTATAATTTCAGCATTCGATACTGACGGTGATAACCGAATAGATGTCATGGAATTGCGAAATGCATTAAGTTAAATTTATTCTGCATAAAAACAACATTAAGTCAAATATTTGTGCAAATTTACCGCTATATTAGGATAAATTATCCCCATTCNGCTCTTGGATTACTGAACTCTATCTTAGATATATTTGCGAATGGAATTATCCGAGGAGAATCCTCTCCGACCACAGCTACCANTGGCCCGGACTGATCATTCACAACTTCCCCCGTCGACAAAGTACTTTTTGGGCCCAACAATAGTCCAAATATGCCACTATGCGTTATTTCAGAATCGACTTTATCAAATGGATATTCCAAAATATCTCCATGAATAGTTCGTCCTCCATTGAGGTGAATCGCATCCCAGGTTCCAAAACCTAGTAGGGTTTCACTCAATTTTTCATCTGGCTTAGTCAAATCCATACTTTCAATCATATTTATGAAGCCCATTTCATCATACGCTTCTGCATTAGAGTTTTCGGGCAACTGCGACCACTCAAGATTTTTATTTGAAAAAACCAAAACCACTTCTGGCTCCAAATTATGCGAACCGCATCGAGAAAAATGCAAGTCGACTAGTATTTTCCCCTTTCTTGCCGTCCANTCGATTATATCTTTGTGCAGAAGAGTAGAGCCATTTTTTCTAGTTTGTAGAAATCTACCATCATCTTGTATATCGAATGATCCNGACCAGTGCTTTTGCTCAACAATAAGCAAACGATCTGAAGTAGCAATCACCATGTCGATTTCTCTTCTTCCGTCTTCGTCGGGGTCAGGTATTCTTATTCCTTCCAAAACGAGAGCATCTTTTGCCACAGCTCTTGTTAGTTTTAGCAATCGAAATTCCGCCAATCTGCCAGAAACAACATGCCCGAACGGTTCGAAAACCTTCCGTCTCGAAAAGAACTCTGTTAGCCTACCCAAACTGTCACCTCAGTAATGAATCAACAGAACTGACAACGACATCAATATTCATCCCCGATGCTTCCAAATCTTCTAGAGTAGCTTCCCCGGACAATACTAGGACAGAAATACACCCTGCTCTTGCGGCCATCTCCATATCTGTGTACAACCTATCTCCAACCATTGCACATTGTTCAGGCAATAACCCCAACTCTTCGATTTTATGCATAATCATACCTGGNTTGGGCTTGCCTGTAATATGAATAGGGTCGACGCCAGTGGTGACCTTCAACATTGCAAGATATGCGCCAACATCTGGCAATCCACCGTTAGGCGATGGACACACCATATCAGGATGGCTTGCAACAAGTGGTACGCCTTTGTGAAGGTGGACAGATCCAATTTCTATTTTTTCGTAATTGATTTCTGTATCATATCCAAGAACAACATATTCAGGGTCATTATCCCTTGTCGTTATTCCTTGTTCTTCCATCATTTCACACATTCCTTTTGTAGCAATCGCCCACGTTCTTGAGACATTTTCTTTTTTCAGCCAAGAGAGTAAATCATGAGTTGATAGTAAAACATCATCANAAGTACAAGGAATATTCAGATTATGCAATTTTTCAACATATTGGGAAACTGAACGAGACGAGTTGTTTGAAAGGAAAAATCGCTTTACTCCCTGCTCATCACATCGNTTTAGAAAATCAAGAGCTCCATCAATTAGGTCTGAACCTAGGTATATTGTCCCATCCAAGTCTAAGAAAACAGCCTTGACACTATTCAAACTCTCATCCATTTTATCACCTCAGAAAAGTAAGGTTTTCACCAAGAACCATTTCGAATGTAAATTTTCCTGCGCTTCTTTACTGGCAATCATATCTGTCATCATGTGTTGAATTTCTGGCTTTCTACCCGCCTTTCCAACAAACCAATTGAGTAACCATTTTTTCCTACTCATCTTTTGCATTTTGAAAGAATTCGTTAACTCAGGGCCAAGAGCCGCCCATAATTCGTCTTGGTATTCCTTGCCACCTTTGTTCTGTATCACGTGTTTCGCAGCCATTTCACCACTCACTAATGCATTACCGACTCCTTCACCAGAGAATGGATCTACTAGGCTAGCGGAATCTCCGATCAATAATGCACCAGGCGCATAAGCTCTACGAGGTTGATTTTTCTCGCCCTTTCTTGGACTACCAAATGGTAATTGCCAACCCTTTCCGGTACCCTTTATCATTTCCGCATCAGCAAACCTCTCTTTGAACGAAGGGTGGTTGCTAATCACATCTTTTTGCATTGCTTTCAATTTCTTTTTTTGTTTATCGAGTAAACCAAGAACCATTCCTATCCCGACGTTTACCTTCCCATCACCCAGGGGGAATAACCAGAAGTAACCCGGAATTACTCCTTCAACGAAATGAATCTCGATATTGCCTGAATTACCTTCACATCCCTTTACTCCAGACCAATATTCCCTATATCCTCCACAATAATGCATTCTGTCTATCATCTCTTCTTGCGCCAGATCTCTTACAATTTTTTTTGCAACAGGGCATTGATAGCCGCCTGCACCTATTGTCCAGGGGGCGTGGTAATGACGAATCTCACCTTTTTTGCCACCTATTCCTACGGCAACGCCAGTGATTTTTCCACCATCATCGAAAACTTCAGTAACAGTAGCACCTTGTATTACTGAGCCGTTGTTTTCTAGAACCAATTCAGTGGCTCTATCAAATAAAAGCCAATCAAATTGCTGCCTTGGTAATGAATATCCAGCTTCTAATTTTTCTACTTCTTCTTCTGGTAGGGGAACAGTAACGTCGTTTCCATTCGGCGAAGAAAACACAATTCCTGTAACTCGGAAATGAGGAGTTGATTCTAGTTTTGCTTTCACACCTAGAGCCTTGACGTGACTCAAGGATTTTCCACCAACCGCATCTCCACATACTTTATCTCGAGGCCAGACACCTCTTTCAACAAGTAGTACCGATTTACCTTCCATTGCGAGGTAAGATGCTGCTGCTGAACCACCCGGTCCTCCTCCTACAACAATACAGTCAAATTGCGAATCAGTGGCGGGAATTTCGCCGGTTTCGATCGGAGAATCCCAAAACCGTTCTTCCGCCATGTTTGTCCATACTTCATTAGGCTCAAGAGCATTAGGACTGTAAGGGCACGAAATAGCGTGTGAAATTACCGAGATTATCAATAACTATGCCTAATATCATCATTCATGCCAACCAAGAGACAGGCTGCACTCGGCCTCCTCGTGGTAACAATATTTTGGGGAGGGACATTTGTTTGGATGAAACAAATAATGCTATCACTCGAAACTCATATCGACCATTATGGTAAATCAGGGGTTGTTTCTGTAATCGTAGCATCCCGCTTTTCCATAGCATTAGTACTGCTTCTGGCTGTGTCAAAAAGAGCTAGAGCCGGTTTAAANTCTCAGGATGACTGGAAAGGGGGGCTTCTACTTGGCGGTCTGATGCTTGGCGGTTTCGTCTTGCAAATGATAGGTATAGCATCGGTATCGCCTGCAGTATCTGCATTTTTAACTTCATTATATGTTGTATTCACAGCTATTTTTTCGACATTCATATCTGATAGGAAACCCACTCGTATGATGGTACTCGGTGTGATTCTTGCTACAGTAGGTGCAGGTTTCATCGATGGTCCACCACACATAGTTTGGGGGACGGGTGAATTACTAACCATAATTAGCGCACTATTCTTTGCTATACACATAATATACACCGATTCAATAACAAGAGAAAGAGACCCTATTGCTATTACCGCAACATCATTTGTAGTGTTAGTTGTAGGAGCACTAATCATGACACTAATCTTCACAGGCGGAACCAAAGTAGTCGAGACAACATGGCAAGACGGGGTTGTAATTCCTCTCCTATGTCTGGGATTATTTGGCTCATTTGTTTGCATTCTAATGATGAATCTAATGCAGAAATATCTCAATCCTACACACGCCGCAATCATCTATTCATTTGAACCAGTTTGGGCAACATTATACGGTTGGTCTGTAGATTTAGTGACTATAACCGCCTGGCTTGGAATGGGATTACTGTTACTAATCGGCAACATCATTGTGGAGCTGGATGAGACAAAATCAGATCACCTGAGCGACGAAGCCTTACCTGAATAGTCATAGAAAGAAACCATTGTTTGTGTGTTTGATACACCTCCAACCTTTGACAGACCATCTAAAATTGCATCACCTAATGCATCCATAGAGGGACTGACAACTTCTATCAATAAATCCCAGTCTCCAGCGATAACATTACATCGAACAACATACGAAAAATCACAAATTTTCTGGGCAACAGATCTCCTGTCCACATTACCCCTTTCACATCTNGCGAAAATAAAGGCTCTCAAATCATAACCCCACGCCTTTGCATCAATATCTACGGTATATCTCTGAATTACACCTTCACTCTTCAACTTCACCATTCTGTCATGTGTTGTAACCCTTGCAAGTCCAAGAGTCTCTGCGATCGAGGTTACCGATGCTCGAGAATCTTGTTTCAACAATTCAATTATCCTCAAATCGTTAGAATCTAGTTTCATGAACGGTACGAATAGATTTCTAAATATGAATTATTCCGTCATTATGACGGATTTATGGTGAAAAAAGCATGTATTTTCCGACATAGGAAATAAATTTCAAGCGAATTGTTCAAGAGTATGATAGTATAAACACATCATGGGAGTTACCATGTCCGACAAAAAGAGATTCGCCTCAAAAGCCGTACATTCAGGAACGCAGCACATCGAAGGAGCAGTAAATACGCCAATTTTCCAATCCTCGACATACCAATTAACCGATGAGAGATACGAAGGCTGGGCAAATGGCGCTCAGCACACTCTACTTTACGCTAGACTTTCTAGTGTAAATTCAGAAGCGGTTGTAGAGAAACTATGCGCTCTAGAAGATGCAGAAGATGGTGAGTTGTTCGCTAGCGGAATGGCAGCCATATCTACAACTTTGATGGGTCTTCTATCACAAGGAGATCACATCGTTGCAAGTTCAGATGTTTATGGCGGCACATATGGGTTGATGACCGAAGAACTTCCACGTTTTGGCATTTCTACAACCATGGCTGACATGCAAGACCCGTCTTCATACGAAGCAGCAATCCAAGAAAACACAAAAATGCTCTACATTGAAACAATAACAAATCCAGTAATCAAAATTTGTGACATTGAGGCTATGGCTAGTATAGCTAAAAAGCACGATCTGCTACTAGTAATTGACAATACATTTGCCTCCCCATGGGGCTGTCAACCTATTTCTATGGGTGCGGATTTAGTCATACACTCTACAACAAAATATCTTGGTGGCCATTCAGANATAGTCGGTGGCGCAGTCGTAGGGAGAGCGGATTTAATCGCTAAGATGTTCATCAAAAAGGTGCACTTCGGAGGCTCCCCAGATCCACATAATTGCTATCTTTTAGAAAGGGGTATGCGCACTCTTGCTGCGAGAATGCCAATACATTGTTCAAATGCTGCTGAAATTGCAAAGAGATTGGAATCCCATGACTTGGTCGACGTAGTTCATCACCCTTCTTTGCCATCGCACAAGGATTATGACACAGCAAAGCGAATAATTCCAAAAGGCACTGGAATGATAGCCTTCACACTAAAGGGAGGAGATCCTGTTGCTTTGAAATTCATGCGTGGATTGGAGATGATTTTTGAGGCGACTAGCCTAGGTGGAGTTGAAAGCCTGGTCGAATGCCCTTTCAATTCAAGTCATATGTTCATTCCTGAAGATGTAAGAATTGCTGCAGGATTAGGCCCTGGTTTCGTGAGGATGTCAATAGGAATAGAAGACGTAGAAGATCTATGGGATGATATATCATCAGCACTATCAAATCTTTGAGATCAAGGCAGACTTTCGATTTGGCCAGCCGCCTTTCTTAGGTTCTCTAGGGATAATTTGTAATCGACGTCTTCATCATTTACAATTGCTTTACCAGAGTTCCAAACAACTGTAGCTGCAGCACTCCAAGCAGANCCTCGCTCTCTTGCATTTGGTGAGAAATGCCACTCTTGTCCAGCCGCTTTATTTGAAGCAAGAAGCCAAGCCCATGCTGCAGACTCCGAATCGATATCTTTGTGTTTTGACATAGCTAATTTTTCCGCCTTACCCATTCCGTCAACTAAACCAATTATCGTCAAATCATTAATCGTTCCAACTGGACCCGGTAACTCTCCTTGCCGGTAAGGGAATTTGTTCAGAACGTCAGCCTTGGATATTTTATCTTGAATATCTTTCAGGAATTTACCGAAAGCTCGCTTTTTCTTACTCTGAGACTGCCATAAATCTTCAGCCATCTCTTCGTCTATTCCAATATTCAGCAGACCTTCTTTTCCATAATCATCCCATAGGGCAGACAGAACATCGTTACAAGAATTAGAAGCAACTTCCAGAGCTTCTCCTTTTCGCTCGCTGCTTTTACCACCTTGGCCTATCCGNAGGCCGGAGTTTTCAGCCAATTNCATCATATGAGTTGCTAATTTTTTCTCAAGAGACGAACCATTCAATTCGTTAACAGCGCNATCTACCTCTTCGAACCATTTTTCTCCAACAACAAACCCTGATGGAATATGATTAATCACTGCAAGTTTTACTCTTTTACCAATTGAGCCTTCATCTAGCGTAAGCCCCATCCAAGCATCCAATATTCGTTCTATTGATTCATTTGCTTCTGACTTCTCTACTCCTTCAGGATACCAAATTGCATCAGGAGTCATTACATTCGATAGGTTGGGGGGTAGCATCGAAAGAGCAAGGTCATGAATAAACGACGTTTTTCCTACATTTTTACTAAGATTTTCGAATCCAATTGCTACTTTATTCCCGTTAATGAAATTAAGTAAGAGATAGCCTTTACCTGNCATTTGATTATCTGCTACTGCATCTATGTCCAGTCCTTTAGTTGCCCAAACACCGTCCTTGTTATCAAAATTAAATCTTGATCTTGAAAGCACATCGGCCAACCATCCATCCGGCAACTTCGCCTCAGGGCCAGAACAAACGAAACCACCATTCCATGAAAAGAAAAAGTAACCGCGTTTTGCATGATCTTCCCAAGGCAACATCCTCATTGTTGGCATGTGATGGTTTTGTATGCCAGCAAGATACATTACTTTACCATCACCTTTTCTTACAAATGAAGCATTGCCAAAGGATGGGTGTTTGTAATCTCCTACAATCGATATCTCTTTTTCATGTGCAGCAATTAATGAGCCAGCNAGCGCTTTGCCAACAGGATCTCCTCGTTTAGCCATCATGCGTTTTGATAAGAATTTCAAATCATTTCTTTTTAGGAGGATTTTACGTAATTCTGCAAGCGTCTTAGTAACAGGGTCAACTCTGCCCCACTTCAATTTCCCAGTCCAAGTCATTGCCGGTAGGAGCGACTCACCCTCATCGAGTAACTTGTCGAGATTTTTCCTCAGTCTTTTTTGAGTGTCGAGGTTTGCTTGTTTCGTACCCCGCATCCGCATACGCTGTTTTTGGCCAGGAAATTCGACCTTGCTCGGCTGCGGCATGAGCCTTCCAGCAGAACCCCCCTGTTCAGTCCTTCGTCCATCTGGAAAGGGCTTTTTCTTCAACATCGCTTAGATTTGATGGTACTATAATACAATGCAGCCTACCATTTTTACAACTCTCTAAACCGCTGATATTGGTAAACGTAATTTTTTGCATTTCAGTTCCCATATCACTGCATAGAACAACCTCTAAACTTTCAATATTGGAACAAATTTGTTTGCAGGCTTCGTGCTTTAACAAATCAAGGGAACTTTCCTGAGGCATACTTTCTAGAGATTCAGAAAGCTTCTTTTCCATCAAAACAAATGCGTTCTTTGCATCTAATGGCTGCATAGGTTTCTGTTTCCCCACACCTTCTCCAGTAGGGTCAAGGTCAAGTAGTACTAATGTGTGTAAATTTTGTAATCTATTCAAGGCAATTACTTCAAGAGGTGATGTCGCAATCCATCCATTGTATGGGTATGTCAACGTTGTTTGCCTACCAAATTTGTAATTCGATAAGCCAGCAGCGCCTGTTACCAAACCGGTAATTGATATTCCATGAATAACCCTGCACGAAACTTTGCTTTCTGCTGCTTGAAGTTGCAGATCAACATGTGTGGTGGCCTGCAATGGGTCGCCTACAACCAACACTGCAACACTTGAATCCTTTGCAAGAGCTAGAATTTTCCCAGGATTTTCGATATCTGGGCGCATGACAGTGGTTAATTCTCCAATTTCATTCTGGAGTTTATCTAATTCATCATCACTCCACAACGCGGTGTAACCCTCATAAAATCTGTAATCAGCGCCCTTTGCAGCCTCAATAGCCTCCGTAGTCATACCTTTGATTCCGCCCAGCCCCATGCCAATTAGAATCAATTCCGCCGCCATCCTCAAACACAACCTTCGCTTGCCCCTACCGAAGACAATGCGTCATTTGAGCGTGCCGAGCCAAGAAACTGCTTCATGGAGGCAGAAATTATCCGACAAAAACTGGCTTGCTACAGGGCATTCCATACACAATTTGGGTAAAGAGAGAGGCATCCCACTCAACGAAAAAGCGCCCACTGAATTTCCAGGTTTAGTTATACTCGACCTTGAACCAATAAAAACCGGCCCCAAACATTGGACAGAAAGGTTGGATACAGATTTGTTTGAGAAGTATAGGGAATACTGGCCAATGAGCCATGATCAAATTGGAGATGTTGTTTTGTTAAAGCTTCCAAATGAGTTAGGGGGGTATGGTAAAACCATTGCCGATGCAATATTAGCCCAACACCCGAATGTCAGGGTAGTATGCGCGGATAATGGAGTAAAGGGCGAATTCCGCGTCAGAGACCTAGAGGTTCTGGGATACTCAGAATCGAGCACAACCCTTACTAAAGTAAGAGAAAACGGACATGATTTTATGACAGACCCTGGAAAAGTGTATTACTCTCCCAGACTCGCTACGGAGCGGCAAAAGAATATCGAAACCGTAAATTATCTATCAAAAAAACTTGGAAGGAAAATATCAGTCTGCGACCCATATGCTGGCGTAGGGCCGGCCTTAGTGCCATTATTGAAGCACGAATCAGTAGCCAAAATTTACGCTTCAGACCTTAATCCACAAGCTCACGCCATTCTGTCAAACAACCTACCGGGGGCATGGACATCTTGTTCCGATGCAAGAGAGCTATCCAAAGAGATATCAGAATGTTGTGACCTTCTATTAGTGAATATACCCCATTCCACGTTAGAACACTTACCAGATTTAATCGGATTACTGAAAAAAGGGCATGAAGTTATTGTTAGAGGTTGGGCGATTGTTGGAAATGACGACTTGGATAAGATCAAGGACGAGATAAAAACAATATTTGCCAAATCAGAAATAATTTCTTTAAACACAGACTCACAAAAATCATATTCGCCGAATGAGATATATCTCAATTTTGAAGTTGAACTGATAATCTAGCATCCGTTTATTTCATGAACGTCATCGGTATCCGGTTGAACATGCAGACTAAAGTCAGGTGCCAGTGTGGTGCTGAAAGCGATATCTCGGGCATAAGTCCAAAACTCAATGGTATCGATGTATACTGCACTGTTTGCGGCACCGTGACGAATCATGATATATCTTGAAATCGAAATATAACATCTTTAGATAGGTATCATCCTTTAATATAAAGAATTTCGAAAACATATCCGAGGGGGAAGAACCCCCAAGGAGAAATAAATATGGAAATGGATGGAAATACGAAGAATATGGCATTGACTGGAATGGCAGCACTATGCCTTATTTTGGGACTACTTGGAGCACTAGGAAACAGTTGGTTGGTTCCTACAGGCGAAGATGCAGAAGCAATGGAAAAAATGGACATTGAGACTGGCTATAGCTTAACAAGCGTATGGACGATTAGCGACGTTGGAGATGCAGATGACTGTGAAGCGATGGCCGATATGGCTGACGACGAAGACGGTATGTCGGTAGACTGTGATGGTTCCGAAGCTACTGTATCAATGTCATTCTCTCAAATGTGCGATGATGATGATGATGATGATGCATGTGACATGGCTACTGGCGGAATGATTGGAACAATCGGTATGTGGGCAGGAATTCTGTGCGCACTAGTTCTAACACTAAGCCTTGCACTACCTATGGCAGGCGTTGATGCAATGGATCAACTACCTGATATTGCTAAGAAAATTGCAACATGGGGTGCNGGAGCAGCAATGCTTGTTGGTATGCTAGGTTGGTNNATNATGATTCCAGAATCTGACNCTGAAACAGGTCTTGGAATGAGCGGATGGATGGCTGGAGCAGCAATGACCATTGGTCTTGGTGCAGCAGCAATGGACCAATTCGTTGAATCAACTGAATAATTAGGGTAAATTTACTCTAGGCCGTCGTGTTATCACGACAATAATTGCGGTGAGGGCAATGACTTCCACACTCCCATTGGGGAGAGTTAGGAAGGATGAATTGCCCTCATCGCTTTTTTTATTTTTAAATTTGATATGAAATAAATATTTCATCGTAAAATCTTACATAGAAATCTTATCTCAAGATGATAAAAATTATGAAAATTTGTCGAGCAGTATATCATTTGGCGCCCGTGCCGGGAATCGAACCCGGGTCGAGGCATCGACAACGCCTCATGATAACCGCTACACCACACGGGCAGCAAGTTGCCGAGCGGCAACCGCTATTTAAGCCGCTCTCTGTGGCCTACATGGCGGGGGAACATGGCCAGCAAAAAAACCTCAGCAGAAAAAGCGAGAGAAGAAGAGAAAAACGCAGCAGCAGACGATATGTTTGGCGGCGCTTTCGGCGGCTTAGATCAAATGGACGCTCCTACCGAAGAATCTCAAGATATTGAAATCCCTGAAAAAGAGGAAACTGAAACTCCTGAACCAGTAGAGGATAACCCAAGAGAATCACCTAGCGGACCACCATCAGGCCCACCATCAGGCCCA
>PBXF01000018.1 GCA_002727515.1 Methanobacteriota archaeon
ATGGTCCAAGCGTCCTCTTCTGAGAGTTCACCTTGTTCTGGCATTGGTACTTGCTCAATTGCAATACTTGCCATAATTCTTAGCCTTTCCTCAGAAAGGTCGTCGGACTTTTCACTGGACCTATCACTGTTTCCAAACGGCCATGCCATGCATGTACCCTCCACGACCTGAAATCTCCGGGGTTGGAATCAACCCCGAAGAAAATCAGACCAGATCGGAACCGAATGCTTTGTCAGTAATAGTTAGAGTTTCGTAAGTTGAACCGCCACCTTCGATGTGAATCCACAATGTGATTTCATCGTTGATGTTTTGGTCACCTATTCCACAATCGTTACCAGTGTTTCCACCTGCTGCGTCAAGATCCATCATAATGACGTAGTTTTCGCCTGGGTTGATGAACATAGCCTCTCTTGAGTTGTCGTCACCATCTCCACCGCCAACTGCATCAACATCTCCGAAATCTCCATCAGAAGTGTCATCGGTTGCACCCATGAACTCTTCAGGGTATGCGAAGTTTCTGGCGTCGTCGTCAGTATTGTCACCGTCTCCGAAGAACGCTGCAATGAACTGATAACCTGCGTTATCAGCGGCTTCATCAAGAATCCCGTCACCATCTGGGTCACGGTTTGTACAAGCGACTTGCCATGCAATGTCTCTTACATCTAATACGTCACTACCTGGACTGGATTCAAAGTACATGAATACTTCATCATTATCTTGTACAACTACTTTCTTTACTGCAATTTTACCTGCAATTTCTCTTTGTGTGTCAGAACCTGTTTGTTGTGCGTTTTGTTGTAGTTTTTCACCAGTTTGGATAATAACTGCTGAAGCTACTGCAGCAACTAAGATTAGAGCAATGAATACAATCATTGCACCAATTCCGATTGCACCGGATTCAGATTCCTTGTTTCCTCTGTAAATATTATTCTTCATCATTAACACCTCAAATAATTAGAGCACCCTCATCAATGCTTGTGTACGATAGAATTTCTTCAGTTGTACCTCCACCTACGATGGAAATCAATAGGTTGTGCTTTTCGTTTAGAACAGGGTTGCATTCGCCTTGAGCCATGTTTGGTTCGTCAGGAGAGTGTCCTGCACCTGTTTCATCATCTGCGGATGTTTTTAGTGTGACCATGTAAACACTCGCTGGATTTAGAGTGTCATCGTCATCATCTGCTGCGCCATCGTTATCAGCGTCTTCTAACTTTTCACTACCGTCTACATTGACAGTATCCAAGTTCATTGTCGCTTGTGGCACGTTACCTTGTTGGTTCAGATTTGCATCAAACCCGTCAAAGGAACCCCACACTCTTTGTGTGTTTCCACCATTGTCTTGACATGTAATTGACCAAGACACTTGGCTTTCTAGTACAGGTTCACTTCCGGCTGCTAGTTCGTAAACTAGGGTAATACAGCGGTCTTCTTCATCATCAGTCGTTACGTCACCGTCAGAGTCACCATCACAATCTGATTGGTCTCCAACCCACGCAGCGATAATGGTTACTTTTCCACCGATTTCTTCCTGTGTATCAGAACCAGTTTGCTGGGCATTCTGTTGCAACTTTTCACCCGTTTGGATGATAACTGCGCTCGCGACTGCGGCAACCAGGATCAGAGCAATGAATACAATCATTGCACCAATACCGATTGAACCCCAATCGTTATTTTCGTTCATTCTTCTTTCTTGCATTTTTTTCACCTTTTTTGTTTTTTTTTGTTTTTTTCGTATCTCTACAGTCCTCCCCGACCAGCAGTGCTAATGCAGGGTGGAAAATGATTAGGCTCTGGATTCACCTCCATCGCCCATGTCTATGATGAGTGGCATACTGATTACACCTACTTCATCTGGTGATAACTTCTCAATCAATGGTAACTTTTCAGTTTTGTATCCCGGTGGCAACCATGGCTGTAATATCATATCACGGATAGTTTCCATGCTTCTATTTTGGATTCTCATTGTAACATCGACCTTACCAGCTGAAATCTCATAACCAGTCTGTATCGATATCTTTCTTGAAAGTGGAACTTCGTCCATTGCGAATCTTAATCCTGGTTTGATGTCAAATCTGACCAATATCACATCGCCTGGCCTCATTATTGGTAAATCGATGGATTCAGGGTAACATTGCCATTCGTGAGGAACTGGTGGTTGTAATCGCATTTCAGGTATAGGTCTCGAACCATCATTGCAGATTCTAAGAATAAGCACACCGGTCTCTCCACCTGCAGGCCATCTAGTATCGATGCCAATCCAGAAGTTTCTGAACAGGAACGGATTCAATGCGACTGCTGAGTCTACAACTAGGTCACCAATTAATTGTTGAACCTCTTCTGCAGCATATGCAACATCACCTAAGTTAGCAGCTCCTGTTGCATTCTTTAGCCTCCTTAGAACAACTTCTAATTCAGCTTCTTGGATTGTTTTTTCTTTCAACAATCGATTTAGCATTGCAATATTTCTTCGTAATTCCATTACGTCTTCTTCAACTTTCCCAAGTGTCTTTTCGGCTCGCTTTACGGACTTTTTGGCTTTGTACAACTTATGTTGTTCAAGATTTAATCTAGCATCAACGATATCGTATTCTGTTGATTCTAGCGACGAATCTCCTGAAGAGACGCCGTAGACTATGTGTTCGAGTTCTCTACTTGCTCTAATCAATCTGTCAGCGCTAGTTTGAGACTCGCGGATTGCTTTTCTAGCATCATCAAGGTCAGTCGCTCCGACTTGAGTTTCTTCTTCACTCATTTCGCTCACCTCCCATTGATTCCGCCTCATCAATGAATAAATCATCTAGATCTACTCCTATTAAATTGTCATGTGCATTTTCTTCCAATGGTTGGTCAACGGTTATTTCCGAAGATAAATCTTGTAAGTTTAAGTCTCTTGTCAAATCATCATGCATAGGAGCCATGTCTTGTTCTTCAATAATCGTTGAAGGTTCTGCATTGGCTTCTGTATACATGTCTTGAGAATTGTCATCCTCAAACAATACATTTGTTTCTTGGTCCCAGTTCGCGACTTCGATTGGTGAGGCTTCTCCCTCAGCCGCAACAGATGGTTTTGGCTTGGAAATCAAAGAGGAAATATCTAGGCCTTCGCTAGCCAATTCTGTTAGCAATCTTGCTGGATCTCCTAAGTCTCTTTCGATCCTACTTGCCTGAATTTCTACCTCAGTCAAACGACCATATAGTGAACCATACAATCTGTTAGCATTCCATATCAAGAACACAACACCAACAATAACAACCAAGAGATAGCCAACCAGCGAAACAATATTTTCTGAGGATGAACTTAGTTGTGGCGGGAATCCTAGAATTACCCCTATCATGCCCAAAACAGGCATTGCAAGAATAACTGACAATTGCCTCTTAGCATTGGATAGAACCTCATAGTGGTCACTGTATAGGGTACTTACTCCTTTTCTAGCGCGTTGGTAATCTTCGTGAATCAATTGGAATTCAACACTGGATTTCCAAGTCATAGTCCAAACCAAAATCGCAGCTAGCACCAGGATGAATGGACCCCACCATGTAAGATTCATCAGATGGAAGGCAAACCCAAGGGAAAGAACTCCTGAATATGTTGCAGCGAGTCGGAATTTGTCATTTTGTCCCACAAGACGAAGAAGAACTACAGAAAGCACAATCAAGCCAAGCGTTGCAATGAATGTAATTCCGATATTAGGCGACCACGACTCGACTTCTCCATCAAGTCTGAAGGTCTTCGTGGTAGCATTTTCATCATTAGCCCAGTTATATTTCGTAAGAACAACGTCACAAGATACGTCAGAGGATTGAGTCCACCAATCTAATTCATCAGTTGTTACTTCCCATTCAAGGTCGAGTACTTTTTCAGTGCTCAAGTATTCAGTTTCGAGTAACGCTGGTTCTTTTACTTCGACTCCATCGCAGATCAATTCTACAGAAACTTTTCTTGCCATCGCTGTCCCATCATTTTGTAATGTTGCAGTAATTTTGGAATCTACTCCTTCTAACAGTTCACCATCTTCAAAGGATAAGTTCACAACTGTTGGTATCGAAACTGAGTCAAAAGCGAATCTGAAAGTTGCATTTGTTGCCTCTTGGAAGTTGTTATTTTCGTTTGGATGGTACAAATGGAATGTTAGATCATAGCCATCATTTGGTAAAATATTGGGTCTGTCAGGAGGATTGATGATAATATTCAACTTATTTGTCTGCCATTCATATGCTTCTTTTGCAGGTAAAGTCACGACGTTGGAGTGATCACCATTTTCACAATCATTAGTCATATTAAATTCATGAACTACTCCTTCAACATCAATAGCAAAAGACCAGTCAACATCTTCAGGCACATTTTGTAGATTGGAAGGGTCTAGTAATCGCTCTGCGGCACACAACTCGAGCATGTATGCCACATCCCCACCTGCTCCTCCTATTGGAATGTGTTCGTAATCTATCGTTTCTGTTAGATTTGAGTTATCTTCGGATGGCTCGAATATGTAATCTTGGTAATTGAATAACCTCGACATCTTTAGTGATGTTTGAGCAACAGTAGTGCCAGATACTTCTGGATCGTCAGGCGTCATGGTTAGCCTTAGTTCTGCTTCAAGAAGTAAACTTGGATCCATCTCAATCCCTAGAACCTGGAATCTTATCTCCACTGGAACACCTACCAGCAGTGTTTCACTATCATTGGCCGTAACCTCCCAGGCAGTAGAAGGTATGTTGAGCCCAGGTTTCAGAATTTCATAATCAAGGTCGATTATGACATCTTTGTTTCCAACATTTGTTAGGGTGAAAACCCAGTCTCTACCTTGACCTGTATGGAAGAACATCTCTTCTTGCCAGTTATTTATCTCAACGATGAATATTGGTGCTACTTTTAATTCGATAGTTCTCCCAGCAAGGAACTCATCTGTGCCGGCCTTGTATAGAGAGATTGTAACATCGTGTATATCCCCGTTTGCTAATGGGTAGTCGCCTCCCAGGGCTGGCACTTCAATCGTTAATTGATTGCCTACAGTGCCATTGATAGGTATGTCCAGGGTATATTTTTCCCAAGTGCTACTCCAATTGCCTTCCACAACAGCGGTTACATCCAATAATTCCTGTGTGTTACCATTGTTACCAAATGTGACATTTATTGTCTGGTTAACCCCTGGGGTAACGTCAACCGTAGGGTTATCGACATTGATTGTCAACTCGTAATCAGCGGAGATGTTCGCTACGATTGATGCAGAGAGATTCATTCCGTTGTCTGCTTCAACCCATACCGTAACCATATGGAATTCATCAGCACTTGCTTCTGAATCTGGATTTAGTCTGATTTTCACTGAATCTTTGAAACCAGGTGCTACCACAAGTTGGCTTGCAGATTCTAGATTAAAGTCAACATCATTAGACAAACTAGCATCTAGCCAAACGGAGTATGTTGTGATTACGTTACCTGTATTATTTATGAAAACCCTGGTCATTGGTTTTTCATATGGAGACAAGTCAATTGTGTGATTTGTAGGCTCCAACTTGAAGTTAACAGATTCTTCAACTCTTATCATTAATGTCTTGACCGAAAGTAAATCTCCTGTTTCACTGTGTTCCACCCTAATTGTTAGTGGCTGGAATGTATCAGCGGGAGCTTGTGGATCAGTGGTTATTTTCAAACTGATATTTTCTATATGTTCGTCACCTGTTGTTGGGTGATCATACATTGCTGGAGCGAGATTGTTTACTGTAGAACCTGTTGCGGAACCTGTGTCCAAAACTGCGGTCCAGAGGTCAGGTAGATCATCCTGAATTATCAAGCGGTATGAAGAGTGGTTGTTCCCTGTGTTTGCAAGTTGGATTGTAAATTCTGTTTCGTTTCCAACATCTGCATCAAGCGGGCCTTCTGTAATTATTTCACCATCTGTTATTGCTGGAACGTTTATTGTGATATTTCTTGTCACGCTACTCGCTAATACACCATTAGCTTGCTGGGAGGCAGTTAGAATTGGAGTTGCAGTGACTGGGACACGCAATGTGCCCGCTAACGGTAGTTCATCCCCTGGGCCATCGATTGCTAGGAATGATTGAACAGGCATGCCAATGTTCAATCCGGTCACGTTTTGAGGGGTGACTACTGAAGTCCACCTTGCTGCCTCATTAATTCCGCCAGATGAGGATGCTATGAAAGTAAAATCGCCTGAAGTGACATTTGCTCCAACGCCGCCTGTTACTCCACTACCTAGGTTATGTTTGACTTCTACATTTAACTCAACTATGCGGTCAATTCCTCCAGAGCCGTTTGCATTTAGGATATCTTCTGGAGTTAAGTCAATCATTTCCTCTAAGGGACCAGGGTCAACTGCAATAACTGGTCTAACAACCAATTGAGTTTGATTGAAAGTTGGAATTCCGCCGTTGGTAGGTGTCGCAGACATCCAAACATAGAGAGTATCTCCTGCACCGTTCCTTTCCGATTGAACTAGAGGAGAAGATACTGGTGCTGGAGTAACTTGCACGTATACCGTAACGCTTTCTCCAGCAGGTATTACATCAGTCGTAGGAGTCAACAAAACGATGTCCCAATTATCTGCTTGAGCGGAAAATCCGGTCATCAAATCGTATCCAGCAGGTGCGTTACCGCTGTTGTTTATGTTGAATTCCAAAGATGTTGTTTGAGAGGGAGTAACTGTAATCGGGCCGATTGGGGCTTCAATATTGGCAGTGTATTGGTCGCCCACCATTACGTGACCTACACTTCTAGCAGTGTAGGGATCCGCAGAGGTACTAGTCAAGTTAAGATACACATTCTCCAATGATGGTTTGACCGCATTAGCAGGAACTGTGACAGATACAGATACTGTTGTGGAACCTCCTAATGAAATTGAAAGTGGAGTGCCGTCAAGGGAATTATCATGCCAACCAAGATCTGAGCCAATCTGAATTGTCAAAGTATCTGCATCTCCCAAGTTATTGATGACCCAAGTGAGAGGGAATGTTGCTCCTGGCTCAATTGCCATACTTGCCGGAGCCCCGATGTCGATTATGAAACTAGAAAACACAACGGTTTCCGTTGCCCTTACAATAGGAACTGTTCCGCCTGAGCCATTGAAATGGACTGTCGCAACCATTGTCCAAGAATCCATCATAGATGCTGCGTTGAATGAGGAGGTCAGGATTGAAGGCACCGATGGATTTAGCAAATTACCTGGTTGGAGAACGGCGGTGTTTGACCAGAAAGACATCACGGTGCCGTTACTATTGTGCGTAAGTTCCAACTCGAAAGCAGCAGATATTGGCATCACTCCATCGTTTTTGACAGTTNCCGTATACGTATGTGTTGAGTGGTTTAGTCTTAGATAAGAAAGTCCTCCACTTGGACTTGGTATGTCATCATTTAGTGCCGTACCCAGTTCATATGTAGTAACGTCAAAGTCTATCTTTCCTTCGTCGTTTGTGGGATTTGTATCGCTAGCAGAAGAAACTCTAGCAAATATCGTTTGGTCATCTCCAGTTGGAGCAGTCCATGTATACAGAATAGGATTTGTAGGAGTTGCTGCTTGTAGGTTATCTATGCTNATTGTAGTTAGAACATTCTCAGCGGAAGAAGGGGATAATTGATGAATGATATCTAGGTTAGCAGAGCCAGTGACTGAGCCACTATTAGCGACGATGATTCGAATAATGTGGTCGCCCGGTGCTAATTTGATTTGCCCGGCATCATCTATCGAACCACCATCTGATAGCGTTAGGACGCTTATGCCGAAGTCGGGCGTGGACCTTCCTGTTGTTTCTGCAGTTACGCCGATTACAGGAATCAACACTTGGAGGCAAAGAACTGCTAAAACAGCAAATGCAGTCTTGCGATTAGTCATCTACAACACCTCGCCTGAATGCGTGAATTTGTACTGACTTCCCTTGTCTTGTCCAAACAGCTAACAATTGTTCAAGCAAACGATTATGGACATCGTGATCGATTCCCAATCGCCTTCTTTCTTCCCAGAGTAGCAGTTGTTCTGCTTGGGTAAGAACTCCGTCTTTCAAGTACAATTCGAGGGTCCTTCTGTATGAGTCTCTGTCGGAAACGGCATACACAATGTCATCCCCAGGTAGCATGTCTGCTCTGTCTTGTAAGATATTGCCGAGATTTAGCGCCTCGTCATAGGAAAGGTTGCGCCTATCGAGGTCGCTTTGGATTGAAGAGGCGATTTCTTGCAATGCATATTTGGACGACGCCTTGTGAATTTGCCGCATATACTTGCGGCATCTTCTGGACATACGCGTCGCTGCCATAGGCTGCTGTCTTAACTGGCGGATTATAAGACAATCGCCTATATTCTGTCAATTCATGCATTTCGGTTGCTTATTCATGCATATTGAATAAAAAGAGTGCTACGTGAATTTTTGCACAGATATTACCCAATACAAGCATTGATTTGTTAGTAATTTGCCGTATTGCCATGGCAGAACCTGTAACATTAGAAAACGGCAACAAATCTCCTATGTTTGAAGCATCAGACTCGGAAGGTAATAATCACAACCTAAACGACATACTGGAAGGTGGAAGCAAAGTAATTCTCTACTTCTATCCAAGAGATTCAACACCTGGTTGCACAGTCCAAGCTTGCGACTTTAGAGATGACATGGCTAGACTATCGTCACATGGATTCAAGGTATTCGGTGTATCAAAAGACTCTGCCAAAAGCCATGATAATTTCATTTCAAAGCAAGAACTGAACTTTCCTCTGCTAATGGACGAGGATGGCTCACTTCACGAGATGTTTGGTACATGGAGAATGAAGAAGAATTACGGAAAAGAATACATGGGTTGCGCAAGATCTACTTTTGTAATTGGAGAAGATGGAAACCTAATTTTCGCAAGATATAATGTAAAGGCCAAAGGCCATGTCGCTATGCTTGCAAGAGAGTTGGGACTAGATGAGTGATTTAAACTCCAAGAAAATCACATTGGAATCTGGAGCTACCGCATGGGCTCCCTCCTATGTAGGAACCAGCCAAGTTGGTAGTGGAACTAATATTGGAGCAATGTCACATATTGGAAAGGATGTGGTCATAGGAACCAATTGTAAAATCCAAGGCTCAGTCTACATTAGCGACAAGACCAAGATTGGAGATAATGTTTTCATAGGACCTGGCGCTGTAGTCACTAACGACAAATATCCACCTTCAGATGGCAACTGGTCACCTGTTACAATAGAGGATGGAGTAGTGATAGGGGGTAATGTAACCATTGTGGCGGGCATTACATTGTTCGCCAATTGTGTAATAGGAGCCGGTTCAGTTGTAACAAAAAGCGTCCCTCCCTACGAAGTTTGGGCAGGGAACCCTGCAAAATTCACGATGAAGCGAGAGGAATACGAATCAAGGAGAGGCGGAAATGAATAAAATTGCAATAACTGATTTCCTAAAGAGATGCATAAAATATGCAGACGCATCTATCAAAAGAAAGGAAGAGAGAGGAGATGATTCCACAGTCATATCTGAATGGCATGCTTACAGAAACTACACACAATATGCATTAGAAGAACTAGAGAAAGGAGATCTCGACCATTGGTTAACTCGAGACTATTCCACTGCAGTTAACGAAATTCAAATGGACGAACTAGACCATCCCGAACGAGCTAAATGGCTTGCAGCAGCGGTGTCGCCTAGGCCGCTGGGACTTATCTCAACAAGAAATAACGAACGTGAAAATGTGGCTCCAATGACTAGTTTAGCAGTGGTATCCAATACTCCACCACTGATTGTAATGTCATTGTCACAAGATAGAAATGGTAAGCAACGCGATACATATCTGAACTTGAAAGAGAATGGAGAATGTGAAATCCAATTATTAGCCCCAACAATTGAGGCTGCAAAAGACGTTGACATTGTATCGACACCAACTCAAGATAGTGAATGGAACTTAATTGACAGTAATGGACCTATACATGAAATGGCAGTTGTTGTTCTAAAGTGTAAATTGGTAGAAGACAATGCACTGCCTGAAGGTGCAGTAGCCCGGTTAGTTACACTAAGAGTTAATTCAATAATTACACCAGAATACTTGCCTCCAGAGGAAGGATTCTCAATATTATGCCAGCATGGATTAGACAGGATAACTCCGAGTCCAATCGACTGGGGGCACATAGCAACACATCACAGAAGTTGATTTAGTCCCTGAATTAATGTTGTTTCTGCTTTCCAATCCAACAATTTATTGGATTCTAAATCAGGTAATCTTCGAGCGCTATCCCCGTAATTTTTCTTTCCAAATTTAATATCGCTACCAGTTAGTTTTGATATCATATTAGCCAAATCTAGAATTGTAGTCTCCTCTTGACTCCCAAGATTGAATGCCATTCCAGAAAATTCTGAACCGTCGTTTACCTTCAGAAGGGCAGAAATTAGGTCTCCAATCCATGTGAAAGACCTCGTTTGTGAACCATCTCCGTGAACTATTATTGGGTTTGAGTTGATCATCATCGAAACTACTTGACCGTTTTCATCACCATGCAAACGCTTCCCATAAGCATTGAATGGCCGAACTATTCTCACATCATGGCCATTACGTACAGCGAATTGGCACAACAATTCTCCGATATATTTTGAGGAACCATAGGAGTGCCTTTGATGGAGATTTGCCGGAGTGAACACACTATTTGTCAAATTGGATAATGGCATTTGTTCATTTTCTCCAAAAGCTTCTGGAGAAGAATAGAATACAAGCACAGCGCCGCATTTTTTTGCTGCGGAGATAGCATTTTTCGTCCCATTTACATTTACATCCACTACTAAATCCGCCTCATTATGGAATCTCCTTGTGCCATTTATGGCAGCGAGGTGATGTATGACTTCAGGATTAAATTCCGAGCATATTGATTCGAAATCCTCCGAATTTCTTACATCCATTTCAACAAATTTAGCAGAAGTGGCAATGTTTTGTGAATCGCCTCTTGAGAGATTATCAATGACTAATACTTCGTCACCTCGAGCAACCATAGCATCAACAAGGTGCGATCCAATGAATCCTGCACCACCAGTAACTAAGATGCGCATTCATTCACCCACGCGCTGTAATACATCGACTTGAACTTCAGCCCCTTTCTTTGCTAAACGTATCCTGTCTCCATCGTTAATTTGGATACAAGGGTCGCTATCAAACCCGTGAGAATAAGGAACATTCAACAGACTACAAGCAGGTAATGTAAGTGAGCAAATGTCTCTTGTGACAATTGCTTTAGGACCTTTCCCAGTGTAAACTAATCCCATTAGAACATATGGTGCAACAGTTGACCCCGATCCTTTTGGATAGACTAATATCTTGTCTTGAATATCTCTTCCATCTAAGGGGTGTCCTGTCTCTTCAATTACTCCAGTATCCCTATTCACATAACCAAGGTATGTGATAGGAACATCGGTAACCATAGCTGTGCCTTCGATAACCCAATCCTCTTGGGAATCTAGACCATGACCATTAATGGTGCATTTTCCAGATTGCATTGTTTTACCGGATTGATGCTGTGGTTGAGATTTTGCCTCAATAATTGGGGTTGGACCAGTTAGCAAATCTGGTTGGAAGGCATGATTTACACAATCTTGGATTGTTGCAACAGAAGTCGGGATCCGATTCAAACCGCTTGTCAGATAGTGTTCTGCTTTCAAGGAATTAGTCAGCAGATGATTGTATTTCTTACGATTGTAGGGAGTTACTTCGGGGCAGGTATCCCTTAGAATGACTGCTCCTGCTTCTTCGAGTATTCCAATTGAGCCATCGGCTTCTGCCAAATCATAATTATGACTTGAGGTGAATAACCAGAGCCGGTTATCTGGGATCATTGCTCCCATTTCGCAATGGCTTCTAACCGCAGAAGCAGTGATTCTGATTTCCTCTAAACTTGCTTGTGGGCAGCCGATTACAATTAAATCGACTCTGCCATTAGGTTTCAAATCTGAATATCTTGATTTTAGGTCTGAATCCGTGAATACTAATTTGTGTTCTTCGCCGGTTAATTCTACTTCATTGGTGTGTCCTTCCACCCAAAGTTGAGCACAACCATAATTCGCAGCTGCCGCTGTTAACGCTTTTTTTGATGCGAAACTAATGTAGTCAGGAAGCCCGGTTAGGTAAGGCATTGGCCCATATGTGAAATCCCAGTCCGGACGGACTTGTTTACCTATCCAATCTCCTAGAATAGACCAATCAGACAAATGCATCATTTCGCATTGTACATCAACAATAATGTTTGGCTTCCTATTTGATTCTAGGTGCAAACCCCATTTTGGCGCATAGCCAGTTAATGCGGTTGCTAAGGCTGATAATCCTGATTCTCGGTTTGTTATCAAATCAGTCCAAGTGTTGGAAAAAGCAACTGCATTAGATTCAGCCCATGATGCGATACCATTTGATGCCTCGATTCCTCTATCGTAGGGCGTACAAGATAAGGTTGCATCTATTCCCAACTGTTCGTAGGCGTGAATAATCTCGAATTGTTGTTCAAGAAAATCCGGATAATCAATATCCATTTCTTCCATCTTTGTTTTATCACAGCCAGCGGAGTTCAAAGTTGTTGGAATTGCAACCTCCCCATCACCAGCAAGGTCTGAAAGGAATCTTCTCAGACCGTGTCCTCCAGTGATTACTGATACACCTGAAACGTGACTTGTTTCGACCTCTACAAATTCTGTTGCGCCTGCAGTTTTAGCCAAATCGATTACCAATCTTGCCGCTTTTTGCCTAGTTGGACCTTGGTCTCCTGCGAGCATTGATGATAGGCTCTCAGGCAACTCCATAATCACAGGGAATATTCGACCGCCCTTGAACACTTTGCATAGTTATTCTCTAATTGTAAATAGTCTATCGCCAAACATGGCGAGCGAAAAGCAGGTGGAAAAGAAAAAACAGCAGCCCAAGGTTAATCAACAAAAAAACAGAAAACAGAAATTCATGAATTTTGCGAATATAATATTAGTAATCATATGTTTAATTTTGAGCGGGTATAATTTTGACAGTATAGATAAATTAGACGGAAACAAGGAAATTGAAGCCACTAACTCTCTAATCGAATTTGGAACGCTTTATGGAACACATGGTTGCGAAGAGGGCGGATTTAGTATCCAATCCGGACTAGACAAAAATCACAATTCCATACTCGATCAGGAAGAAATTTCAGAAATAAAAAATGTCTGTCATGGAGAAGAAGGAAACCCAGGACCGATGGGCAATAGGGGATATTGGGGTTACAATGGCACAGATGGTACAAACGGCTCGACAGGACTGAATGGAACATCGTCATTTATTCAGTCAGAAACTGGAAAAATCGGCACGTGTGATAAAGCCGTAGTAATTGGAATGGGAAATGATTCAGAAACTGGAAAAATAGAATCAGAAATCAAATTATGCATTGGTGAGATGTTTAGTGGCAGAATTACCGATATTGCCCTTTCTGCAGGTAACTCCTTTTCTACAGGTTGTTCTAACGGAGCAATACTGAATGATTTGCTGATATTTTCTGCCCAATCGGGTGGAAATTGCATGTTATTCTCAGCAAAAGATGACACTATAACTCAAATTTCAAACTCATCAAATATACTTCCAGGTTTGAATTTAGGTTTTACAGAATTTGACAACAAGATATGGTTTGATGCATATGATGGCCAAGAAACACAGTTATGGTCAACGGATGGATTGACATTAACCAAGCGTTCTGATTTAGGTGTTGAAATCGCAGCATCAGACTCAATTGTCCATGATGAAGAACGTCTCATTATTATTCAAAATCATGGAATGACAACATTTGGAGAAAGTTCATCATATCAAAGTGGGATCTTTACAAACATATCATTAGTAAATCAAAAATTAATCTACAACGCTAATTCAGGAATAGAAATAGATGGTGTAAACATAGGTGGAGAAATTCATTCCGAGGCTATATTTCTTGAGGGGAGATATTATTTCTTAGCAACAAGCGATTCTCATGGCATAGAACTTCATAGCAGCAACGGCCTAGATTTACTCAGATTGTCACAAATTTCAGGTGCTATTTCCTCTAATGACATTATGCCTATCTCTAACTCAGATTCTATTTTCTTTAGCGCAGGAGGACTTTATTCATACAATACAGAAAACGAAACAAGCTACCTCGTGAGTAATGATTTCCAAGTCGCTAACTCAGATGTAGTGGTGCTAAATGACAGAATTTGGTTTTCATGCCACTCTCCTATCTTTGGAATTGAATTGTGCAATGCTAATTCAGAAAACGTGACCATAATTGATGATTTTGTTTCCGGTTTTGCCTCCTCTAATCCGAAAATGATGACCGTTTTAGATGGTGAAATTTTTGCAATACTTGATGATTCTCAAGGTGGAGGGGTTCTTTGCCACATAACTGAAAACCTTGTTGAAGAAGTATTTGACCATTCAACTGGTAATCTACAATCAGGGACTGATGGACAAATCTGGTTTGGGCCCAATTTGTTGTATTTTGTTGCAGATACAACAACACATGGCACCGAGCTATTTGGTTGGTCATACGGTAGCATTACTGAAGAATGGATACTAATCTAAGATCTCCAATCGTGTTTAGCGGCTAATGGTTGTCGCCAGCCTTGTCCAAATGCTCGACTAGAAACTCTCGGAGCAGGAGGCATTTGCCATCTTTTGTGTTCATTTCTAGAGAGTCTTGTTAGAACATCTCTTACCGTATCTTCATCATGTCCTCTTTCGGCGATTTCTGTTGCATCAAATCCTGATTCAATGTGCAATCTCAAAATTTCGTCTAATACCGGATATGGAGGTAGACTATCCTCATCCTTCTGGTCAGGTGCGAGTTCTGCGCTAGGTGGTTTAGTTAACGTAGATTCTGTAACTACACCCTTTCCCTTTCGCTTGTTGTATATCTTTGCTAGTTCGTAAACTTCCATTTTGTACAAATCGCCCAATGGTGCATAACCACCTGCCATATCTCCATAGAGCGTACAATAACCTTGACCAAGCTCTGATTTATTTCCAGTTGCTATTGCCATTGCATTGTTTGAGTTTGCATAGGCCATTACAATCAACCCTCTCAGTCTCGCTTGTAGATTTTCAGCCGCTACAGGATTTCCAGAAAGCAATAATTCTGATAATTCATCATCTGTTGAATTGTGCAAATTTGAGATAGGCTGCATTACAAACTCGATGCCCAAGGCCTCAGCAGTTGCTTTTGCGTCATCAATGCTATGCTGACTAGAATGCCTAGAAGGCATTGAAATTCCAATAACATTGGAGGGGCCTACTGCTTCGGCAGCAACACAGGCTGCCAAAGCAGAATCTATCCCTCCGGACAGACCAAGAACAATTTTTGATATGCCGCTTTTCCTACAATAATCAGAAAGCCCTATAGTGACTGCATCCAATAAATCATCATTGGATAATTCTAATGTTTCATTTGGAGAAATTATCTGTAAATCGCCATCTCCTATCCATGTCACCTTGTCAGGCCCTTCAAGATCTACAACCAGTATGCCTTCTTTCCAGGCAGGAGCTATTACAACATCTCCATTTGGCCAAGCAACAATCGAGCGGCCGTCAAACAATAAGTCATCATTTCCGCCAACCTGATTAGCAAGGAGGAATGGATGATTCAGGGATTTAGCAGCACTTCTGGCCACATCAATCCTGGTCTTCGCCTTATTTGCGTGGTATGGTGATGCAGAAAGGTTGACTGTTGCGTCAAGATTTACACCTTGCCTGCCCCATTCCATAATTTGTGAAATCGGGTCACTATTGTAATCGCTAGGAGTTTCACCTGAATGCTGCCAAGCATCTTCACAAATTGTGACGCCTATGTCCAAGCCTGCGATGGTTCTTGCAATCCCTGGTCTTTCATCAGAAGCAAAATATCTGGCTTCATCAAAGACATCATAGGTTGGAAGGAGTTGCTTTCTCGTAACCTCTCTAGGAACATCACCGCATCTTACCACGCCATTACCAGGTAATGCTCTATTTGATTCTGAATCGAGTGGAGTACCGACAAGGACGGGGATTTTTGCTTTTAGATTGAGCGCTGTTTCTCTACATGTTCTCACAAAGTCTGTCTGAAGTAGTAAATCTCGAGGGGGATAACCAGATATCACTAACTCTGAAGTTACTGCAAGACTTGCACCGTTTTCATAAGAAATGTTAGCCATTTTTTCAACAAGAGATTTATTGCCATTTATGTCGCCTACAAGAGGATTAACTTGTAGTAAGGCGATTTTAGCAGGCATGGCTCTCCCCTAATCTTAGCGAATTGATACTAGCATCTATGCTTTTGTATTTCAGATATCATCGAATTCATCTTCGTATTCATACTCGAATTCGTCCTCTAATTCGTTATGCTTAACTGTAGCAAATCGCATCCAAGCCAAGATACTAATCAGTCCAATGAATAACATTACAATAGTGGTTCCAAGTATGTAGGGATTAGTTGCACCAATTGAATCCTCCAAGAACCCTTTTTCTTGTATAGGGTCAACATCAATGTATGGAGTGTGTTCTGTTTGGTTATCGATGGTAACAGTTATTCTCTGCATCCCGGGACTTGACGGTTTCCAATCAACAATGTATGTTGACACTGTTTCTGCATCTACGAAGAATCTCGTACTAGCAATCTCTTCAGAATTACCACTCAAATCAAACACTTCGACTTTCAAAGGTACCTCTCCTGACTTTTTACCATCGTTTCTGATGTGGATTTGGACAACTACCGGCTCCTCCACTTCAATCGTAGCTTTGGACACATCTATGCCACTTCTTTCCAAAGAAAACTCCGGTTCATATTTTACTAATTTCCACACGTGTGCTGGGTTGTTTTCGCTATTCTGAACCTTGGAGAACTGGTTTCCAGCCTGATCTCTACCTTCAAATCGCACTTTTAGCACGGTTTGTTCTTGCAATATATCACCTGATATTCCAGAAATGTCAACTAATCCTGTAAACTCAAGTCTCAAACCAGAATTTTCATGTCCCTTTATTTGCATAGGAACAGATCCTGAATGAATTGGATTATTGTCTCCGATATATGTCACCCACCAGAACATCCGAACAGATTCTTCATCGATTCCATAATTTTCTGAAACTACAACTGTGATATTGTGAGTTGCCGGTTCCAATATCGATTCCTCTCTCGGAGAATTGAATTCAACAACTGTTGGACCATCTCCATCAACTAAAATCCACAGAACTGCTTCCGACTGACTTGTCGTATCAATGCCTTGTTCAGGCATACAATCAATACTGTAAGTCATAGGATGCAAACCAGAGGAATGTGGGGCTGTTATGGATGCAGTGAAATTTCCATCCATTGAATTAGCATGAGTCTTTACTCCGTTTACTTTCACTTCAATCTGACAATCAAACTGAGGTTTTTCATGAGTCTTTGTGAAATATAATTGCCCAGATAATTCCATTGATGAACTAGGATTAACTCTAGCACCATTTTCAGTTAGTGCACCGTTTTCAACCCAAAGTTCCAAATCATTTGGCATCATCATTTCAGCTGAAAATCTCCACCTATTTTGGGGATACAAAGCAGAATCCAAATTACCGGCTCTATCTATAACCTCTACAAGTGGTTCTCTTCTTGTATCTCCCAAATCAGGCATTGACCACTGTGGAGTTATGTCCAGTTTCAACATCAAATCTTGATCAAACGGCTCTGCAGCGTTACCTGTTGCTCCAATTACTATACAGGAATTAACCACTATATGCATTGAATTACTGAAACAATCATTAATTGTAGAATCCCAAACAAGTTCCATATTATCTGAAGGAATATTACTAGCCAAAGCAATTCTAACTTCAGAGATGTCTGAAATTCCATTTACTTCTGAAAATGATACATTCAAGCCGTATGATTGTCCTGGGTGAAGCCAAGTCCTTCGACCTCCATCCCATTCGAGCCCATCGTTATCTACGACTGGCACTCCATCATTTCGAATTTGATACATGAACAAATGGTCATCAACATTTCCTGACCCTCCTCCAAGAAGTTGATGTCCAGACGGGTCAGTGCCGACAACATAACCTGCGACCTTTTCGCCTTGGAATGCTGGTGTATCATCAATTACAGCAACATAAGTGCCAACTGATGCATCTAGATTTTCTGGGTTCGACATTAGACGCGGAACATATTCATCTTCGCTTGGCCATCCATTTTTATCATAATCGTTTGCCCATTCAGTCCACAACATCAAAGTTACATTTGTAGGAAGAACGGGTTGGTCGGTGATGTTGATTCTTATTTCACGGTTAGGTGATGGATTTAGATGGTCGAAGAAACGTATGTTGGAATCTGTCACAATAGGTGCTAATGGGTCGACTTCAAACGTTCTATTCATAACNGGNCTNGACCCNAAATCTCCTCCANTAAGAGGTGNTATTTTGGCTTCATATGTTATGTTGCCACTNGTAAATGGTGCTGATGTTTCAACCAGCCAATAATTNCCNTCNTAATCNGATGTGAAAGCGATTANTTCATCGTTTCTGAATAACGAAAGATTATACTCACCAGGGAATGGTTTACTATTCCCAAACGGAATATCAAAGCCAGCGTCAATATGGAAGGTTATATTCTGTTGTGCCATCAAGAATTTATTTGATTCAGGGATGACTTTGTCTTCAGTTGTAATAATCATATCCTCTATTAGTATGTCATTGTGTACTGCACCATTAGACCAAGTTTTGACTGCTGGTTTCGAAACGATACCATTTTTCAATTCGAGTCTTGTCTCAATTCTCAGGTCTTCTTGATCTTGGAAGGATTGCGATGTTCTAAATTTGAACAATAAATCATGAATTGAGGATGATTGGTTATGCTGTATCCCTGATTCTGAAAGTATGATTGTTTCATGGTCACCCATTTTTATTACACCNCCTGANTCAACNGGTATTTGCCACATTGCAGTGTGNTTNTCNGAATAAAGATTCATGATTATTCNGTGAGCANNGGATTGGTGAATTTGAACACGGGTATTGACCTCTCTCCAATCNCTNGATGGAATTAGTACAGAAGAGTCGTTCGACCAAGTCATTGCACCAATTTCTACATCTCCNGAGTGAGTCATAGNAACTACNTCTGCATACATTGTACACTTTGAATCTGCTCTGAAATCAAGAGTCATGCTTGATGCCTTTGAAGGGTTTAGCCGCAGCCTATTAATCGACATGACTAGTTCTGACAAAGCGGTTGCCTCAATGGTATCCTCTGCTTCATATTGGACATACAATCCAGATAATTGATGAGTTCCAGCATCACTGATTACTTCGATTTTAGCCGGTATGAATTCAACTTGTCCTGCAAGTTTAGCTGCAGCTGAATTCTCTGTTTCATAATTCAAATCATCCAATTGAGATTCATTCAAAGATAAACGTAAACTTGGGACATATTCAGTACCACCAACCTGTGCAATCATTGTATTGCCTACCCATAAGGCTAGATTCTGAACACCAAGACCTACCGTGCCTACATCAGATAATGTAACCTCAAACGATTTGGCATTTTGTGGAATGAATAAGTTGTGCCAACTTGTAGGATTAAATCCAACCTGGAATTCGATAGACTGATTATTATCTGCGAATACATCTTGATTGCCCCATGAACCAATTCCGTGTTGTTTAATTTTCCATTCACGTCTACCGTCATTATCTACATCTAAATATGGCGATTTTATTGTTTCAGCAGGATAAAGTTGTAATTGCAAATCATCAACCGCCCATGCTACACCATTACTGACATACTTCACCCGAATGTTAGACGTTTGTCTCTCAAGCTGAATTATTTCTCCCAGATTGTTTACTTTATGCCACGGACTGTAGTCTAATGACATGAATACTTCAGGAGAACCGTTGGTAATAGTATGGATTTTTACTGCACTGAATGGCATGTCAATATCAAATATTGGTGAAACTAACTCTGATTGATTTTCGCCTACGTAAGTACCATTTTCCGAATCTGAAGTTACGTTTTGCATAACCCAATCATCATTATGACTGGAAAACGATTCCCCGATTTTTCCGCCACCGTTTATACTGTAAAGTCTTGGAGAGTCACTTCCATTAGATACCAGGTTTATTTTCAAAGTCAAAGAATCATACATTTCATGGTCTATTCCACTAAGTCCGATTTCTAAGCCAGAAAGATTCTCATAACCTGGAATGACATTTCCGCTATTAGCATCGATTACAGACCATTTTATATCGGTCCCATTTGGAATTTCAGCATTTAAAAAAACTGGCGGATAGGATCCTTTGTCTAACAACTTGTCAGAAGAACTAGCCCACCCAAAGGAAGGCGTGAACATAACTGGATCTACAGGGTTAGGATCATAATCTCTGTAATCACCATCTGCATTTGGAATTATTATATCGTCAAAAAACCAATAATCACAACAAATGGTGCTTCCCCTGTTCTGGTGAGCTCTTATCTGGAATTTTGAGTGGTATGCATCGGAAGGGAGGCTATAATTCACAATTGTAACTGAACCCCCAGAGGTCGATCCTGCAAGATAATGAAATTGAGTCCACTGATTATTGGAATTCTTGTATTGGAGATAAAAATTTTCATTGGCATCTGGCTCTTCCCCGCAACCCGAATTACCTTGTCTTACCCATGCGTTTACAGACAATCCGGACTGCCCTTCAAGGCTTACTTCAGGACTAGTTACGTAAACGCTTCCTCCTCTTGTAAACCATGAGGCTCCAGTTTGACCACTCATCCCACAGTTGTGTGTAGTTGTACGCTGACCAAATTGACTATCTGTTGCATTCCAGCCTTGCGTTCCATTATCAAAATTCCATCCTATCCCTTGGAAACCAGATGTTAGCGAACCATCTAAATTTTGCTCCAATCCTTTTAGAATAAACCCGGGTTGTTTCCAGTCACTCCATTCAAATCCAGTATTACGATAAGTTGTACCTGCTTTTAGGTTCATCGTTAATGTTTGAAGTGCATGATTTGCATCCATCTCTAAAACTGGACCAATACCATGGCTATCGGGTCCAGCAATACTGACAATCGTTGGTTCTCCTGAAGATTTACTAACTGCTGATTCAATTTCCAAAACCGTAGCATCAGATTGACTATTGAGCATAATCAATTGTGTTGAACACANCATTAACAACACTAGCGCGAGGGCTTTTGTTGGTCTGCCAACGGCTGCCATGTGCTTATGGCATACACTCAATGTAATTCAAAGCAACCCCCGAAGTTGATTCAAAAAATCCGATATTTGGGGTGAGATTTTCCAAATATGTAAACGACTGATTCAAAACATCAAAGGAACTCGGAACNNCCATGGGAACCCCGAAAGCAACCAATGAACTAGATTCAGTGGCATTGGAGACTAGTTTGCTTTCCACTTGGACTGATGAAAAATTATTCCAAAAAACCGTAGAAAACCGCTCTACTGGAGAACCTTTCATTTTTCTAGAAGGACCTCCGACTGCGAANGGCAANCCTGGTATTCANCATGTAGTNGCAAGGACATACAAAGATTTGGTTTGCAGATGGAAAACCATGCAAGGTAACTTCGTCGAAAGAAAGGGTGGATGGGATACTCANGGNTTACCCGTTGAGATTGAAGTCCAGAAACGACTAGATTTGATGAGNAACGAAGCCATCGAAGCTTTNGGAATGGAGAAATTCAACAAGGAATGTAGGGCNTCTGTCTGGACTTATGAAGCCGCATGGAGAGAAATGACAGAAAGAATGGCATATTGGTGTGATCTAGATGACCCATATGTAACGCTTCATAATGAATTCATTGAATCATGTTGGTGGGCATTGAAGAAAATGTTCGAGAAGGGTCTACTCTACAGAGGCTACAAAGTATTGCCATACTGTCCACAAACGGGCACATCTTATTCCAGCCACGAAGTTGCTCTTGGTTACAAAGAAGTCGAGGAGCCTTCAGTTTATGTTAAATTCAAATTAGAAGATGAAGATGCATCAATTTTAGCATGGACAACTACTCCATGGACGCTCCCTGGAAATGTTGGACTAGCAGTAGGTCCAGATGTTGAATATGTGAAGGTCAAGGTTACCGCCACCCCTGAAAAATGGGAAGGGCACGGAGGTGCCGAAGTTGGAGAGGTTCTGATCGTAGCGAAGGAATTGTTCAAAGAAGTTATTCGACACCATTGTGAAGAAATCGCTATACTAAAAGGAAGTGATTTGATTGGTAAATCTTACCAACCATTATTCCCAGAAGCTGTTGACCGAGGAGATTCAGAAAGTGCATGGACTGTTATCGGCGCAGATTGGGTAACTACAACAGATGGAACTGGAGTTGTCCATACCGCTGTGATGTATGGTGAAGATGACTACAACCTTGGAATGGAGGTTGGATTACCTGCTCAACACACTGTCGCAATGGATGGTTCGTTCATTGTAGGAACTCATCCACAATTAGATGGGAGATATGTCAAGGACTGTGATGAAACAGTTATCGAAATTCTACACAGTGCGGGTTTACTATACAGAGAAAAAATGTATGCCCACGATTATCCACATTGTTGGAGAACCGGTCACCCTCTGCTTTACTATGCGATGGACTCTTGGTTTGTTCGAATGACTGCTGTCAAAGAAATGCTATTGGAATTCAATTCCCAAGTTGAATGGGCTCCTGATTGGGTTGGAGAAGGTCGATTTGGAGAGTGGCTTAGAAACGTCAAGGACTGGGCTATCAGTCGTGAAAGATACTGGGGAACACCACTACCAGTATGGATCTGTAATGAATGTAATCACCAACACTGTATCGGTTCAACCGAAGAAATGGCAAGCATGGCCAAAGAAGGAAGTCCAGTAGCAGAGGATTTGCACAGGCCGTATGTAGACGACACCGTGCTTGTTTGTCCAAAGTGTTCAGGAGATATGAAAAGAGAGCCATTCGTTATGGATTGTTGGTTTGATTCTGGTTGTGCGTCATTTGCGCAATGGCACCATCCTTTCGGTGAGGAAGGAAAATTCGAGAATAATTTCCCAATTGACTACATATGTGAAGGAGTGGACCAAACACGTGGTTGGTTTTACACATTGTTAGCAGTAAGCACTACTGTTTTTGATTCAATTTGTTACAAAAGATGTCTATCTTTGGGTCTAATCTTAGATGCTGAAGGAAAGAAGATGTCTAAATCAAAAGGAAATATTGTTGATCCGTGGGATCATTTCAACCGAGAAGGAGCCGATGCGACAAGGTGGTACATGGTAACCGCTGGTGCTCCTTGGAATCCATTGAAATTCGACCCCAATGGAGTAAGAGAAACCTATGGTAAGATGTTCTTGACCTTATGGAATGTGCATAGATTCCACGCAGATTATGCTGCACTGGATGGGTTCGACCCTGAATCTTCATCAACAGGAAATAACACACCTCTCGATAATTGGATATTATCCAGATTATCTCAAGTTGTAGAGGGAACTACCAAGCAATTCGAAGAATGGGATTTCCACAAAGCATGCCGAGACATTGAAGAATTTGTTGTAAACGATGTGTCTAACTGGTACGTTAGAAGATCCAGAAGAAGATTGTGGGAAGAAGCAGATAGTGGCGATAAATTAGCTTGCCAACACACACTTCACAAGATATTGGTGACCGTTAGCAGATTAATTGCACCGGTTTCGCCGTTTATGTCCGATGAGATCCACAGAAATTTAACAGGCACATCTGTACACATGGCAGACTGGCCTGAATCTGAAAATGTAGATTCAGATATCTTGAACACGATGGAAATAGTTCGTGAATTAGCAGAAACCGGCCGCAGAATTAGAGTCGATGCAGACCGCAGGCAAAGATTGCCTTGTGCAGAAGGATGGATAGTAAGTGGGCCTGACCTGAGTGATTTCCACGATATTTTGGCAGAAGAACTGAATGTTGAAAAAATTTCATTGGAGACCGATTTAGACCGTTTCCAAAAGATAGAGGTCGTTCCAAACCGAAGAACACTTGGTGCCAAATGCCGCCAAGATTTACCAGCAGTTCTGGAAGGCATTGCAGGTGGAGATAGTGAATCCATGTTAGCAAGTATCGATGCAGGTAATCTAATGATTGCTGGCTATGAAATTACTTCAGACGATATCGAATTAAGAAGGGTTGAGAGAGAAGGATACGCTGCTCAGACTTTGCAGATGGAGGACTCTTCAGTATCATTGGTTCTAGACATGACAGATTCACCTGAATTGTTGTCAAAAGGATTGGCGAGGGACATCACCAGAAGAATTCAAGCATCTAGGAAAGATATGAATCTTGAAATCGAAGATACGATTTCGCTAAAGGTTTGGATGCAAAATGCACCAGAACTATTTGACCAGGATAAAAATTGGATCATCAGCGAAACCAGAGCAAACAATTCAGAATTCATAGTTGGTGAAGGAAATGGAGAATCCTTCGAGGTAGATGGCTCAACAATATGGTATAACGTTTCGAGGTCATAAAATGCGTAGAGAATTAGCACTTTTACTTGCTTTGTCAACAGTCCTTGCTGGTTGTTTTGGAGAAGGAGAAACTATTGCAAAAGAAGAAAATGTAGGTTCCTCGATTTGGGAAACATACGAGATTATTGACCCAATACCTGCCATAGACCCTTGGGAATTTCTAACCATTGATTTGAATACAAATGAGAGCACTGAGACATCATGGGCTGTTTTCGACAAGAATTACGGAGGCAATTGCTGTGAACACTATATCGCTACCTCAATAGATGGAGACATCCTAAACATAGGCGGAGAATATCCCGTCTGGTCTAATGACAGAGGACATGAATGGGACACTTACATCCCGGAATTCCTCACTGACCCAACTTGTAGAACTCCTGTTCCAACAAATCCTGGTCAAGAAGGATTAGGAGAAGGCAGCATCGTACAAGCTACCAATGGAGATTACATCTCTATGTCCTGGTTCCCTTATGTTGGAGGAGATGGTAAACTTGACAAATTCTACGCCATATTGTATGACGCTTCCGAAGATGAATGGAAATGGTGTTACAATAGAATGACTGAACCGTTCTATGATAGATCATGGCAGGTTGAAGTCATTGGTCCAATATCATCAAACATTGGTAGCGGAGATTGGGCTAGCCTAGTTGTTTCTAATTTCTGGCACCAAACACAAAACGCTGGTGGTCAAATCAGCGTTGATGGATTAAATTACTACAATTTCCAATTTGTAGGACGCAATTCTGACCCTGGGCTAGAGGATATTAATCTTAATTTCACAAATCTTCCAGAGTATTACGATGTCAACAAGCCTCACAAAGAAATGCGGGCTTTCCCTGTTCCAAGTGGAGGTTTGTATTTCCCGCAATATTTCAATGATGGAACGTCTGCGTTCCTCGACACTTCACTGAATTGGAATCGGCATGATGTGCAATTCCCAAGCGAATATTGTCAAATCGACACTACAGGCGCTATTCATTGCGTAAGTTTAGCAGGAACTACATTCACCCACCACCTGTCATTCGATGGAGGCTCTAATTGGGCTACACAAAACTATAGTGATGAGAATTGGGCACAAATAGAAGAATGGGAGTTCCAGGCAAATGGCGCTCTCGATTTGTTTGTTTTGAATGTAAGATATCAATCTGCTGAAGGCCCAGATGTTGACGTATTGTATCACGTCAGGGAATATTCTGAATCAATGGCTCCAGACACCCTGACATATATCGGATTGGGAGACCTCGATTCTACTAGTGGAGCTGGAAATGATATCCGTTTCGATTTCGCATCTTTAGCGATTCTAAACGATGGCGGAGTTATTGTTGCATATCATGATTCAAGCGACCCAGACCCACTATTTGCAGTTGAAGTTGAAATGCCAATTTACTAAG
>PBXF01000019.1 GCA_002727515.1 Methanobacteriota archaeon
CTTCTCATCCACGTTGCATTTGGTAGCGTGGCCTTGCTCACCGCAGCCCTTGCTTTTCTCACCGAAAAAGGCCCAAAATTTCATGCTAAGGTGGGGAGAGTCTACGCTCTTGCCATGGTAGGTGTTGGGTTGACAGCAGGGGCCTTGTGGTGGCTGGGGAGCACTGATTTCCTTCTGTTCATTGCGTTCTTTTCCACTTACATGGTCCTCGTAGGTTGGAGGCTTGGGCAGAATCGAAAAGGTTCAGTCGGCAACATCGATCAAGCACTTGTTGGGTTGGGGATCATCGGCACATTGGGTCTTCTGTTCATTGCAGCAGATATTGCATTCGCAGGCGTTGGGCCATGGGATAAAGATGCTAGTTTTGCAATCGTTCCTCTGGTGTTTTCGTTTATTTGTGGTTCGTTGACCTATTTCCAACGCCTTTCATTGAAGAGGGGCACAGCCCCACGCGGGAAAGAAAGAATTCGACTTCACGGTATCTTCATGGGCGCGGGAACCATTTCAACCGTGACCGCCTTCTCGCTGACGGCAATTGGCGGCGGGATTGTGGTCTGGCTCCTACCTACGGTCATCGGCAGCGCACTGATAACTTACAACTTGGGCGGGCTTCGAAGCGGGCGTGTGCAGATTCCCGCCAATTCAGAATCTGCTTGAATTCCTCACGACACCCTTCGATGAAACGCCTGTCGCTTCGGTAGCGTCTAAAATGACCCACGCAAAGCCCATTCGAACATCGGTTGCATTCGCATGGGTATTCGGATAGCCCCATTGAAACTATCCGAAAACGGTTATTTTGGGCAAGAGTATATTTTCTATCATACAGACGAGTTGTTATGAGCAAGAAGCCGTTTTTGGAAGTTTACGAAAATGAATTGATTAGGCAAGGTCGGAAAAAACTAGATTCTGGAGGATGGTCTGAACAAAATCCTGAAAATTACAATGGCAATTGGCCGATGGGGGAATTAAAGGCAGGATGGTCTCCATGCGAATATGATGGTGAAAAATGTATACCATACCAGGATGATATGCTTGTAATGGAAAAAATGACTAATCTTAAAACAAACGAATTAACTGCTTACGGAGAATGGTCACCTTGGAAGTATGTCGCCAATGTTGTAGCCGGGGGATTTAGTATGGCAGTGAATTGTCCGGAACCTGGTTCCATGATATTGTATGGAATGTGCTCAAAGTGTGGCATGGTTGTCACAAGAGCTGCTGAGGCGGATGATGATAATTTAGACGCTATAAGATGGTGTCCAACGTATGGATGGGGATGGGCTCCTTTCCCTGGTTAATTAACAAAAAATTTGATTATTTTTCAACAAAGCAACATAACCCATTCAAAACCCATGCGAAAGACGTCTTTCGAGTGGGTACGCAGTGGGTCGCTGCTAACGCTACACTCTGAAAGTATCTATTGTATCTTGTATGCTTTATCCTGCAACTCCTTGACTAATCCAATTGAAGAATAAGACCCAAAACAAGATTGCAATTATTAAACCTAAAACTGCAGAAATCAAGGAACCTTTGCGGAATGGTTTCACAAAAGTATTACTGCTGTAAGCTAAGCCAAAACCGATTACTGGCCATAGACAAAAAGAATACATGAAGAAGGATAATCCAATTAAATCAGGATAACTTGATCCACTAAGAATCCCAACATTTAGTAAGATATATGCTGCTAATGTGGGTGCTATTGGAATCAACAAACCTTTCCAAAATACTCTAGTTTTCTCAGATTCATTTAATGAATATTCTACATAATCTCCGTATGAAATATATGATTCATGGCCACATACAGGACAACGTATTTTCCCAGAATAATCCGATGGGCATTCTAGTGTCTTGTCGCAAGACTGACAAGAAACCCTCGCCTTTTCATCTTTAATTTCCGAGTCATTTAGAGACATATTACATTCTCTCCCCGAAAAAGAAAAATGCTGATAAATTAGAAATAATTATGAAAATAATTAATCCAATGTATATTTTTATTGACATTCGGCACCCTTCCCGATACCCTAAAATTTGGGATTTGTTTGCTCTTTGGAGCAATAACCATGCTAATAATGGCCATATAATCAGAACCCCTGATATGTAAAAAGTCCCAAAAAAATAGTCACTGATGGCATATTCATCATTTGCGATGGATTCGCCGTTCATCATCCAAAAACTCATTGAAAACAAAGAAGTCCCCACTCCAACAACAATTGGAATCGCTAGACCAAACCAAAAATTTTTGGTTCTCTCTTTGGCTTTATTGCTGATGAACACTGACATTAGTTTCACACAAATTGTATCATTTATTTTTATTTCTTCGAGCAAGGAATGCTTCGACTCCTGCTTCAAATTCTGGAGTCAATCCAGCAGCCTCAATTAATGTTCTCTCATGCTTTAGATGAGTTTCAAAGTCATTAATATTTTGAGATAGAAGAAGATGCTTTGTTGCTTCTTTTGTATGGTCNCCCCATTGAGACCAGTGGTTAGCAACTTCAATCGCCCTATCGATTAGATTTTCATCTTCAACTAATTCATCGATTACACCATATTTCAGGGATTCATCTGCATTCCATACTGCATTCTCAAAGAAGAACCTGCGAGAGGTTTGCTCCCCTACCAATCGAGGCAATAACCACGTAGTGCCGCCATCAGGAGACAAACCAATTCCAGCGTAAGATGCTGCGATTTTGGTATTGGATGAACCTATTCTTGAGTCACAGGCAAGAGCCAAACCAAGACCTCCTCCCGCACATGCTCCGTTAATCGCAGCGACAAATATTGTCTTGGACGATCTCATCTTCAAAATAAGAGGATGAAGAATGCCTGTTAAATCTCGAATCAAGTTTACGCTGTCGTTTTCTTCTATCGCTGTCTTGAATGCGTCAATATCTGCCCCAGCAGAGAAAAACTTGCCTTCTCCTGTAATCACTACCGCTTTTTTACCCATCGAGGAAATAATCGCATCTCGTATCTTTGGAAGAAATTCTCTGCTGAATGATTGGCTTGCAGTTCCTCCAGTCAATTGAATGACTGTTACTCCATCTTTATCGTAAATATTCATACAATCACAGCTTTACATTTACGTTCTTTACCTTGGTATAGAAATTCAATGCGTCTTTCGACTGCTCAATTCCAATTCCAGATTGCTTCCAACCTGTGAATGCTGTTTGCGGGAATGTAATTGGGTATTCATTGATACTAACCATTCCTGATTGTAGGTCCCTAGCGAATTTGTGAGCCCTTGATAGATTATTTGTCCAGATTCCGTTTAGTAAACCAAATGGAGTATCATTTGCTAATTTTAATGCTTCAGAATCTTCACTGAATTTTGTAACTGATAATACTGGACCGAACAATTCTTCTTGGAACANTAGGTTATCACTTGAAACATCAGTGACTACGGTCGCTTCCATGAATGCTCCCTCTCTATCGATTGCATTTCCTCCGCATACTACTTTGCCGCCCTGTGCCAGACCTTTGTTTAGCATATCCAAAACATCATCTCTGTGAGTTTGATGAACCATGCTACCCATTCTTACTCCTTCTTCCATTCCTGGGCCAACTGGCCACTTTGAGATTTCTGCGACGATTGCGTCTACTAGTTCGTCATGTACATCTTCGTGAACAATCAATCTAGACCCTGCCCAACACATCTGACCGGCATTCATGAATATACCAAAGCAAACAGCCTTTGCACAATACTTGATGTTGGCATCAGAGAATACCACATTAGCACCTTTACCTCCAAGTTCCAAAGTTACGGGAGTCAGGTTTTCACTTGCTTTAGCCATAACAGCCTTACCTGTGGGTACACCTCCAGTAAGCACGATTCCGTCAACATCACTGTGTCCTGCCAATGCATCACCAATTAGTCCCCCAGAACCAGTTATCACCTGTAATACGCTATTTGGTAATCCGGTTTCTGCCTCTTCGATCGCTTTCGCCCAAGCAATTAGTGAGAGTGGCGTCCAAGATGCTGGTTTTGCTATAACGGTACAACCTGCTGCTAATGCTGGTGCAATAGAGCGAATGGCTAGTTGAAGTGGAAAGTTCCATGGGACTATGTGTGCAGTTACTCCCAATGGTTGTCTCAAAGTATAGTTCAAGCGATTACCAGGAACTGGAATAGTGCTTCCTTCAATCTTATCTGACAATCCAGCAAAATATTCCAAAGTCCATGCTCCGTAGCGTATTTCACTCAACGCTTCTCTGAAGGTTTTACCGTTGTTATTTGATTCAATTGCAGCTAGCGACTTCGCATTTGCATAAGTTGCTGCAGCCATTTTCTGTAGAACCCTTCCTCGTTGAGCAGGATCCATTGCGCCCCATTCCTTTGAATGTAGAGCCTGTTTAGATGCTGCTACACATCTTTCTACATCAGAGAGGGTAGCCATTGGAGTTGTTGCCATTACCTCAGTGGTTGCTGGATTGATAATATCCGCAGTAGCACCGTCTTCTGCATCACACCACTCTCCACCAATCCACATCTGTTCGCTCGTCATAATCAAGGCGAGTAGGAACCGCCTCAAAGCCTCTCCGATTGACGAATGTCTTGATTAGATAGAATGCAAGCGATATCTGAATGGCGCGGACTATCAGCATAGCCGACACGACCAAAACCAAGGTCACAAGGAAACCACCACTACTCATTATGATAGCAGGAGCGACAGGTGTTGGCAAATCTACAACGGCAGTCAGTATTGCCAGTGAACATTCAATTGTCAGATTTGTATCAACGGATGCCATTCGTGAAACTATGAGAGTCGCAGATTCTGGAGAAAATCATGCTTTACACCGATCATCGTTCTCTAGAGGCGAATCTGGTGACCCTGTGTTGGATTGGCAAGATACCTGTAAAGCGGTTGAGAGTGGAGTACTCGCTGCAATCGAGAGAGCACAAAGAGAAGGTATCGACCTAATCATTGAAGGAGTTCACATAGAACCAAGTGCTAGAATTATTAGAGAATGGAGAAATTCTGGAGGAATTGCAGTTGGGATTGTTATGCATATTGAGGAAGAGGAGAGACATGTTAGTTTCTTTAAACAAAGAGAAGTATACACTTTCCGAAATGCTGAGAGATACATCAATGCATTACCAAGAATCAGAGCAATACAGGGCGCATTAAAAGACAGAGCCAAAGTTGTTGATTGGTACACAATTGACCCTTCCATTGAGAAGGATGTCTTAGCAAAAGTCAGACATTGGATTGACCTTGAATGGAATGAGTGGAATAAAACTCATTAATTATCCAAGTCGATATCAAAGGTAATTATTCTAGTCAACATAGAATTTCTATCAGCTGCACCAAGTTCAGTAGATACAGTGATGATTCCATTTTCCTCTGTTACGGTAATGTTGAGCAATTTCAGCTCAACACCTCTAATTTCGCCATGATGAAGGATATCATCGTGTAAGGAATTAATCGATTTGTTCACGCTTTCGAATTCTGAAACCCCTTCATTAAACCAGATTTCTGCTCTTGCTTCCGTTANCTCTGGTAAATACAGGGCGATATCAGATGATGCCTGAATCGTGTCATCACCTGCAGATTCATACGGCATCGAAATACCTGCCATTTTGACACCGAATATAGCCATTGACAGCAAGGACATCATCAAAACAACACCAGTTGCAAGAAGCATCTGGCCTTCGTCATTTTTGACAGATTCACGCATCATGAACCACGCTCCCATAGATCAATACTTATTGTCCAAAGATGACCATCAACTGCAATCATATCGTGAGCATTTACCGTGTTTGTACCTGGCGTTGCAACTTCGCCATGGGGTTGTAAAGTAGATGAATCAATCGATAGCCAACAATTTGCTTCTACGCTTCCAATGATGTAGCCTTGAATTAATTCACATGCCTCATCTCTCATACCGTTTGCGAGATATTCTGCTAATTGGGAATCATATTCCGAGGAAGAAGGAGTTGCTATTGCTAGATTGATTGCATCTTCACCAGCAAATTTCAACTCTGCATCCATTGAGATACTATTAGAGTCGGGTACATGTACCGTAATCAGAAACGCTGCAGTCATGAAAAATAGCCAGAACAATGTCAACATTTCGAGGATGTGAATTTGCGCAGATTCATCATTTTGCAAATACTTCACCTCACGGTTGGAATGTTCCAGCGGCAGGTTCCAAGGTTGGTAACGTAGTAATTCCTATCAAATCTGGAGTAAACACGATGATATTGAAACAAAGAATTGCAAGCAATATCATCATTCCTGAATGCTTCATACCACTGGTAAATCTACCAGTAGCCATCAGTCCTGCCATGGAACCATTACCTAGCGCTTGCATCGTCACTCCATAATAGAAAATAGTCAAGAAGAACAGTGGTTCAATATTCCTAATCACCATGTTTCCAAGTTGCTGGCCACCTCCTGCATCTCCTGAACTGTCAGAATTAGAACCTGCAATAGCAGGGATAAACACCTTAGCTAGAACTACAATAACACCAAGGAAAACACCGTATGAGGTCCAAATAACTGAGATGTAAGATGCAATAGATCGTTTACGTTCACCTTCTAGGAACTTTATTTCACGGCTGTCATTTGCCGCTGTAACAAGAATATCAGAAATTTTACCTCCGGCTCGATTCGCTTCAGAAATCAATGAAATCGCTCTCTTAACCAGTGGAGTTCCTACTCTTGCTGCGAACATTTCAATAACATCTCCAAATGCTACACCCCAAGATAATTGATCGCTCATCTTCTTGACTTCGTTATTCAGCGCACCGTATTCACTAGTCGCCAACGTTTGAACAGCAACAGTCATTGAAAGACCACCTTTCCAGTACTCTGCTAAGTCTCTAAGGAAATCTGGGAACTTTTCTTCCATTCTGTTTGTTCTTTCTTTCACTCTGTCCCAATAGAACGAAGCTGGCCAAAACATGAAGAAGAATCCAAGACCAAAGAAATTTAAGAAAATTGTAGGCCTTAGGTCGAGAGGACCAAGGTTTACTTCTGGTCCAATCCATTGGGATTTATTATTCATGTATTCTGGAATTCCATCGTAATAATCCATTTCAATTCTGTAAGTTGCTTCTACAACTTCGAATTCAGAAATAATTACTACTGAATACATATCTCCTGGTGGAATATTATCGAGTTCAATTAAACATTCATCTCCCTTGGCACCNGTGTTTCCATCGAATTTCCAATCTTGTAAACCGTCTGGAGATACTATTTTGAAAGAGTAATCGGAAGGCCCATTTGTTTCAACCGAGCAGGTTGCAACTAGTGGCTGAGGAGGTGGATTTGCTGTTACGCTTTCATTCATTCCAGGAACATCGAACATTTGTCCCAATGAAAGGAATTCCATCCATGGGTCCTCTGGAGTCATCACCAAAACATCCGGTTCGTCCTTCAAGATTGAACATGATTCGTTGTCTTCAAAAGTTGGAACGTAATTCATGTCATATCCACAAACTGTGTTCACGAACAGAGGTTGGCCATTTGGAGCGGTTGTGAAGTGAGAGTTGGTGACCCAAAATCCAAAACATCCGAGACCAATGAAGATGCTAATTGCAAGAATTACGTATAACTTGGTCAATGTTGTATCATCCTTTGGAAGGTCAAGATTTACCGCAATCTTCTCCTTCTTTTTACGTGCCACTTACTCACCCCCTGCTTACATTTTCTGTTCTTCACTTGACGACCATACCAAGAATGCGAACGCTGCGTGAATCATTGGAAGAACCAATAATACAACTGCAAACAGTGTGCTCTCTTCCATTTGAGCACCTGCTCCACTTACCCAGAACATAATTACAAGCATAACAATTAGGAACAGAGGCATTGCAACTGCTACTACAACATAGGATTCCGCAAGCATTGCAAGTGATTCAAGGAACTCCTGAAGTCTGGTTCTATTTTCACGCATGTAGTGTTCTGCACGATTTAGGAAATACAATTTCAATGAACCTCCAGCAGTCAATGTACCGACCATACCTTGGAAGAATTCGGTCATCCATGGGGACGCTGCCCGATCTACGGCCATCTTCATCGCTGTCAGCAAGTCATATCCCAACAGGGATACATCTCGATATATCATCGCTGAGTCATACGCAATTTCTCCGTATATTTCTTCATTCAATGCTAAAGATTTGAAAATTTTGTGAGGCGTAGCATTCGCTGCTGCCATAGCTGCAGTGTAAGATGCTGCATAAGGAAGATATTTTTCTAAAGCCACACCTCTTTGATGAGCCGCTCTTGCAGCAGACCCTTTGAGCATCTTGTAACTAACAACNGGTACGATNAATCCNAANACAAGCGGNAGCAAAATCTTAGCGAAGATAGGGAATTCCATNTACTTGAAGTAAGGACAACCTCGACTTTCAAGTGTCTCATCAACCAAATCTGCATTCCAATACTCCCATTCATAGCAAGCAAGTGCTGTTGATTCGTCTGGTCGTGATTCATACCAATCGATCAGTCCGATTTTTGGCATAAATATTGCAGTTAGAATCATACCACANATAGCCACTATTGCGATAGTGGTTACAAACACCTGAGCCATGTATACCTCAGGCATTATCGGCATGTTTCCTTTAACTAGATTCTCTGACAAATCTTTGTCATTGCGTGCTTTTTTCTTGAAGGCTTTGCCTAGAATTCTATGACAAATTTTCTGCCATGTGTTGAGTTCCATGCTAAATTCCTCCTAGTCTAAATTCAACGTAATCCATCAACTCTCGCTAGAATTTCATGAGGTCGAACGTAATACTCGGTGATAATTTGACTCACTTGGTCTGCTTTTCTAATGTCGTTGAGTACCATCCATTCTAGGATTCTCTTTCTTGTTCTCAACTCTCTTCGCATTTCATCTTGGCTAAAGTTAATTTTAACCATAATTTTCTCAAGAACATATGATTTTCCGGAGAATATGAAATCGTCATTTGAAACATTCCATCTGAATACTTCGTTTGTAATTACTTCCATAGAGTTAGGGTCGATACCGACGATTTCTACGATTTGCTTTGTTCTTCGAACACGTCTTCCATTGATACGTGTCTGGATTTGAATAGCACATGCTTCCAAAGCAGGAAGTAATACACGGGGAATATCAATCGGTTTGTTTTCCAATCTGTGTACCAGAGATGGTACTGAATCCGCGTGCACTGTTGAATAAGCACAGTGACCTGTAGCCATAGCCTGGAACAATACATACGCCTCTGCACCACGAATTTCACCCACGATAATGTATTCTGGACGTTCACGAAGTGCCGCCTTTAGNAGCTCGAATTCCCCGATTTCACCTTCGTTAGATTCACCACCGAATCCCTGGCGAGTTAGACCNGGAACCCAGTTCGGCTGTGGAATATTTACTTCTCTCGTCGATTCGATACTTACAATCTTCATCTGCCATGGGATGAAAATACACATGGCGTTTAGCGTTGTTGTTTTTCCAGATGCTGTACCGCCTACGAATAGCATTGGTACTTCATTTTGGAATGCTACCCAAAGGTAAGCTCCCATCAATGACGATAGGGTTCTGAAAGCGATGATGTCACATGGAGAGAACGGATCATCCTTGAATCTTCGAATACAGAATGCAGAGCCACGAGTTGAAACTTCACGTCCTAGTTTCATAACGATTCTTGAACCATCCATCAACGTAGCATCAAGTAGAGGGTCAGCAACAGAAATGTGCTTACCACAACGCTGTGCTAGTTTGATAACATAGGATTCTAATTCTTCATCGGTTTCCCAAACACAAGTTGTTTCTACAGATTCGAACTTTCTGTGATAAGCGAAAATTGGAACATTGGTTCCATCCAAAGAAATATCTTCTACGTTAGCATCATTCATCAGAACATCCATCTTTCCATATCCAACTAGATCTCTTCGCAGATAGTAGAATAATTTAGACTTGGATTTCTTGTTGACTTTCATTCCATATGCTTTGATAACCTTGTCCATTGCTGTTCTTAGATATGCAACCGGGTCAGCATCTATCTCCTCGATATTAGCGGTTAGAGAGCGGATGAAAATGTCCAATAGTTCATCTCTCCACTCTTGTTCTTTCTTGTTCAATGGAGGTTCAATGATTTGATAAATGATGTTCAGAGTCCTCTTATCTCTAACAATTCGAGCGAATGCATGCGGAGGCATAACGGGATATTTGTCTAATTCATCGTATGTCGCTCTCTGTTGGTTTCGAGACCTTCTTTTGCCTTGTGCCCCCTTTCTTGCCATAGTGCAACCTCCCCCTGTATGTGAGACACGATTGCGCTCGGTTATGACTTTTCGCCATTTTGAGTGCCCCTACGGGGCATCTCAAAGAAGATTTAGCCAATCTGAAACCAATTCTTGGAGTTCTTCTAAACCTGCTTCATTTGGGAATTTTTTGTCAGCCTCTTCAATAATTTGACCAAGTCCCCAGCCTTTTTCTCTCTCGTCTCGAGCAAGTAAATCATCTAACTCGCCATCTTCTGAACGCCCTCTAGATTGGACTCTCTGGAACCTTAATTCAAGAGATGCTGTGACTGCTACGACTAGGAAATTTTCNCCCCAATGATTTGAAAATACTTCGCGCTCAGCAGTACCCCTTAATCCCTCGATCAAAACAATCTGATTTTCCTCGAGAAGTCCATCAACTGCCTTTGTTAATCTTTGAGCCAAAACATCTTCTCCAAACTCCTTTCGTAATTCGGTAGCTATTTGCCCAAAAACACTTGGCTCCTCAGGTATTCCTCTTCTCCTGACTTCCGCCCTAACCATGTCCCCCATGGAGACAACTGGTATCGAATTATTCGCTAGAATTGCTGCAAACTCGCCTTTACCTGCAGCGGGTAGTCCACTAACTGCAATTACGAGTCCCATGTTACATCGCAATTGGTTTCAATTGTTGAACTCTGCCCTTCCCCATTTTCTGTCGAGCAGTTTCATCAACAATACTGAAGCAGCCACTAANCCNACACTGACCCACAAAATTCCTTTGAAACCTGCTGCCGCTCTCTCATTATCGAAATCCACTGCTTGTGCTTGCAATCCTTCTTGTTGAACTTGGTCAGCCCAGTTCTCGTAAAACGAAACATCGCCTTGAGTGAACGAAAGCAAGAATAGGCTGAGTAAAGGAAGTACTGTCCCAATCCAAAACCATGTCATAATTTTGGCATCGAAGATCGCCTTATTTGGGGACAGCCCCATCAAGAAAGCAGTTAGACAAACAATGTAAATGCTGTTTGCGATCATCACAATCAATCCAACTGGCAAAACTGCCCATTCATCTAATTTCCAAGCCATGAGGCATAGGAAAATTACAGAAATCCAGGTTGTTGCTAAGAAATAAACTGTTACTTTTGCTCTGATTAACTGAGGGACTGAAAGGGGCAATCCGTTCATGTGTTCCGGCGAATCTAGAGCAGTTAACCAGGAATAAAAATTGAAACCAAAGAATCCCAAAAAGGGTGCGTAAGATAGTAGATTAATCGGTATCGGAGCCTCAGCAAAATCAACTAACCAAGCCATCATCAATAGAACAACCAATGGTACAGAATATGATACAATCATTTTCTTTAGGGAACCTGACCTGATTAGGTCAACAGCCTCTTTTGCTACCAATAATCGTAGCGGACCTTTTCCTAAAAATTTCAGACGATTATAGGCTGGCAAGAAAATCTCCTTCTTTGATGTCACTTTTATTTCGAAATCGTCCCTAACTAGTTGAGATGCACACCATGCGATGAATATAGATGCCATTAGAGCAGGTAACGCAAGTGCAAGNCCCTCTGGTTGCTGTGTTGCNAGACCCCAAAGAATGAATTCTCTATCGATTAAACCCAGACCCAGAATTGTTCCAATTATTACAACAATAACTGGCGTAATCCTGCTAAACCATCCTCCAAGTAACCACATTGATGATGCTATGAATGAAAATGCTAGCCCTTGGGCTAAGGTGACTATCATAGCAACCCACGTTCTTGGCAAACTGCTATACTCCAATGGAGTGCTAACATTTGTAAAATATTCCAATGTTATTCCAACAAACATTCCGCTGATAACGGGAGTNAGAATCAATAAAACGTAGTATGAGAGATCTTTCATGTAATACGCAAAATGAGCCGTAGGGTTGGTTAATGGCTGTAATGCAGGAGAAGCTAATAGGTAATTTTTGGTTCCAGTTCTTGCAAGTATTCTTTCTCTACCCAAGAATGCAAAAGAGCCCATTCCTAGACTGAATAATAATAGCGGGAAATGCAGTGCAAGACGCATTTCATCCCAAGAGAATGTTTTAGCATCGGAGATTGAATCTGCACCTTGAGATGCACCTTCTCCTACCAAGAATTGTAAACCAATTGTTGCAACCATTGTTACCAAAGCAACCAGTAGTGGGAATAGTAGAATTCTTCGCTTTTTTGCGAAATCTAAGTTTTCTCTAAATTCTTCAATGAACATTACCTTGAATGTTGTTGAAAATGCACTCCAACCTGTTAGAGGTTCATTCAGATTTGTTCCAGCTTTAGTGGACTGCAATTTTTCTTCGATAACCTCATCATCTAGTTCGGACCAATCCTTACTAGAGATGGTGACAGGCAGAAGTCATTCCTCCTCGCTTGAAGATTCATCACTCAGTCTTTCGGCTTCTTCGATTGAATGTCCTACTAATCTAATGAAAACATCTTCCAATGTTTCTTTTTCAGATTCTTTTAGACCCGATACTGTGCCTGCTGCTAATACCTTTCCATTGTTGATGATAGCCATCCTGTTACACATTCTTTCTGCCATTTCCAAAACGTGAGAACAGAGGAATATCGTGCCACCGTTATCAACCATATCCATCAGCCATTCTCTGCATTTCCTTTGATAAATTGGATCTAAATTTGCAAATGGTTCATCCAAGAATAATAACTTTGGCTCATGTATGAAAGCAGATGACAGCATGACCTTTTGCCGTTGGCCTTTGGACAAATCTTTACACATTGTGTCTCTTTTTTCTCCTAGACCGAACCAATCAATCCAATGCTCTACTTTTGCATCAATATCTTCAACCCCGCGTAATTTTCCTACGAATTGTAAGAATTCACTTGGGGTCAAATATGATGGAGGGGATTCTGATTCGGGAACAATACCAATGTTTGCTTTGAGTTTTTGTGGATCTCTTGCAGCATTTATACCTAGAACTTCGACTGCACCTATGCTCGGTCTAAGTTGGCCGGTTAACAATTTGATGAAAGTGGATTTTCCTGCACCGTTTGGTCCAAAGACACCNAAGAATTCTCCAGCGCTTACCTTCACATCAAGTGGATGCAATGCAATGAAATCGCCATACCTTTTCCCCAAATCCTTAGCGACTACGAGGGATTCTGCCTCTCCGGACATAAGGGGACTAGGGTCGGTTCTACTTTCAATGTGTGCTTGCAAGTTTGATTTGGAATGACTGTGTCGGCTTGTATATGTCCGACTGTTTGATGATCGAAGAAATACCTTGCAAAAACGGCGATGGAGTAATCGCCAAGGTCACAATTAACCGACCAGATAAACTGAATGCGTTGAATCAAGATGTAGTCAATGCATTGAAGGAAATGTGTGTGTGGGTAGAAGAAACAAGTAACGTTAGATGCGTTGTTATCACTGGAGCAAAACCAAATCCTCCTGCTGAGGGTAAGAGAGNCAAACCAAACGCTTTCGTNGCTGGNGCAGATATTACAGAATTTGTAGGAAAGGGTTCTGCCGAAATNAAGGAATTATTTACNGATAATGCAATAGAAGCGATATGGAATCTATCTAAACCGACTATTGCAATGGTTGATGGTTTTGCGCTTGGCGGAGGTTGCGAAGTTGCTTGCTCATGTGATATTCGAATTGCCAGTGAAAAGGCCATATTCGGTACTCCTGAAATAAAATTAGGACTTATTCCAGGATACGGAGGAACTCAACGATTAGTCCATCTAGTAGGTTATGGAAGAGCCATGGAAATGATGATGACAGGAAACAATGTAACAGCAGATGAAGCTCATCGAATCGGAATTGCAAATCACGTTTGTTCAAGTGATGAATTAGAAGAAAAAACGATGGAAATTGCTCAGACTATTGCTACAAAATCAATGAGTACTTTGAAGGTTGCAAAAAAGACGATTAGGGCAGCACTGGATAATGGAATAACAGAAGGAGTACGAATTGAGGCAGACGCTTTTGCAAGTCTATTCGATACTGAAGACAAAGAAATTGGTGTTCAAGCATTCATCAATAGAGAAGAGCCTGTTTGGAAGCACAAATAATCAATCGTTTGACATTTCATCTCTAAGTGCAGCCAATGCACTTGAGGCACCAGGAGGTGGAGGAAGAGCCGGTAATCCGAGAGACTCCGGAGATGGCATTCCTGCAGGTAGTAGCGGCATTGTCTCAGTTTCTTCTTCAGTGGTTTCTACTTGNACATAACCCGTGTCTACTGGGATTCTTAATTTCAAAATTGTACTCTCATCAATTCTTACAAGAGATGCGCCGTAAACGTGACCCTCTTCTGCAACTGCTGGTTCTTCCATGATTCTGTGAGTATTTTGAGGGTCTTGAACGATTGAAATCAAATCTTCTCCGGATGAGTGTTCTTCCCACATCTTTGCGGTAGATGCTCTAATTTCGGCCATTTGTTCCCTTCTTCGCTCTTCAATTCGGATTCTGACTCGGTCATGTCGGTCTCTTTTTTCTTGTATATGTGCAGCAATAGCCGCATCCTCGATCGATTGTGGAGAGGCCTCGACAACATATTCACTAGCCACATGTACTTCTTCCACTGTTACTTGTACCTCTTCCAGATCATCATCTGGCTCTATTGTTACAACTTCTTCATCATCTAGCTCATTAGCGGCTCTAACTTTAGCTAATTTTCTCTCTCTAAGAGATGCGCCATCGAGATTATCTTCGGTGACAGCAGGAGGTAGTTCCATTTCTGTTTCCTCTTCTGTTACCTTTTTNACTTGCTTAATAGGTTGAATTTTATTGGATTTCTTCTTTGCTTTAGGTGCTTCTTCAAGGTAGACCCATGCCATTGCCAAAATTAGTGCAACTCCAACGAGAGCCCATCTACCATTGTCATCAAATTCATTTTGGTACATGAAAAACAAAATGATGTCACCAATCAACATGATTAGTACAATCAGTCTTGATAATTTCATCCTGCTCAACTTTACCCAAAACGCTCATACTCAAGAAACTCTCTATTGTAAATCCATATTTGATATTAGATTACTAATNGCTCTTCTTCTATGAGAAAATAGTTGTTTTTCTTCTAATTTTATCTGCCCGAATGTGCTGCCATGTGTGCTTTTTTGCCCCATCTCGCCGGTCTCTACAGGCTGTCCATCATCATCCAAATCATTAGGTATGAATATCGGGTCAAATCCAAAGCCTTCACCTTCAGCGGTCTTATGGGCAATTCTACCTGGACAAACCCCCTCTGCAACTGTTGTAACTCCGTTATGATACAATACCGCTACGGCCCTGAATTCTGCACTGCGTATTTTGGCATCCATAACTAAATCTTCACTTTCCAAGTGAGATAGTAACTTCAAGATTCCTTCGCAGCCAATCGTTTTCAAAGCATACGAAGAATATACTCCAGGAAATCCGTCTAAAGCATTGATGAATAATCCAGCATCCTCGACTAAGATCATGTCATTCGGATTTGGGAGATTTGGTATAGCCTGCTCAATCTTTGATAATGCGACTATCTCTAAATCGTCTGCTTGGGGCTCTGTGGCCTCAAATTCAAACTGTTTTACTTCTATTCCGAAGTGTGAAAAATGTTCTTTCGCTTCTGCGACTTTTCCTTCGTTGCTGGTCATGAACCAAATGGTCATGATTATGGCCTGCACTATCAAGCACTTGAGATTGATTGATATGCTGTTTCAAATCTGGATGTTTTGTGAATCCATATTTACTCGTGGGAATTGGCGGATTCATAGGTTCTGTTCTAAGATTTGGAGCCTCTGAGTTATTTGGCACCCCACAAGCTACATTTGTTGTAAATGCCGTGGGATCTCTATTGCTCGGAGTACTAATGGCTGCTCTTGTCAANGANTTNATTAATCAGGAAACTGCACTTNTATTTGGGACAGGAATACTCGGAGCATTTACCACAATGTCCACATTTTCTGTCGAGACAGTTGAGTTGTGGTCTGAAAATGAGTTTCACGCAATTGGATATGTGCTACTTACGATGATTGTTTGCCCAGCACTTGCATTTGCAGGGTGGAGAGTCGGAGAAATTATCTCTTGATTGAGAGCATTCTTTCCAAAGCGAGTTTGGCTCCTTCCTGAATTGATTTTTCAACTATGACTTGGTTCGGGATTTCCCCATCAACTAGTCTTTCCAAGACATCCATCAAATATGCTGGATGAATCATATACATTGTTGAACAGGGACATACTGTAGGTTCNAGGCATTGAATGTGTAAATTTTCATGTTGAGCATCCAATCTTGCAACCATATTAATTTCAGTTCCNACTGCGATTTTTGAACCCGGTTTTTGTTCTGCAACAAATCTACGAATGAATTCCGTGCTACCGTTAGCATCTGATGCCTCTACTACTTCTATTGGGCATTCAGGATGGACAACCACGACACCGTCTGGATTTTCTTTTCTGAATTCATCAATCTGAGCCACGGTAAATCGCTTGTGTACCGAGCAAAATCCGTGCCATAATACAATTTTACAACCTTCTGCGATTACGTTTTCTTCACCGGGCGTCCATACACTCATTTTCTCTAATGGAATACCCATCTTNAATCCAGTATTTCTTCCCAAGTGCTGGTCTGGGAAAAACAAAACTGCACCGTCCGGACCTGCTCTTTCAAAAGCCCAATTTAGGACTCCTTCAGCGTTCGATGATGTACAAACAATTCCACCATGTCGCCCACAAAAATCCTTCAAGTCTGCTGCGCTATTCATGTATGTAACTGGAATCAAGCATGATTCCCCATCCTTTGCTGTTGCAGGATCTGAAAGCCCCGTTTTACTCAAAATGTCAGCCCAAGCAATTTCGACTTCGTGAAGTGCTGCCATATCTGCCATAGAACACCCAGCCCTCATATTTGGTAGAATTACAGATTGGCCGTCAGTGGTCAATATATCTGCAGATTCTGCCATGAAATGAACTCCACAAAATACGATGTACTTAGCATCTGATTTTGCAGCGAGCTCAGACAGTAAGAATGAATCTCCTAGTAGATCAGCATGCATGACAATTTGGTCTCTTTGATAATGGTGACCAAGAATTAGTAAATCGTCGCCCAGTTCTTCTTTAAGTTCGGAAATTCTTTCGGCTATAGCAAGTTCCTCGGGGCCCATTTCATCGTTGGTGAAATCAATCGCGCACATTGGGAGGGCTATTGACATGATTGTGCCTCATCATGCCGTGCATGCGCCCCTTTTTGAACCATACACTACACCCGTTAACTCAATGCGAGGCTGGAACGGAGGGGAAATCATCCATCTAGGTGCTGAGGCTGAGGTTTCCACAGGCAAATGGTATGGCAGGGAGGCCATTCAAAAAATTCGCAAACCTCGAGGCTGGAGACATCCTGATTTGGATAAACAATTGACCAACAGAAGAATGACAAATGAGATCAAACTCACTATTTGGTTATCGAATAACGATGCACCAGTGCCTGCTATCTGGGATGTAGACTTGGACGAAGGAAAGATTATCATGGAACAAATTGATGGGAAGCCACTCATCGAAATACTCAACGAAAAGCAACATGATGATATTACCTTGAAAAATGTTGGAAAGTCGATTCGAATACTGCATAGAAATGCAATAAATCATGGTGATTTATCAACAAACAACATCATCATTACACCAGAAAACAAAGCCTATCTGATAGATTTAGGTCTTGCTTCTCGAGATTATGAACTAGAGGGTTACGGGGTTGATCTACATGTTTTACATGAAATTTTTAGAGCAAGCCACCCAAGTGTCGAGAATGCAATGGAATTGGTTCTAGAGGGTTATGTTTCACTTGATAATGAATTAGGAGATCCCGAAAAAGCCCCTGGTGGTCACCCTCCAAAAGCAAAAGATGTTGTGAAAAGACTTGAGCAAATTATGACTCGAGTACGGTATCACGGTGGCTAGAACCGGATTCTTTTTGCCTCTGCAAGACGTTGATGAATACGAGAACAATCATCAACATCACGCCTATTTTCAGAACATTTGACGAATACGTTTGCAATGCTGGTTCTTTAGGTTGAACCTCGACGCTAGATTTTCCGTTTTCCTTAGCTTGTTGGAATACATAGTGATTCTCTAATACCTTTGGAGCCCATTGGTCTATCGAATCAGCAGTTAGCGGTGTGGTCAAATTAGTAGTGAGGTCGTGAATCATTATTTCCAAATCAGAATATTTGTCAGAAGAGGCATTTTCTGGATCTATGTTCTGGAATGCTGCAAACATCAGTATTCCATAATCCATGTGTGGGTCAAATGCTCCATATTTTGGGTCTGAAACTATGAAACTATCTCCGCTTGAGGTATCCAGTAAAACCAACCTGGTTGTTGCATTTACGTCAACTACTGCTGCGAGATATTCATCGTAAAGTGAAAGGTCTGTTATTGTGGCATTTTCGATGTCAACTATTTTGTCCATATCCGCAAGAATTTCGTCTTCTATTTCATTAGCAGTAGCGTTGATTTTTGTTGATATTAGACCCTCGCTATCCACATATCCGATGTGGACCGTATCTGGGCTATCCTGGAAAACCATTGCGATTTTGTCTCCAGACGTCTCAATTATTGAGACTGATTCTGTTACTGATGGTTGAACTCCATCAGATAAGTTTCCTGCATAGTCAAAGTATGAGATGACTCCGTCTTGTAAAATTACAATTTTTTCATCTGAAACAAATCCAATCTGTTGTGGATTAGATACTTGTTTGGTAAATAGAGGAATACTAGGATTTGAAATGTCTACCAACATCATTTCTGTTTCGTTGGACATCAATATATGATTTTCTTGAATGGAGTATGTAGAATTGTCATCAAGTATAGGCTGTACTACTTCAATTTGAGAATTCAAATCGGACAAGTCGTGAAGAATAAGTAACGAAGATTCCTCTTTAGAATCTAAAGTAATCATCCATCCATCTGCTGCATCGACGCCCACGGGGGCATCTACTCCTCCCGCTGGAATTGATTGATGAGTTAAATCCCAAGTTACTACACCTGCTATTGTAATCAAAATCACCGTGAGCAATACTCCGGTTTCTTTGCTGGTTGGTTTTGAAAATCTAGATGCTGATTTTTTTAGTCCTCCGAACGCTGCATTTAGAGCTCTTTTCGGATTTGTTAATACGGTAACCAGCCTAGCATTAATTGTGCGTTCATCGAAAATATTCCAAAATGGTTCAGACATGGCACTTGATATCTTTACGGCAACTGCTGCAACAATCATTCCNCCAATAATGTCTGTAAACCAGTGAATTCCAAGGTAAATAATACAAAATGCAGTTAGCATTGTAAAAGCCAGTACGATTCGACGGTATGTCTTCCACCTCTCATCAGTATCGAATCTGTGTAAACACAGCCAAACTGCGAATGGGAAAGCGATATGGAGGCTCGGCATTCCATTTGTAAATGGATCTATTCTACTGAACCAATCATTGATTTCCGGAGAATAATTGTAAGCCAATGTTTTCATTTCAGGAATNTAATTACCAGTCACGTGAACATTGAAAAATAGATAAAAAGGAATCGCTAAAGTGTATACCCAAACAATAGTCAAGCTGATTCTGTCAGCCATATATCTGTCATCAAANTATGCGAAATAGAATATAGAAACATAACAAATAACCATGAAACCTACAACATAGAAGTGAGTCATAAATGCAGTTAACCAATCTGCCTGGAAGGTCTGTTGAACCCACAATACCATGTCGCCTTCTAATGTGTAAATCCATGGAGTCATGTTCAGCATGCCATCTGTATTAGCCATCAAGATCCTGTCAACCTCATCAAGGAAATCCTTAGCATTGTAAATTAGGAGAACCAATACCAGATGAAGCCAGTATCTTCGGAGGAAATCAACAAACCCGTCAACTGTGATGTTGGCCCAAGGAGGCTTTATCACCGGCATCAAAAGGACGCCAATGGCTAATGCGGAGATTAGCCATGTGAGATATATACCCTCCATGCTATTCCCTCCGTTTACTTCGTAAATTAAGACTATACATTAGCAATTTGCCAATATTGCAGTTTTTGTTCTAATTACCACGCACCGTGGACATATGCCTTCCCATTATCTGGGTCTTGCTTTTCTCCGAGTCTCCACAATCTTTCAAATCTATGAATTCCGGATGAACAACCACTTGTCCATTCGAATGATAATGCGTAATTGCCAACCTTCCTTACAGATGGTTTTTCTTTTGGAAGCCTTTCAACAATTCTCCTGAGTGCGATAGATGTAGAATCTTCATTCCGCTGAGGAGAGCAATTGGCACATGGGCATGCGTGACGAAGGTCGTCGTAGGTAATTTCATGCTCTGTACCATCAGACCATGTTAGATGCATGTCGAATTCTCTTCTTTCAACACGCTTTAATTCAGGGATATCCAATAAATTCACCTCAAATAATTTCCAAACCGCCATTTGTATCTTCGGTTTCAACGAAATTTTGGATCTTAGAAACCACGGAAGAGAAGGCTTGAGATGATGCTCCTTCTGGCTCTGATACAATTCTGTGAACTCCATCATCGCCGCCTCTTACAAATCCGGGGTCAAAAGGTAATTTTCCTAAGAATGGTACATTGAACTCTGTCGCTGTNTTTTCTCCGCCTCCAGACTTGAAAATATCAAGTGTGACAGACCAATCGCCGTTGTCGTCTGCTGTTGCCTTGTGTGTTTTACCACCAGGGCCTGCAATTTCTAACTCAGTTCCAGCGGTTGCTTTCCCGTTTATGGCATAACCACTCATATTTTCTATAATACCGATTACATCAACNTTTAGCGAATTTGCGAATGTTATTGATTTTCTTGAATCCAAAAGCGCAACATCTTGAGGAGTGGTTACTATCACCATTCCATCTATGTCGGGAAGGTTTTGTGCCACAGTAAGCGGCTCGTCCGATGTTCCTGGCGGAAAATCGATGATTAGATAGTCCAAGTTACCCCAATCGACATCACCAATAAACTGCTGAATTGCACCGAGTTTTATTGGGCCTCTCCACACTACAGGAGTATCTTCATCTTCTAATAAAAAGGCCATAGAAATGACCTTTACACCGAGATGCCCTTGTGCTGGAAGAATTCTTCCACCATCAACATTCAATCTTCTGCCTTCTAGACCCATCATTTTTGGAACGTTTGGGCCAGTTATGTCAATGTCCAGAAGGCCAACTTTCAGACCTTGTTGAGCNAGAGATAGAGCAAGACCTGTTGCGACAGTTGACTTTCCAACTCCTCCTTTTCCGGAGAGAACCATGATTTTGTGTTTAATTGCNTTACCCATCTCTGCAATAGCCATCTTCCTTTTCATCTGATTATAAGCAGCTTCCATCTTCTGCTGGTCTTCAGCAGTTGGCTCTTTGGAGCCACCATCTGCGGGCTTGTTTATCTTCACTGGTGAGTCAGCCATTAGTAAACCCCGCTTGTTCGCCATACTTCAATGCTTTTTCAGTTCCGTATTGGACAATCATACCAAAAATTATGAAAATTATAATTTGAATTTTGATATTCATACCTAAGTACGCATAACCCAACCCTGCATGCAATAGTAATACTGGAATACGTGCATGATAGACATCTACACTCAATTTGTGGAAAATAAAACCTGTGAATATGACTTGTAGTGTAATCAATGAGGCAATTATTCGAAACAAAATATCAAAATCATTTGCTGCGGCTAAGATATGGGATACGAAGAGGAAACTGAAAACCGAACCGTATACAAAATATCCCTTTTCCATATATGGTGTCTAAATAGAATCGGTTCATATGCCTCTTCCATTTACGATGGTACAATGAGAGTATTATTCGTTTGTGTTGGAAATTCATGCCGATCCCAAATGGCTGAAGCTATCGCAAGACATCTTGGGTATGATGCAATGAGTGCTGGCACACATCCAGAATCCGAAGTTAGTAAGAATGCTATCAAGGTTTTAGAATCAAGGAATATCAATAGCGAAGGTTTACATCCAAAAATTGTTGATGACATAGATTGGAAATCCTTTGACATGGTCATATCCATGGGGTGTGGAGTAAATTGTCCTGCAATAAAAATTGACCAAGATTGGGGTTTAGATGACCCGCATGGAAAACCTCTTTCCGCATTCGAAGATTGCGCCGATAAAATCGAAGAAAATATTCGAAGACTAGGATAGAGTGCGAGAGCCGGGACTCGAACCCGGGTTCAGGCGTTGGCAACGCCCGGTGATAACCACTACACTACTCTCGCAAGTGCAACCCTCCGATTGGAAGGGGGTATAAACCATTGTCGCTAGTTATTTTTCCTCAAAGATACCTGCAATCAGAGTCATCAGTGCAGTTCTAAATGGAATAAGTGGACGCCATCCTTCACCGGTTAAATCATTGAGGATTTTATGCAGTGGTTCAAGATCAGGTCTACTGTATTCATCGTCAGTTATCGGTACTGCTTCCATTCCTGCAATTTCATGTCCGAACAATACATTTGTAGTGAAATTTCCAGATTGCCCTTGTTGAGTTCGTTGCCAAAGCATCTCAAATTCGGCTTTACTGTCTTCTGGCGACCACCTCCTTCTTCCACAGACCTTGATTTGGTCAATTTTCTCCTCACCTTTTGCAATTTGGGCAATCGCATTTGCNACATCAACAATGCTAACCCAATAACGAGTTTGTGTATGTTGATTATTTCCTTCTATCCAAGATTTGATTTCTTGTGGCATCCATCTGTCTTGACGATTAGGAATCATATCTGTTATTATGATATCTTTCCCAACGACAATATCTGCTTCTGTACCATCGAAAGATACAGAAAATCCTTCCCCTGTTTTTGATAAATTGGAGTTAGAGTACCTTAGCATAATTTCATTTCTGACAAAATGGGATTCCTCTGCTGCTATAACATCGATATCCATTCCCAGTAATTTGTCAACTACAGCCTCCCCTAGAGAACAATCTGCCCCTATGATGNGAACTGCCATGACACTACGTATGACTGATAATTTTAGAGATTATCTATTAGAATATTTTAATTGATAATTTTAATTTTCAATTTAAATTTTATATTATTCTTTGCATTGATAGAGAGTTTATGCGACACTAATTGAAAATCGATTTCATATTGTTCACCATAAAATGAATTTAAAACGTATATTCAATTGAAAATAAAAAAATTATGCGTCAAACTCAATTGGATTTCAATTTAAATTTGTAGTCAACTATAATAATCGTCACCTACGAGAACTGACCGGCCAGAACCAGAATAGGCCAAGGAGATGGGAAAAATGGGAAAGAGCGATTATGACATCCAGGAGTTACTCCAAAGGGATGTATATGTGAACGATAAAAAGGTAGGAACGATAGTAGGCGAGAGACATCATCCAAATGAGTCCAGAGTGAAATCAATGAGAATCATGGTTCTCCCTGACGTAGCTGAAGACTACATGAGGAAACCTGCAGAATTAGCACCTTTACACAAGGACTTAATTCACAGCATTAGAAACGATGGATCTGTAAAACTATCGAAGTCTATCAGAGAATTACAAAGAAGATGGAGAAATACAGTTCGAATAGATGAAAAGTTGTATGCGCCAGATGAAATGATGGATAGGGCTGTTTTAGATAATCAAGGTATGGAAATTGGAACCATACTTGAGTTAGTCAAAGTAAAGAGAACCTACAGAGCTGTCGTCGTAAAGACAAGGATGGGCATTCAAATGCAATATGGTGTTGGAACTACCATCAATATACCAATCACAGCGTTAGCAAGAACTAGAGAAAGATTGGATGAAGTTGTTTTGTCAAGAACATTCGATAAGTTGCTTAGCCTTCCTTCATATCTACAGGCTAACGACCCAGATGNAGAATACGAAGAATAATCCGTACCGTCGTCTTTATGATGGGAGGGCAAGTCGGCGACCTGCCTTTGCGCGGGTAGCTTAGTCGGCTGGAGCACCCGGCTGATAACCGGGAGGTCGCAGGTTCGAGTCCTGCCTCGCGCACCTTCAACGATGAACTGCGACTAATTGTATAGGCACTCCCTAACAAGAATGCTCATTTAGTCCCCACGCTGAGAGTTGCACCATGGTGGTCGTCTCGGGCAGTAATTCCCGGGCGTTGGCTGTTGATTTGGCTAAAGAACTAGGATGGGAACACCATTCTTTGGAAGCAAGGCGGTTTCCAGATTCTGAAGGATACATAAGAATTCCAGATAACGCACTGGAAGCCGTTCGAAAAGAGCCTGTAGTATTAGTATCGAATACATTTCCAGATGCTGGCATCATTGAAACTCTATTGTTATTAGAAGCATTGAGAGATGTAAGAGAAGGTCGAACAGAAAACCTTCGCTCGATAGGTCCACAATCAATGGATAATGTGGGTCCAGGAATTATACTAGCAATTCCATATTTTGGATATTCAAGACAAGACAAGCGATTTAGGCCAGGTGAAGCAATAAGCGCAAAAGCGATTGGGAGATTACTTTCTTCACATTGTGACGGCATAGTGGTTTTTGACTTACACGCACCTGCTGCTCTTGAAGATATGCCAATTCCTGTTTCTTTTACTTCGGCTATGCCAGAAATCGCAGTTCATCTAAAAGAAACTGTAAATCCTGATTTCATTCTATCTCCTGACAAAGGTGCCATTGACCGAGCGACCATGGTAGCCGAAAGTATTGGATTACCGTATTCATATTTGGAGAAAACAAGAATTGATGCCCACACAATTGTTCATAAAGCAAAAAATTTGGATGTCGACGGTAAAATTGTTGCAATCGTAGACGATATGATTGCCACTGGCGGAACGATTTGCAAAGCGGCGGACGCACTGAGAAATCAAGGTGCGATAGAAGTTCATGCGGCTTGCACACATGGATTATTTACAGGTGGCGCGATTAATCGACTGTCTAATCATGTTGACGGAGTGCATGCTACATCGAGTATTAGCAATAACAGATCAGTCATTTCTGGCGGTGCTGCACTCGCTAGAGGTGTGAATGAAATACTAGAACTCCTCGATAATTGAATCTAAGGTACCATCAGTGGTGTTTATATTGGGGAGGGCGTGCGGAAGCCTGCTTCACAGCATGAGAGTGATTCAATGAGTGCACACGTGACTTACGAAACCCCGNGCGACGTCGCAGAGAAAATCTACGATGTAGTTCAAGCGAATACCAATGGTAGGATGAAAAAAGGATCTAACGAAGTAACAAAAGCTGCTGAAAGAGGAACTGCAAAGTTCATCATCATGGCCGAAGACGTTAATCCACCAGAACTTCTAGCACACATCCCTTTGATTTGTGCTGAAAAAGGAATTCCGTTCGGATACGTTCCTTCCCAAGAACATCTAGCACAAGCNGCTGGAATGCCACTTGGTGTGAAAACTGCATCCCTAGCACTTATGGAAGTTGCCAAAGGGGCGACAGAGAAATTCAACGAAGTTACTGAAGCCGTCAAAGGCTTATCCAACTGAAACCATTAATCGAACGGAGGAATAAGAAATGTCTGAAGAACTCGGTGGATGGCCAGCAGAAGTGGTCGAGGTCGTTGGTAGAACTGGAATGACAGGGGAAGCAACTCAGGTCAAGGTTCGTGTAAACGATGCACCTAACCCTAGAGATGTTGGAAGAATTATCACAAGAAACGTCGTCGGTCCTGTTCGAATCGGCGATATCCTGATGTTAAGAGACACAGGAAGAGAAGCTCGAAAACTAAACCATAGGTGATCAAAAATGCCAGAACAACGAATCTGTTCTTTTTCAGGAGAAGTTATCGAACCAGGAACCGGCCTTATGTTTGTAAGAAAGGATGGTTCAGTTCAATGGTATGCTAATAGCAAGGCCAGAAAGAACGCTATCAAACTAAAGAGAAATCCAAGAAAGGTAAAGTGGACTCACCACTTTGTCAAAGGCGGAATCCAATAATTGGTTTTGCCAGTCAATCGGCGCTCTCAAATAGGGCTTGCCAGTCGCCAGCATTGGTGGAATAAATGGAAACTACCTATGTTATGGTTAAACCAGATGGTGTACAAAGAGGATTAGTCGGAGAAATAATTCAACGTTTTGAAAGAAAGGGCTTACAACTTGTTGGTCTAAAACAAGTAGTCCCATCAGAAGAAATTGCAAAAGAACATTATGCAGTTCATTCAGAAAGACCTTTCTTCCCTGGACTAATCAAATTTGTAACAAGCGGACCTGTTGTCTGTATGGCCTGGAAAGGAAGAGATGCAATAAGTGTGGCAAGAAATCTAATCGGTCCAACCAACGGAAGAGANGCCGCTCCAGGAACAATTCGTGGAGACTTTGGAATGGACATTGGATTCAATATGATTCACGGATCTGATGCCCCAGAAACTGCTGAATTTGAATTAGGACTATGGTTCTCTGAAGGATTAGTAGACTGGACTCAGGACAATATCAACTGGGTTTATGAGTGATTAAATTTCCAATTGGAAATTTAAAAATGCAATTGGAGTTTTACACATGGATAATACAGAAAACGATGTGCCCAACTCCGCAGAGGAGAGTAAAGAATTAGGTTGGCAAAGGCAACCGATTGTTTCAGTACTAGGACACGTAGATCATGGTAAAACAAGCGTTTTGGATTACTTTAGGTCATTGGGATCTGAAAGACAAGCGAGCGTAATGGATAGAGAAGCTGGCGGCATAACCCAACACATTGGAGCAACCGAAGTTCCTGCTAAAATTCTCAATGANACATGTGCAAANCTCACCGGAGGAAAAGACTTCAACAGCCCTGGATTGTTATTCATCGANACCCCTGGACACCATTCTTTTACAAGTTTGAGAAGCAGAGGTGGAGCACTTGCCGATATTGCNATTCTCGTTGTTGATGTAATGGAAGGATTACAACCTCAAACCATCGAAAGTCTTAGGATTTTAAAGGAAAAGAAAACTCCTTTTGTTGTAGCAACAAATAAAGTAGACAGAATTCATGGATGGCAAGTCAAAAAGAATAGAACTTTCATAGAATCATGGCAAAATCAGAGAGAGGATGTAAAACAATTGTTTGAACAAAGGTACTGGAAATTATTAGGTCAATTCAGTGAGCATGGTTTCAATATTGAAAGATATGACAAAATCAAGGATTTCACATCTAATTTAGCAATGGTTCCTTGTTCTGCTAAAGAAGGAGAAGGATTACAAGACCTTCTAACAGTTACAGTCGGTTTGGCTGAACGGTTCTTAGAAGAACGCCTTCGAGACACACTGGGTGATGGCGAAGCTACTGTGCTTGAAATGAAGGATGAACGCGGACTAGGGAAAACCATTGATGTAATCTTGANTCGAGGAGAATTAAATGTTGGAGACTCAATAACATTAGTTAGTTCAGATGGGCCGTTTACAACTCACATAAAAGGAATGTTTAGACCAAAAGGCATGTCTGAAATGAGGGATGCTGGGGATAGATGGGAAGCCTGTGAAAATGCTGTTGCTGCCTGTGGTTTGAAAATTGTAGCACCCGGTCTTGAAAATGTACTCGCTGGAACTACTTTGAGGCAAACAAACACGGCNAAGGCNAAACAATCCGCTGAAATTGAAGCAAGAAAAGAAGCTAGCATTACCGTTGATATTGCTGAAGAAGGCGTTGTTATCAAGGCAGACACTGTTGGGGGATTAGAGGCTCTTGCATTCGAATTAAATCGCCTCGAAATACCAATTAGAATGGCAACAGTTGGCCCNGTAAATAAGAGAGATATCATAACTGCCCAATGTGCTGAAGANCCACTTAACCAAATAATTCTAGGATTTTCAGTAAAGGGCAACACTGAAGTTCAATCCAAGTTGGAAGGAAAAGACGCCGAGATCAAATTCATCGCACACGACATCATCTACAAAGTGCTTGAAGAATTCGAGGAATGGAGAGATGCTACTAAGGCTGAAATGGAAACAGCAGCAAGGGAGAATTTAGTTTATCCCGGACACTTACTTTACCTCAAAGATCACACATTCAGGAATAAGGGTCCTGCAATAGTTGGAATGAGAGTTCTTGGAGGAAGAGTGCACGTCGGCCAAAAAATTATGAAACTCGATGGCACCCAAATCGGACAGATAAGATCTCTCCGAACCAGAGATAGCGACGACGTGAAAGAAGGAAGGCAGGGAGAAGAATTAGCGGTTGCAGTAATGGGTCCGACTGTAGGAAGACATATCGAAGAAGGCGATGAGTTCTGGGTTGATATTCCTGCCAGCCACGCCAAGAGATTGAGAAAATTAGATTTGACTCCTCAAGAAGAAGAAATTTTGGAACAAATCACCATACTGCATCGCAAGCAAGACCATTTCTGGGGCAGATAATTGCCAAATTTCATGTGATATTAAACGACTTCTTCACACAATAGTTTGAAGTATGGCTTGCTTTGGTTGGGGACTGTTAAAGGTTAGATTATCATGAATGCAGGATTCCAAGCAGGCCCTTCTGGAGATAATAGGACGAAGGACCTAATAGCAACTGTTTCTTCAATCGCAAATTCGTTAATGGGAGAAGTCTCTAAGGTTATTATCGGTAAAAATGAGAACCTAAGAAGAGTAACTGTTGGTATTCTTTCCAATGGTAACATGCTGTTAGAAGACTTCCCTGGACTTGCAAAGACCTTGTTGTCCAACACTTTCGCTAGAGCACTAGGATGTAAGTTCAAGCGTGTACAATTTACTCCTGACTTACTTCCGAGCGATATCATGGGCACTTACATGTACGACCAAAAATCAGGAGAATTCAAATTAAGAGCCGGACCTCTATTCTCCAATATCTTACTTGCTGACGAAATTAACCGTGCTCCTCCTAAAACGCAAGCTGCTCTACTAGAGGCAATGGAAGAGAAGCAGGTTACTATCGAAGGTATCACCCACAAATTGCCTGCGCCGTTCGTAGTTTTAGCGACTCAAAACCCAATCGAACAAGAAGGTACTTACCCTCTACCAGAGGCTCAAATGGATCGTTTCCTCATGAAAATGAGTATGGGTTATCCTGATAGAGCTGAAGAAAAGGCGATTCTGGCTAGAAGGAAGTTGCGTGGTAAAGACCAACACGATGTTGAACAAATCACATCTCCAAAGAAGGTTGTTGCTATGCAGAAAGCCCTTGAGACAGTTCATGTCGACCCAGCAATTCTATCGTACATCGTTGAGATTGTTCAAAGAACAAGAGAAGACCACCGTGTTGTAAATGGTGCATCTCCTCGTGCAAGCCAGTCCCTATTCAAGACCGGGCGTGCTGCTGCTGCAATAGATGGTAGAGACTACGTAATTCCTGATGACATCAAGGGTATTGCATTGCAAGTTATTTCTCACAGAATAGTAATGAAACCCGAAGCGAAGATTCGAGGAATCACTGGAATGCACATCGTTAGAAAAATACTGTCGGAAGTTCCTGTTCCAGTCATACAACAAGGCTAATCCTGAAAAATCAATGCGATTGTTTAGATGGGAGTGCCGTTTTGGCTGAATTGCGAGGCACGGAGGTGAGTGTATGAATCCATACAAAATGGTAGTAGCTGTAGCGAATCAAAAAGGTGGTTGCGCCAAAACAACCACCGCTGTAAATTTGGCTGCTGCACTTGCAAAGGGTTCTAAGAAATTCAAAGTTCCACCTGCCAAAGTCTTACTCATTGATTTGGATCCACAGGGCAATTGTGCTACATCATTCGGTGTTGAAAAGAAAAAAATAAGAAAGACCGCATATGACTTGTTAGTGAATGATAGTGGAGAAGATTTACCATTAATGGAAGAATATCTGATATCTCCTGAACAATTAACTGATTCAATGAGGGGTGCGTGGGCAAAAAGAAATGAAAATTCTAAGAGGATACCAAGTGATTTGGGTATTGAGAATTTATGGCTACTACCAAGCGACATACATCTTTCAGGCGCCGAGATTGAATTGAGCCATAAAATCGGGAGAGAGACACGACTTCGTGAGGCTCTTGCACCTATTATCGACCAATTCGATCATATAATCATAGATACACCTCCATCCTTGGGTTTGCTATCAATAAATGCACTTTGTGCTGCAAACTGGGTATTTATTCCAGTGCAGGCCGAATATTATGCGCTCGAAGGTTTCAGTATGCTAATGAATAGCGTAAAAATGATCCAAAAAAGAATCAATAGGAATCTGAAAGTTTTCGGCGTTGCTATGACAATGGTTGATCAAAGGTCTAAATTATCATTGCATGTATGTAATGAAGTTCAGTCTAAGATACCGAAGAAGGTTTTCAAGACACCGATTAGAAGATTGGCGAAGGTTGCCGAAGCAGCATGGACAGGAGCGCCAACGGTTATTTTGAACTCACCAAGCAACAGCGGTGCAGGCGCAGGTAGCAGAGAATATTGGTCATTAACAAAAGAATTCCACGAAAGAGTCCAGGAAATGAGAAGGAGTTACGGAGTAACTGAACACCCGAGATTACTTCTAGAAAAGCAAGGTCGGAAAATTTAGTCTATCAGGTAAATCCAACTCCAAGACTAAAAAACTCGGGTTGATTTCAAGTAGTCAGAGGTTTTTTCGTCATCTATGACTGCAGAGGGAATGACCTCGGTTAGCGTGAGTTACGAAGTAAGAAGGCAACTAAATTCACTTCGTACAATGGATGGACACAAGAGCATCGACAAATTGATTGCTGAATTAATTCGTAATCATAAATTATCTCAAATGAATGACAAATTAGAGCCACTCCGTGATAAAATGAAAGAAGTTGCTGATGTCAGCTCTGAACACTTGGTTCAAAGATTGAATCTATCTCCCTTCAAAAATTGAGGCATTATCATGAGTTGGTATCCCACTGGTTATTTATTTTCCACTGAAAACCTTGTACATGCAATTTTTAATTCCAGTAGTGATGAAAATAAATTAATGATCAAAGCCGCAATGGGAGAAATAGAATTATTTGCCAAAGCAAAATGCTGGAATGAAATTTTATGGCTTATCACAAGTATGTTGAAACAAGATGGAAACTCAATTTATTCTTCAAAAGAACTAGGGGATTTGAAAGCATCCCTTCCAATTGTTTGGGTTCAAAAGTAACTCTACTTCTGCCTAGAAAGCCATTCGGCTCCATACCATTTCCATTGCTCCATTGTCCATCCTTCTGGCAACCCTGATTCTGGAATTGGAGGGCTGACTGGTTCTTCTAAGTCAGCAGGTGACTCGTTTGAGATAGCCAGATCCTCTGCTGTTGATTGAGGCGGCAAACCCGCTAATTCTTCAATAGAAGATGATTCTTCCATTACATCTGTGCTTTGTTCTAGTTTTCCTTCTCTGACATCGATATCATCAAAGCCGCCAATTTCAGATTGTTTAGTCGTTTCCAAATCCATTGGCTCGATTTCATCCTCCCAGTATTTGTCGGATTCCACACCGCCCTTAGCAGAAAGTCCTGCTTTTCCTTCAAGAGCCTCTTTCTCAGCAACTCCTTCACCTGGCACGAATGGCATCCCATATTGTTTGACGAGTTTACTTCGCTTTCTTGCTTTACTTACCGTTGCAAGAATAAGTAAAACTACAATCATAACTGCGAAACCTCCACCCAAGTATGGAAGTATTTCCATTGCAGTATTGATGTATGAGTCTGCATCATCATTCTCTGCTTCACTAGCAGCTACTTTCTGTCTCCAGGTGTAGTATGAGTCAGCAGACTCGCCATTCGATTCAGTCTTTGAAAGGTAGTTCTGGTAATCAGAATCTCTAACTCCTTGACATATTTCTGAATTGTCTTCAGGATAGTATGTGCAATGGTCTTGACTCGTTTGAACAAGTTTATTTGAATCATTGAAATCTACACTTACTCCATACAGGTCGCCGTCTTCGTCGATGTAATCTCGGGCATCATTTGGTAAGTCATCCCCTGCATCGTAAAACCCGTCTCCATCTGAATCTAAGCAACCAAATTTCTCTATGACCACATACTGGAATGTTAGAGAACCCTGACCTGTAACCTCAGGCACGTAGGCATTGGTTGAATTACCCCAATCTAATGGGCAAGAATCAGGATCGTTTCCAGATAGGTTATCCCCATAACCATCGCCATCAGAATCTCTCCATTGTGATTTATCATATATTTTGAAATCCGCTCCATCTTCTATTGTCCAATCATCTGTTGGATCAGAATAACCATCATTGTCAGAATCTTTACATCCAATTCTGTCTTCTGTTGAAAACCCATTTTGATTGGGACAGTGGTCGCCGTTAGTGCCATCTATTTGATCTCCAAACCCATCAAAATCTGAATCTACCCACTGGGTTGGGTCTGTTGGGAATCTATCACCATTTAACCCATTCAGGTTGTCTCCGTAACCATCTCCATCAGTATCCAGCCATTGTTCTGCGTTGTCAATGAAAGCATCCGAATCATTACCTTCTGGATTGTCTCCATATCCATCACCGTCTGCATCTGACCATTGACTACCGTCATCTGGGAAATAATCAGGGCTGTTACCGTTAATATTGTCACCATAACCATCTCCATCTGAATCGGTAGACTGAGTGGAATCTTCAGGGAAATCATCTAGACTGTCGGTGACTGAATCACCATCGGTATCGATATCGAACAAACGGATTTTGGAAGAACTTGAAAAGGTGGAGATAACATATAATTCTCCATCTGCACCATAATTAGCGATTATAACTCGACCTGGCGAAGAAAATGACCTCGATTCAGTGTAATTAGTTTCGTCAATAACGTGTAATTTACCATTCTGTGTCCCAACTAGAATCTTGTTATCATCAGTCATTGTTATGGATAATATGGACTGACCACTATCGATAGTCAATTCTTCTTTTGTCCAATCTGAGAAACTATACCTGAACAGATCACCATTAACACAACCAACAATAATATTCCCATTTCCATCGTTGATTATTTTGGTTGGGTATGAAGAGAAATCGCTTAGTGTGTGTAATACTGTTCCATTTTGATCTGAAACCTTGACAAGGTTATCTCTGCCGCCGGTAACTATTCTATTTTCAGAGATTAATGCTAGAGAAGTCAGTGCTGTATTGTGAGGTTCTGTGGCCATTCCAGTCAAACCACTTGTTCCGTGTTCTTTCGCTCTTCTCTCTCCACCGTAATGTGCAAGCCACAAGTCACCCTCTGCATCCCACAGAACATAATCAACTGAATTGGTTGAATTCAGAGTCCTTGTAATCGTTTTTTGTATTATATTTACAACAAATGCGCCTTCTGGAGTTGCGATTGCAACCAAATTTCCAGAACCATCCATAGTTGCAGAATTTACTGTAGTATTCAGTTCTAAAGACCATTGGGTGATTAATTGTCCACTGCCCCAAAAATGCTCTGACAAATTTCCTTCATTAGTTAATGTGAGGATTGTGGAAGATGATGTGAAAGAGGCATGAACAAATTTGCTATCGATATTTTCTACAATGCCAACATCAATTAGATTGGTTTCAGCATTTGAGGAAGGAATAGCAGGCATTAAAATTAGGACTAATGCAATCGCCAACCACTTTCTCATAGGCATTCGGAGTTCTAGGTTACCTATGAAACGCTCGGAATTGTGTTTGAAGATAAGTAGTTTGATTTAATCAATTTTCTTCTTCATTCTTCGATTCAGTAACCGGTTTTAACTTTGTTATTGGCGTCAAGGTGGTTACTTTTGGTTGTAATTTGGTTACTGGCTTTTTGCCTGGAGCTGAGGTCGGAGGTCCTCCTCTTTTCACTGGTTGTAATTTCTTGACTGCAACCGGCTTTAGCACTGGTAATTCTACAACGGGTTGAACCTCTACTACTTCTTTGACCTCTTCTACTTCGGCAACTAATAGTTTCTTGATAGGAGTAAGTGTTGTTACAACTGGCTTAATCTGGACTTCCTCAATCTCAGTCTCAATTTCTACTTCTGATATTTCTTCAATTTCATCAAGATCTTCTTCGATTAAATCCTCTATGGTTTCAATTTCCTTTGCTTCTGGTTGAATCTCTGTTACAGGTGTAATTCCAGCAACGTCTAGTTTCGGCGTTTTAACAATACTAGGGGTCTCCAAAGATTCAACTTCAGGTTTAATCTCAGTTTGTTCAGGAACTGATTCGGGTGGAGTTATTTGTGGTCTTCTAATTGCTGAAGGTGCGATTGTACTCTCTGCTACTGGAGGTGAATCCTCTACTTTTGGAGGGACTCCAACTGGCTGTATTGGTTGTCTAACCATCTTTGGTGCAATCGGTTTAGGCAATCCAACTTCGGGAACTACGGTTCCGCCCACTGGCGCTTTGACAGGTTTTACGAGTGGTGTTGAACCGCTTAGCGACTTTGCTGCTGAGCGCGGTGCTCTCATTCCGGCCAATCCCATTGATGGAGTATGCTGAGCCGCCGCTTGTGCTAATGCACCACGCATCGGTCTTCCAGCAGAAGAACCAAGCAAGCCAGGCTTTGCACCCATTGAAGTCGGGTCAACCTCCATTTGTGGTTGTGGCTGCGCTGTTTGGCCAGATATTGCTTGTAACCAAGACTGTCTCTTCTCTGCTCTGCTGTCTTGGGATTGTAAATTATCAAATTCTTCTTGTTGCTGAGTTAGACGCTCTTCATCAGCATCAATTTCAGATTGAACCTTGGACTCAATAGTCTCTCTCATCTTTGCTTCAGCCATTTGCTTGAAGTCATCCATCTGTTTGGTTAGAGATGATAGGCGATCTCTGATTTCAGCACGCTTTACGCCTAGTTGCGCCTCTATTTCTGCTCTGATGTTAGCTTCTCTCTTTCTGACTTCTATCAATGCCTTGTTGCGCATTATTTCTTCTCTCTTGTCGAGTTGTCTCTCCAATTGAGTAGCAACCTCTTCTTCCTTCTTTGAACGGAATTCTGCTAGTCTCTCTTCCATTTCAGATTCTAATTCGAGCACCGTTTCTTCCTTTAGTAAATCCAAATCAGTTTCATGAGTTATTCTCTCATTTCTCAATCTAGCATCGATCTCAGACATAATTGCCTTTCTTGCTGCTGATTCTCTTGCCTGGAATTCTAATTCCAAACGCTCGGACCAGTCTTCTTTCTTGGCATCATATCTCTTATTCAATTGGTCATGCAATTCTGCTTCTCTTTCATATCTAAATCTGGCAAGTTTATTCTGGATCTCTGATTCTCTTGAATTTCTGTATGATTGGAACTCTCTATCGAGTCTAGATTCTAATTCAGCTTCTATTTCAGCCTCCAAGGAGCGGGAAATGTCATCGACAGCCTTCGTGAATGTTATGTCATATTTGTCTCTTAGTCGGTTCTTTCTTTCAACTAATTTTTCTGCATACTTTGATTCCATTTGTTTCTGAACTTCTGCCCTGAGTTCTTCTTTTCTCTTTGTTACAGCAAGTTCTACATCTTGACGTAACTTGTCTTCGAGATCTTTTGTTTCTGCAGACAGTCTGGTTTCAAGTTCATCCTGAATTGAAGCAGCTATATCTTCCTCAAGACGGAGGCTTCTTCTCTCGTATTCAGCACGCATTGTTGCTTCTCTTTGCTTCAGTCTTAGTTTCAGTTGTTGCTCCAATCTTGCTCTAATTCCACGGCGTAGAGATTCTTCTCTTTCAGCAAGCTTTTGAGTTTGGATTTCTTCAAGCCTTGCGACTTCTCTAGACTCCATTTCCTTGAAGCGCGATTCCATTTCAACTCTGATTGTGTCTTCAAGTTCCTGGATTTTCTTTTGTAATGATTTACTGAATTCGATTTCAAGTCTTTCCTTCTGGAATGCAAGACGATTTCTGTGTTCATCTGAGAGTTGGCTTTCTAATTGGGTTATAATTGTGGCTTTATGCTCTTCAAGTCGTCGAGACTTTTCGACATCTAAACTGTCTTGTAGAGTTTCTATTTCTCTTTCTAGACGCTTTTCATGCATCTCTCTGATTCTAATTTCTTCCCTTGTAAGGGTCTCTGATTCTAATTGTGAAATTTCGCTCTCCATTTGGGTTCTCAAGTCTCTCTCGAAAGCACCCAGAGACATTTCATGCTGTCTTGCTATGTCAGTAGCCATATTCTCTTGCATTACTGCAATTCTTTCAACTAAAGCCTCCTTACGAAGTTTACTTTCTCTTCTAAGGCCTGCTCTAATCCTTTCTTCTTCTCTGAATCTTGCGCTCTGCATCATAGTTTGGTCCAAAGACGGGGAAGGTGTGGACGTAAATTGAGCTCTAAGTGAAGATAAGGATGTATTCCCATGTTTACCTTCTTTCCGAAGGTTGTCGTCATTACTTGACTTGCTGTCGCTGGCACTCATAGGATCCCCATCCGGATTGGGATGGACTTCTCATGATAGATAAGGGGTGCGATAAACAATAGGTGTCGCGAGGCGATTTATACGACAAATAATGAGTGCGGAATTATTCCTCATTAGGGGCGCTTCTCTCGGTTACTAATCTGGGACCACCTATCACGTAAACTAGGTTCAAAACTGTTGAAATTGTGAAGAGTAAGAATACAACAACTGTATTATCAAATTCTGTTGCATAATTTTCCGCAGAAATCATTGCTAGAATCAAGGCCAATAGTAGTGCAAACATTTGGACGATTGACAATTTCAAAGGTATTCCATGCTTTAATTTTGACATATGTCTGTCTGAAATCATTAATCCACCGCTAATCAATAGCAAAGGGAAAATTATGAAATCCAAATATGGTTTTTTACCTTCTCCAAAACAAACATCGCAACCCCAGGTCGATAAGTCTGGGCCAATTCCTGAAGATGGTTGAAGCCAAATTAATCCTGCTACTGATATTATCAAAAGAGCGTTTGCTGGAGAAGACAATCCGTGGAAGTATGGAATATATCCTCCTTCATCATGTTGGAATCTTGCCAACCGCAACATTCCACATGCAATCATCCAGCAACATGCTATCGCCAAGAATATTGTCCAAATCGGGCTTGCTTCACCCCATCTGCTAAACATTGTGAATACCATTAAAGCCGGTGCGACACAAAATGAAATGCAGTCTGACATAATATCTAGTGATCCACCTAATAATTGCTGTTTGGAATATCTCCTAGCAATTGGTCCATCGATAATGTCTCCAATAGCTGATAGGAAGATACACATCATTGCAGCCCAAATGTAATTGACTTTCACACCGCCTTCAAAGTAAGGCTGAGACATGTCTTCTACTGCAAGTAACAGAAACAATATCGCACATGTTCCCAGCAAGCCATTGAAAATTGTTATGAAATCCGCAATTCCCATTAGTTTGAATGTGGATTTCATCTCTAAACCTCAAAATTTTACCTTGAATAATGCTTCACAAGCAGGACAGTTGATTTCTCTTTCACCAGGCTTTTTGTTCATCCTAAGTTTTCTTTGACATGATGGGCACTCAATTTCTACCTTAGGTCGATTTGGTTTCAAAATAAAGTGCGATTTACAGGATGAGCATTGAAGATTTGCTGGTCTTTTGTCAACACCACAAACTAAAACCTTCGAACAGGAAGGACAACTAATTTTTTCTTCGCGCCATAATTTCCTAGTTCCTTCATGCTCAACATTAACCTCTGCTTTGCACATTATACACGTAATAAGACCTAAGCCGCTTGGGAGTAGATTTTTACATCTTGGACAAGATAAATCTGGAGTGTCAATTCTAGATTCTACACCTGGAGTTTCATCTTCAGACATATTATCACCTTAACTAAATTCAGCCCTTTCTTCCTTTGATAGAGAGACTAATCAAAGTTGAAGAATCAAAATTTATTGGCTTGCCTGACAATTCTGATAATTCCTTCAACATCGTTCTTGCAGCGGCTTGAACTCTTGGATTGGAAAGGCTGATGATTCCTAGTGTATTGTCATCAGCAGTATCTGAGCCGTCATGTGGTAATGGAACTCTTTCAATTACACACCACCATCGAGTCCTACCTTGGTCTCTATGATTCATTACTAGTCCTAATGCCTCCAATTTCCTTAGATGGTGATATAGGTTGTATCTGTCGACTCCTACGATTTTTTGCAGTTGTACAGTGGTGTATTCGTCGGCCTCTAGTAAAGCGACGTATAGCGCTCTACGAGTTGGATGCATCAGAGAAGTACTCACAGGGTCGGCATGAATCCTAGCCATTGTTTTGCCACCGTTGGTGGGCGGTAGGTATTCTGTGGTTTGAAGGTAGCGTTTATTCAACTAGTCCAAAGTGAATTCAAAGCCTTGAACGAATCAATAGTTCCAGTCCAGATTGATTTGCCAATTTCTCCTATCAGTTTCACAGTTCCACCTGTTCCTGAAAGGCGCGCTCCATTGATAATTACACCAATTACACTTAATTCGTGAATAAGCACGCCAACGGCAAGATTTGTGTTTATTCCTGCTAAAACCATGTAAACTAAGGTCAATGTAATAGCTACTGAATATGTGATATTAGTGATAAGGATGTTTCGAGTTTTCTTTGATACTTTTATCAAATCTGATATCAATCTAGGATCTTCACCCGGTATCAATACGTCTGCTGCCTCTAGATTGGCTGATTCTCCAGTACCAACAGCAATTCCTACATCCGCTGCAGCCATAGCCGCTGCGTCATTGAAACCATCACCAACCATCATTGTTATGTGAGTCTCTGACCTTGATTGAACCCAATTCACCTTTTGTTCAGGAGTCATTTCACCATGAGCATTATTGACAGGTAAACCGATATTCTCGGCCAGCGAATTCACTGCTTCTTGATTATCCCCAGAGATAATCTCTACATTTACTCCCATTTTGTGGAGTGACTTTACAAGTTCATCAGTACCGTCCCTTAGATCATCATGAATGAAAGTGAATAGTGCTACTGGCTTGTTATCTTTAGTAAGTAGACTCGCACCATGGCCTTCAGATAGTGCCTCATTCAGCGCATTTAGCAATGAACCTTCTAATTTGGATGAATCTGCTTTTACAAAACTGACCTCAGTTCCAGTAACCTTACCATATACTCCATATTCTCCATCTGAAATATTGGAAACCTTGATTGGGGTAATTTTCTCACTTACTGCAAAATCAGATATTGCTTCTGCATACGGGTGATTAGAAGAGGCTTCGATTCCTGCAGCTAATGCAATTGCAGAGTCTCTCCTTCTTCCTTTTGATAATGTAATTTTACCAATTTTAGGCTTACCGGATGTCAATGTTCCTGTCTTATCTAATAGTGCTAGATTTACCTTTGCTAATGCTTCCATTACATCTCCTCCTCGAGCAATAGCGCCCTGTTTTGAAGCCAATGAAAGACTCGCAGCATGTGGTACTGGTGTCGCTAATAGAAGAGCGCAAGGGCAAGCCACAACCCACAGCAATAGAATGAGTTTCCAATCTTCATCAGGTTGAACAATCCATGCTACAACTGCCCCAATTAATACAATTGGAACCCAAAGGGCTGTGAAATTTTCCAACATCCCCTGTAATCGAGTTGGTTGTTCTTTGAAAGTATGTACCTTTTCTATGAGTCCCGATAATCTTGTATCTTCACCAACAGCACTTACCTCAACGGTAACAGGTCCTCTGGATAAAGTAAGTCCTGCTTGTAATTCATCACCTTTCGATACGTCTACTGGTACTGATTCGCCGGTTAGAGGTGCTTTGTTAACAGAGCCTTGTCCAGAAATTACAGTCCCATCTACAGGAATTAATTCTCCACTTCTAATCTCGACATGATCACCTTTGACAACTAGCCCGATTGGAACTTCTTCGATTCCAGTATGAGATGGTATTGCGGGAGACATTGAAACTGGCGCTGTTATCTTACCAATGCTTGAAATTGTTTTCTTTGGAATCCTTCGTGCTGTTTTTGGTAATCTGTCTAATCCGCCTTGCATTGCATCTCTTGCTTTAATCAAAGCCTCGCTTTCCATGTGCTCAGTCCATGAAACTAGAATAATCACCATCAATGCTTCATGCCAAGCCTCCAAAAAGGATGCACCAATTACTGCTAATGAGGTCAAAACTTGGAAACCTAATTGGCGATTTTGAATTGACGCATATCCTTGTTTGAACATCTTTGTCCCGCCGATTAGAACTCCTATTGTTCCAATTGTTGCGAAGACCCATCGATTGCTTGTTAATTGTTCACCGATTATCAATAACAAGAGCATGATGAATGCTATTCCAGAACCTATCATTCTCCATTGTCCTCCCGACAAGCGCGAATTTTTTGCAGATATTAGTTCAAAATTAGAACCCAATACCGCCTTTAGAGAATGGTTCATAGCATTCTCCAATTCAATAGGCATATCCGGTGCAATCTGCAAAAGAATGTTGTTATCTCTATCGATTTCACAATCTAATATTCCTGGTTGCCTCCTGAAAACTCTTGGTAGACTTTTGATTGCAATATTATGTCTTGTAGCAACAGATGATGATTGAACACCAGAAACCATTAGATAAGGCAAATCTGCATCATTTCCTAGTGAACTCAATATTGCAGATGCCTCGGAAACATTACCCTTTTCAAAGTCTATTTCTAGTGTAACTGTACCATCGGTTGCACTTACTTTTGAACTGTTAACTTGAGATAATCTATTGAGAGCATTCATTGCCTTTGATGCACAATCGGGGCAATCCATATCGTGAATTGGCCAGCACAGATTATGTGTTCCACCATAATCTCCTATTACTTCCATATCAATTATTTCAGCTTGGACTGGAGAGGATGTAACTGGAACATTAGAAGATGATTTAACAACCGATTTACCCTTATTTTTTGATGATTTTTTAGATTTCTTTGCAGGAGGGATTTCTTCATCCTCAAGCGAAAGGAACTCCTCCCCATCGCCCTGCATGTATGATACCAACAATTTCTATTTCATCAACCCTATTATCGTAAGCATATTGAATATAACCTTGTAGGACTAACATGGAATGGCTGCCAAAGGGATGGATACCAAAAGCCATTGCAGTTGATATTGATGGTACGATTACTGATTATAACAAAAAATTGCATTTGGGAGCAATTGAAGCACTTCGTCGACTAGAAGACGCAGGTATACCTATCATTTTGGCTACAGGAAATGTCCGTGCTATTACATACGGGCTTATGAGATTCATAGGAGCAAGCGGTCCAATAGTCTGTGAAAACGGAGGCGTGGTTTGGCACCCTACATGGGATGAACCAATTGTCAGAGCAGATGGAGCAAGAGCAAGGAATTGTGCACAAGATATGGCCAAAGACATTGATGTAGATCCTGAAGGAATCACCACCAACGCTTGGCGTGAATCGGAGTGGTGTTTATTCAAAGATGAAGATTTAGGCGAAGTAAACAACTGGGTTCAAAACTCTGAGTACTCTGATTTAGCAGTAGTAAAGACTGGATTTGCCATCCATTTGATGGAACCTCATTTATCGAAAGGAGAGGGGCTCAAGGTCGCACTTGAAAAAATAGGTCTTTCTCCAAAAGATGTACTAGCGGTTGGTGACGCACCCAATGACATTCCAATGTTCGAATTAGTCGGTCACTCTGTAGCTGTAGGAGGTTGCTTTGACTCCCTTGCAGAAGTTGCAAGTGTTGTCTCGCCATACCCTCACGGAGATACATTTGCTCCACTCGTGGAAGCAATTCTCAATCAATAATCACAAACTTGAGAGTTTTTTAGATAGAGCTTTACGAATTACCTGATTTACCTATTTTGTCGAGAATTTAAGTAATAATCTCTAGCAAGAGCGGGTTCAATCTTTAACCATCTCTCACGTACTTCTTTTGGCATGTTAGGATCTTTCGCTTCCCAAAGTCGATACTTGTCGTCCCCACCCTTTTGTTGGAGTTCTTGATCACTATTGCCTCCTGTACCAAAGTATGCGTGCCCTGCATACTTTCCTGAATGATATGCGAATAACCCTTTGTCTCGCCATTTGCCTTCAAAGCCGTAACCAACTCCTCCAACTCCAAGACCGAGTTCTCTTGCTATAATCGCAGATTTTGCAGGATCGTTAAACAGATGAGAATACCATTTCCACAAGGAACTACCTTGTTCAATATCGAATTCGACTTTTGCCTTATCGGGAAATTTCATTTCTTCTGTCACTCGTTCATGATGACCTAATTTCTCTCCACTAGCTATTCGGTATTCGATAACCTCGGATTGTTTTACAAGTTCTGCAAACCAATTTCCAGCATTGGATGGGGTTCCAGAGATGTGACTTGAATCGGCAGAAGTAGCTCGGCCTCGGCCATTGGAGCCACGCGTTTTTGCGAGGATACCCAAAGACCCAATGACAGTCAATGCACCAATGCCCATCATTATGGCGCCTGGGATTAGCATTCCAAGTGTTTCTTGATTTTCTTCGGTTCTAATCCACATCAAGATCTCGTTGCCTTCTTGATTTTGTGCAGTGATAGTAGTAGTGCCGTTCATACAGTCTTTGCAGGCTCGTCCGATTTTGACGAGTTGAACTCCGTTGTTACTTGCTTGTTCAGGATTATGATGAGAACCGCAGTCTCCGCTGCCCTCGCCAGTAATTTCCTTGTAAAACACTTCTCTACTTTCATCTGGAGGATTTCCGGCCACATTCTCACCGTGTGGTCCAGTGGTAAACCAACCACCAGTATGATTGGCGCTGATGACAACATTTTCACAGTAATTATGGATACCGTTTCCATCAAAATCACCTGCCACCCCCTCAATGAAAATCTCAAACCCAAAGTCTCCTTGTCCGTCTGCATCTATGATTTCGAAAGTTCCAGAAGACACTGCCTCATACTGGAATCCTCCACCTAGGCCCATGATAAAGAGGGGAATTCCTGGAGCGAGCAACAAAAAACCAATGGCTAAAGCGATCCATGCCTTTTTCCTGATTGATTCTACGGCGACTGGGTCAATTGGTACAGCTTCAACAGTGAAATCTTTCCTTTCGTGTAGTGTATATCCTCCATCTGAGAATACTCGGATGCTGTAACTGCCTGCCGCTTGTTTTGGTAATGATGCATTATTCACATCGATATCACGAAGCCATTTCCATCGTCGGTTTTGCGCTCCGTGGTCTTGGTTGTTGAAAATGTGGGTGGGATAGATGCCGACCCAAGCATCGTTACTGCTTGGAGGGTTGTTGATTTTGAAACGAACAGGCTTGCCGGCTACTGCCTCGAAAATTTCAATGGATTCTTTTCTCTCAGCGAGGGCTTGCTCTTGAATTTCAGTCGCTGCGCTAGAGGCTTGGCCACCGGGCCCCCCCGGTCGCACTATCTGGAATTCTTCCCAGCCACCTTTGGGTGCACTGTCACGATTCCATTGCACTGTTCCATCCATCTGTGCGCTCAGGTATTTCCAATGAATGGACTTCAAACAGATTACATTGTTGCCACGGTCTTCGACTGTGAACTCCTCCCAGCCAGTTGGCGGTGCAGCTTGGCGATTGATTTGCACCTCACCGTCGGGTTGTGCTGAAACGTACATTCCGTGCGCACCCTTGAGGGTGATTTTGTCACCCTGCCGTTTCTCAAGATGGAAATATTCCCACTCACTTGCGATGTTACGATTCCACTCAGCACGACCATCGGGCTGGGCGCTGAGATATTTTCCGTGCACGCTCTTGAGGGCTATTTTTCCTTCATCAATATCGATGGATGGAGCTTCTGTGTGGAGTTCGGTTGCTCCAGGCTGCGGGGGTTGACCGATACTAGTAGAATCATCATCCTCTAACTCGATCAGTTTTTTGCGGATGTGGGCAGGAATATCAGGGTCGTAACGGTTCCATGGACGATACTTGTCAGATTCATGCGGTATCGTTAAACGTTGTATTTCGATGCCTCCTGTGCCGAAAAAGGCCATGCCGCTGTTTTTTCCCGATTTGTATGCATAAAGTCCCTTAGTACCCCATGGGCCGACAAATGGGTGACCTCCTCCGCCAATTTGTAGACCTAAAGTACGAGCAAATTCTTCGGCTTTGGCGGGGTCGTGGATGTGCTGTAAGTCCCCGGCCATGGCCTCTCCATGTGAGTTGGATTAACGAAATCTTCGGTTTGTGAAATATAGTTGGTGGCGATTATGTTATTTCCTACAAGTGATTACATCTCGACATGCGAATAACACTTGTGATAGCCTCTCTTTTGCTTTTGGGTGGACTAGTTCAACACCCACAGACAATAGAATTACCTGATGAGGTAACCGTATTTTCAAGCGATGAGTATGTCCCCTACGCCAATTTTACACTGGGCGCAAACCAAGCGATTGTTGAAAATATTCTTCATGCTGGAACCAAAACTGTCTCGGGACAAGACTGGGATGTTTATCGGTTAACTCTTGATGAAACTGGACAATTGAATGTCGAGTTTGATGGAAGTAATTCCAACGATCCAGATTCGACCACAGATAACGGAGTTGCAACATATGAGTGGAAGATTTATTTCGATATGCCATATGGAGAACAACCCAACCTTCAGGGACATACCTTTTCTGAATCTGCTTCCAGCAACGGCTTGTTTACCTATTCTTTTCAGAATGTAACCGTAAATCAGGATGGCCAGTCTGAATCTGAGATTCGTATGGAGCTTCGTGTCTTTGATGCGGTTGGAAAGGTATCTGAGAAATACAGAATGTACTTCGTTGTTCTCCCCGAAGGAAGCAGCGACCAACCACCTGAATTCGAATTTGATATGACGACAAATCTGACCTCGACCGATGCAGATGTCTTCTACATCAACGGAACCCTTGTCTCAGGTTCTGAGAATGGAGATGTATATGTTGTGGGCGCATTTTCTATGGATGATTTCGATAAGTCGGCTATTGAAAGATATAACCTCTTACAGGAAGGTCTCTATGCTTACTCGGAGGCATTGTCCGATTCTGATGCATTCTCATTGGCGCTCTCCATCGATGGAATGTATACCAATCTTACTCAAACGGTGCATGTCTACATCCAAACCTATGAAGGCGACGACAAACGTTGGACAACATATCATTGGTTCGAAATAACGCTTATGGCCTGTCAAGGTGTTGTTGCACCGGAAGGTGCAGTAATCGCCGGTGGCGAATTCGTTCTTGACGAGGAAGGTGAATGTCAATGGGTTGGAGAATGGTCTTATGACCCTGTCACTGGTCTATGGAATGATCCTGCTGTTGAAACAAGCATAGAGTTGACTGAACCAGACTTGTTGGAATTCGTCGTCTCAGACTTCATGTACGTGAATGGAACACTCATTTCGACTGAAATGAGTCCAACCTTCGTTGAAGTTGCTTTCGATGAAGCATCTTTTGATGCTCCTGCAGTTGACAAGTATGACCTTCGCCTCGATGGTGTTTGGAACCGGTCCGATGGATTGGAACAAGGGGATAATTTCTCACTTGGATTGATGCTTGATTCGATTAGAACGAATGTTACGCTTATTCAACCGATTTACATCAATGCTTACGGCTATGATTCCAACAACCAAGCCGTCCTTTTGGACACGCTTAATTTGACGATAACCGTGCCTTATCTCGATTCTGATGGTGATAACTACCCAGATGATTTCGATGCTTTCCCATACGATCCGTTAGAGTGGTTAGATTCCGACCAAGACGGTGTAGGTGACAATTCAGATTATGCTCCATTCGATTCTAATATTTGGGAATACGTTGACGATACATCTTCCGAATGTGAGGAATGGGAATACTGGAATGCAGAACTTGTAGACCCAACTCTGCCCGGTAATGGATGTCCATATTATGAAGAAAGCAACACAGATGATGAAGATGCGACTGAAGAAGAATTAGTACCAGGATTTGAAGCATGGCTTGTTATTCTAACAATGCTGTTTGCTGTTTCATTTCGTAGGAAAATCCTTGTTTGATTAAGCAGGCAAAAAGATCGGATGCCCGTAATATTCGAGCGTAGTGTTTGACAATATCCGCTGTAAACAATTTGTATTAATTCCATCTAATACAGATACAATGTACCAATTGGATTAATTGTGATTGTATTAGGCAGTACCATGGCAGACAAGAAAAACAATATCTTGTCAGAGTCAGATAAGCAGAGAAAGGTTTGGAAAAAAGTAGAGAAATTGATAGCCCAAAATAAAGCAGAAGATGCTCTTTTGCTCCTTCGAGAATTGGATGAGAGTGGTTCTCACCAAACCACACTTCGTCTTGCAGGTATGGCAACTCACAAAATCGCTCGACAAACAAATTCTAAATCCGATTATCGTAAGGCTGCTTCACTTCTTCGAGACTCAGTAAATATGAATCCCAAAGAAAAGAAATCGAGTAGAGCATACAATGATTTGCTCAATGAAATGCAAGAAAACGGAATTAGGAGACGCTCATTTAGGAAGGTTGGTTATGCAGTTACGGCAATAGCAACTCTACTTTTGATTGTTGGAACTATTGGTATTACGCTTGAACCCGTCTCTCGTGAAGCTCCCATGTCGCCTCCTTCATTCACACAGGGCACCATATTTTTTGGCCCTGAACCTCTCCGAGGCAATCCAATTCCTCTCTTACTTTCAGCAGAAGCAACGGTAAATTGGGATAGAGACGATATTTTCCTTGTGATCGCTGATGAGGATAAGAAAAAAGAATGCGACAGTATTCCACCAATTGAAAGAATTTTATCAGATAGTGAAACCTGTAAAGCAGGAGACAGCGAATTTGAGGTAGTTGGTGAAAATGGTACTACTGGGCTCACATGGTCTCCTGAGGATGGTGAGTACTATGTTGGCATTGGTACTTTAGGAGAAACTAATCCAGCCGGCGAGGGTTTCAAACTGGATGTTACAATTGAATTGAATCTTTCAGCAAGCGGTTACGTGCTCACATTATTGTTTGGTGCAATCGGTGTTCAACTGATAAGAAATGATTAATTATCAATAAATCAGAAATTACGATTATTCAGGAATACAAACCGCTCCTCCCTGCACCTATAGTCATACAAAGGGTAGCGTTAGCACCGACCCACTGAATCCCCATTGTTTCGGAAAATAAAATGCAAAGGGGTTTCGGGTGGCCCCTCTGAATTATCAGTTTACGTGTAGATTTAATTTGTATTTCTATTGTTTAAAGTCGCAATTATCAGATAAAATCCAACCAACAAAAATACCATTTCAATCTTAGC